>JBPOHK010000071.1:0-20522 GCA_052035645.1 Pseudomonadota bacterium
CGACGACCTCGATCTCGTTGCGCACCAGCGCGGCCGGGTCCGGCTGCGGCCCGCGCTCGTCGACCACGGCCGTCGCGTGGCCGAGCTCCTGCCACAGCACGTGGCAGGCGTGCGGCACCACCGGCGAGAGCACGAGCACGATGATCTCGAGCGCTTCCCCGACGATCGCGCGACCCGCCGGCGACTCGTCCCCGAACTTGCCGAGCGCGTTCATCAGTTCCATCACCGCGGCGATGGCCGTGTTGAAGGTGCGGCGCTTGCCGAGGTCGTTGGTCACCTTGACCAGGGTCTCGTGCACCTGCCGGCGCAAGGCCTTCTGCGACTCGGTCAGCTCGAACTCGCCGACCGGGCCGGCCGGACCGCCGCTCACGTGCTGGTGCACCGCCTTCCACAGGCGCTTCATGAAGCGGAACGCGCCGTCGACGCCCTCGTCCGACCACTCGAGCGTCTGCTCCGGCGGCGAGGCGAACATCATGAACAGGCGCGCGGTGTCGGCGCCGTACTCCGCGATCAGCGACTGCGGGTCGACGCCGTTGGCCTTCGACTTCGACATCGTGCCGATGCCGCCGCTCTCGACCGGCTGGCCGTCCGCGCGCAGGATCGCGCCGATGCGCGCGCCCTTGTCGTCCACCTGCACGTCCACGTCCGCCGGATTGAAGTACTGGACGCGCCCCTCGGCGGGCTTCCTGAAGTAGATCTCGTTCAACACCATGCCCTGCGTGAGCAGGTTCGAGAACGGCTCGCGCAGCTCCGTGAGCCCGAGGTCCTTCATCACGCGCGTCCAGAAGCGCGAGTACAGCAGGTGCAGGATCGCGTGCTCGATGCCGCCGATGTACTGGTCGACCGGCATCCAGTACTTGGCGCGCTCGTCCACCATCGCGCGGTCGTTGCCGGCGCTGGCGTAGCGGAAGTAGTACCAGGACGAGTCGACGAACGTGTCCATCGTGTCCGTCTCGCGCCGCGCGGGCTGGCCGCACTTCGGGCACGCGCAGGCGAGGAAGGCCTCGTTGCGGTTGAGCGGATTGCCGCTGCCGTCCGGCACGCAGTCCTCCGGCAGCACCACCGGCAGCTGGTCGTCCGGCACCGGCTGCGCGCCGCAGCTGGCGCAGTGGATCAGCGGGCTCGGGCAGCCCCAGTAGCGCTGGCGCGAGATGCCCCAGTCGCGCAGGCGATAATTGATCCTCCGGCCCTTGCCCTGCGCCTCGAACAGCTTCGCGAAGGCGTCGAAGGCCTCGTCGAAGTCGAGCCCGTCGAACTGACCCGAGTTGATCAGCGTGCCGTGTTCGAGGTAGGCCGCCTCGTCGAGGTTCGCGAGCGAGCCGTCCGCCGGCTGGACGACCTGGTGGATGCGCAGGCCGTAGCGGCGCGCGAATTCCCAGTCGCGCTGGTCGTGCGCGGGCACTGCCATCACGGCGCCGGTGCCGTACCCCATCAGCACGAAGTTCGCGACCCAGATCGGCACGCGCTCGCCCGAGATCGGGTGGATCGCGTGCAGGCCCGTCGGCATGCCGCGCTTTTCCATGGTCTCGAGCGCCGCCTCGGTGACGCCCGTGCGCTGGCACTCCGCGAGGAACGCCTGCAGGTCGGGATTGTTCGCCGCGGCCTTCACCGCGAGCGGATGCTCGGCCGCGACCGCCATGTAGGTCACGCCGCAGAGCGTGTCGGGACGCGTGGTGTAGATGCCGAGCGTGCCGCCGCCCTCGACCTCGAACTCGATCTCGAGGCCCTCGGAGCGGCCGATCCAGTTCTCCTGCATCAGGCGCACGCGCTCGGGCCAGCCCGGCAACTCCTGCAGCGCGCCGAGCAGGTCCTCGGCGTACTTCGTGATGCCGAGGTAGTACATCGGGATTTCGCGCTTCTCGACCAGCGCGCCCGTGCGCCAGCCGCGCCCGTCGATCACCTGCTCGTTGGCGAGCACCGTCTGGTCGACGGGATCCCAGTTCACGACGCCGGTGGTGCGGTAGGCGATGCCCTTCTCGAGCATGCGCAGGAACAGCCACTGGTTCCACTTGTAGTAGTCGGGCCGGCAGGTGGCGACCTCGCGCGACCAGTCGATGCCGAAGCCCAGCGACTTCAGCTGGCGCTTCATGTACTCGATGTTGTCGTAGGTCCATTTCGCCGGCGGCACGCCGTTCGCCATGGCGGCGTTCTCGGCGGGCAGGCCGAACGCGTCCCAGCCCATCGGCTGCAGCACGTTGTAGCCCTGCATGCGCATGTAGCGCGTGATCACGTCGCCGATCGTGTAGTTGCGCACGTGGCCCATGTGCAGCCGTCCGCTCGGGTACGGGAACATGCACAGGCAGTAGTACTTCGGCTTCGACGGGTCCTCCGTGACCGCAAAGGTGCCGTGCGTCTCCCAGTGGGCCTGGGCCTGCGGCTCGATGGCCGACGGTTCGTAACGTTCCTGCATGATTTTCCGGGACAATGGCGGTCGACGGGCAGATCGCACAGGATACTTGAGCGAACGGCCCGCGACGATGGCGGAAACCGCCGGCGCGTCCGGCCCGAAGCCTGCTCAACCACGGACCAGAGGGAGAGGAACATGGGAATGCTCGAAGACCTGCTCGGCGCGGCCATGGGTGGCGGCGGTGGGCCCGCAGGACAGGCGCCGCAGGCGCCGGCGGGCCTGCCGGGCGGTGCGCTGGCCGCGCTGCTGCCGGTGCTGCTGTCGATGCTCAACCAGGGCGGCTCGGGTGCCGGCGGCGGCCTCGGGGGGCTCGGCGGACTGCTCGGACAGGTGCTCGGGGGCAGCCCCGGCGGCGCGCCAGGCGGCCTGGGCGGCGGCCTCGGCGGGTTGCTGCAGCAGCTCGAGAAGGCCGGCCTCGGGGCGCAGGCGGCTTCCTGGGTCGGCACCGGGCAGAACCAGGCGATCTCGCCGGCGGACGTCGGCCGGATCTTCGGCCAGGGCGGGCTCGCACAGATCGCGCAGCAGGCCGGGCTCTCCCCGGACCAGGCCTCGGCCGGGCTCGCCCAGCTCCTGCCGGCCGTGATCGACCACGTCACCCCGCAGGGACGGCTGCCCGGCGGCAACGACCTCGAATCCGCACTCGGCGGCCTGCTGCAGCGGCTCGGCCGCTGAATCCTCGCGGCGGGGCCGGGCCGCGCGGGCCCGGCCCGGCGGTTCAGCCCTTGCCGCCCTTGATCAGCGCCATCGCGCTGCCGATCAGCGCCGAGACCTCGGCCATGTTGCCCGGCACGATCATGGTGTTGTTCTTCTGCGCGAGCTGCGCGTAGGCCTCGACCGCCTTCTCGGCGACCTTCAGCTGCACGGCCTGCTCGCCGCCCGGGGCCTGGATCGCGGCGGCCACCTTGCGGATCGCATCGGCGGTGGCTTCGGCCACGGCGACGATGGCCGACGCCTCGCCCTGCGCCTTGTTGATCTCGGCCTGGCGCTCGCCCTCCGAGCGCGCGATGGACGCCTCGCGCTCGCCGGTCGCGATGTTGATCTGCTCCTGCTTGCGCCCCTCCGAAGCCGCGATCAGCGCGCGCTTCTCGCGCTCGGCGGTGATCTGGGCCTGCATGGCGCGCAGGATCTCGTTCGGGGGCGTGAGGTCCTTGATCTCGTAGCGCAGCACCTTGACGCCCCAGTTGGCGGCCGCCTCGTCCAGCGCGCTCACCACCGACGCGTTGATCGCGTCGCGCTCCTCGAAGGTCTTGTCGAGCTCCATCTTGCCGATGACCGAGCGCAGCAGCGTCTGCGCGAGCTGGGTGATCGCGAGCACGTAGTTCGACGAGCCGTAGCTGGCGCGCATCGGGTCCGTGACCTGGAAATAGATGATGCCGTCCACCTGCAGCTGCGTGTTGTCCTTGGTGATGCAGACCTGGCTCGGCACGTCGAGCGGCACTTCCTTGAGCGAGTGCTTGTAGGCGACCCGCTCGATGAAGGGCACCACGAACTTGAGGCCCGGGGTCAGCGTGCGGTCGTACTTGCCGAGCTTCTCGACCACCCAGGCGTGCTGCTGCGGCACGATCTTGATCGTGCGCACGACGAAGAGGACGGCGACGACGGCGATGACCAGTGCGATTTCCATCTTGGGTTCCCTGTTGCCTGTGCTGTTCCGTTCAACGGGTGCCGGCCGGCGCGAGCACCAGCCAGTTGCCCTCGACCGCGCGGATGACGTGCTCGCCCGCGCCCGCCGGTTCGCCCGGGGCGAGGCGCGCGAGCCACGACGAGCCGCGGTACTGCACGCGGGTCGTACGGTCGGCCGCCCAGTCGGCGACCTGCACCGTCTCGCCGACGTCGAGGATCACGTCGCGGTTGGCGGCCGACGGCGCGGACCGCGGCTGCTTCGCGCGACTGAAATGCCACAGGGCCGTCGCGCCGCTGCCGACCGCGGCCGCGATCACGATCTGCAGCGAGGTGCCGAAGCCGAGGTGGGCCGCCACGGCGCCCGCCGCGAAGCCGAGCGCCAGCATCAGCAGGTAGAACGTGCCGGTCGCGAGTTCCACCGCGACCGAGACGCCCGCGAGCACCCACCAGATCGTCGCCGTCGAAATGCCCATGGTTCCCGTCTACCTCCTCACGAAGCGGCACACGCCCGAGCCGTCCACCGTGCGCTCCAGCTCGCCACCGTGCCACAGGCAGTGTAGGTGCGCGAGCGTCTCGCCCAGGGCCAGGAAGCGGTGGAAGCCCCTCAGGGTGCGACCAAACATCACCGGCACCAGCTCGAACCCGGTCTTCGGCTCGATGCAGGCGGCGCGCAGGACCTCGAGCTGCTCCAGGTGGTGCGCCCGCACCGTGGCGATGCGCCGGTGCAGGCCGCGGAACGGCCGGCCGTGCGACGGCAGCACGAGGGTGTCCTCCGAGCAGGCCTCCAGGCGGGCCAGCGAGTCGAGGAAGTCGCGCAGCGGGTTGCCGTCCGGGCGGTCGACGATCACGCTGACGTTGGGCGAGATGGTGGGCAGCACCTGGTCGCCGCTGATCAGGACCTCGCCGAGGGCGTCGTACAGGCACAGGTGGCCGCGGCAGTGGCCGTCGGTCTCGATGAGCCGCCAGTGCCGGCCGCCCGCCTCCAGCACCTCGCCGTCCACGCAGGCGTGCGCGAGCGGCGGCGCGCCGTCGAACCAGTCGTCGCCCGCGCCCGACTTCGCCTTCGCCACCTGCGGGGAGACGTCCATGCCGTTGCGCCGCATGAACTCGACGGCCTGCGCGATGCGCCCGTCCTTCGAGCCGGCGAGGTAGCCGAGCACCCAGCGGTGCGCGAAGGCGGACATCCACAGCCGCGCGCCGTGGCGCCCGGCGAGCCAGGGCGAGAGGCCGAAGTGATCGGGGTGGTCGTGGGTGACGAAAATGCGCTCGATCGGCCGGCCGCCGAGAACCCCGGCTTCGAGCGTGCCCCAGGCCTCGCGGCACACCGCCTCCGGCATGCCCGTGTCCACCAGCGTCCAGGCGTCGCCGTCGTCCATCAGCCAGACGTTGATGTGGTTGAGTTCCATCGGCAGCGGGATGCGCGCCCACAGCAGGCGCTCGCCGATGCGGATGGCGTGGCCGGGCGCCGGCGGGTCGGTGTCGAGGTAGTCGAGCGCCCGCCGCGGCGAGGGATAGCGCTCGCCCTCGTGCGTGATCGCGCCGCGGTGTTCGCTCACGGGCGGCTCCGGCGGGCGAACGCGACTGGGAGCAGCAAGGCTGCCAGCAGCACGGCCAGCAGCGGCGCGTTGCCGTAACGCAGGTACGGCGTGAGGCCGGCGCGCGGCACCACCTCGCCGGTGAGCACGCCGGGCCGGAACTGGGGCAGGCTCGCGATCATGGACCCATCGTACGCAATCAGGGCGGTGATGCCATCGTTGGTTGCCCGCAGCATCGGCCGGCCGGTCTCGAGCGAGCGCATGCGGCTGATGTCCACGTGCTGGTGCGGGGCCGTGGAGTCGCCGAACCAGGCGTCGTTGGTGACGTTCACCAGCAGCGAGGAGGCGCGCGCCAGGGCGAGCTGCTCGGCGCCGTAGGCGTCCTCGTAGCAGACCGTCGGCGCGAGCTTCAGCCCGGCCGCCTCTAGCGGCGCCTGGTCGCCGGGACCCGCGGCGAAATCCGAGTACGGCAGGTTCATCAGGCGCATCCACTCCCTCACCCGGGCCGGCACGGGGAAGAACTCGCCGAAGGGCACGAGCCGGCGCTTGTAGTACCACTGCTCGGCGGGCGACCACGCCGCGATGCCGTTGTAGTAGTCGCCGCTGGCCGGGTCGCGCCGCACGAGTCCCATGATCAACGACGATCCGCGGGCGGCCGCCGCCGCGCGCACGCCGTCGAGGAACTCGCGGACGTTGCCCTCGAGCGCCGGGATCGCGGACTCGGGCCACACGACGATCGCCGCGCCGAGGTGCGGCTCGGTGAGGCCGGCGTACAGGCGCATCGTCTGCTCGAGCCGGCCCGGCTGCCACTTCATGGACTGCGGCACAGCGCCCTGCACGAGCGCGACCGTGATCGCGGGGCCGGCCGGCTGCGTCCACTCCACCCTGCCGGCCGCCGCGCCGCCCGCCGCCACCAGCACTGCGACGGCGGCCGCGAGGGCCTGCTCGCGCCGCGTGCCGAGCAGCAGGGCCACGCAGGCGCCGGCGAGCACCGCCACCGCGAGGCTCACTCCGTAGACGCCCAGCACGGGCGCGTAGGCCGCGAGCGGCGTGCCGAGCTGGCTGTAGCCGAGCGCGAGCCAGGGAAAGCCGGAGAGGAACCAGCCGCGGAACCACTCGACGCCGACCCACGCGGCGGGCAGCAGCACCAGCCAGCGCGACAGGCCGCGCGACGGCGCCCAGCGGGCGACGGCGTAGCCGGCCAGCGCGGAATACGCCCCCATGATCGCCGCGAGGCCGAGCATCAGGAACAGCGCCAGCCAGAGCGGCGCCTGCCCGATCAGGTGGATGCTGTGATAGAGCCAGTAGGTGCCGGCGGCGAAGGTGCCGGCGGTGAACAGGAACCCGCGCCACGCGGCCTCGCGCGGCGCCACGCCCTGCCAGGCGAGGAACAGCGCCGCCGGCAGCACGACGGCGAGCGGCCACAGCTGCGACGGCGCGAAGGCCAGCGCCAGGGCCGCCCCGAGCGGCAGGGCCAGCACGCGGCCGCGGCGCGCCGCGAATTGCGCCACCGCGCGCATCGCGCTCAGCGGCCGTCCGGCGGCGGCAGTTCGATGTCCCGCGGGCTGGTCACGCGCAGGCTCTCGATCCGGCGGCGGTCGGCGCGCACGACCTTGATCTCGAGTCCGCCGATCTCGATGGTCTCGCCGCGCCGCGGCATGCGCCCGAGCTCGTGCAGCACCAGGCCGCCGATGGTGTCGAACTCCTCGTCGGCGAAGCGCGTGCCGAAGGCGGCGTTGAACTCGTCGATGCGCGTGAGCGCCGGCACGGCGTAGGTGCGCTCGGCCTCCTTGCGGATGCCCTCGACCTCGTCGATGTCGTATTCGTCGCCGATCTCGCCGACGATCTGCTCGAGCAGGTCCTCGATGGTGAGCAGGCCGGAGACGCCGCCGTACTCGTCGACCACGATCGCCATGTGGTTGTGCGTGGCGCGGAACTCCTTCAGCAGCACGTTGAGGCGCTTGCTCTCGGGGATGAACACGGCCGGGCGCAGGCACTCGCGGATGTCGAAGTCGCCCTCGCCGCCCTCGGCGAAGAAGCGCAGCAGGTCCTTGGCGAGCAGGATGCCGCCGACCTCGTCGCGGTCCTCGCCGACGACCGGGAAGCGCGAGTGGCCGGACTCGATGACGACCGGCAGGATCTTCTCCGGCGGGTCGTCGCGGTGCACCACCACCATCTGGGAGCGCGGCACCATCACGTCGCGGACCTGCATTTCCGAGACCTGCAGCACGCCCTCGAGCATCGCGAGCACGTCGGCGTCGATCAGCCCGCGCTCGCGCGCCTCGCCGAGCATGTCGGAGAGCTGCTCGAGGTCGCGCGGCTCGCCCGTAAAGGAATCGACGATGCGTCGCAGCCACTGGCCGGTGGGACCGCTCTTGTCGGCGCTCATGCGTGAGACCCGTCCTGCGTGCGATAGGGATCCGGATGACCGAGACCCGCGAGGATGCCCGCCTCGAGCCGCTCCATGACCCGCGCCTGGCGCGGCGCACCGTGGTCGTAGCCGAGCAGGTGCAGCGTGCCGTGCACCACCATGTGCGCCCAATGCGCGGCGACGGCCTTGCCCTGCGCGCGCGCCTCTGCGGCGACGACGGGCGCGCAGATCACGAGGTCGCCGAGGGTGCCGGCCACGGCCCGCTCGTCGGGCGAGGCCGGGAACGACAGCCCGTTGGTGGGCCTGTCCTTGCCGCGGTACACGCGGTCGAGCCGGCGGCTCTCGGCGAGCCCGACGATGCGCACGCAGAGCTCCGCCCGCCCGCCCGGGAACGCGCGTCGCGCGCGGGCGGACAGCGCCGCGAGGCCGTCGGCGTGGGCGGCGCGCGCCCAGCGGCGCACGGCGGCGGGGGCCGGCGCCCAGGGCCGGCGCGCCGCGACCTGCAGCACGACGGCGAGGCCCGCGGGCCGTGCGGGGGGAGGCCTCACGACCCGGGCCCCGTCTCGCCCGCGGCGTTCGACTCGCGCTCGTAGGCCTGCACGATGCGCTGCACGAGCGGGTGGCGGACCACGTCGTGGGCGTTGAAGAAGGTGAAGGCCACGCCCTGCACGCCGCGCAGCACCTCGATCGCGTGGCGCAGGCCGGAACGCTGCTGGCGCGGCAGGTCGATCTGCGTGATGTCGCCCGTGACCACCGCCCGCGAGCCGAAACCGAGGCGCGTGAGGAACATCTTCATCTGCTCGATGGTGGTGTTCTGCGCCTCGTCGAGGATGATGAAGGAATCGTTGAGCGAGCGGCCGCGCATGAACGCGAGCGGCGCCACCTCGATCACCTGGCGCTCGACGTTGCGGGCCACGCGGTCGAAACCCATCATCTCGTAGAGCGCGTCGTACATCGGGCGCAGGTAGGGATCGACTTTCTGCGCGAGGTCGCCCGGCAGGAAGCCGAGGCGCTCGCCCGCCTCGACCGCCGGGCGCACCAGCACGATGCGCCGCACGCTGCCCGCGTGCAGGGCCTCGACCGCGCTCGCGACCGCGAGGTAGGTCTTGCCGGTGCCGGCCGGGCCGATGCCGAAGGTGAGGTCGTGCGCGCGGATCTGGTCGAGGTACTGCTTCTGGTTGGCGCCGCGCCCGCGGATGCCGCCGCGCTGCGTGTGCACCACGACGTCGGACCGCTCGCCGGGCGCGGCCGTCGCCTCGGCGCGCGGGAAGCCGTATTCCTGCACGCAGAGGTGCACGCGCTCGGGCGACATCGACTCGCTGCCGGAAAGCTCGAACATGCGCCGCAGCACCGCCTCGGCGTTGGCCGCCGGCTCCGGCGGTCCGAACACCTGCAGGTCGTGGCCGCGCCGGCGCACCTCGACGCCGAGGCGCTCCTCGACGTGGCGCAGGTTCTGCTCCATCGGGCCGGCGAAATTGGCGAGGCGGTCGTTGCCGGCCCCGGCCAGGGAGATCTCGCGCACCGCGACGGGCTCGTTCAAGCGATGCTCCGCTCGGGCGCCGCGAGCCGGCCGCGCAGCGAGTTCGGCAGTGCCTCGGTGACGACCACGTCGACGAACCGGTTGATGAGCGAGGGCGGGCCGTCGAAATTGACCCAGCGGTTGTTCTCGGTGCGACCGGCGAGCTGGCGGGCGTCGCGCTTCGCGGGCCGCTCGACCAGCACGCGCTGCACGGTGCCGACCATGCGCCGGCTGATCGCGAGCGCCTGCTCGTCGAGGCGCGCCTGCAGGCGCGCGAGGCGCTGCTGCTTCTCGCTGCGCGTCACGTCGTCGGGCAGCGACGCGGCGGGCGTGCCCGGACGCCGGCTGTAGATGAAGCTGAAGCTCTGGTCGAAGCCGACGTCGGCCACCAGTTCCATCGTCGACTCGAAATCGCGCTCCGTCTCGCCGGGGAATCCGACGATCAGGTCGGTCGAGATGCTGATGTCCGGGCGGGCCTCGCGCAGCCGGCGGACCTTCTGCCGGTACTCGAGGACGGTGTGCCCGCGCTTCATCATGGCCAGCACGCGGTCGGAGCCGCTCTGCACCGGCAGGTGCAGGAAGCTCGCGAGCTGGGGCACGTCGCGGTAGGCCTCGACGAGGCTGTCGCGGAACTCGACCGGGTGCGAGGTCGTGAAGCGGATGCGCTCGATGCCCGGCACCCCGGCGACGAAGTAGATCAGCGCGGCGAGGTCGGCGTGGCCACCGCCCGTCATGTCGCCGCGGTAGGCGTTGACGTTCTGCCCGAGCAGGGTCACCTCGCGCACGCCCTGCTCGGCCAGCGCGCGTACCTCGTCCAGCACCTGCGCGAGCGGCCGGCTGACCTCCTCGCCGCGGGTGTAGGGGACGACGCAGAAGGTGCAGTACTTGCTGCAGCCCTCCATGATCGAGACGAACGCCGTCGCGCCGCGCACCGACGGGGCCGGCAGGTGGTCGAATTTCTCGATCTCCGGAAAGCTCACGTCCACCACGGCGCGGCCGCGCGCCTTGAGCTCGGCGATCATCTCCGGCAGGCGGTGGATCGTCTGCGGGCCGAAGACGAGGTCGACGTGGGGCGCGCGCTCGGTGATGCCCTCGCCTTCCTGGCTCGCGACGCAACCGCCCACGCCGATGATGACGTGCGGGCGGCGCTGCTTGAACTCGCGCCAGGTTCCCAGGTAGGAGAACACCTTCTCCTGCGCCTTGTCGCGCACCGAGCAGGTGTTGAGCAGGAGCAGGTCCGCCTCGGCCGGGTCGTCCGTCGGTTCGTAGCCGCCCGCATCACGCAGCACGTCCGCCATGCGGGCGGAGTCGTACTCGTTCATCTGGCAGCCGAAGGTGCGGAGATGGACGCGAGGCACGGCCCGGCCGCTCAGAACGGGATGTCGTCGTCGAAGTTGTCGGCCTCGGGCCCGCGCGGCGCCGCGCCACGCTCGCCGCCGGCCGGAGCCGGGGCCGGACGCGACTCGCCCCGCGACTCGTTGCCGCCGCCGCCGCCGCCGCGGCCACCTAGCATCTGCATCTCGTTGGCGTTGATCTCGGTCGTGTAGCGGTCGCGGCCTTCCTTGTCCTGCCACTTGCGGGTGCGCAGCTTGCCCTCGAGGTAGACCTGCGAGCCCTTGCGCAGGTACTCCGCCGCGATCTCCGCGAGGCGGTCGTACATCACGATGTTGTGCCACTCGGTCTGCTCGCGCTGCTCGCCGGTCTGCTTGTCCTTCCAGGACTCCGAGGTGGCGACCGTGAAGTTGGTGACCGCCTTGCCGTTCGGCATGTAGCGGGTCTCGGGATCCTTGCCGAGGTTGCCGACGAGGATGACTTTGTTGATGCCGCGTGCCATGGGGTCACATCCTTTGGGAAAGGCTGGGAATTTTACGGTACCGGGGCCCCTCGCGTTAACGCGAAACGGGCCGGAGCGGCCTATTTCGCGGGCCGGGCCAGCGACCGGCCCGCCAGGGCGGCCCAGAACACCGCCATGGCGGCGCCGCCCCAGAACACCCCGGCGTTGCCGAAGACGGCGAGCAGGCGGCCGCCGACGAAGCCCCCGGCGGCGATGCCGAGGGTCTGGGCGACCGAAAAGACGCCCAGGGCGGCGCCCCGCTCGGCCGGACCGGCGGCCAGGGTCAGCAGGGCGGGCAGCCGGGCTTCGAGGTAGTTGAACACGGCGAAGAACAGGGTGAGCGCCGCCAGGACGGCCCACAGGTGCAGGTGGTCCGCGCCGAGCAGCGCCTCGGCCAGGGCCAGCAGCAGGATGGACCACAGGAACAGCGAACCCGCGCCGGCGTTGCGGTCGGTGCGCATCACCAGCGGCACCGTGCCCACGATCGAGGCCGCGAACACGCCGAGATAGACCTTCCAGTGCTCCGCGCCGGGGATGGCCAGTTCGTCGCGCATCACCATCGGCACCGACATGAAGGTCGAGGTCATGACGAAATGCAGCGCGAAGATGCCGAAATACAGCCAGGCGAGGTCGGCGCGCGCGGCGATGGCGAGCAGTTCGCGCAGGCTGCGCGAGTCGCCGCCGCCGTGGCGCTCGGGTTCCGCCGGCACGGCGAGGTGCAGCACGGCGATGCCGGCGACTGCCAGTACGAGCATGACGATGAAGATGCCCCGCATCCCGAAACGCGCGTCCAGCACGGGACCGAGCACCAGCGCGACGACGAACGACAGGCCGATGCTGACGCCCACGACCGCCATGGCCCGGGTACGCACCTCGGCGCGGGTCAGGTCGGCCAGCAGGGCGGTCACGGCCGCGGAGACGGCGCCGACGCCCTGGACGGCCCGCGCCACGGCGACCCACAACAGGCTGTGCGCCAGGGCGCCGATCAGCGAGCCGACGGCGAACAGCGCCAGGCCCAGGGTGATCAGGGGCTTGCGCCCGATCCGGTCGGACCAGGCGCCGAACGGCAGCTGGAAGACCGCCTGGGTGAGGCCGTAGGCGCCCATGGCCACGCCGAACAGCTGCGGCGAGTAGTCGGGCAGGCCGCGGGCGTACAGGGCCAGCACCGGCAGGGGCAGGAACAGCCCGAGCATGCGGGAGGCGTAGATGCCCGCAAGGGCGGCAACGGAGCGGCGCTCCGGGCCTGTCATGCCCGGCTTGGGGGTGGAATCTCGGGAGCGGATAGGTTTTGCCTCGATCGGTCGGCGCTGCCTATATTAGCAGGCTGCCCCACCGGCCCTCTTCGCCCGACACACGAGATGGATTTCATACGCATCCGCGGCGCCCGCACCCACAATCTCCAGGGCATCGACCTGGACCTGCCGCGCGACCGGTTGATCGTGATCACGGGCCTCTCGGGCTCGGGCAAGTCCTCGCTGGCCTTCGACACCATCTACGCCGAGGGCCAGCGACGCTACGTCGAGTCGCTCTCGGCCTACGCCCGGCAGTTCCTCTCGGTGATGGAGAAGCCGGACGTCGACCACATCGAGGGCCTCTCCCCCGCCATCTCGATCGAGCAGAAGGCGACCTCGCACAACCCGCGCTCGACCGTCGGCACGGTCACCGAGATCTACGACTACCTGCGCGTGCTCTTCGCCCGCGCCGGCGTGCCGCGCTGCCCGGAGCACGGCCAGGAGCTGGCGGCCCAGTCCGTCAGCCAGATGGTCGACCAGGTGCTCGCGCTGCCCGAGGGCACGGGGGTGCTGCTGCTCGCGCCCGTGGTGCAGGACCGCAAGGGCGAGCACGCCGAGGTGTTCGAACAGCTGCGCGGGCAGGGCTTCGTGCGCGCGCTGGTCGATGGCCGGCTGGTCGAGCTCGAGGAGCGGCCGAAGCTCGACCCGCGCCGCCGCCACTCGGTCGACGCGGTGGTCGACCGCCTGAAGGTGCGGCCCGACGCCGGCCAGCGACTCGCCGAGTCGTTCGAGACCGCGCTCGCGCTGGCGCAGGGCGTCGCGCGCGTCGGCTTCCACGACGACCCGGCGCGCGAGCCGCTGCTGTACTCGAACCGCTACGCCTGCACGGTCTGCGGCTACAGCCTCGCGGAGCTCGAGCCACGCCTGTTCTCCTTCAACAACCCGAGCGGCGCCTGCGGGACCTGCGGGGGCCTCGGCGTGCAGGAGTTCTTCGACCCGCAGCGCGTGGTCGTGAACCCGGGCCTGTCGCTCGCGGGCGGCGCGATCCGCGGCTGGGACCGGCGCAACGCGTACTACTTCCAGCTCATCCAGTCGCTCGCGAAGCACCTGCGCTTCGACATCGAGACCCCGTGGCACGACCTGCCCGAGGCCGTGCGCCACGCGCTGCTGTGGGGCAGCGGCGAGGAGCGCATCGACTTCCGCTACTTCGACGCACGCGGCGTGAGCACGAAGCGCTCGCACCCCTGGGAGGGCATCCTGCCCAACCTCGAGCGCCGCTACCGGGAGACCGAGTCGGCCACCGTGCGCGAGGAACTCGCCAAGTACCGGGGCACGCGCTCCTGCGCGGACTGCGGCGGCAGCCGCCTCAACCGCGCCGCGCGCAACGTGTTCGTCGCCGGCCGCGCACTGCCCGAACTGGCCGCGCTGTCGATCGCGGATGCCCGGCAGTTCTTCGCCGGCCTGACGCTCGAGGGCTGGCGGGGCGAGATCGCCGCGCGCCTGGTGCGCGAGGTCGCGGACCGCCTCACGTTCCTCTCCGACGTGGGCCTCGACTACCTCTCGCTCGCGCGCAGCGCGGAGACGCTCTCCGGCGGCGAGGCCCAGCGCATCCGCCTCGCGAGCCAGATCGGCTCCGGCCTCGTCGGCGTGATGTACATCCTCGACGAGCCCTCGATCGGCCTGCACCAGCGCGACAACCAGCGCCTGCTCGACACGCTCGTGCGGCTGCGCAACCTCGGCAACACGGTCATCGTGGTCGAGCACGACGAGGACGCGATCCGGCAGGCCGACCACGTCGTGGACCTCGGGCCCGGCGCGGGCATCCATGGCGGGCGCATCGTCGCGCAGGGCACGCCCGCGGAGGTGTGCGCGAGCGCCGATTCGCTGACCGGCCAGTTCCTGAGCGGCCGGCGGCAGATCCGCGTGCCGCCGCAGCGCACACCGGCGCAGCCGGGGCGCAGCCTGCGCGTGATCGGCGCCACCGGCAACAACCTGCAGGACCTCACGGTGGAGTGGCCGCTCGGCCTGATGACCTGCGTCACCGGCGTGTCGGGTTCGGGCAAGTCCACGCTGGTGGTCGACACGCTGTACCGGCACGCGGCGTCGACCGTGCAGGAATCGGACGGCGAGCCCGCGGCGTGCCGCGCGGTCGAGGGCCTCGAGCACATCGACCGGGTGATCGACATCGACCAGAGCCCGATCGGGCGCACGCCGCGCTCGAACCCGGCGACGTACACCGGGCTGTTCGGCCCGATCCGCGAGCTGTTCGCCGAGGTGCCCGAGGCGCGCGCGCGCGGCTACGACCCGGGGCGCTTCAGCTTCAACGTGCGCGGCGGGCGCTGCGAGTCCTGCGAGGGCGACGGCGTGATCCGCGTCGAGATGCACTTCCTGCCCGACGCCTACGTCACCTGCGACGCCTGCCGCGGCATGCGCTACAACCGCGAGACGCTCGAGATCCGCTACAAGGGCCGCAACATCCACGAGGTGCTCGAGATGACCATCGAGGACGCCGCGGTGTTCTTCCGCAGCGTGCCGGCGCTGCAGTCCCGCCTGCAGACGCTGCTCGACGTCGGCCTGTCCTACGTGCGCCTCGGCCAGAACGCCACCACGCTCTCGGGCGGCGAGGCGCAGCGCATCAAGCTCGCGCGCGAGCTCGCCAAGCGCTCGACGGGCCGCACGCTCTACATCCTCGACGAGCCCACCACCGGCCTGCACTTCCACGACATCGAGCAGCTGCTCGGGGTGCTGCACCGGCTGCGCGACGAGGGCAACACCATCGTCGTGATCGAGCACAACCTCGACGTGATCAAGACGGCGGACTGGGTGATCGACCTCGGGCCGGAAGGCGGCGCGGGCGGCGGTCGGCTGGTCGCGGCCGGCACGCCGGAGGCGGTGGCCGCGGCGCCGGGCTCGTACACGGGGCACTACCTGGCGCGGACCCTCGGGGCGGCCGGCGACGCCCGCCCTGCGGCCGCCCGGGGTCGCTGAGCCGCGACCCGGTGCCGACCCGCGCCAGGAGGCCGCGCATGAAAACGGGCGGGGCCTCGCGGCACCCGCCCGGCGATACGCACGCGGGGGAGCGAGCGGATCAGTTCGACTTGGCGGCGTCCTGGATCGCCTCGCCGGCGTTCTCGACGGCCTCGCCGGTCGCCACGGCGGCATCCTTGGCCGCATCGCCCGCGGCGTCCGCGGCGCCCTGCACCGCGTCGCCCGCGGTCTGCGCCGCGTCGGTGGCCGCTGCCGCCGCCGCATCGCCCGCCGCCGCCGCCGCGTCACCGGCCGCGTCGACCGCCTGACCGGCCGCATCCGCCGCCTGGTCCGCGGCCGCAGCCGCTGCCGAGGCCGCTTCGGCCGCCGGCGATTCTTCCTTCTTCGCGCAACCGGCCAGGGCGAGGGCGGCGAGCGCGGTGGCGAGCAAAAGCTTCGAATCCATGTGCTGTCTCCTTGGGTTTGGGTCGGTCCGCTGGTCTGTCCGAGCGGGCGACGGTCCGGCCCGCACCGGGGCCCGGGGGTGTCGCCGGGTCCAGTGTCGGGAACCCGGCGGGCAATTGGAACGCCTCAAACCGTCGGCGTTCGGCGACAGTGCGCTCAGTGGGCGGGGCCGCCGGGGCCCGCGGGCCGGCCGTCGATGCGGAAACGGTGGCGGACTTCGCCGCCGAAGCGGGTCTCGGCATAGCGACCGCCGGTCAGTCGCGCGATGACGCGCCGCCAGAACAGCAGCGCCGCCGGATTGCGCTCGTCCTCGACGACCTCCCATTCGCCGGCAAAGCGGTTGAACAGCAGGTAGGCGGCGCTGGCGCCCACGCCGCGGCGCCGCGCGGCCGGGGTGACGAAGAACTCGGCCATGCGAAAGTCGGCCCGCGTACGGCCCATCGGGGGCGGCCGGGTGACGAGGGCGAAGCCGACGCGGGCCCCGCCCTGGAGGATGACGAAAGGCTGGGCAGCCGGGTCGGCGAACCAGCCGGCGAGGAATTCGGGCTCGCGCTCCTGCCATTCGCCGAGCGCCGGGAACAGGCCGCTGCGGGACGTGGAGAGTTCCGCCAGGTAGTCGCGGTAGAGCGCCCGCACCCACTCGCGGTCGTCTCGGGACGGTCGTGCATCGCGGATGGTGACTGCCACGGTCGTCGACCAGCCTCCTGCTGGCTTGCCCGGCGCGCCGGGTCACGGGATTCCATCAACGAAAAGGGCGGGACCTTTCGGTACCCGCCCTTTCCGGTTCAGCTTGCGCTGAAGCGCAGCTTACTGCTTCGGCGCCTCGGCCGGGGCGGCAGCGGCGGCGGCGTCCGTGGCGGCCGTCGCAGCGGCGTCACCAGCGGCAGCAGCGGCGTCGCCAGCGGCGGCGGCGGCGTCCGTGGCGGCCGTGGCAGCGGCGTCACCGGCGGCGGCGGCGGCATCCGTCGCAGCCGTGGCGGCCTGGTCGGCAGCCTGGGCAGCGGCGTCGGTCGCTTCGCTGGCGGCGGCAGCGGCGTCAGCAGCGGCTTCCGGAGCAGCAGCCTCTTCCTTCTTGGCGCAGCCGGCCAGGGCCAGGGCAGCGAGGGCGGCGGCGAGTGCGAGCTTCGAGTTCATGTGTATACCCCAAAGTTGAAAGGGACGATCGGTACGACGGCGGCCGGAACGGTCCGGGGAACGTGCCCTCGATCGACCGGCTTGCGGGGTGGCATTCTAGGACCGGGGTCGGGGGGCGGAGCGCCCCAAACTGTCTGTGTTTAGCGACAGCACCGCCTGGCCGGGCGTCGACAGGGTGATTCGGCCGGGAGCCTTGGGCAAGATGGCGCCTCCACCACCTCCCGGGGGCCACCGGCATGACCGCCTCGCTCGACACCGCCTTCACCGCGCACCTCGCGGCCGTGCAGGCACGCACCGACGCCGCGCTCGCCGCGCATCGCTACGACGGCGTGGTGGTCCACTCGGGCCGGCCGCGCGACCACTTCCTCGACGATCACGCGCCGCCCTACAAGGCCAACCCGCATTTCCTGTGGTGGGCGCCGCTGCTCGATGCACCGGACAGCTTCGTGCGCTACGTGCCGGGGGAGCGCCCGCGACTGGTGTTCCACCAGCCGGCCGACTACTGGCACAAGCCGCCGGTGCTGCCCGACGAGGCCTGGCTGCGCAACTTCGAGGTGCAGGTCGTGCGCTCGCCGGGCGAGGCGCGCGAACTGCTCGGCACGGCGGGCCGCCGGCTGGCGTTCATCGGCGAATGGCAGGAGGAATTCGACACCTGGGGCTTCGCCGGCGCCAACGCGAAGCCGCTCCTCGACCACCTGCACTTCCACCGCGCCGCGAAGACGCCCTACGAGATCGAGTGCATGCGCCGCGCCTCGCGCCTCGGCGCGCGCGGGCACGTGGCCGCGGAGCGGGCGTGGCGCTCCGGCGCGTCGGAATTCGAGACGCACCAGGCCTACTGCTCGGCCGCGGGGCTGCGCGAGCAGGAACTGCCGTACGGCAACATCGTCGCGTTCGGGCCGGGCGCGGCCGTGCTGCACTACCAGCAGCTGCAGCGCGGACGGGACGTGCCCCGGCGCAGCTTCCTGATCGACGCGGGCGCGCAGGTGCGTGGCTACGCGAGCGACATCACCCGCACCTACGGCGACGGCGACGCGGAGTTCGGCGCGCTGCTCGCGGCGATGGACGGCGTCGAGCAGGCACTCTGCGCGGCGATCCGCGCAGGCACGGACTACCGCGAGGTGCACCTGCAGGCGCACTGGCTGATCGCCGGCGTGCTGAAGCAGGCGGGGATCGTGCTGTGCAGCCAGGAGGCCGCGGTGGCGGAGCGCGTCTCGAGCGTGTTCTTCCCGCACGGCATCGGCCACCTGCTCGGCCTGCAGGTCCACGACGTCGCGGGCCTCGCCCGGGACGTGTCGGGCGTCGAGATTCCGCGGCCGGAGGGCCACCCGTACCTGCGGCTCACGCGCACGCTCGAACCCGGGTTCGTGGTGACCGTGGAGCCAGGGCTGTATTTCATCGACCTGCTGCTCGAGCAGGCGCGGGCCGACGGCCGCGGCCGGCACGTCCGCTGGGATGCGGTGGAGCGGCTGAAGCCCTTCGGCGGCATCCGCGTCGAGGACGACGTCGTCTGCACCGCGGGCGTACCGGAGAACCTCACCCGCGACGCCTTCGCGTCCCTCTAGCCCGGGCCCCAGGGAAAACAGGGGACACTCTCGATTTTTCGAGGAGGGGACAGTCCCCGCCGGGAACAGTCCCCATCGAAAAATCGAGAGTGTCCCCTGTTTTCGGTCGCGTGTCTGCGTGCCCTACTTCTTCAGCAGGTCGCGGATCTCCGTGAGCAGCTGCACGTCGGCCGGAGGCGCGGCTTCGGCCGGCGGCGGCGGCGGCGTCTTCAGCTTGTTGATGGCGCGGATGGCCATGAAGATCGCGGCCGCGATGATCACGAAGTCGAAGACCGACTGCAGGAACACGCCGTACTTGACGACCACCGGCGCGCCGCTCGGGTCGGTGCCCAGCGTCGCGACGAGGTCGGTGAAGTTCACGCCCCCGACCAGCATGCCGAGCATCGGCGTGATCACGTCGCCCACGAACGACGACACGATCTTGCCGAACGCCCCGCCGATCACGACACCGACAGCCATGTCGATGACGTTGCCCTTCATCGCAAATTCCTTGAATTCCGTCAGCATGCCCATTGCAGTCACTCCCGTTGACTCGTTGCGGAGGCGGTCCCACCCCTGTCCGGACCTTAGGCCAGTGGCCACCAAAAGAAAAGCCGGGCGGCGCCCGGCTTTTCGTGTCAATCGAAGCTGACGTCCGCGCTCAGGCGGCCGCCTTCTTCTTGCGCGGCGCGCGCGTCTTCTTCGCCGCGGCCGGTTCGGCGGCTTCCGCCGCCGGCGCCGCCTTCTTCTTGCGGGCCTTCGGCTTCTTCTCGCCCTCGTCTGCCTTCGGCGCCTCGGCGGCCGGGGCCGCGCGATCGACGAGCGCCATCAGCGCCATGTCGGCGTTGTCGCCGGCGCGGGTCGCCATGTGCAGGATGCGGGTGTAGCCGCCCGGCCGCGCCTTGAAGCGCGGGCCGAGGTCCTCGAACAGCTTGGTGACCACCTCGGCGTCGCGCAGCTTCGAGAACGCGCGGCGGCGGTTGGCCGGGCTGTCCGCCTTGCCGAGCGTGATCAGCGGCTCGACGTAGCGACGCAGTTCCTTGGCCTTCGGCACCGTCGTGCGGATGGTCTCGTGGCGCAGCAGGGAGGCCGCCATGTTGCGCAGCATCGCCCAGCGGTGCGGTGTGTTGCGGCTCAGCTGCCGCCCGGTCAGTCCGTGTCTCATGGTTCTCTACTCAGACGATGTCGCGGTCTTCGTCCCGCTTCAGGCCGGCCGGCGGCCAGTTCTCGAGGCGCATGCCGAGGGTGAGGCCGTGGCTCTCGAGCACTTCCTTGATCTCGGTCAGCGACTTCTTGCCGAGGTTCGGCGTGCGCAGCAGCTCGACCTCGGTTTTCTGCACGAGGTCGCCGATGTAGTGGATGTTCTCGGCCTTCAGGCAGTTCGCGCTGCGCACGGTGAGCTCGAGCTCGTCGACCGGGCGGAGCAGCAGCGGGTCGAAGTGATGATCGGCGGGACGCGCCTTCTCCTCGTCCTGGCCCTGCAGGTCGACGAACACCGACAGCTGGTCCTTCAGGATGGAGCCGGCGCGGCGGATCGCCTCTTCCGGGTCGATCGTGCCGTTGGTCTCGATGTCGATGATCAGCTTGTCGAGGTCGGTGCGCTGCTCGACGCGCGCGGCCTCCACGTTGTAGGTGACCTTGCGGATCGGGCTGAACGACGCGTCGAGCAGCAGGCGGCCGATCGGACGGCTCGCCTCCTCGAACGCGAGGCGCTGGCCGGCCGGGCGATAGCCGCGGCCCTTCTCGACCTTGAGCGTCATGTTCAGTTCGCCGGCCTTGGTCAGGTTGGCGATGACGAGCTCGGGGTTCAGGATCTCGACGTCGTGGTCGGCCTGGATGTCGCCGGCGCGCACCGGGCCCGGGCCCTTCTTCGAGAGGCGCAGCTCGGACTCGT
>JBPOHK010000167.1:0-3226 GCA_052035645.1 Pseudomonadota bacterium
CCGCGGCCGCGCGCTGCCGTCGCTGCCCCTTCGGCTTGGCGAGCAGCTCTTTCGCGCGCGACAACGTGATCGTATACACATCGTCGGTCGCTTCGAGCGACCGGAACTCACTGCCGTGCTGGACGTACGGACCGAAGCGGCCGCGGTTGGTCAGGATGAGCTGGCCGTCGTCGGCGGCGCCGAGTTCGCGCGGCAGTGACAGCAGGCGCAGCGCCTCGCTCAGCGACACGCCGTCTTCCGACATGCCGCGTTCGAGCGACGCCCGCTTCGGCTTGACCTTGCTGCCCTTCTCCGGGTTCTCGCCGAGCTGCACGTACGGCCCGAATCGGCCGTGCATCACGTAGACGGGCTGGCCGCTCACCGGGTCGTTGCCGAGCGACTTCGGCCCTTCCGCCTTCGCTTTCAGCAGCTTCAGCGCTTCCTCGAGCGTGAGGTCGGCGGGGCCGATCTCCTCGGGAATCGAGGCGCGCGGCGCGTCGTCCGAGGTCTCGCCGAGCTGCAGGAACGGACCGTAGCGGCCGATGCGGACGCGCACGCGCTGCCCCGATTCGGGATCGGCGCCGAGATCGATCATCGGGTAGTCGATCGACTTGTCCTTGCCCTGCACCACGGTCTCGAGACCGGTGTGCGTGCCGTCGCCGCGATAGAAGCTGCGGATGAAATCCAGCCAGTCTTTGCCGCCGTTGGAGATCTCGTCGAGCACCTCTTCCATTTCGGCGGTGAAGCCGATGTCGACGTAGTCGGCGAAGTGATCGCGCAGCAGGCGGGTGACGGCGAACGCCGTGAAGCTCGGCACCAGCGCCTTGCCGACGCGGGTGACGTAGCCGCGCCGCTGGATCGTGGCGACGGTGGGCGCGTAGGTCGACGGCCGGCCGATGCCCTCTTCTTCGAGGCGCTTCACGAGCGACGCCTCGGTGTAACGCGCCGGCGGCGACGTCTCGTGCCCCTTGGCGCCGACGTTGACGAGGATCAGATCGCGGTCGAGCTGATCGGGCGCGTAGACCTTGTCGCCCACCTTCAGCTTCGGCAGCAGCGTTTCCTGTTCGCCCAGCTCGGCCGACGGATCGTCGCTGCCCTCGACGTAGGCGCGCAGGAACCCGGCGAACTCGATGGCCTTGCCGCTGGCCGAGAACACCGCCTCGCGGCCCTCGGGCGTGCGGCCGGTGATCTCGACGGACGTGCGCAGCAGCTGCGCGTCGACCATCTGCGAGGCCACCGCGCGCTTCCACACCAGCTCGTACAGCTTCAGCTCGTCGCTCTCGAGGATCCGTTCGAGTGACTGCGGCGTGCGGCGGAAGTCGGTGGGACGGATCGCCTCGTGCGCTTCCTGCGCGTTCCGCACCTTGGTCTGGTACTGGCGCGGGCCGCGGTGGTAGTCCTTGCCGTACATCTCGCGCACGGCCTGCCCGGCTTCCGCCAGCGCCTTCTCGCTGAGCGTGGTCGAGTCGGTTCGGTGGTACGAGATGAGGCCTTCGAGCTCGCCGCCGCCGAGATCCACGCCCTGGAACAGGCGCTGCGCCACGCTCATCGTGCGGTCGGACGAGAACCCGAGCTTGCGGTTCGCTTCCTGCTGCAACGTGGACGTGGTGAACGGCGCCGAGGGCCGCTGCGACGCCGGCTTCTCTTCCACCGACGTCACGGTCCACGGCATGCCGCGCTTCAGCCCGTCGGCGAGCGACGTCGCCGCCTGCTCGTCGAGCCGCGTGACGGTCTGCGAGGTGAGCTGGCCCTTGTCGCTGAAGTCCTTGCCGGTGGCGACGCGGCGCTCGTCGACCTTCACGAGCGTGGCGCCGAACTCGCTGGCGCCGCTGCGCAGCAGGGCCTCGAGATCCCAGAAGCCGGCCTTGACGAACGCGAGGCGTTCCTCCTCGCGCTCGACGATGAGGCGCACGGCGACGCTCTGCACGCGGCCGGCCGAGAGGCCCGTCTGCACCTTCTTCCACAGCACCGGCGACAGTGTGTAGCCGTAGAGCCGGTCGAGGATGCGGCGGCTTTCCTGCGCACGGACGAGGTTCTCGTTCACGTCTTCCGGCGCGTGGGCGAGCGCGCCGCGGATCGCCTCTTCCGTGATCTCGTGGAAGTGGATGCGCCGCACCGGCACCTTCGGCTTGAGGATCTGCGCAAGGTGCCAGCTGATCGACTCGCCTTCGCGGTCGGGGTCGGTCGCGAGAATGACTTCCGACGCGTCCTTCACCGCTTCCTTCAACACCTGCACGTGCTTCTTCTTGTCGGAGGGCACGACGTAGTGCGGCGTGAAGTCGCCGTCGGTGTCGACGCCCAGCCGTCCCCATGCCTTGCCCTTGATGGCGGCCGGCACCTCGCTCGCCGACTCCGGAAGGTCGCGGATGTGGCCGTAGCTGGCCTCGATCCGGTAGTCCTTGCCCAGGAACCGGGAGAGGGTCCGCGCTTTGGCGGGAGACTCGACGATGACGAGCGGTTTCGGCATGGTGGCGCGACAGACCTCAGAAACGGCTAGCCTAGCACGCGGTTTTGGGTGCCCCGGAACCGAGCCCCTCCAATTCGTTGGATTTTCCCGTCGAGTTCCAGGGCCGCAAGCCGGGCATTCACTCGGGAAATCGGCCATCCGGTGCCGGTGGCGACGTCGTCCGCAGAAAAATCGTCGGCGGTCGGCTCGAGCCCCAGGTCCCGGGCCAGCGCCGGCTCGAGCGCGGGCCGGCCGCCCCGGCGGGGCTGACCGGCCGGCAGCCACTCGAGCTCGGCCAGAACGTCGTCGGGCCCCTCCACGAGGCGGGCGCCGTCACGGAGCAGCGCGTGTCCGCCGCGGTGGCGTCCGGGCCCCACCGGTCCGGGCACGGCCATCACCTCGCGTCCCTGCTCGGCCGCCGCCATGGCCGTGATGAGCGATCCGCTCTTCTCGGACGCCTCGACCACCACTACCGCTGCCGCCAGGCCGCTGATGATGCGGTTCCTCAGGGGGAAATGGAACGGCAGGGGCGGCGTGCCGGGCAGGTGTTCGCTGACGAGGGCGCCCTGACGCGCCATCGCCGCGGCCAGCGCGTCGTGCTCGGGCGGGTAGATGCGGTCGAGGCTCGAGCCCAGCACGCCGACGGTGGCGCCGCCGTGGTCGAGCGCGGCCCGATGCGCGGCGCTGTCGATGCCGCGCGCGAGCCCGCTCACGACCACCACGCCCGCCTGGGCGAGGCCGGCGGCGAGCGAACGGGCCAGCGCCAGCCCGCCGGGCGTGGCGGCGCGGGCGCCGACCAGC
>JBPOHK010000116.1:0-2331 GCA_052035645.1 Pseudomonadota bacterium
AGAGCGAGATCGGAATCGAGGCGCCGATCACGAGCAGGGCGCGCGGCCCGCGCAGGAAGTACCACAGCCCGCCTACGGCCAGCGCGATGCCGATGGCGAGGCTCTCTTCGACGAAGCCGATCGCACGCCGCACGTAGACGCTCGCGTCCCACGACAGGTCGGCAAAGAGCCGTTCCTTCGCGAGCGGGCCCGCTTTGAGCTCGGCGATGGCCGCCTTGATGCCATCGACGACCTCGACCGTGTTGGACTCGTTGCTCCGCTGCAGCGTGATGTAGTAGGCCGGCACGCCGCTGCGGTAGGAGAACCAGACCGCGTCGACGTGGTCGGTGCGGATGTCGGCAACGTCGCGCAGGTACAACGGCCGGTCCTCGCTCCAGCCGACGACGAGGCTGCCGAGGTCCTCGACCGGCTCACGGCCCGTGACGCGCACGGTGAACTGCCGGCGCCCCACGTTGGCGAATCCGGCCGATACGTCACGGGCCGCGATGACGGTCTGCGCGAGGCGCTGCGGCGTGAGGCCCAGCGCGGCTAGCCGGTGCGGGTCGAACGTGACCTGGACCTCGCGCGGCCGCCCGCCCTCGAGGTTCACGCGCGACACGCCGGGCACGCGCGCCAGGCGCGGCTCGACCACCTCTTCCATGAGCTGCTGGTACTGGACGGCGATGTCCGGGACGCTGTGGCCCGCCACGGGCCGGACCAAGACCGACGCAGCGTTCTGCTGCTGGAAATTGTCGCCCCCGAACACCTGGGGCTCCTCGGCGTCCGGCGGCAACGGCGGCAGCGTGTTCAGGCGGGAAACGACGTCGAGCATCACGCGCGTCATGTCCGTGCCCACCTCGAAGGTGAGCTGCACGCCCCCGCGGCCACGGTTCGACTCGGACTGCATCTCGACGAGCCCGGGCAGGCCGCGCATGGCCTCCTCGATGGGCTCGACGAGCGCCTCCTCGAGTTCCGCCGGCGCGGCTTCGCGCCACTGCGCGTTGACGAAGAGCTGCGGCTGCCGCGTGTCCGGCAGCAGCTGGATCGGCAGGCGCAGCATCGCCAGGACGCCGAAGAGGACGACGATCGCGGCGGCGGCAGCCACGGCGGCGGGGTTCTGCAGGCTGCGCTCGGACAATTTCATGGACACCGACCCTCCAGAGCGCGGGCAAGCCGTCCAGACGGATCCCGAAGTGGCGCGGATTCTGCGCCGCACCGGGACCTCACGCGCGCGTGATTGAGCCGGGCGGTTGGGGCGGTGCGACGAACGGTGGCGGGGCCCATGCTCCATGGATGCACGGGCTCGACCGAGGGTTTGCCCGCTCGGGCCGACCGGTCGATTGACAGGTACTCCCGCCGTCAGGCTCCATGGCGACCGAACCGTCGGGCCCCACGGCCGACGAACCGTAAAAAGAACGAGAGCACGAAGGAGACGTCACTTGGAAAACGTAGCGGGCACCGCAGCCGCCGGAACGGCCTTTGCGCTGGTGATCATGGTGTTGGTCTTCGCCGCCATCGGCGCCGCGATTGGCGCCGTCGCCCGTTTCGTCCTGCCCGGCCGGGACGACATGAGCGTCGGCAGGACCATCCTGTACGGCATCGGCGGGTCATTCCTCGGCGGGCTCGTCGGCCGGTTGCTCGGCCTCGAGAGTCGCCTGGCGGGGCTGCTGCTGGCCGTGGCAATGGCAGCGCTGCTGATCTGGTTCTTCACGCGGCGCCGGTCTTCGGCCGGTTGACGCGAACAGACGCGATCTTCGGAGAACAAGCGATCGAATCGCTGCGGCGGGTGAGCCAGTCTGAAATCGAGTACGAGCGTCCGCAGGTGCAGGTCGAATCCCCGTTGCCCCCGAGTCGAATCGAGCCGCGCCCGACAGCGACGTCGCGGGCGTTTCGATCGGAACCCTGCCCCCCGCTCGACCCCCTGGAGGTGTTCGCCGCCGCGGGCAACGCCCCTCGCTTCTACTGGGAACAGCCCGCCGCCCGGCGCTTCCGGGTCGGCATCGGCTGCGCAAGGCGCATCGCCGTGGCGGGCGACGACCGTTTCCGGCTCGCCGACGACGCGGCTCGGGAGATCTTCGCCAGCCTGCGCTGGGAAGGCCCGGGTCCGCGCCTCGCGCATCTGGTCGGCGGGTTTGCATTCTCCCCGGGCCGGACCGGCGACGAGGCCTGGGACGGCTTCGCCAACGGCGAACTGCGCCTTCCCGAGCTCACGTACTGGCGCGAGGACGACCGCTACGTGCGCGACACCTGCGTCGACAGCCGCTGGGCCGGGCTGCAGCCGCGGCCGCTCGCGCTCGGCCATCCGGTGCACGGCCCGGCCGAGATCGGCAATGGCGGATCGAACGCCTACCT
>JBPOHK010000103.1:0-19012 GCA_052035645.1 Pseudomonadota bacterium
GGCGCAGCCGCGGACGCCGCGGCCGGTGCGGCCGGTGCGGCGGCCTGGGCCGCAGCCTTCTGGCGCGCCTCGGCCTTGCGCTTCTCGCTGACGAAATAGCGGATCTGCGTGACGTCGGCGACGACGACGTAGCCCTTGGCGTTGACCACGTTGTCGCGCGAGACGACGGCGAACACGCCGTCGACGGGCTTGCCGGCGCCGGCGAGGAACGCCTTGACCTGGTCCTCGGAGTCCCGGGTGTACAGGCAGTACACCATCGGGTCGGACTGGTTGGTGGCGCTCTGGTCGGCGGAACAGTCGGCATCCAGTTTCGCGCCCGGGTAGGGCTCGGCCGAGAGCATTGCCGCGGTGGGAGGGTTCTTCAGGATTCTCGCCTTCATCGCGGCGATCTCGTGTTCGTCGGCGACGTAGTCGGCGCGGGCGGCGCCGGCCGCGAGCGCGGCGAGACCGAGGGCGAAAAGGAGCGGGCGGGTTCCGGGCATGGGGGAATCCTCCGTGACGGCCCCGGCCCCGGCGGGGCCCGGCCCGGGATCAGTCCTGCAGGCTGGGCACGGGCTCCGCGTCGCGGGTGTCCGACAGATGGAAGTCGCGCAGCGGCGTCGAGCGCCACAATTCGGCGAGGCTCACCGTCGTCAGCAGGACTGCGCCGATGCTCCACAGCCAGAAGCCGTCGATGCCGGTGCGGCTCAGCACCACGATGAACACCGTGGCCGACGTCGAGACCAGCAGGTACGTCCAGGCCAGCGACCGCGGCGTCAGGCCGTGGTGCAGGAGATAGTGGTGTAGGTGGCCACGGTCGGGCGACAGCGGCGACACGCGCCGCACGATCCGGCGCACGCAGGTCGTGGCGAGTTCGGCGAGCGGGAGCAGCACCAGCATGGGCACCGTGCCCGGACGCAGCGGTCCGCCCGGCACCGTCGCGTGGATCAGCACGGCGGCCATGAACAGCGCGATGAACATGACGCCGCCGTTGCCCATGAAGACGCGGCGACGCGAGCGCTCGCCCGAGCGCGACGGCCAGTTGAACACCAGGAAGCCCAGCACTGCGGCGGCGAGCAGGCCCGAGCCCCAGTTGAGCGGCTCGTTCGCGATGACGGCGATCACCACCAGCGGAGGCAGGAGCACGCTGCCGAGCAGCCCGTCCGCGCCGTCGACCATGTTGCAGGCATTGAGGAAGCTGACGATCAGCAGCACGGTGAACGGACGCGACCACGAACCGAGATCGCCGAGCGAGCCGAGGCTGGTGACCGTGAAGTCGCCGACGTAGACCACCGCCACGGCGGCGAGCAGCTGGATCAGCAGGCGGCGGCCGGCGGACAGGCCGCGACGATCGTCGATCATGCCGACGCCGAGCAGCGTGACGGCCGCGACCAGCACGACCCACCAGTGCGAGAACGCCGTGCGCGGATCGATCACCGTTGCGCCGAGCATGGTCGGCGCGACGACCAGCAGCATCGCGATGCCGCCGGCGACGGGGACCGGCGCGCCGTGCTGCTTGCGCTCGGTCGGGTGGTCGAGCAGGTTGAACCGGTAGCAGAGGGGGCGAAGAACTGCGAGGACCGCGACGGTCGCCGCCACGAGGGTCACCCAGACGGCGAGTCGGCCGAGATCTGACAAGGCGGTTTCCATGATGAAAGCGTTACCGTCCGTGGGTCAGCCGTATATGCCAGACTGCATGAAGCTCCTATGGCAATTCGGCGCGGGATGTGCATCGGATCCCGGAATGCCGGCGCGCATTTAACCTTATTCGCGGCCGTCTGGGTAGTGCCGCAAGTCAGGTTTCAGGCGTGCGTCACCGTTGCGACTGCACTGCCGATGCGACTGGTTGCGGTTCGCGCCGCTCGGTGCGGCCGCGGGTGCGTGACGTGCGTTGCGCGTGCGCCTCATTCGCGGCACGCGCGTTCCCGACTCTTGTCCGGACAGGCCGGCGTTCGCGCCTGCCGATGCGCATGCAGTGGTGCCCCGGGCCGGACTCGAACCGGCACGGCCTTGCGGCCAGCAGATTTTAAGTCTGCAGCGTCTGCCATTTCGCCACCAGGGCGCCGCGGGCATTCTAGCGTTGCGCGCGGTCAGTGCGGCGAGCGGCCCGGGTCGGAGTCCGGGTGGCCGGGGTAGCCGCGGTAGTGCGCGCGGCGGCGGCGGCGCAACTGCTTGCGCAGCTGGAAGATGCCGACACCCAGGCCGAGCAGGGCGAGGGCGCACAGGAGCAGGCCGCCGCCGAGGACCAGCAGGCGATGCGTCGTACTCATGTCGTCATCGGGCAGCGTGCCGGAAGCGCTGGCGTGTGCCACCCCGAGCACCAGCCACGCGACCAGGGAGGCGCCCGTCCCGATCCAGCGTGCCTGCCCGGCACGCCGACGATCCCTGGTCATCGGTTCACCTCGAGTCCTGCGACGTCCCTTCGCCCGCCCCCCAGGCGAGGGATTCACCCCGATGGTAACAAGCTTCGGCGAGGATCGGGCGGATGATCGGCGGGCGGGGCCGGCGCCCGCTGTCCGGATTGCGAACCGCCGTGCGGATCAGTTCGTGATCGTGCCGGTGCCGACGCGCGTGTCGAGCGCGATGCCCGCGAGTTCGTAGCCGCGCCGGAAGTCCTGCACGTGGCGGGTCATCCAGGACTCGGCCTCGGCCGGCTTGCCGGTGCGCATCGCCTCGACGATGCAGCGCTGCGCGACAAGGATGCGTGCACGCCCCTGCGGGACGCGGTCGATCATCCGGCGCAGCGACGGCGCCAGCAGCCGAGTGACCGGCTGCATCGCCAGTTGCAGGACCCGGTTCTCGCTCAACTCGCCGAGCGTGGCGAAGAACTCGACCACGTGCTGCACGGCCGCGTCCGCCCCACGGGCGGCCTCGAGCGCCGTGGTCGCCGATTCGAGCCGCGCCAGCCCGTCCGGGCCCGCATGCTCCGCCGCGAGTGCCGCGGTGCGCGGCGCCACCGCGCGCATCGCCTCCCACAGTTCGATGAAGGTGACGTCGTCGAGCGCGAGGGCGCGGCCGACCCGGGTGGCCGTGTCCGCCTGGCCCGGCCGCGAGACCCTGAGTCGCTTGCCGCCGGCGACGCGTTCCACGAGTCCCGCCGACTCGAGCCGGCGCAGCGCCTCGCGGACGGTGGAGCGGTTGACCGCGAACTGCTCGGCCAGGGCCGTCTCGGTCGGGAGGAACTCGCCGAGACGCAGGCTGCGGCGGAGGATCTTCTGCTCGATCGCCGACGACACGCGGTGGTAGGCCGGCTGCCGGGTGAGGGGCTCGAAGATCGCGCGCTTGTCGTCGCTGCCAGCCATGGCCGGTCCCATATTGACGGATAGTCCGATTGTCGGACAATATACGCCGACCGGCCCGAAGGCAAGCCGGGGAGTGGCCGCCATGCACGAATTCGACTTTGGACTCGGCGAGGACATCGACCAGCTGCGCGAGACGGTGCGGGCCTTCGCCCGCAGCGAGATCGCGCCGCGGGCGGCCGAGATCGACGCCGCGAACCGGTTCCCGCGCGAGCTGTGGCCGAAGCTCGGCGAACTCGGCCTGCTCGGCATCACGGTCGACCCCGAATTCGGCGGCACCGGCTTCGGCTACCTCGCCCACGTCGTCGCGATGGAGGAGATCAGCCGGGCATCGGGCGCGGTGGGACTCTCGTACGGCGCGCACTCCAACCTCTGCGTCAACCAGATCCACCGCTGGGGCACCCCCGCGCAGAAGCGGCACTACCTGCCGCGGCTCGCCTCGGGCGAGCACCTCGGCGCACTCGCCATGAGCGAGCCCGGCGCCGGCTCCGACGTCGTCGGCATGAAGCTGCGTGCCGAGCGCCGCGGCGACCGCTACGTGCTGAACGGCAGCAAGATGTGGATCACCAACGGGCCGGGCGCGGACGTGCTCGTGGTCTACGCCACGCTCGACCCGGCGCTCGGGCCGCAGGGCATCACCGCGTTCCTCGTCGAGAAGGGCATGGCGGGGTTCTCGACCTCGCCCAAGCTCGACAAGCTGGGCATGCGCGGTTCGGACACCTGCGAGCTGGTGTTCCGCGACTGCGAGGTGCCGGCCGAGCACGTGCTCGGCGAGCCCGGCAAGGGCGTCAAGGTCCTCATGAGCGGCCTCGACTACGAACGCGTCGTGCTCTCCGGCGGGCCGCTCGGCCTGATGGCCGCAAGCCTCGACCTCGTGCTGCCCTACGTCCACGAGCGGCGCCAGTTCGGCCAGCCGATCGGCACGTTCCAGATCATGCAGGCCAAGCTCGCGGACATGTACACGACGACCAACTCCTGCCGCGCCTACGTCTACTCGGTCGCGCGGGCCTGCGACGCCGGCCGCACGACGCGCATGGACGCGGCCGGCTGCATCCTGCTGTGCGCCGAGAAGGCCACGCAGCTGGCGCTGGAGGCGATCCAGGCGCTCGGCGGCAACGGCTACATCAACGACTATCCGGCGGGCCGGCTGCTGCGCGACGCCAAGCTGTACGAGATCGGCGCAGGGACGAGCGAGATCCGGCGCATGCTGATCGGCCGCGAGCTGTTCGCGGCGACGGCCTGAGGAGGGCGCGAGATGGCGATGGGCGGCCTGTACTACGAGGAGTTCTCGCCCGGCATGGTCTTCGACCACGTGCTGCGGCGCACGGTCACCGAGACCGACAACCTGATCTTCAGCGCGATGACGCACAACCCGGCGGCCCTGCACCTCGACGAGGAGTACATGAAGGGCACCGAGTTCGGCTCGCGCATCGTCAACAGCTGCTTCACGCTGAGCCTCATGGTCGGGGTCTCGGTGGCGGACACCACGCTCGGCACGACCATCGCCAACCTCGGCTGGGACGAAGTGCGCTTCCCGAGCCCGGTCTTCCACGGCGACACCCTGCGGATCCGGACCGAGGTGCTCGAGATGCGCGAGAGCCGCTCGCGCCCGGACTGCGGAATCGTGGTATTCAGGCACCACTGCTTCAACCAGCGCAACGAGGAAGTGGCGGTGTGCAGGCGAACCGCGCTCATGAAGCGCAAAGGAAAGGGCTGATGCGTTCGATGCTGTTCGTGCCCGGCGACCGGCCGGAGCGTTTTGCGAAGGCCGAGGCGAGTGGCGCCGACGCGGTGATCTTCGACCTCGAGGACGCGGTCGCACCCGCGAACCGCCCGCGGGCCCGCGTGGACATCTCGAACTACCTGAAGATGTCGGACCGGCACGTGCCGCTGTGGGTGCGCATCAACCCGATCGAGACCGCCGATGCGCTGCCGGACCTCGCGGCCATCGCCTTCGCCCGGCCGGACGGCATCGTACTGCCGAAGGCGCGCCACGGGGACGACGTGCGGCGCCTCGATCACTGGCTGGAGATCCTCGAGACCACGCACGGTTTCGACGTCGGCGTGATCCGCGTCATCCCGCTGATCACCGAGAGCGCCTCGGCGGTGCTCAGCGCCGCCAGCTTCGCTCCGGCGCCCGCGCGCGTGCTCGGCATGACCTGGGGCGCCGAGGACCTTGCGGCCGACCTGGGCTCGCTCGGCAACAAGGACGCGGCCGGCGACTACGAGCCGCCGTACGTCGTCGCGAGCGCGCTTTGCCAGTACGCGGCCGCCGCCGCCGGGGTCTGGGCGATCGAGACCGTCGACACCGAGACCAAGGACATGGCCGCGGTCGAGCGGCGCGCGCGCGCGTCGCGCCGTGCCGGCTACGTCGCCAAGCTCGCGATCCACCCGGCGCAGATTCCCGCGATCCACGCCGCCTTCACGCCGACGGCCGAGGAGGTCGCCTGGGCCCGGCGGGTTCTCGACGCCTTCCGCAGTTCCGGCGGCCAGGGTGCGATCCAGCTCGACGGCAAGCTGCTCGACCGGCCGCACGTGCGCCAGGCCGAGCGCATCCTCGCGGCCGCGCCCCTCTGAGCACCCGCCCGGAGCGCACGCCGTGAGCGTCATCGAGAGCAGGATCCAGCGTCACGCGCCCGAGTTCGCGGCCAACGAGGCCGTCAACCGCGCGCTTGCGGCCGAACTGCGCGCGCTCGTGGACGAGGTCCGGGCGGGCGGCCCGGCCGGCGCCCGTGCCCAGCACGAAGCGCGCGGCAAGATGTTCGTGCGCGACCGCATCGACCGCCTGCTCGACCCCGGCTCGCCGTTCCTCGAACTCGGCCAGCTCGCCGGGCACCGCCTGTACGACGACCGGATCCCCGCCGGCGGGATCGTCTGCGGCATCGGCCGCGTGAGCGGCCGCGAGTGCGTGATCGTCGGCAACGACGCGACCGTGAAGGGCGGCACCTACTACCCGATCACCGTGCGCAAGCACCTGCGTGCGCAGGAGGTGGCGCTCGAGAACCGCTTGCCCTGCATCTACCTGGTCGAGTCGGGGGGCGCGTTCCTGCCGCGGCAGGATGACGTGTTCCCCGACCGGGAGCACTTCGGGCGCATCTTCTACAACCAGGCGCAGATGTCGGCGCGCGGCATCCCGCAGCTCGCGGTCGTGATGGGCTCGTGCACCGCCGGTGGCGCCTACGTCCCCGCGATGTGCGACGAGGCGATCATCGTGCGCGAGCAGGGCACGATCTTTCTCGGCGGCCCGCCGCTGGTGCAGGCGGCCACCGGCGAGCGCGGGGCCGCCGGGACGCTCGGCGGCGGCGACGTGCCCGCCCGGCCGTCGGGCGTGGTCGACCACCGCGCCGACAACGACGCCCACGCGCTGTGGATGGCCCGCCGGCTGGTGGCGAACCTCAACCGCGCGGGGTCCCGCCCGCCGCCCGAGCCGACGCGGGCGCCGCGCTATGCGGTCGAGGAGCTGTACGGCGTCGTGCCGCGCGACACGCGCCACCCCTACGACGTGCGCGAGGTCGTCGCACGCCTGGTGGACGCCTCGGAGTTCGACGAGTTCAAGACGCTCTACGGCACGACGCTGGTCTGCGGCTACGCAAGGATCGCCGGCTACCCGGTCGGCATCGTGGCCAACAACGGCGTGCTGTTCTCCGAGTCGGCGCTGAAGGGCGCGCACTTCGTCGAGCTGTGCAACCGGCGGCGCATCCCGCTCGTGTTCCTGCAGAACATCACGGGCTTCATGGTCGGGCGCAAGTACGAGGCGGGCGGCATCGCGCGCGACGGGGCCAAGATGGTGACCGCGGTGGCGTGCGCCTCGGTGCCGAAGCTCACCGTCATCATCGGCGGCTCGTTCGGCGCCGGCAATTACGCGATGTGCGGCCGCGCCTACGGCGGGCGCTTCCTGTGGACCTGGCCGAACTCGCGCATCTCGGTGATGGGCGGCGAGCAGGCGGCCACCGTGCTGTCGATCGTCAAGCGCGAGGGCCTGCAGAGGCGCGGGGAGGAGTGGCCCGAGGCGGAGGAACGCGGCTTCAGGGACGAGATCCGCGCGCAGTACGAGACCCAGGGCCACCCGACCTACGCCAGCGCGAGGCTGTGGGACGACGGGGTGATCGACCCGGTCGACACGCGCAACGTGCTCGCGCTGGCGCTCGCCGCGGCCACCTGCCGGCCCGACGAGGGCGAGACTCCTTACGGCATCTTCAGGATGTGAGCCGATGCTGAAGAGCGTCCTGGTCGCAAATCGAGGCGAGATCGCCTGCCGCGTCATCCGCACGGCCCGGCGGCTCGGCCTGCGCACGATCGCCGTGTACTCGGAGGCCGACCGCGGTGCGCTGCACGTCCGCCTGGCCGACGAGGCGGTGTGCATCGGGCCGGCACCGGCCCGCGAGAGCTACCTCGATGCCGAACGCATCCTCGAGGCGGCGCGGCGCACCGGCGCCGAATGCATCCATCCCGGCTACGGGTTCCTGTCGGAGAACGCCGGCTTCGCCGCGGCCTGCGCCGCCGCCGGTGTCGTGTTCGTCGGCCCGCCGTCCGAGTCCATCGAGCGCATGGGCTCCAAGAGTGCGGCGCGGCGCCTGATGGCCGGCGCCGGCGTGCCGGTGCTGCCGGGCTACGACGACGAGGACCAGTCCGACACGACCCTGCGGGCAGCGGCCGAGCGGGTCGGGTTCCCGCTGCTGATCAAGCCGACGGCCGGCGGCGGCGGCAAGGGCATGCGCATCGTGCGCCGCGCGGACGAGTTCGCCGAGGCCCTGGCCGGCGCCCGCCGCGAGGCGCAGAAGGCTTTCGGCGACGCGCGCGTCCTGCTCGAGCGGTTCGTCGAGCAGGGGCGCCACGTCGAGATCCAGGTCTTCGCCGACGGTCACGGCGGCGCCGTCCATCTCTTCGAGCGCGACTGCTCGCTGCAGCGCCGCCACCAGAAGGTGGTCGAGGAGGCGCCCGCGCCGGGCCTGGACGATTCCACGCGCGTGCGCATGGGCGCGGCCGCGGTCGCCGCGGCGCGTGCGGTGGGCTACCGCGGTGCGGGCACGGTCGAGTTCCTCTACGACGGCCGCGAGTTCCACTTCCTCGAGATGAACACGCGCCTGCAGGTCGAGCATCCGGTCACCGAGCTGATCACCGGGCTCGACCTCGTCGAATGGCAGTTCCGCGTCGCCTCGGGCGAGTCGCTGCCGCTCGCCCAGGACCAGGTCGGCCGTCGCGGCCACGCGGTCGAGGCGCGGCTCTACGCCGAGGATCCGGAGCGCGGCTTCCTGCCCTCGACCGGCACGCTGGCGCGGCTCGAACTGCCCGACGCCCTGGAGCACGTGCGCGTCGATGCGGGCGTGGAGCAGGGCGACGAGGTCAGCGTCCACTACGATCCGATGATCGCCAAGATCATCGCGTGGGCGCCGGATCGCGCGACGGCGCTGGCCCGACTGCGCTCGGCGCTCGAGCGCACCGAGGTCGAAGGCGTGCGCACGAACGCCCGCTATCTCTGGGACGTGCTCGGCGCCGAGGCCGTGCAGCGCGGCGAGGTCAGCACGCGCCTGCTCGAGACCGCGCTGCCGCCGGTGGCCGGCGTGCCGGCGGCGGAAGAAGAGGACGCCTGGCTGCTCGCGGCCGCCGTGGCGGCCCGCCACCTGCCCGGGGACGCGCGCGGCCACGCCCACGCGGCGGCGAGTCCCTGGGAGTCCGCGACGGGGTTCCGCATGAACGGGCCGGCGACGATCCGCGTGGCACTGCGACTGCGCGACGGCGCCCGCTGGTACCGGCTGGAGCGGCTGTCGGCCGACGCGCGCCTCGAGGCGCCGTTCGTCGGCGCGTGGCGTGTGCATGGCGAGGGACGCGAGCACCGCGTCGAATGGCAGGATGGCGCGGCGGGCACGGTGCGCGCCCGGATCGACGGACGCCCGGTCGAGGCGCGCTTCGAGCTCGAGCACGGTCGGTGCGTCATCCGGCGCCAGTGCCTGCGTTTCGACTTCGGCGAGGACAGCGGCGCCGGGCACCGGGCCTCCGCCGAGCACGAAGGGCACTTCCGCGCACCGATGCCGGGACACGTGCTCGACGTGCGCGTCGCCGCCGGGCAGCAGGTGGCCGCCGGGGCGGTGCTGGTCGTCCTCGAGGCGATGAAGATGGAACATTCGCTGTGCGCGCCCTGGGCCGGCCGCGTCGCGCAGGTCAGCGTCCGGGCGGGCGACCGGGTCGAGGAGGGCGCGGATCTCGTTCAGCTCGAGCCCGCGACCGAAGCCTGACTGCGGCAACCCGCAAGACTGGAATGAGTCTCCTTTGCTAGACTCCGCGCCGACTTGCGTCGCCCCGCCTGCCCGATCCGGGTGAGCCTGGGCCGGCATCAAGGCGGAGGATGGATGGGTTTCGATGGAGCCTCGTTCGAGGCTCGCTCAATCAATGCGTGGCGCGGTGACCGCCACATCCTGCGGGATGTGTCCTTCACCATCCGCCCCGGCGAGTTCCTCAAGGTCACGGGCCCGAACGGCGTCGGCAAGACCACGCTGCTGCGGGTGATCTGCGGCCTGCTGCCGGCCGAGACCGGCGAGCTGTACTGGCGCGAGCAGCCGGTCCGCGGCCGCCGCGACGAGTTCAACGCCGAGATGGCCTACCTCGGCCACCTCAATTCGCTGAAGGCGGATCTCACGGCGCGCGAGAACCTGAAGTTCCTCGCCGGCCTGCGCGAGTCGCTGACGGAGCGCGACGTCGACGCCGCCCTCGATCGTGTCGGCATCCTCTCGCGCGGCGACCTGCCGGCGCGCTCGCTCTCGGCGGGGCAGAAGCGTCGCCTGGCGCTGGCGCGCCTCGTGCTCGCGAACGCCGCGTTCTGGGTGCTGGACGAGCCCGTGACCAATCTCGACACGGCGGGTATCGCGCTGGTCGAGGAACTGATCCAGGAGCACGTGTCGCGTGGCGGGCTGGCGATCGCCGCCGCGCACCAGCGGCTGCTCGACGAGGCGAGCTTCCTGCGCCGCCTGGAGCTCGAACCGTGAACCGCACGCCGATCTCGCGCGCCGCTCGGCTGGTCTTCCAGCGCGACCTCACCCTCGCCTGGCGGCGCTGGGACGAGGTCACCCAGCCGCTGATCTTCTACGTCGTCGTGACCACGATGTTCCCGCTCGCCACGACGCCCGATCTCTCCCAGCTGCGCGTGATCTCGGGCGGCATCGTGTGGGTGGCCGCGCTGCTCGCCTCGCTGCTGGCCCTGGAGGCGCTGTTCCGGGCCGACGTCGAGGACGGCACGACCGAGCAGTGGGTGCTGTCCGGCCAGCCGCTCGGCTGGCTGCTGCTGGCCAAGACGGCGGCCCATTGGGTCCTGACCGGGTTGCCGCTGGTCGTCATGTCGCCGATCGTGGGCACGGCGCTCGGCCTGCCGGGCGAGGCCTGGGGCACACTGGTGCTGTCGCTGCTGCTCGGGACGGGTACCCTGTCGATCCTGGGCGGCATCGGCGCCGCGCTGACGGTCGGCGTGCGCCGCGGCAGCGTGCTGCTGTCGCTGCTGGTCCTGCCGCTCGCGATGCCGCTGCTGATCTTCGGCGCACGCGCGGTCGGCATGGCCATGGACGGCGAGTCGCCGGCCGGGCCCCTGCAACTGCTCGCCGCGATCTTCTTCGGGGTGTTGAGCCTCGGTCCGCTGGCGATGTCGGCCGCAATACGTATAAGCGTCGAGAACTGAACCGGACCTCAAGGAGTCACAGGCAAATCATGTGGTTGTGGTTTCATAAGCTCGCCTCGCCGCCGCACGCTTACCGACTGCTCGGCAAGATGGCCCCGTGGTTCGGCTGGTCCTCGCTGGCGCTGATCGTCCTCGCGACCTGGTGGGGCCTGTTCAAGGTGCCGCCCGACTACCAGCAGGGCGATGCGTTCCGCATCCTGTACGTGCACGCGCCGAGCGCCTGGATGTCCATGTTCGCGTACGTGGTCATGGCGGTCGCGGCGGGCATCGGGCTGATCTGGCGCATCAAGCTGGCCCACGCAGCCTCGGCGGCCTGCGCGCCGATCGGCGCCTCGTTCACGTTCCTCGCCCTCGCCACGGGCTCGATCTGGGGCAAGCCGATGTGGGGCACCTGGTGGGTGTGGGACGCGCGCCTCACCTCGGAACTGCTCCTGCTGTTCCTGTACCTCGGCTACATGGCCCTGCGGGCCTCCTTCGACGACGCGCAGCGCGCCGACCGGGCCAGCGCCGTGCTGGCGATCGTCGGCGTGATCAACGTGCCGATCATCCACTACTCGGTGAAGTGGTGGACGACGCTGCACCAGGCCGCGAGCGTGACCAAGTTCGACAAACCGTCGATTGCGCTGGTCATGCTGGTCCCGCTGTTCATCATGATCGCGGGCTTCCAGCTCTATTTCGGCTGGGCCATCTGCCGCCGCCTGCGGGGCGAGATCCTGCGTCGCGAGCGCAATGCGCTCTGGCTCAAAGAGGCTAGCTGAATCATGGACTTGCAGTCTAAACTTGCGATGGGAGGTTACGGCGCGTTCGTCTGGGGCGCGTTCGGCCTCACCTTTGTCGTGCTGCTGTGGAACTTCTGGTCGGCCCGTCGCTCCGAAGCCGAGGCCCTGGCGAGTGCCCAGCGTCGCAATGAAATGTCCCGGGAGAACCGCTCATGACTCCACGCCAGAAGCGCATGGTGACGGTCGGCGTGATCGTCGTCGGTGTCGGCATCGCCACCACCTTCGCCCTGCAGGCCTTCAACAAGAACCTGCTCTACTACTACAGTCCCACCCAGATCGCGGCCGGCGAGGCGCCGAGTTCCCGCACCTTCCGCGTCGGCGGACTGGTCGAGAACGGCAGCTTCAAGCGGCCCGAGGGCAGCCTCGAGGCGCACTTCACGCTCACCGACTACAACAAGCAGATCGCTGTGTCGTACACGGGCGTCCTGCCGGACCTGTTCCGGGAGGGGCAGGGCATCATCGCGCGCGGCAAGCTGGACAACGGCGTGTTCGTCGCCGAGGAAGTCCTCGCCAAGCACGACGAGAACTACATGCCGCCCGAGGTCAAGGACAGCCTCAAGCCGCACATGGACGCCGCGAACGCCACGCCCGGCACGCCCGCTCCGGCCACGGCCGCGGCCGCGCCCGGCACCACCTGATTCGTCGACCCGCGGGAGGATCCAACGATGGTCGTCGAACTCGGTCAATTCGCGCTCAGCCTGGCCCTGATGATCGCGCTCGCCCAGGCCTTCCTGGGCCTGGCGGGGCCCCAGATGAACCGCCGCCGCTGGATGTTGGCGGTGCGCCCGGCGGTCGCCGGCCAGTGGGTCTTCGTGGCCATGGCCTTCGGCGTGCTGAGCTATGCGTTCTACAGGAACGACTTCTCGGTCCTGTACGTCGCCTCGAACTCCAACTCGGAGCTGCCGACGTTCTACCGCTTCACCGCGGTGTGGGGCGCGCACGAGGGATCGCTGCTGCTGTGGGCGTTCGCGCTGTCCACGTGGTCGCTGGCCGTCGCTGCGTTCAGCCGCAACCTGCCGGAGACATTCGCCGCGCGCGTCATGGGCGTGCTCGGCCTGGTCAGCGTCGGCTTCCTGTCCTTCATCCTGTTCACCTCGAACCCGTTCGAGCGCCTGATCCCCGCGGCGCCCGACGGCCGTGACCTCAACCCGCTGCTGCAGGACTTCGCGCTCGCGGTGCACCCGCCGACGCTGTACGCAGGGTACGTCGGTTCGGCCGTGGCCTTCGCCTTCGCGGTGGCGGCCATGCTCGAGGGCAAGCTCGACGAGAAGTGGGCGCGCTGGACCCGCCCGTGGACGACGATCTCGTGGGTGTTCCTGACGCTCGGCATCGCCGGCGGCAGCTGGTGGGCCTATTACGAACTCGGCTGGGGCGGCTGGTGGTTCTGGGATCCGGTCGAGAACGCCTCGTTCATGCCCTGGCTGGTCGGGACGGCGCTGATCCACTCGCTCGCGGTCACGGAGAAGCGCGGCCTGTTCAAGAGCTGGACACTGCTGCTCGCCATCATCCAGTTCTCGCTGAGCCTGGTCGGCACTTTCCTCGTGCGCTCGGGCGTGCTGGTCTCGGTGCATTCGTTCGCGTCGGACCCGAGCCGCGGCCTGTTCATCCTCGGCTTCCTCGGGGTCGTGATCGGCGGTTCGCTCGCGCTGTACGCCTGGCGCGGACCGCTGTTCCGCACGCGCGGCGGCTTCGACGTGATCTCGCGCGAGTCGTTCCTGATGTTCAACAACGTGCTGCTGGTGGTGGCTGCGGCCCTCATCCTGCTCGGCACGCTGTACCCGCTGTTCCTCGACGCCATGAACCTCGGCAAGATCTCGGTCGGACCGCCGTATTTCAACGTGGTGTTCCTGATCCCGACCGTGCCGATGCTGTTCCTGCTCGCCGTGGGCATCCACGCCAGCTGGAAGAAGGCGCAGCTCGCGGAGATGAAGGGGCCGCTCGCGGTGATGGGTGCCGTCGCCGCCGTGCTCGCGGTGGTGATCACCCTTGCGGCCTACGACGGATTCACCGTCATGGGCGCCGTGGGCCTCGCCGCCAGCCTGTGGCTGATCGCCTCCTCGCTCTGGGAGCCGGTGCAGCGCTGGCGCAGGCAGCAGTCGATTTCGCGCGGCCTCGCCGGCATGGCGATCGCGCACATCGGCGTCGCCCTGTTCGCCATGGGCGTGACGGTCGTGCAGATGTACAAGATCGAGAAGGACATCGCGCTCAAGCCGGGCGAGTCCTTCGCGCTGCACGACTACACGTTTACCTTCAACGGGACGAAGACCGTGGAGGGGCCGAACTACACGGCGACCCAGGCCGAGGTCACGATCACCCGCGACGGCAAGGTGGTTTCGGTCGAGCACCCGCAGAAGCGCGTCTATCGCGTGCAGCGCAGCCCGATGACCGAGGCCGGCCTGGCCTGGACCTGGAACCGCGACCTGTTCGTCGCCATGGGCGAGGACCTCGGCGGCGGCTCCTGGAGCCTGCGCCTGCAGTACAAGCCCATGGTCCGGTTCATCTGGCTGGGCGCGATCATCATGTCGCTCGGCGGACTGCTCGCGATCACCGATCGCCGGTTCCTGCGCCAGCGTGCCGCGGCGAAGGTCCCGGCCGGTGCGGACGGCACGGCCAAGGCGACCTGAGGCAGGTAGCGCAACATGTGGAAGTTCGTCGTCCCGTTCGCGGTCTTCATCATCCTCGGCGCGTTCCTGTACGTGGGCCTGTACCGCGACCCGTCCGAGGTGCCGTCGCCCCTGATCGGCAAGCCCGCGCCGGAATTCTCGCTGCCCAGCCTGCAGGACCCGGCCTACGCCGTCGGCTCGAAGGAAATGCTCGGCAAGACCTGGGTGCTCAACGTCTGGGGCACCTGGTGCGTCGGCTGCCGCGAGGAGCACGAGACGCTGGTGGCGATCTCGCGCCAGAAGGTGGTGCCGATCATCGGGCTCAACTGGAAGGACGAGGACGCGGCCGCCCGGGAGTGGCTGCGCCAGCTCGGCAACCCGTACGCGGCGGTGGCCACGGACCAGGTCGGCCGTACTGCGATCGACTGGGGCGTGTACGGCGCACCCGAGACGTTCCTGATCGGTCCGGACGGCAAGGTGCTGTACAAGCACATCGCCCCGATGACCTTCGACGTCTGGAACAAGGAGTTCCTGCCGCGCATCCAGGCCGCGCAGGGCGGCCAGGGGGGGCAGTCGTGAGCCGGCTCCTCGCCCTGCGGGCCGCGGTCCTCGCGCTGGCGCTCGCGCTCGCCGGCCCGGTGCTCGCGATCGACACGCAGCGGAATTTCGAGGATCCGGTGCTGCAGGCCCGCTACGAGGCGATCACCAAGGAACTGCGCTGCCTCGTGTGCCAGAACGAGACGATCGCCGACTCGAACGCGACGCTCGCCGTCGACCTGCGGCGCGAGGTCCACAAGATGATCGCGGACGGCAAGAGCGACGAGGAGATCAAGTCGTTCATGCTCGAGCGCTACGGCGACTTCGTGCTCTACAAGCCGCGCATGACCGCCAAGACGGCGATCCTCTGGGGCGGCCCGGTCCTCATGCTGCTCCTCGGCGTGTTCGCCGCGGTGCGCTTCATCCGCAAGCGCGCCGAGGAAGCCGACATCGCCACTGAAACCGACCAAGCGGGCCCGGAGGCCGGCCAATCGTGACTGCTTTCATCCTCGTCTGTGCCGTCATGCTGCTGGCGGCCGTTGCACTGTTTGCCGTGCCGCTGCTGCGCCGCGTTCCCACCGAGGCCAAGGGCGAGCCGGCGCTCGCCCCGGCGACCGTGCCGGCCGTCGTGATCGGCCTGCTGGTCGCGCTCGGTGGCCTCGGACTCTATCGCCACGCGTCGAATTTCCCGTGGCAGGATCCGCGGCTCGCCGAGCCGGCCCCCGCGGGCCACGGCGACATGAGCAACGAGTCGATCGCCCAGATCACGCGCCAGCTCGAGGCCAAGGTCGCCGCGAGCCCGACCGACCTCGAGGCCCTGCGCATGCTGGCCCGCACCTACCTGATGACCAATCGTCCGCAGGACGCCGTCGCGATCTACCGCAAGGCGCAGGCGGTGGTCGGCGACCAGGACGTCGACCTCAACCTCGACCTCGCCGAGGCGATGATCGTCGCCGAGGACCCCGCCCAGCAGGCCCAGGCGGCCCAACTGGTCGCCGCCGCGCTGGCGGCGGACGGCAACAACCAGAAGGCGCTCTGGTACTCCGGCGTGATCGCGTACCGTGCGCAGGACGAGGCGACGGCCAAGGCCCGCTGGACGAAGCTCATCGAGCTGAACCCGCCGCCGGAGGTCCGCCAGATCGTGGAGCAGCAGCTCGCGGCCCTCGGTGCGCCCGTGCCGGCGGCCGCGCCGGGCGAGCCCGCCGCGGAGTCGGGTTCGACTGCGGTCACCCCCCAGGGCCGCCAGATCCGGGTCAGCGTCACGCTCGACCCGGCGCTCCAGTCGAAGGCCACGCCGGGGACCGTCGTGTTCGTCGCCGCGCGCGAGCCGGGCATCCCGGGTCCTCCGCTGGCCGCCACTCGCCTGTCCGTCGAACAGCTGCCGGCGACCGTGCTGCTGAGCGACTCGGACGCGATGGTGGAAGGTCGCAACCTGTCCTCCGTCGGTGACGTCGAGGTCGTCGCACGGGTCGCGTTCAACGGGTCGCCGATGGCGGCGAGCGGCGACCTGGTCGGCACCTCGGTGCAGAAGAAGGGTGGCCCGGCCGACCTCGCGGTGACGATCTCGAAGATCCAGCCCTGACGGTGGCGCGCTCGATCCACCTGCGGTTCGGCCAGCTGCCGTCGGGACTCGCGTCTTACCCGCGCGTGTTGCTGACGCGCCGGCCGGCGCTGGAGCAGGTCAGGGACCCGCCCGAGTTCCACGCGCACGTCGAGCGCGTGGTGCTGGCCGAGGCGGACATCGCCCGCTACGCGCGTGTCTGTGGCTTCGACGCCGCCGCCGGCGTGCCGCCCACGTATCCGCACATCCTGGCCGCGCCCCTGCACCTGCGGATCTTCGCGGCCGAGGCCTTTCCGCTGCGCCCCATGGGGCTGATCCACGTCGCCAACCGCATCGAGACGCTCGGCAAGCTCGCCCCCGGCATGGCGCTCGCCGCCGACGTGGCGGTGCGCGGCTACCGCAGCACGGAAGCGGGGCTGACCTTCGACCTCGAGAGCAAGCTGTCGAGCCGCGGCAAGCCGGTGTGGCGGGAGACGAGTTCCTTCCTGGCGCGCTGGCCCGATGCGAGCCAGCGTCCCGGCGGGCGGGCGCCCCGGCCGCCCCGAGTGCCGCGCAACGCAGAGGTGCTCGACGAGTTCGACGTCTCGCTGCGCACGACCTGGGACTACGCGCGGGTCTCCTGGGACTACAACCCCATCCACCTGAGCGACCCGACCGCGCGCGTGTTCGGGCTGCGGGGCGCCATCTCGCACGGGATGTGGTCGCTGGCGCGTCTGCTGGCGAAGCCCTGCCGTCCGCTGCCGGCGCGCGCGAGCATCGACGCGCGTTTCCTGCTGCCGGTGCAGTTGCCGGCCCGTGTCGCGATCAAGGAATGGCCGGAGGAGGGCGGGCACCGGCGCGCCCTGTGCGACGCGCGCACCGGCCGGGCGCACCTGTACGTGGAGCTGAGTCCTAGCGCGGCTTGACGATCAGCGCGTCGTCGACGCGCTGCACGCCCTGGATGCCGGCCGCGATCTCGAGGGCGCGCCGCTTCATGCCTTCGCCGGTCACGAAGCCCGCGAGTTGCACCACCCCGCCCGCGCTCTCGACGTTGATCTGGGCGCTCTTCACGTCCGCGGAGTCCATCAGCGCGGCCTTCACCCGGCCCGTGAGCACCGTGTCGTCGAGGCGTGTGCCGAGCGAGGTGGCCGGGTGCAGCGCGATGCTGTTGCGAACCTCGCGCACGCCCTCGACGTCGCCCGCGACGCGAGCGGCCGTGGCCTGCTCGGCCTCGGTCGTCACGAAGCCCGACAGCTGCACGATGCCGCGATAGGTCTCGACGTTGATCCGCGTGGCGTGGGTGTCCTTGTGGTCGATCAGCGCCGCCTTCACCTGCGCGGTGATCGCGGTGTCGTCGAGTTCCGCGCCGGGGTCGGACCCGGCATGCGCCGGCAGCGCGAGAACCAGGGCGGCGAGGGCGGCGAACAGCAGTCTCGGCATGCGGGCTCCTTGCGGCATCGATCGCGATGCAACCATAGCATCCGACCGCGCGCATGCGGCCGGGTTCCCGCGCCTTGGAAAAGACCGGCCCGGCGTGTGATCATGGGCGGATGATCCGCATTCCCGCACTCGAGGGCGCCTGCAACTTCCGAGACTTCGGCGGCTACGCGACGCGCGACGGCCGCCGGTTGCGCGTCGGCCGGTTCTTCCGCTCCGGCGCGATGCACAGGTTCACCGAGGGCGATCGCCGCGCGGTGTCCGCCTGCGGGGTGCGCCTCGTGTGCGACCTGCGCCGTCCCGACGAGCGCGAGCGCCAGCCGAACCCGGACTTCGGTCCCGGCGCTCAACTGCTTGCGTGGAGCGACACGCAGGACGTGGGTCTCGCGCGTTCGCTGCCCGACCCGGGCTCGATGACGCACCAACTCGCGCGGCAGGTGATGATCCGCCACTACGCGGGGATGCCGACGCGGCTCGCGCCGCACGTCGGCGGCTTCTTCGCGGCGCTGGCTCGCCGGGCCGACGGGCCGATCGTCGTCCACTGCACGGCCGGCAAGGACCGCACCGGGTTCGTCGTGGCCCTGCTGCTCTCGGCGCTCGGCGTCCCGCGCGAGACAGTGTTCGAGGACTACCTGCTGACCAACCGCACGGTCGACCTGCGCGCACGCCTGCGGGACGACGAAACGGGACTCGGCATCCCGCAGGGCCGCCGCTACATGGTCGAGATGCCGGACGAGGCGCTGGATGCCGTGCTGGCGGCCGACGCCGATTACCTGCGGGCCGCCTTCGACGCCCTCGAGGCTCGCCACGGCAGCGTCGAGGGCTACCTGCAGGACGTGCACGACGTCGATGCCGCGGCGCTCGCGGCGCTCGCGGCCGCGATGCTCGAACCCGCCGAAGCCACGAGGGACTGATCGCCATGCTGAAGAACCTCCGCCGGCGCCTCGCGCTGGGCTTCCTCGTCGGCCTCGCCGCGCTCCCCGCCGGGTCGCAGGGCATCCCTGCACCGCGCGACGTGCCGCATCCGGGCGCGGTGCAACTGGAGGTCGATGCCTCCGACACGGCCCGCCGCATCTACCAGGTGCGCGAGATCGTGCCGGTGACCCCGGGTCCGCTCGTGCTGCTCTACCCGAAGTGGCTGCCGGGCAACCACTCGACCACCGGCAACGTCGAAC
>JBPOHK010000091.1:0-47935 GCA_052035645.1 Pseudomonadota bacterium
GCGCCGGGGGTCGCCCGCACGTTCTGGTACACGCCCTGGCGCGCGCGCGGCCGGCCGGGGCCGCCGCCCGCGCGCGTCCGCGAGGAGGATGCCACCCTGACTCTGAAGCGCCTGCACGGCAACGCGCGGGTGCTGCTCGCCGAGGACGACCCGGTAAACCGCGACGTGGCGCTCGGCATGCTCAAGGACACCGGGCTCGTGGTCGACGTGGCCACCGACGGCGCGCAGGCGCTCGCGCTGGCGCCGCAGGGCTATGCGCTCATCCTGATGGACGTGCACATGCCGGAGATGGACGGGCTCGCGGCCGCGCGCGCCATCCGTTCGCTGCCCGAGGGCGCGAAGGTGCCGATCCTCGCGCTCACCGCGAGCGTCCTGGACGAGGACCGCCAGCGCTGCTTCGACGCCGGGATGAACGATTTCATCCCGAAGCCCGTGGAGCGCGACCAGCTGCACGCCCTGCTGCTGAAGTGGCTGCGCTAGGCACGCGGGACGCCGCGATCCGGATTGTCGAGTCGGCACCGCTCGACTAGCGTACGACCCGGCCAGGGATTGACCGCAGGTCGCCATGAGAAAGCTGTTCTTGCTCGTCGCCGTGCTCGTCGCAGGGGCGGCGCAGTCCGTTCCGTTCTGGGGAGGCGAGGTCTCGCGCCCCGTCGAGACGGCGCCTGCCGATCTCCGGCCCGGAGAATGGGTCTGGGACCCGGGCGCGGCGCCCGACGGCCCGATCGTCGTGCTGGTGAGCCTCACCGAGCAGCGCGCGTACGTCTACCGCAACGGCGTGCGGATCGGCTACAGCACCGTCAGCACCGGCAAGCCCGGCTACGAGACGCCCACCGGCGTGTTCGTCGTGCTGCAGAAGGACAAGGACCATCACTCGAAGACCTACAACAACGCGCCGATGCCGTACACCGAGCGCCTGACCTGGAGCGGCGTGGCGCTGCACGCGGGCGGGTTGCCCGGTTACCCGTCCTCCCACGGCTGCGTGCACCTGCCGTCGAAGTTCTCCGAGGAACTGTTCGCGGTCTCGCCGATGGGCATGACCGTCGTCGTGGCGACCGAGAAGAGCGCGCCGATGGACGTCGCTCACCCGCCCGCCTTCGCGCCGGTCGATGCGAGGACCGGCGCGCCGAGCGTGCCGGAGCGGCTGGCCGACGGGCAGGCGGCGCGCATCGAACCGGAGAAGTCGCGCCACGGTCCCGTGTCGCTGGTGCTCAGCCGCGCCGACGAGCGGGTGCTCGTGATGCGCAACGGCGTGGAGATCGGCCGCGCGCGCATCGCCGTGCGCGACCCCGGCGCCCCGCTCGGCACTCACGCCTACGTCATGACCTCCGGGTACCTCGACGTCGAGCACCCGTGGGCCCCGGGCCAGCGCATGGGCAAGTGGATCGCCGTCAGCCTGCCCGGACACGACGCCGACGCAGGGCAGGCGCTGTCCGCGGCCGCCGCCGCCCGCATCACGATGCCCGAGGGCTTCGCGCGTGCGGTCTACCTGCTGCTCGCGCCCGGTTCGACGATGCTGGTGACCGACGCGCCCGTGCTGGCGGAGAACCAGGCCTCGGACTTCACCGTGCTGAGCGACGGCCCGCCCGAGACCGGGCCGGCCGCGGAGCCGGCGGCCGGCACCCGTTGACGGCGCGACGCCGGTCGCGACGCGCCTGCCTCACGGGGGGCTGAGCGGACGCACGTGGCGCCCGGCGGCCTCGCTCTGCCCCTCGGCAATCGGCGCGGCTGACTGCTCCCACATCAGGTTGAGGATTTCGTCCGGCGCCACGACCTCCGGGGCGATCATCACTACCAGCCGCAGGCCGTCGCTGTGGTACGGGTCGCCGGTCAGGTTGTGCCTCGGGGCCTGCCGCGTCGCGGCAGCGCTGCCGCCGGCGAAGCCGAAGCGATCCACGAAGCCGTGCGCGATGAGGCTGTGCAGCAGGTACTCGCGCGTGGTGTCGACCTCTGGGTCGATCACGTGCGTGGTGAGCGTCGGGGACTTCGGCGTGATCTTCACGCCGATGTCGCGGCTCACCTGGCCCACCCAGACCGGACGTTGCTCGAAGCGGAACGGCGCCAGCCAGAGGCGCATGTGGTTGCGCTGGGAGATCGTCCGCCTCGCCCGCTGCAGCGCGAGGTCCTGCCGGCGGCCGAACACGTACAGGCTGCTGACCGGGGCCACCGGGTACGCGGTGCCCGCCACCGCCGCGCCGAGTTCGCGGCGGACGGAGCGCAGCGTGATTCGGTGCGTGAACGACCAGCCGCTGCGGGACAGCGAGTTGAGCACGTCGCCCGGGCTGCCCACCAGCACGATGTTGAGCGGGTCTCCCTCGGCCGCACCGTCGCCGTCGGCCGCGCAGCAGGGCAGGGCCTCGATGCTCGAGCGCAACTGCTCGAGGGTGAGGTCGGGCAGTTCCCGGCCGGCGTAGGTCCGGGACGGGTCGAGCCGCTCGTAGTCGAAGTCGCCGTCGGGCAGCGGCAGCGCGAAGTCGAAGCGCAACTCGCGCGGCGCGGGGGGCTGGCCGGGGGCGTGCTCGTGCTCGCTGTACGCGTCGCCCTGCAGGCGGATGTCGACGTAGCGACCGCCCTCGACGCGCGGCAGGAAGACGTAGCCGTCCGTCATCGTCCCGGGCAGCAGCAGCGCGCGCAGCGATTCGTCGCGCAGGTACTGGTGCAGCGCCGGGCGCGCCCCCTTGTCCACGTCGGCCTGGACCAGCAGCGCGGCCTCCTCGGCCGAGTAGAAATCCGGGTCCAGCACGTTGCGGATGAACCAGAGCCGGCGCCCCGACCCGTTGCGCACCCCGATCCACACGGCCTGCAGGTCGTGCCGCGCGAAATCCACGCCGAAGTGCCTGCGGGCCTGCGCGTCGGTGAGGATCGAGACGGACACCGCGACCTCGCCCACCGTCTTCGTCTGCACGGCGGTCAGCCCGTCGGGTGCCGCCACCGGGTCGGGCGCGAACGGTGCGGAGGCACAGGCGGCGAGGAGGAGCAGGCAGCACAGTGCCGGGGCGGAGCGCAGGCCCGGCGGCGTGGAAGCGTGACGATTCACAGGTGGTCCTCGAAGAGATGGCCGAGCGACTTGCGGAAGCGTTCGATCACGCTTTCGGGCGACTCGAAGGCCGCCGCAACCGCTGGAGTCACTTCGCGTGAGTAGCGCAGGTCGTCCTCCAGGAGCCGGCGACGCAGTTGCCCGGCGAGTTCGGGCTGCTCGAACACCAGCGCCGTCTCGCTGTTCAGCCGCTCGCTGCGCGGGTCGAGGTTGTAGGATCCGACCAGGCTGCGCTCGCCGTCGATCACCGCGAACTTGGAGTGCATGGTGCCCTGGCGGCGCGTCGCCTCGTCGGCGGACTGGCCGACCCATTCCCAGATGCGCAGCCCGGCGTCGCGGTTCGGGCAGGCCCGCACCTCGGGCGTGTCGTTCACCGCGAGCAGCCGCGCGTAGTAGCCGCGGCCCACCAGCGTGATCTCCGGCAGGTCGTTGGTCTCGGGACTGTTCGAGACGAGCCGCACGGCCACGCACCGCCGCGCGGCGTCCGTGATCGCGGCCAGGATCGAGGGGGTCGGCACGAAGTAGGCGTTGGCGATCAGCACTTCCCGCCGTGCCCGCTCGACCAGCTTGACGTAGGCCTGCTGTATGTACGTTTCGCGCAGGCGGGGCCGGCTCTGGATGAAGCGGCAGGTCGCGCCACGGTAGGCGAGCGCCGGACGCCGGGCCTCCATCCGCGCCACGTTGGCCGCGATCGATGCATCCGTGTGGTACGCGACCGGCACCTTGCCGGTCGTCGCGAGCACGGAGCGCGTGGCGTCCCAGTAGCGGTTCGTGTCGAAGATGCCGCGGCTCTTCTTCACCGCCACGAAGTAGTCGAAGTTGCGGTCGAAGGCCGCCACGAGGTCGCGCACCACGGCGCCGCGCAGCACGACGTCCTGGTCCCGCCAGGTGTCGTCCGGACTGGCCGGATCCGCACGGAAATACTCGTTGCCGACGTTGAGTCCGCCGGTGACCGCGACGGCGTCGTCCGTCTCGCCGTCCACGATCCAGAGCTTCTCGTGGTGACGCTGGTCCAGGGCATTGGGATCCGTGTGCGGCACCAGCTTCGGCACCGGGATCTCGTTCAGCCACTGCAGCGCCAGCGCCTCGTAGCCCTCGACCTCGATGCCGTGCTGCTTGAGGTCGAAGTGCATCCACTGGGTCTGCAGCCAGGGGTTCGAGAACGCGTCGACGATCACCCGCACGTCGATCCCTTCCGCCTTCTTCTGCTTGAGGACCTCCGCGATGCGCAGGCCGCTTTCGTCGCCCTTGAAGACCAGCGCCTGGATGCGGATCGACCGCCGGGCGGCGCGCAGCGCCGCGAGCCGGACGGCGAAGGAGTCCTCGCCGCCGTCCAGCACCGCGACCCGGCATTCGTCGGGCCCGCGGACGCCGAACAGGCCGGACGACCCGACGTCGGGATAGGGGCTGCCCTCGAAGCTCGCATCGCTGCCCAGCACCGACGTGGCGCGGGTGCGGGCGATGAAGTCGTCGAGGTCCGCCGTGGTCGACGGCGAGGTCGTGGGCTGGCCCGCGCAGCCGGCCACCAGGCCCAGCAGGGCGGCCAGCAACGACGTCGTGGCGCTGCGACGCGGCATCACGGAAGCGCGGCTCACGGACCGACCGCCGCGGCTGCGGGCAGGTCTGCGCCGACGTAGTCCAGGAGGGCGTCGAACAGCGCCGCGCGGGGGAATTCACGCGGGCTCGGCCGCGAGGACAGCAGCGGCAACTGCTTGTCGATGGCGATGGCGACGTCCCAGTGGTCGGCGTTGAGGTAGCCGAGCAGCGTGCCGCCCGGGATGGACGCGTCGCCTGGCAGCACCTGGCCGTCATTGCGCCGGTCGTGCGCGGCCAGCATCTTCCACGTCGTGCGCAGGGCGCGGCCCAGGTGCTCCCGGGTCGTGAACGCCGCGATCGAGTAGTAACGCACGTGCGCCGGCAGCGCGTGCGTCGCGAGCCAGTCGCGCCGCGTCGCCGGCAGCAGGCTCGCGATCACGCCCCCGTCGCCGGGCGCGCAGAAGTCGTCGAAGCCGCGGGAGAACATCGTCCTGTACCACCAGTCCGCGGTCTCGGCGAGGGGCGAGCCGAGGATCGGCCCCGCGACGCTGACGACCGCCGCGACCCGCTGCGCCAGTTCGGGCTCGTCGACGAGGAACTGCAGGATGTCCACGGCGCCCTTCGAGTAGCCGAGGAGCACCAGCGGCCCGCCGGGCTCCGGCGGCATTGCGCGGACGAAGTCGGCGATCTGCCGGGCGTTCGCCTGCGAGCTCGAGCGTCCGCCGACTTTCAGCGTGTCGATGCGGTAGCCGGCCGCCACGAGCCGCTCGATCTCCTGGCCGTACGGGAACATGTCCTCGATCCGGCAGTCGCCGAAGGCGCCGCTGACCACGATCACGTGCAGGTCGCGGCGCAGCACCGTTGGCGCCTCGTCGCCCGCGCCGGCCGGCGCCTCGTCCTGAAGCCGCCAGAGCAGGTCGTCGCACGCCGGCGACGCTGCCTCGCCGCCGGGCACGGCCCGGGCGCAGAACAGGGCGCGGAACCGCGCCCGTCCGTCGCGGGCCGGCGCGACGCCGGCGGGATGGCGGGCGGAGGACGCCCTCACCTCGTCGGCCGCGGGCATCGAGGTGCAGCCGCAGAGCGTGGCGAGGGCGAGCGTGCAGGCGCCGGCGAGCAGTCGTTCCGGTCGTGGTCGATGGAGGGCCAAGGGTCCGTCCGGTGGTCCGCAGGCCGCCATGATCGCAAAGCGCCGCGGTCCGTGGAACCGGTACCGCCGGCGATCAGTCGGCCAGGTACCCGTTCTGCCGCGAGGCCGCGATGGTCAGGCGGCGCGCCAGCCGGCGCGAGACGCGCATGGCCGTCGCGCCGAGCCTGGCCATCGGTCCGGTGAACAGGAAGGCACGGTCGCGCTCGATCGCGTCCGCGACGTCGCGCGCCACCACGTCCGGCGTGCAGCCGTGGTCCGTGTAGTACTGCTGCAGCCTGCGCACCTGTGCCTCGCCGATCGTCGAGCCGAAGGGGCTGACGCGCACGATCGCGGTGTTGATGATGCCGGGGCAGACCACCTGCACCCGGATCGGCGTGCGGTGCAGTTCCATGGCCAGCACCTCGGACAGGCCGACCACGGCGTGCTTGGAGGCGGCGTAGGCCGCCATGTTCGGGGCCGGCGCGAAGCCGGCCAGCGAGGCGACGTTGACGATGCGGCGCTCGCCTCCCGCCTTGCGCATGGCCGGCAGGAACGCCCGCGTGCAGTGCACGATGCCCATGACGTTGATGTCGAGGATGCGCCGCCACTCGGCGAGCGGCGTCTCCTCGAAACCGCCGAGGAAGGCCACGCCGGCGTTGTTCATGAGCACGTCGAGCGCGCCCACCTCGCGCGCCACGGCTTGCGCCAGCGCGGCGACCGAGCCCTCGTCGGCGACGTCGCAGGCGTGCGCGTGGCAGGCGGTCCCGCGTGCCGCGAGTTCCGCGCGCAGGGGCGCGAGCGATCCGGCGTTCACGTCGCTGATCACGAGCTTCGCGCCGCGCCGCGCGAACTCGCGCGCGCACTCGAGTCCGATGCCGGAGCCGGCGCCCGTGACGAGCACCCACTTGTCGCGCAGGCCGGTCATGCGGACGGCCCGAAGTAGACTTCGAAGAAGCGCGCGATGCCGCTCTGCGGCACCGCGAGGTTGGCCGCCGTGCTCGTGCGCACGCTGACCAGCGACGGTCCGTCGTGGGCGCGGGCCCGGGCCAGCGCGGCCGGCAGGTCGCCGATCGCCTCCACGTGCTCGGCGCGGCAGCCGAGGCCCTCGGCCACCTTGTCCCAGCGCACCTCGCCCATGGCGGTGCCGAAGGTCGTGCCGAAGCGCGCCATCTCGTTCGGGATCTCCATCGTCCACTCGCCTTCCGCCAGCACGACGACCGTGACCTTCAGTCGTTCACGCGCCGCGGTCTGCAGTTCCATCACGTTGAAGCCGGCGGCCCCGTCGCCGGTGACGCAGACGACCTCGCGGTCCGGCGCGCCGAGCCGGGCGCCGAGCGCGGAGGGGATGCCCGTGCCGAGCATGCCGAACTCGAGGATGCCGTGGTAGGAGCGCGGTCGCGTGGAGGGCAGGGCCATCGCCGCCCACAGCGAGGTCATTCCGCCGTCCGTGCAGTACACGGCGTCGGGACCGAACACCGCCCCGACCGCGCCGATCGCGTGCGCCGGGTGCGTGCCCGGGCCGGACCAGGCCGCGACCTGCTCGCCCATCGCCTGCAGCCAGCCCTGCTGCACGGCCCGTTGGTCCGCCACGTCGGTGCGCCCGGCGCTCGCGATGCGCCGGCCCTGCAGTGCCTGCGCGAGTCCCTCGAGGGCGGCGCGCGCGTCCGCGACGATGCCGAGCGCCACCGGCCGCGAGACGCCGATGTGGCGCGGATCCACGTCGATCTGCACCAGCCGGCACTGCGCCGGATCGCCCCAGTACTTGTCGAAGGGCACGTCGAGGTTGCCGATGCGCGTGCCGACGGCGAGCAGCACGTCGGCGCGTCGTCGCAGTTCGTCGGCGGCGGGGCTCTGCGAGTGGAAGTACAGCGGGTGGCCGTGCGGCGCGACGCTGCGGCCGGCCATCGAGGTGACGATCGGGCAGCCGAGCCGCTCGGCCAGTGCCAGCAGGGCATCGTTCGCGCCCGCGCGATCGACGCCGGAACCGGCGAAGATCACCGGGGCACGCGCGTCGGCGAGCAGCGCCGCCGCCTCGGCGAGCTGCGCCGCCGAGGGCTGGGGCGACGAGCCACGTCCCGCGCGACACGGATGGACCGGCGCCGTGGCCGGATCGCCGCTCGCATACAGCACGGGGCCGGGGACTTCGAGCTGCACGGGGCCGGGGCGGCCGGCCCACATCTCGCGGAACGCCATGCGCACCAGTTCCGGGATGCGCGTCCACTCGAAGGCCGGGCCGTTCCACTTCACCGCGGGCTTCACGAGGTCGAGCTGGTCCTGGCCCTGGAAGGTCGCGGGGGTCGCCGGGTAAACGATGCCCGCGCGATGCTGCGAGGTGATCGCCAGCACGGGCACGCCCTCGTGCCGCGCCGTGAGCAGGCCGGGCAGCAGATTGGCCGTGCCGGGACCCGGGTTGCCGAGCACCACGGCCACCTGGCCGGTGGTCTTGTACAGGCCCTCCGCCATGTGCACGGCCGCGGCCTCGTGGCGGACGGTCACCAGCCGGATGCCGTTCTCGCCCAGCGCCGCCAGCAGCGGGTCGATCTCCGGGCAGGGCAGGCCGAACACGAACTTCACGCCTTCGTTGGCCAGGGCGCGGGCCAGCAGCTGGCCACCGGTGATCTCGCTCATGTGCTTCCCCTGTGTCTGTGTGCGGCCATGTCGGGCGGCCCGTGTCGCGAGTGTCCGGCAAGGCGACCCCGGGGTCTTGGCATTTTCAGACAATGTATTAACATTTTCGGACAACGTCGGGCGGCGGCCCGCCCGGGGAGTCCTCGATGCGGGACCGCCGTGGTTCCATCCGGATGCCGGCCCGGTACGTCGCGCTGCTGGTCGACTACCTCGACACGATCGGCGTCGCGCGCGACGCCCTGCTGCGTGCAGCCCGCCTGCGCACGGTCGACGACCCCGGCGCACAGGTGACGCTGCGCCAGCTCGAGGCGCTGCTCGGCGCCGCGATCCGCGCCAGCGGGCGCAGCGACCTCGGCTTCGAGTTCGGGCGCCGCCTCGACCCGACGTCGCACGACCTGCTCGGGTTCGCCTTCCTCACCAGCCCGACCTTCGACGACGTCCTGCGCCTGCAGGTCACGTACCAGCGCCTGCTGCAGACGGCGTTCGCACTCCGCCTCGAGCGCAGCGCCGGGCGCGTCGATCTCGTGTACGCGCCGGCGGTGGCGATGTCGCCGCAGGCCATGCGCATGCTCTCCGAGGCCATCGTGGTGTCGAACCACCTCGCGTATCGAGCCGCGCTCGGCGAGCGGCTGCCGCCCTACGACGCGTGGCTGTCGATCGAGTCGCCCGCCCACGCCCACCGGTACCGCGAGCTCGCGCCCGCGCGCGTGCACTTCGGCGCCGCGATGACGGGCGTGCGCTTCTCGCTGCCGGCCGCGCTGCTCGATGCCCCGCTCGCGATGGCCAATCCGCGGGCGATGCGGGCGGCGGAGGAGCGCTGCAAGGCGATGCTGCGGCAGGTGCACGTGCGCCGGCGCTGGAAGGAGTGGTGCCGCACGATGCTGCGGGAGTCGGAGGACTCGCAACCGACGCTCGGCCAGCTCGCCCGCATCGTCAATCTCTCGCCCCGCACGCTGGCACGCTACCTCGAGACCGAAGGCGTCGGCTTCCGCGATCTCGCCCTGCAGGTGCGCACCGAGCGTGCCGCGCGGCTGCTCCGCGAGGGCGACCTGTCGGTGACGCAGGTGGCGTATCGCCTGGGGTTCAGCGACGTCGCCAGCTTCGTGCGCAGCTACCGCAATCGGACCGGCCGCACCCCGGGGACTCTCGCGGCCGCGGCCCGCGCCGCCCGCCGGCCGGGCTGACCCGGCCTCACTGCAGGATCGTCGTGTCGAGCGTGCCGCTCGCCGGTTCCTCGAGCCAGGTCGCGCCGTCGTAGGTCGAGGCGTCGTACGCGGCGCCGGTGCCGATGGCGAGGACCTTGCCGCTCGTCGTGCCCTTCGCGCCCTCGTCGTCCCTCACGGTGAGGGTCACGGTGTACTCGCCCGGGTTCGCGAACGTGTGCGTCGCCTGCACGCCGGCGGCCGTCGTGCCGTCGCCGAAGTCCCAGGCGTAGGACTCGATCGTCCCGTCCGGATCGCTCGAGGCGGACGCGTCGCCCGTGACCACGAGCGGCGCATCGCCGCTCGCCGGCGCGAGCGACATGGCCGCGACCGGCGGCTTGTTCTCCGCGCCGCCGCCGCCGCAGGCCGCGAGGCCCGCGACGCACAGCAGGAGCCAGGGCAGGCGCCTACTGCTCATTGAACATGAAGTAACCGATGGTCGAATCGGTCGAGGACGAGCCGGGGCACTTCGCTGCCAGGGTCTCGCCCGCGCGCACGACCAGCGGTGCGTCGATGTCGGCCGGGAACTGCGGGTCGTCGTCGATCTTCAGCAGCAGGCCCGGGCAGCCGGCCACGAAGCTGCGCAGGACCCAGCCGTTGGTCGCCTCGCTGGGCACCGTCACGACATCCTTGAACGTCGAGTTGTTGAGCGTGGTCTTCTTGCGGGTGAGCGGTCCGCCGAGACCGGCCTTCGACAGGCTGTCGAGGTACTGGAAGTTGGCGTTCAGCTCGGACGCCCGGATCGGGTCGCCGGCCTTGAACGTGAACGGCAGCTCGGCCAGGGCCAGCGAGCACGGCAGGACGGCCAGGGCCAGCAGCACGACGCGACGGAGTTTCATCTCGCGGACCTCTCTCGGGTGCGTGGCGACGCCACGGCACGCATGATACCGTCGAACCGCGAGGGGGAGTCAGTCGTGAACAGACGCGAATTGCTCGGGTTCGGGCTGCAGGCCGCGGCATTTGCAGGCGCGGGGCGGGCACTGCTGTCCGACGCCCGCGCCGACGGAAGCGAGCGGTACGCGGCGGCGTTCGAGCGGCTCGACCGTTACGTCGTCCAGTACCTCGCCGACATGAACGCACCGGGCCTCACGCTGGTGCTGGCGGACTCCACCGGGGTCCTGCGCACCTGCGCCTACGGCGTCGACGACCTCGCGACCCGCGCGGCGCTCGACGTGAACGACCTGTTCCACATCGGCTCGATCACCAAGTCCTTCCTGGGCCTCTGCCTCGTGCAGCTGCAGGAAGAGGGCAGGCTCGACCTGCATCGGCCGGTGCTCGACTACCTGCCGGGCCTGCGGCTCGACGGGCTCACCCGCCCGCTCACCGCGCACGACCTGCTGACGCATTCCGCCGGCCTGCCGGACGGCGAACTCTTTCCGGCCGATCCCGCGTTCCGCCACCGCGCGACCGCGGCGCCCGGCACGCTCTTTCACTACAGCAACATGGCCTACGAGGCGCTCGGCCTGCTGCTGGCCCGGCTCGACGGACGGTCGCTGGCGGAGTCGTTCCGCGCGCGCCTGCTCGCCCCGCTCGGCATGCACGCCACCGAGCCGGTGATCACGTTCGACGCGCTCGACCGGTACGCTCGCAGCTACGCGCCGGCGCTGAACGACCGGCCGTTCCCGCGCCTGGGCCCGCTGAGCGTCAGCCGTCCGATCTACGTCACGGGCGCCTCCGGATCGATCGCCTCCACGGCCGGCGACATGGGTCGCTACCTGCTGATGCTGATCCGGCACGGGGCGGCGCCGAAGGGACGCGTCGTGTCCGAAGCGGGCTTCGAGCTGTTCGCACACCCGCACATGCCGGCCGGGCATTTCGGGCCCGGAACGTCGTACGGCTACGGCATCGCGGTGGACACGCTCGACGGCCACGCCCGGCTGCGGCACACGGGCGGCATGGTCTCGTTCGCGTCCGCCCTCGACGTGGACCGGGACGCGCGCATCGGGGTGTTCGCCTCGATCAACGCGATGCAGGGCTACCGTCCACGCCCGGTCACCGAGTACGCGCTGCGCCTGTTGCGCGCGAGCAGCGAGGGCCGGCCGCTGCCGGAGCTGCCGCCGCGCGCCCCGGCGCTCCAGGTCGACGGCGCGGCCGACTACGCGGGGCGCTACGTCGCGCCCGACGGCCGGTCCCTGCGCGTGGTGGCCGAAGGCGACCGGCTGCACCTGGATCACCCGGGCGGCCGCGTGGCGCTCGAGCCCTGGGCGGGCACCGAGCACGCGTTCATCGTGCCGCAGGGCGAACTCGGGATCTTCCCGCTGGTCTTCAGCCGACCGGGCAGTGAATCCGGTCGCTTCCACGTCCTCGGCTGGGGGCGCGACTGGTATGCCGGGGAGCACGCGTCGCCCGGGTCCTTGCCGCAGATGACCGTACCGGATGCCTGGCGCGCGTTCGAGGGCCACTATCGCAGCGAGGATCCCTGGTTCGGCAGCCTGCGGGTCGTGTTCCGGGCCGGCCAGATCTGGGTCGACGGCGTGGTCCCGCTCGAGCCGGCGGCCGACGGGCGATTCTTCCTGCGCGACGAGCCCCTGAGTCCCGAGTGGGTCGCTTTCACCGACGTCGTCGGCGGCCAGGCGCGACGCCTTTGCCTGTCCGGCTTCGAATTCAGGCGCGTCGACTGAGCGTCGGCGCTACCGCGTCCGGTCCAGTTCCTCGGCGACGAGGCGCAGCAGCGGATCGACGCCGAATTCAGGCAGCCCGCGCCCGTTGACGAAGTACTCCGGCGTCGCGGTCACCTTGAGCGTCACGGCGTCGCGCATGTCCTGGGCCATGCGCTCGGCGACGGCCGGTGCATTCATGTCCGTCTCCAGTCGCCCGCGGTCGAGTCCGACCGGCGCGATCGCCTGCAGCACGAGTTCCGGCTGCACCGTGTGGTTCGGCGCCCACTGGGCCTGGGTCGCGAACAGCGTCTCGAGCGTCTGCCAGTACTTGTCCTGGGCGCGGCTTGCCTCGAGCACGCGCACCGCGAACTCCGATCCGCCGTGGAAGGCCACGTGCCGGATCGACAGGCGGATGCGGCCGGGGTTCTGCGTCATCAGCTGGCGCACGATCGGATAGAACTGCGCGCAGGTCTCGCAGGCTGGATCGAGGAACTCGACGACGTGCACGGGCGCGCCGCCCTCGCCTTCGGTCGGGGAATGCGTGCTCGCGAGCGCCGCGGCGCGGTTCGCATCGTCCGCCGAGGCATCGGGCGCCGGCCGGCCGCCACGGAGCAGGACGATGGCCGCGACCGCCACGACGGCGAACGCCGCGAGGCCGACGAACAGCGCGCGCCGGCCGTTGCCCGCAGTCGGCGCGGGTTCGGTGGGGGCGGGGCGGGGTGTCTTGCGGCTCATGTCTGCGGTGTCCCGGAAGGAGCGATCGATGGCCGCGAAGGATACCGTCTCGCCGCAGCGTCAGCCACGCGCCGCTCCGGTCGTGCGACTTCCCTCGCCGCCGTCGTCGCGCTATGGTTCGCGGCGCGGGGGGTCCGTACCGATCTGGAATTGCTGCCGTTCATTCGGAGGGCCCCGCCATGCGCAAGTTGCCTCCTGCCGTCGTGCAGGCCACCTGCTCGATCGTCCTGACCCTGCTCGGCACCGTTGCGTCCGCGCAGACCGCGGTTGCGCCGAAGCCGGCCACGGAGTCGACCCGTGCCGCGCAGGCGGCCGTGCTCGGGCAACTGCCCTTCACCGACCGTCGCGACTTCGACGACGCGCAGCGCGGACTCCTCGCGCGTCCGGAGGCGCTCACGATTCGCGACGCCCAGGGCCGCGTCGTCTGGGACATGCAGTCCTACCAGTCGTTCATCGGGCTCGACCGCGCGCCCCCCGACACCGTGAACCCGAGCCTGTGGCGCAATGCCCAGCTCAACATGCAGTACGGCCTGTACAAGGTCGCCGACCGCATCTACCAGGTGCGGGGCTACGATCTCTCGAACATCACCTTCGTGCAGGGCGACACCGGCTGGATCGTGTTCGATCCGCTGATCTCGCCCGAGACGGCGCGGGCGGCCTACGACCTCGTCACGGCCAGCCTCGGCCGGCGGCCGATCGTCGCGGTGATCTACAGCCACTCGCACGTCGACCACTACGGCGGCGTGCGCGGCATCGTGGACGAGGCGGACGTCCGCGCGGGGCGCATCCCCGTGCTCGCGTCCGAGGGATTCCTCGAGCACGCGATCAGCGAGAACGTCATCGCCGGCAACGCGATGGCGCGCCGGGCGGTCTACATGTACGGCGCGATGCTGCCGCGCAGCCCGCAGGGCGGCGTGAACGCAGGGCTCGGCCAGACCGTTTCGACGGGCCAGCCCGGGCTGATCGCGCCGACCGACCTCATCCGGCGCACCGGCGAGGAGCGCACGATCGACGGCGTGCGCATGGTGTTCCAGTACACGCCGGGCACCGAGGCGCCGACCGAGATGAACACGTGGTTCCCGCAGTTCCGGGCGCTGTGGATGGCGGAGAACACGACCAACACGCTGCACAACGTGCTCACGCTGCGCGGCGCGCTGGTGCGCGATCCGCTCAAGTGGGCCGCCTACATCAACGAGACGATCGACCTGTACGGCGCCGAGGCCGAGGTGAAGTTCCAGGCCCACCACTGGCCGATGTGGGGCAACTCGCGGATCGTCGACTACCTGAAGAAGCAGCGCGACCTCTACAAGTACATCCACGACCAGACCGTGCGCCTGATGAACGAGGGCCACACCGGCGAGGAGATCAGCGAGATGCTCGAGTTGCCGAAGGAACTCGGGCAGCAGTGGTACAACCGCGACTACTACGGCACGGTGCGCCACAACTCGCGCGCCGTGTACCAGCGTTACATGGGCTGGTACGACGGCAATCCCTCGGACCTGAACAACCTGCCCCCGGTGCCGGCCGCGAGGAAGTACGTCGAGTACATGGGCGGCGCCGCGGCGCTCCTCGCGCGGGCGCGGGCCGATTTCGACAAGGGCGAGTACCGCTGGGTGGCCGAGGTGCTCAAGCACGCCGTGTTCGCCGATCCCGCGAACGCCGCGGCGCGTGCGCTGCTGGCCGACAGCTACGAGCAGCTCGGCTACCAGGCCGAGTCGGGTCCGTGGCGCTCGATCTACCTGCAGGGCGCCTGGGAACTGCGCAACGGCGTGCCGACGTCCGGGGGCACGGTGGCGGCCGGCCCCGACACCGTCATGAACATGCCCGTGGAGATGATGTTCGACTATCTCGCGGTGAGGCTCAACGGACCGAAGGCCGCGGGGCGGCGACTGGCGCTGAACCTCGATTTCACCGACTCGAAGCAGCAGTACGCGCTGGTGGTCGAGAACGGCGTGCTGAACTACGCCCGCAAGCCCGTGGCCGACGCGGACGCGACGCTCACGCTCGACAAGCTGGCGCTCGCGCAGATCCAGCTCGGCAAGGCGACGATGCAGGAGCAGGTGGCCGCGGGCCGGGTGCGGATCGCGGGCCGCGAGGCGGCGTTCGGCGAATTCCTCGCGCTGCTGGACCGCTACCCGTTCTGGTTCGACATCGTGACGCCCTGAACCCGGGCGGGCCGGTCACTCGCCGGGGACCAGCCCGTCGTCGCGCAATTCGTCGGCGATCGCGGCCGTGATCTCGAGGAACCCCTGGTCCCGCGAGATCACGTTCTTCAGCGACGTGTTCACCGTGTACACGTGTTTCGCGGTCGAAGCGTCGAACACGCGGGTCGAGAGCTTCACGCTGGTGTTCACGGTGGCGAGCGGCGCGGTGGTCGTGAAATCCGCATAGATCACGGGCACGCCCCAGGCGCCGTAATAGCCGTCCCAGCCATAGGCCCAGCCGGCGTCGGTGGCCTTGTAGTAGGCGCCGCCGCGCGTGTCGCGGCTGCCGCCTTCCTTTTCGCTGACCTTGCGGCTCACCAGCAGCGTGGCGATCACCGCGTCGATGCCGAGTTCCTGGACCGTGGCCTCGATGGCCTCGCGCGTCAGCGGCTCCTTCTGCTGCATGGCGTCGCAGCTCGCGGCCACCAGCGTGTGCTCGTTGCGCAGGCGGCGCGCCAGGATGCGCTCGAAGGCGCAGCGCTGGCTCAGGTGCGGGCTGACGCCGACGACCAGCAGGGTGGAGTAGGTCTTGCCGCGGGCGGCGCCCGGTTCCCAGGTGCTCTTCGCGGACGGGCCGCCGGCGCAGCCGGCGAGGGCGACCAGGCCGATCACCACCACGGACGTGACCAGCGCCGCTCTGCGGCGCGCGACGGGCTTGGACAAGACGGACTCCTGGACGTGGGCGCGGACGGGCGAAGGATACGCTATCGGCCGCCCGCCCGGTGGGCCGGGCCGGCGCTCAGGCGTCGCGCCAGCGCGGCGGCCGCTTGCCGACGAAGGCGTCGATGCCCTCGGCGGCGTCGGCGTAGCCCAGGTTGCAGGTCATCGTCTCGCCGGCCTGCCGGTACGCGTCGCGCAGTCCGGCCTCGAGCTGGGCGTAGAACGCCCGCTTGCCGAGGCCGATGACCTTGCCGCTGCGTTCGACGATGCGGCGGGCGAAGGATTCCACGGCCTCGTCGAGCTGCTCCGCCGGGACGACCCGGTTCACGAGCCCCCAGGCCTCGGCCTGCCGGGCGTCGATCGCCTCGCCGGTGAGCAGCATCTCCATCGCGCGCTTGCGCCCGACGTTGCGACTCACGCCGACGGCGGGCGTCGAACAGAAGACGCCGATGTTCACGCCGGGCAGGGCGAACGTCGCGGTGTCCGCGGCGACGGCGAGATCGCACATCGACACCAGCTGGCAGCCCGCGGCCGTGGCGATGCCGTGCACGCGCGCGATCACGGGCTGCGGCATCCCGGTGATCCGCAGCATCAGGCGGCTGCACGCGTCGAACAGCGACTGCGTCCACGCGTCGTCGCCCGCATGCGCGCGCAGCTCGCGCAGGTCGTGCCCCGCGCAGAAGCCCTTGCCCGCCGCCGCCAGCACGACGACCCGCGTCCCCGGCTCCGCCGCCGCCGCGGCCAATGCGTCGTCGAGCGCGGCGATCATCGCCCGCGACAGCGGGTTGTAGCGGCTGCCGCGGTTGAGGGTGAGTCGGACCACGCCGCCGGCCGTGGCGCTCAGCACCAGCGGTTCGACGTCGGCGTCCGCCCGTTCCGTCATCGGCGCGCCTACTCCGCCAGCATCTCGCCGGAGCCGCCGAAGTCCTTCGGGAAGTCCCGGAACTTCGGCAGGCCGTCGCGCACCGCCATGACCTTCTCGCCGTAGTGCACGTGCAGCGCGGGCGCATACGCGAGGCCGCGCACCGAGCCGGCCGGCACGTCGGTCATGCCCATCGCCGGATGGCCGACCAGCACTGCGGCGCCGCAGCTGCGGCAGAACTGCCGGTGGCTGTTCTCGGTCTTCTTGTACAGGCCGAGGTTGTCGGCGCCCTTGACGACCTTGACGCTGGTCGAGGGCCAGAGCGCCGCGGCGTGGACCGGCGCGCTCAGCCAGCTGCGGCAGGAGACGCAATGGCAGTACGCCTGTACGGCCGGCGGGCCGCTGATCTCGAGCTCGACGGCCCCGCAGGGGCAGCCGGCGTGATACGTCTGGCTCATGGATGTCCTCCCGGATCCGTGGCCGCGGACATCGCGGCCGGACGCGAAGGGTAATCCATCGCCGGCATCGGCGGCACGTGGCGACGCAACACGCGGCCGGCGCCCGTTCAGCGTTCGAGGACCTCGGCCCGGTAGCCCTCCTCGCGCAGGGCCGCCGCGATCGCCTCCGGGTCGGCCTCCGCCTCGACACGTACCTGCTGGGTCGGCAGGTCCACGGCGACCCGCGCGCCGGGCGCCACCGCGGTGACGGCGCCGGTCACCGCGCGCACGCAGTGCTGACAGGTCATCTTCTCGACTTTGAGCAACATGGTCGTCTCCGGGCTGCGCCGTCTGCCGGCCGCTGCGGACAGTCTGGGGCCTGGCACCATGGCAAGGTCCAGCGGAGCCCGCAATCCGCAGTTGGCGCCGACGGTTGACCTTGCCATCATGACAAGGTGCAAGCTCCCGGCATGAACACCGTGACTGCCGCGCCCGGGGCCGCCGAGAGTGTCCGGCTGGACGTCCGCGGCATGACCTGCGCCTCGTGCTCCGGTCGCGTCGAGCGGGCGCTCGATCGCGTGCCGGGCGTGGTGGCGGCCTCGGTCAACCTGGCCATCGAGCAGGCGACCGTGGCGGTGCGCCCCGGCACCGACGTGCAGGCCCTGCTCGACGCCATCGCCCGGGCCGGCTACGAGGCCAGCCTGCGCGGTCCCGATGCGGGCCCGTCGACCGTTGCGGCCGGCCCCGGCCGCGAGGCGCGCCACGTCGTCCTGGCGGTGCTGCTCGCGCTGCCGCTGGTGCTGCCCATGCTCGCGCGCGCGTTCGGCCACGGTGCGATGCTGCCGGGGCACGTCCAGTGGCTGCTCGCGACCCCGGTGCAGTTCTGGCTCGGTGCGCGTTTCTACCGCGGCGCCTGGCATGCGCTGCGCGCGCGCAGCGGCAACATGGACCTGCTCGTCGCGCTCGGCACCAGCGCGGCCTGGGGCCTCAGCACCTTCCATCTTGCGACCGGCCGCACCGGCCACGACAGCCTGTACTTCGAGGCCTCGGCGGTGGTGATCGCGCTGGTGCTGCTCGGCAAATGGCTCGAGGCGCGGGCGAAACGCCAGACGACCGAGGCGATCCGCGCGCTGCAGTCGCTGCGCCCGGTGACCGCGCGCCTCCGGCGCGGCGACGAGGAAATCGACGTGCCCATCGAGGCCGTGCGCGTCGGCGACATCGTGGTCGTGCGCCCGGGCGAGCGCGTGGCCGTGGACGGCACGATCGAGGAGGGCCGCACGCACGTCGACGAGTCGCTGCTGACCGGCGAGTCGCTGCCGGTGAGCCGGCAGCCGGGCGACCGCGTCACCGGCGGCTCGCTGAATGGCGAGGGGCGCCTCCTCGTGCGCACCACCGCCATCGGCGCCGAGACCGCGCTCGCGCGCATCGTGCGCCTGGTCGAGGACGCGCAGGCCCGCAAGGCCCCGATCCAGCGCGTCGTCGACCGGGTCAGCGCGGTCTTCGTTCCCGTGGTCGTCGGATTCGCGTTGCTGACCTGGCTCGGCTGGGGCCTGCTCGCAGGCGACTGGAGCGTCGCCACGCTCAATGCGGTCGCCGTGCTCGTCATCTCGTGCCCTTGCGCGCTCGGGCTCGCCACGCCGACGGCGATCATGGCCGGCACCGGCGTCGCGGCGCGCGCGGGCATCCTGGTGAAGGACGCGGTGGCGCTCGAGGCGGCGCGCCACCTGCGCACGGTGGCATTCGACAAGACCGGGACGCTGACCGAGGGCCGGCCGGCACTGATGGCGCTCGAGCCGGCCGAATCGGACGCAAGCGAGTTGCTGGCGCTGGCGGCCGCGATCGAGGCCGGCAGCAGCCATCCGCTGGCGCGTGCCGTGCTCGAGGCGGCGGCGGCCCGTGGCTCGGCGCCGGCGCCCGCGAAAGACGTCGTCGTGCTCGCGGGCCGCGGCGTCAGGGCCGGGGTGGCCGGGCGCGAGCTGCTGCTCGGCAACCGGCGCGCGATGCTCGAGAACGGCGTGGCGCTCGACGATCTCGCGGCGTCGGCCGACGCGCACGAAGGCCGGGGCCGCACCGTGGCCTGGCTCGCGGAGTTCGCGCCGCCGGGCGCGAGACTGCTGGGCCTGCTCGCCTTCGGCGACCCGCTGCGTCCGCAGTCCGCCGCGGCCGTCGCGGCGCTGCGCGGGCTCGGCCTGCGCACCGTGCTGGTCTCGGGCGACAATGCGCGGGCCGCCCAGGCCGTCGCGCAGCTGGCGGGCATCGCGCCCGAGGACGTGGTGGCCGAGGTGCTGCCGGCCGAGAAAGCCGGCGTAGTCGAGCGACTGCGACGCGAGGGCGCGGTGGCGATGGTCGGCGACGGCGTCAACGACGCGCCCGCGCTGGCGGCCGCCGACGTGGGCTTCGCGATCGGCAGCGGCACGGACGTCGCGATGCAGGCCGCCGGCGTCACGCTCATGCGCCCCGACCCGCGACTCGTCGCGGACGCGATCGACATCTCGCGGCGGACCACGCGCAAGATCCACCAGAACCTGTTCTGGGCCTTCGTCTACAACGTGGTCGGCATCCCGCTCGCGGCGGCCGGCCTGCTGAACCCCGTGATCGCCGGCGCGGCGATGGCGTTCTCGAGCGTGAGCGTCGTCTCCAACACGCTGCTGCTGCGGCGCTGGCGGCCGCGGCATGCGCGGGAGCCCGACCATGGCTAGGAAGGCGGCGCGCCCGGAGCTGGCGGCGGCGCGTCGCCTGGGGCTGCACAACATCGGCGCGGCGGCGCGGCTGAGCGGCGTGTCGGCGCGGATGATCCGGCACTACGAGCGCATCGGGCTGATCGCGCCGGCGGACCGGACCTTCGCCGGCTATCGCCTGTACGGTCCGGACGACCTGCACCGGCTGCGCTTCATCCGGCGCGCTCGCTCGCTCGGCTTCTCGATGGCGCAGATCGGCACGCTGCTGGACCTGTGGGCCGATCCGCGCCGCGCCAGCCGCGACGTGAAACGCCTCGCGCAGGCGCAGGCCGACGCGCTGGAGCGCAAGATCCGCGAGATGCAGTCGATGCAGCGCGTGTTGCGCGAGCTGGCGGGCCGCTGCCACGGCGACGATCGCCCGGAGTGCCCGGTCCTCGACGACCTTGCGGGCTAGGATGCGTCGGAGCGGCCGGCCAGCGGCACCGTGAACCAGAACCGGCTGCCCCGGCCGGCTTCGCTCTCGACGCCGATCGCCCCGCCCATCGCCTGGACCACGCGGCGGCAGACCGAGAGGCCGATGCCGGTGCCGCGACGGAGGGGCCCGGGCGGGCCCGCGATGCGCTGGAAGGGCTCGAACAGGCGGTGCTGCTGGTCCGCCGGGACGCCGATGCCGGTGTCCACGACTTCCACGCGCGCGAGTCCGTCGCCGGAGTCGACCCGCAGTTCGACCGACCCGCAATCGGTGAACTTCACGGCGTTCGAGAGCAGCACGCGCACGACCTGGGCGAGCCGCACGCGGTCTGCGACCACGACGAGCGCCGGGTCGCACTGCAGCGGACGCAGGTCGATGCCGCGCTCGCCCGCGGGGACCACGAAGGACCCCAGCGCTTCGTCGAGCACCTCGCGCAGCGCGATCCGCTCCGACTGGATCGAGACGCCGCCGCCCTCGATGCTGGTGAGGTCGAGGATCTGGCGCACGGACTCGTGCAGTTCCTGGCCGGCGCCGTGCACGATCTCGAGCGGCCGACGCAGCTTTGCGGGCACCTCGCCCAGGACGCCGTCGAGCATCAACCCCGAGAAGCCGATGATCGCATTGAGCGGCGTGCGCAGCTCGTGGCTGATGTTGCCCAGGAAGGCGTTCTTGGCGCGGCTCGCGCTCTCCGCGGCGTCCTTGGCCGCGTGCAGGTCCAGTTCGGCCTGCTTCTGCCGCGTGATCTCGCGCACGACGCCGCGCACCAGGTCGGGCCGGCCGTCCGGTGCGAGGAACACGCGCGCGAGCGCCTCGACCCAGTGCACCGACCCGTCGGGCCACACGACCCGGTACTCGAGGTCGTAGTCCTGCCCGGCGACGGCGGCACTGGCGATCGCCGCACGCACGTGCGCGCGATCCTCGGGGTGGATGATCGATTCCAGGCGCGCCGTGGTCATGGGCGTGCCCGGCGGTTGCCCCCAGACGGCGAGGGCCGTCGTCGAGCAGTCGATGTCGCCGTCCGGCAGGCGCCGGCGGAACACGCCGAGCCGGGCGGACTCCAGGGCCAGCTGCAGGTCCGCGCGGGTCTCGGTCAGTTTCGCGATGATGGCGCGCGCGCGGGCGAGTTCCTCCCGTTGGCCGGCCACCGCCATCGGATCGTGGGCGCCTGCCGCCTGGACGTGGTCCGGCGTGGTGTCGCGGAACACGCCGATCATCCGCGTGGGTTCGCCGTCGTCGCGGCGCTCGACGATCGTGCCGCGGGCCTCGATCCAGACGTGACCGCCCGAGGGCGTCAGCGACCGGAACTCGGTCTCGTGGTAGGGCGTGTCGCCGCGGAAGTGCGCGAGCATGCCCGCGCGGAACCGTTCGCGGTCGTCGGGATGGACGCGATCCATCGCCAGCTCGATCGGTTCGTCGCGCGCGGCGTCGCCCAGGCCGACGATGCGGCAGAGCGTGGCCGACTGATACACGCGGCCCGCCGCGATGTCCCAGTCGAACACGCCGTGCCGCGCGCCGTCGAGCGCCACTTTCCAGGGCTCCTGATGGCCCGGGCCGGGTCGAACTGCGGAACCCATGTCACCTCTGTGTGCAGCCGATCTCCCTCGATCCTAGCCCCGGCGCCAGCGAAATGCAGTGGAGGAAAATGCGAGGCGCGTCAACGAGAAGCGATCCCTTTCCTTCCGGTGAATGGTCCGGCTGGAACAGGGGCCGCGGCCCGGCTGGCGGGCCGCCCGCGCGTCGCGGCCGTCGCCCGGATTGTTGCCGTGGAGAAGGGACCCTATGCTGGCGCCGGTTCGCCCAGCGAGGAGAGGCGCGTGATCAGGCTGTACGGATTCCCGTCGAGCAACTACGCCAACATGGTGAGGCTGGCCCTGCTGGCCAAGGGCATTTCCTTCGAGTACGTGCTGACCTACCCCGACCAGAAGCCCGAGACGCTGGCGAGGACGCCCCGCGGCAAGCTGCCGTACATCGAGACCGAACGCGGCTTTCTCAATGAGACCGGCGCCATCCTCGAGTACCTCGAGGACCTCGGCCAGGGCCCGCGGCTGCTGCCTGCCGATCCGCACGAGCGTGCCTACGTGCGTGCGCTCATGAAGGAGATCGAGCTCTACATCGAACTGCCCGCGCGCACCTGCTTCCTCGAGGCGTTCTTCGGCGGGACCTGCCCCGAGGCCGTCAAGGCGCTTGCGAAGGACAACCTCGCGGCCGGGTTCGCCGCGCTGGCGCGCCACGGGCGCTTCTCGCCGTACGTTGCCGGCGATGCCTTCACGCTGGCCGACATCGTGTTCCTGTACAGCGTCGACATCGCCAATGCCGTCTTGAAGGGCCTCTTCGGACGCGACCTGCTGGCCGGGTACCCGCCGATGGTCGCGCTGCTCGCGAAGCTGGCGGAGGATCCGCACGTGCAGGCCATCGCCCGCGAACGGGATGCCGCCCACGCGGGCTTCGTCGCCGCGATCCGCAGGAAGCTGGGACTGGCTTCCTGAACCGGACCGGCGCGCGGCGGCTCGCCGACTTGTGGCAATCTTGACGGCCGTCGCCGGCGGCGACGTGGACGGTACCGGGAGATCGACGATGCGGGACTTGCGACGGATGTGGGCCGGCGGCGCGCTGGCGGCGGCCATGGCGATCGTCACTTCGAGTGCCGCCGCGGCCGACGTCCTGATCCGCCACGCCTTGGTGTACGACGGCACCGGATCGCCGCCGGTCGCGGCCGACGTGCGCGTCCGCGGCGACCGCATCGTCGCGATGGCGGCGGACCTCGCGCCGGCCGACGGCGAGACGGTGCGCGAGGCACGCGGGCTCGCGCTCGCCCCCGGCTTCATCGACATGCACACCCACGCGGACCGAGGGCTGCTCGAGGACCTCGACGCCGCCACGGTGACCCGCATGGGCGTGACGACGGTGTTCGTGGGCCAGGACGGCGACTCGGCCTATCCCCTGCGCGAGTGGTTCGGGCGGCTCGAGGCCACGCCGCCCGCCGTCAACGTCGCGAGCATGGTGGGACATGCGACGCTGCGCCAGCAGGTCATGGGCAAGGACCTGTACCGGCCGTCGACGCCGCAGGAACTCGCGCGGATGAAGGACCTGCTCGCCCGCGAGCTCACCGCCGGCGCGTTCGGGCTGTCCACCGGCCTCGAGTACGAGGCCGCGCACTTCGCCACCACCGAGGAAGTGGTCGAGCTGTCGCGCGTCGCGGCGGCGAGCGGCGGCTTCTACATCAGCCACGTGCGCGACGAGGCCAACCGCGTCTTCGACTCGTACGACGAGATCCTGCGCATCGGCCGCGAGGCGCGCATTCCCGTGCAGATCACGCACATCAAGCTGGGCTCGACGCCGGTCTGGCACCTCGCGGCCCAGCGCATGCCCGCGTACTTCGCGCAGGCCGATCGCGAGGGCGTGCAGCTCTCGGCCGACGTCTATCCCTACACCTTCTGGCACTCGACGCTGCGGGTGCTGGTGCCGGACCGGGACTTCTTCAACCCGGAGAAGGTGGCCCGTTCGATCGCGGACAACGGCGGTCCCGGGGCGATCCGCCTCGGCAGGTACACGCCCGAGCCGGCGATGGCGGGCCGGACGCTCGAGCAGATCGCGGCAGCCTGGGGCGTGACGCCCGTCGAGGCGTACATGCGCATGATCCGCGCCACGGACCCCGCCGTGCACGGTGACGAGGACATGGAGAACGTGCTCGGCACCTCGATGAGCGAGGACGACGTGCGCTGGTTCGTGGCTCACCCGCGCATCATGTTCTGCAGCGACGGCGAGTTGCACGGCTCGCATCCGCGCGGCGCGGGGGCGTTCGCCCGCGTGCTCGGCCGCTACGTGCGCGAGGAAAAGGTGCTGCCGCTCGAACTCGCCGTGCACAAGATGACCGGGCTCGCCGCGGCCCGGCTCGGCCTCGCGGACCGCGGGCGGGTCGCCCCCGGCTACGTGGCCGATCTCGTGCTGTTCGACCCGGCGACCGTCAACGACCGTTCGACGGTGGAGGCGCCGGAGGCACCGCCGGTGGGGATTCCCGACGTGATGGTGGCCGGCGAGTGGGTCGTGCGCGACGGCGCGGTGACGCACCGCCATCCGGGCCGCGTGCTGCGCAGCCCGGCCCATCGTCCGTGAGTCCCGCCATGCTGACCCTGCGCAAGCCCTACCTGCTGTACCTGGGCGACGCCGCGCTCAAGTCCGACTGCAAGACGGCCTTCGGATTGCGCGACTGGTGCCGCGCCGACGTGCTCGGCGAGTGGTCGCACCCCTCCGCGCGGGTGACGCTCGACCTGCCGCGGCTCGCGCCGGCGGTGGCCGCCGCGCAGGGTGCGGGCTCGATCGTCGTCGGCGTGGCTTCCACGGGCGGCGTGCTGCCCGAGCACTGGCAGGACGACCTCGAGGCGGCGATCTCGGCCGGCCTCGACGTGGTGAGCGGCATGCACACGCGCCTGACGAGCTTTCCGCGGCTCGTGCGCGCGGCCGAGCGGCACGGCGTGCGCCTCGTCGACGTGCGGCACATGAATCCGGCGTTCCCGGTGGCGACGGGGCGCAAGCGCAGCGGACGGCGTGTGCTCACCGTCGGCACCGACTGCGCACTCGGCAAGAAGTACACGGCGCTCGCGCTGGCTTCGGCGCTCGGGGAGCGCGGGGTGCCCGCGACGTTCCGCGCGACCGGCCAGACGGGCATCATGATCGCGGGCAGCGGCATCGCCGTGGACGCGCTGGTGGCGGATTTCCTCGCCGGCGCCGCCGAGGCGCTCTCGCCCGACAACGCGCCGGATCACTGGGACGTGATCGAGGGGCAAGGCTCGCTCTACCACCCGGCGTACGCCGCGGTGACGCTGGGCCTGCTGCACGGCTCGCAGCCGGACGCGATCGTGCTCTGCCACGCACCGGAGCGGCACACGATCGAGGAGTACCCCGACTACCCGATCCCGCCGCTGCCGGACGTCATCGACACCTACCTGCGGGCGGGCCGTCTCACCAATCGCGGCATACGCTGCGTCGGGCTCAGCATCAACTCCTCGTCGCTGGACGACGCGGCGTGGCGCGACTATCGCTCGCGCCTCCAGCGCGAAACCGGGCTGCCGGCGTGCGACCCGCTGCGCGGCGGCGTCGATGCGCTCGCCGACGCGCTGCTCGCCGGATGATCGGGGCCACCACGACCGTCGAGCGCTGGGAACTGGTCGAACCGTTCGCGACGGCCCGCGACTCGATTACGCACCTGCCGGTGCTGCAGGTCACGCTCGCGGATGCTGGCGGCCGGCGCGGCTGGGCCGAGGCGGCCGGGGTGGACTACGACGGCGAGACGCCCGAGTCCATGGCAGAACAGGTCGAGTCCCTGCGCGACGCACTGCGCGACGATCTCACCGGCGACGACCTGCGCCGCCTGCTGCCCGCGGGCGGGGCACGCAATGCCCTCGACTGCGCGCTGTGGGACCTGCGCGCCAAGCAGGCGGGCGCGCCCGCGTGGCGCCTCGCCGGACTCGAGGAGCCGAGGCCGGTCACCACGGCCCTCACGCTCGGCCTGTGCGACGACGCGGACCTGCGGCGCAAGGCCCGCGACGCCCGCGGGTACCCGCTGCTGAAGCTCAAGGTCGACGCCGACCGGCACCTCGACGTCGTGCGCGTCGTGCGCGAGGAACTGCCGGCGACCCGCCTCGTCGTCGATGCCAACCAGGCGTGGTCGCGAGCCACGCTGGAGCAGGTGGCGCCGGCCATGCGCGACCTCGGCGTCGAGCTGATCGAGCAGCCGGTCGCGCGTGGCGAGGACGCGCAGCTGGACGGCTGGACGCAGGTACTGCCGCTCGCCGCCGACGAGTCCTGCACCGACCGGGCGTCGCTCGCCGGCCTCGCCGGACGATACCGCTACGTCAATATCAAGCTCGACAAGTGCGGCGGCCTGACCGAGGCCCTCGCGATGTGCACCGAGGCGCGACGCCTCGGCCTCGGCCTGATGGTCGGCAACATGTGCGGCACTTCGCTCGCCATGGCGCCGGCGTTCCTGGTGGCGCAGGCCTGCGCCTACGTCGATCTCGACGGGCCGCTGCTGCAGAAGCTCGATCGCGAGACGCCGATCCGCTACGAGCGCGGGCGCATGTCGCCGCCGACGCCGGCGCTCTGGGGTTGAGCGCCGGCGCCCGTCCGCCCGGGCGGGCCCGCGCTACCTGCGCGACCGGTTGACCTGAAACACGGTCACCGTCTTGCTGACCTCGTTGCCCACCAGCACGAGCGGCCGGCGGTTGGGGCTCTCGTCCTCGGGGATGAAGGTGACGCCGTCTGCGGACTGCGGCGGACGGCCGGGCGACGACGGGGCCGGTGCGGACGGTCAGCGCCGGGTGCGCGCGCGGGTCTTCTTCATGAGGGTGACGTGGGTCCCGTCGCGGGCCACCCGCGCGGCGCGCCGGCTGGGACGCAACTGCACGTAGCTGCCGTCCGCCTGCATCTGCCAGGCATTGCGCTCGTCGGCGAGCTGCAGCTGCAGCGTCTCCCACAGCCGCTCGCGCAGATGCCGGCTCTCGACCGGCGCGACGGCCTCGACGCGACGCGACAGGTTGCGGTCCATCCAGTCCGCCGAGCCGAGGTAGAAGTCGCCCTCGAGCGGGTCCTCGCGACCGTTCGCGAAGTAGAACACCCGGCCGTGCTCGAGGAAGCGTCCGACGATGGAGCGAACCCGCAGGTTCTCGGTCCAGCCGGGGATGCCCGGGCGCAGGCAGCAGAAGCCCCGGGCGATGACGTCGATGGTGACGCCGTCGTTCGAGGCTTCGCACAGCGCCTCGCACACCGGTGCGTCCTCGAGCTGGTTGACCTTGGCGACGATGCGCGCCGGCTTGCCGTCGCGGGCGTGCGCCGCCTCGCGGCGGATCAGCTCGATGAACCGCTCGCGCATGTTGAGCGGCGCGACCAGCAGCTTCTCGAACCGGGGCCGGCGCGAGTAGCCCGTGAGGTGGTGGAAAAGGCTCACCACGTCGCGGGTCAGCACCGGATCGCAGGTGAACAGGCCGAAGTCCGTGTACAGGCGCGCGGTCTTCACGTGGTAATTGCCGGTGCCGACGTGCGCGTAGCTCCTGAGCCCGTCGCCCTCGCGACGCACGACCAGCGCGAGCTTGGTGTGGGTCTTGAGTCCGCGGGCGCCGTAGATCACGTGGTCGCCGGCCTTCTGCAGTTCCTCTGCCCAGTGCAGGTTGCGTTCCTCGTCGAAGCGGGCCTTCAGCTCGACGCAGCAGGCGACCTGCTTGCCGTTCTCGGCGGCCTTGATCAGCGAGCGCACGAACGGCGTGTCGTCGCCGAGCCGGTACACCGTCATCTTGATCGTCGTGGTGGCGGCATCGTCCGCCGCTTCGCGAATGAAGCGCTCCACCGACGCGTCGAAGCTCTCGTAGGGGTGGTGCACCAGCACGTCGCCGGCGCGGATCGAGGCGAAGATGTCCGCGTCGGGATCGATGCCGAGCGGCGGCTGCGGCGTCCAGGGCGGGTCGCGCAGTTCGGGGATCGGCAGCGACGCGATCTCGAACAGGCTGGTGTAGTCGAGCATTCCGGGCAGCTCGTAGACGTCGCTCTCCCGCAGCTCGAAGCGCGAGACGAGGCTGTCGCGGATCTCGGCGCTCGGGGACTCGCCGAACTCCAGCCGCACCACGGGCTGGAAGCGGCGCAGCCGCACCTGCTCCTCGACCAGTTCCCGGATGCTGTTGTCGCTGTCCTCCTCGATCGCGATGTCTGCATTGCGCGAGACGCGGAACAGCGTGGCCTCCTCGATCTCGACGCCCGGGAAGAGCCGGCCGGCGTTGTGGCGCAGCAGTTCCTGCAGGGACACGAAGCAGCGCTCGCCGCCCGGCACGTCCTCGCGCAGCGGCAGCCACTTCGGCAGGTTGCTCGGCACCTTCACGCGCACCATGACGCGCTCGCCCGCCTCGGCGTCGTGGATCACGAAGCCCCAGGAGGTCGACAGGTTCGACATGAACGGGAAGGACTCCGCCGGGTTGAGGCTGAGCGGCGTGAGCGCCGGTGACACGTGCCGTTCGAAGTACTCGCCGGCCTCGGCCTGCTGCGCGTCGGACAGCTCGCTCCAGTCGGCCAGCCGGACGTGGTGAGTCACCAGTCGCTCGCGCAGGTCGGCGAAGCAGGCGGCCTGTTGCAGCAGCATGGGGTGCAGGGCGGTCCGCAGCCGGTGGATGTGCGCGTTGAAAGCTTCGACCGTCGCCGGCACGCCGCTGGCGTACGCGCGCGTGCGCATCGCGCCGACCCGCTTCATGAAGAACTCGTCGAGGTTGGACGTGAAGATGGCCAGGAACTTCAGGCGCTCGAGCAGCGGCGTGCGCTCGTCCAGCGCCTCGTTGAGGACCCGGCGGTTGAACTCGAGCCAGCCCAGGTCACGGTCGAACCAGGCCTCGCGCAGCATCTGCGACCGGTTGCGGGAATCCATGCTCACGTCGGGTCCTGCGGTTGCGGCGGCGACCGCCGCCGGTCGTCGCGCTGTTGACGACCTTTTATCATCCCAGCGCCGTGTGACGGTTTGGTTTCAGCCCCGGACTGCGCCAGACTGCCGGCCCGCCCCCCGTCACGGGAGACCCCCCATGAGCCAGACCCCGTCCCGACGCCCGCTCGATGCCCGCGAGGCCCAGGCACTGCAGCAGTCCCTGGCCGGCTGGCAGCTCACCGCCGACGGCAAGGGCATCGTCCGGCGCTACGCGTTCCGCGATTTCGACGCCGCCGTCGAGTTCGTCAATCGCCTCGCCGTGGTGGCCAATCGCCGCGACCACCACCCCGACCTGAAGGTCGGCTGGGGCTACTGCGAAGTGCTGTTCACCACCCACGACGCGGGCGGCCTGACGGCGCTCGACGGCGAGCTGGCGCGCGAGACGCAGGCCGTGTTCGAGGCCGGTCCGGGGCACTGACCCGGCTAGGGCCGCTGGCCGACGGCACGCAGCACGAGGTCGACCTGCGTGGGCGCGCCCTGGGTGATGACCGAATGGCGCTGGTCGCTGATGAATCGCAGCTGCCCGTCCACCTCGATGCGCGCGAGCACGGCGTAGCTGTGCGCTTGATTGATCTTCGCCGGGTCGTACTCGAGCCGGAACGCGACCGGCACCTGGCGGCCGTCCAGGCGGATCACCTGCTGGTCGATTGTCTCCGCCATGGCGTCCATGCGCGAGACGTCGGCGAGTTGCACCTTCACCACCGCCGTCGGCGGCAGCGCGACGCGTTCCCGATACGTGACGGTGCCGGTGACCTGGAGCATCTGCGGGGCCTCGGGCGGGGTGGGCGGGCTGGCGCAACCGGCCAGCCACAGCGCGGCGCAGACCAGGGCCGGTCCGTGGTGCTTCAGCACGGCATCACCTGCGGCGGGGGAGGCGGGCCGGGGCCTTGCGGCCCCGGCCCTCGAGAACGCCGATCGAGGGGGGTGGTCGTCTCATCGGCGTACTCTAACCGATCGCCGCGCGCGGTCGCCCGCGCCGGCCCGACCTGGAACATAAGCGCTTCCTTGGTTCCGGGGAAACCCGTGGCTGTCCGCGAGGCACCGCCGGGGCGCGGAACGATCCGGCCGGCCGCCTGCCATTCCACGGTGCGACCGGATCGTCCGAAATCCGAAACGTGAAATGCCCGGCGCGTGGCGTCCGGACGGCCCGTCTGCTAGCGTCCGGCGCTACGCCATTGTCGCCGGGGTTCCCGCATGACCGCATCCCGCCCGTGTCGCAACGGTATCGCCTGCCTCGCCGCAGCCCTCGGTGTCGCGTCGGTCGCCTTTGCGCAGACCCCTGCGCCGCTCGGCGCCGCGGAATCCGACCCGGTGCGGCTCGGCTGGATGGTGGGTGCACCGCCGCCGCCCGACCGCATCATCCGTTACGGCGACCTCTCGTTCTTCCGCTTCCCGCAGACGCGCTGGTCGTTCGCCCACATGAGCCAGTTCGTGCCTTCGGCAACGGTCTCGCGCGGCGACGGGCCGGTGTCGGTCCTGCCGCGTGCCGAGCGCAGGGACATCGACGCCGTGACGTTCCGCCTGCCCGGCAGCGACCGGTCGATGACCTGGGCCGAGTCGCTCGACGCGAACTACACCGACGCCATCGTCGTGCTGCACCGCGGACGAATCGTGTACGAGCGCTACCGCGGGGTGATGAATCCGCGCCAGCGGCACATCGCGATGTCGGTGACCAAGTCGTTCGTCGGCACGCTGGCCGAGGCGCTGATCGCCGAGGGCCGGCTCGATCCGGCGGCGCCGGTGACGAAGTACGTGCCGGAACTCGCCGGCACCGGTTTCGGTGACGCCACCGTGCGCCAGGTGCTCGACATGACGACCGGCCTGGCCTACTCCGAGGCCTACGGCGATCCCGGCGCCGACGTCTGGCGATTCTCGGTGGCCGGCGGCATCTTCCCGCGGCCGGCGGGCTACGAAGGGCCCCTCTCTCTCTACGCCTTCCTGCGCACGATTGCGAAGGAGGGCGAGCACGGCCGGGGGTTCACGTACAAGTCGGTCAACACCGAGGTCGTGGGCTGGATCCTGCGGCGCGTCACCGGGCAGAACGTCGAGCAGTTGCTGTCGGAGCGGATCTTCCAGCCGCTCGGCATGGAGTGCGACGGCTACCTGCTGCTCGACGCCGACGGCACGGCCTTCACGGCGGGCGGCCTGAACCTGTGCCTGCGCGACCTCGCGCGGTTCGGCGAACTGATCCGGCTCGGTGGCCGATTCGAGGGCCGACAGGTCCTGCCGGCCGCGGCAGTGGAGGCCATCCGCCGCGGCGCCAGTCGCAGCGATTTCGAGCACGCGGGGTATTCGACGATGCCCGGCTGGAGTTACCGCAGCCAGTGGTGGGTCACGCACGACGCCCACGGCGCGATCATGGCGCGCGGCATCCACGGCCAGGCGATCTACATCGACCCGGCGGCCCAGATGGTGATCGCCCGCTTCGGCTCGCACCCGCTCGCCTCCGGCGTCGCCTTCGACCCGACCACGCTGCCGGCCTTCGCGGCACTGGCCGACCACCTGATGCGCTAGGCGGCGCTCACGCGCGGACCGCTCGCGCCGCGTAGCAGCCGGCCCGCGCGAAGTGCAGGTGCACGTAGGCGTGGAGCGGGTCGCCGAGCAGGTCGCGCAGCGCGCTCTCCACGTCGTCGCCCTCCGCGAGCAGCGCGTCGCGCAGCATGTGGGCGGCGTCGAACGCCCGCAGCGAGATCGGCCGCAGGCGGAGCATTTCGGGCAGCCGGTCGACGGCGTCGAAGCGCTCGCGCGAGCGTTCGCCGACGTAGATCGCGTGACTCGACCGGAACGGCGAGTCGCCCGGCTGGTGGACGTAGTTGACCAGCAGCGCAGCCTCGCCGGGCTCGAGGTCGCGCAGCTCGATGCGGTCCGGATAGCCGGGCTTGGCGTCCACGACGCAGCGGCGGGCGCCGCGGCGCGCGAGCTCGGCATCGTCGAGGCCGAACAGGGACGCGAACTCCGTGCGGTCGAGGCCGGTCAGGCGGAAGTGCATGGTGGACTCCGGTGCGTGGCGTGAGGCGGCACTCTGCAGCGCGCTTCCGTGACGCGCGACCCGGATCCTGCCATTCCATCGCGGCGCGGGGTGTCGGTAGACTGGCCGCAACACGCGCAGCCCCGGCGCGACGGGAGAGGCGGATGCACGGTTGGTGGCGAACGGTGCTGTGCATCGCGACCGGCGTACTCGCGGCGCCGCTTGCCGCGCAGGTTCCGGCGCCCGGGCCCGCCTTCCTCCAGATGGTCGCGGTCGGGCCCGAAGCCGGCGCGCCGGCGCCGTTCGACACGCGCTGGTCCATTTTCCTCGACGGCTACATCGACGACGAGGCGGCCCTGCGGCTCGCGCGTTTCGCCGATCGGCGGGACGTGTCCGGCGCGATCGTGTTCCTGAACTCGTCGGAAGGCCGGATGAAGCCGGCCATGGCACTCGGCCGCCTGCTGCGGGCCCGCGGCTTCGAGACCCGCGTGGGCGCGCGCGGGGCCGGATCGGGCCGCGTGCTGCCCGGCGTGTGCTACTCGGCCTGTGCGTTCGCCTTCGCCGGCGGCGTGCAGCGCTCGCTCGACGCGGGCTCCGTGCTCGGCGTGCGTCGCATGGACCCGGGCCCGCAGGCGCTCGAGGAGACTGCGCGCGAGCGCCGGGAGCGCTTCGAGCCGCTGAACTATCTCGCCGAGATGGGCATCGACGCCGGCCTGCTCGAGCTGATGGAAACGGTGCCGTACGGCACGATCCGCCCGCTGTCCGCCGAGGAGATCCGCCGGTTCGGGCTGCTGCCCTGAGGCGAGCATGACTTTCGGCACTTCCGGCCGCCGGCCCTGCTGCCTATGGTGTCGCCCATGCAAGCGAGCATGGAAGCGGCGGCCTCCCGCGAGGACGCCACGGGCACGGTTTCCGCCGCGGACGCGGTACACGGCGACTCCGTCGTGTCCTGGGACCCGTACGACGTGTGGCTGAACCGCGTGAAGCGGCCCCGCGAGGCGCGCGAGTCGGGCCGCCCGGCGGACGCGTCAGCGGGCCTCGCGGCCTGAGGCCACGTCGCCGAGCGCCGCGAGCAGCGCCTCTGCGCTGGCCGGCTTGTACAGCACGGGCAGCCCCGATTCGCGCACCCGCTGCAGGCGTTCCGGCGAGGTTTCGCCGGTGACGATCAGCACCCGCAGCGTGCCGCCAGCCCGCGCACGCAGGCGCAGGGCCGCGTCGACGCCGTCCACGCCGCCCGCCAGCCGGTAATCGCACAGCAGCGCCTCGTACGGACGACCGTCCGACCGGGCCCCGTCGACCGCGGCCTCGGCCTGCGGTTCATGCTGCACCACGGTCGTCTCGATCCCGTGGGCGCCGAGCAGCGCGCGGACCGCGTGCCCGATGTCGACCTCGTCGTCGAGCAGCAGCACGCGCCGGGGCATCGCGGGCCGTTCCCCCGGCGCCTCGGCTCGCGCCGGCATCGCCTCCGGTGCGGCGGACGCCTCGGGCAGCACCACGCGGAAACGGCTGCCGCGGCCGGGCCGGGAGACCACTTCGACGCCGTGGCCGAGCAGGTTCGCGAGGCGGCGCACGATGGCGAGACCCATGCCGAGGCCCTTGGAGCGGTCGCGGCCGGGATTGTCGACCTGGTAGTACTCGTCGAACACGCGGTCGAGGTGGCGCGGCTCGATGCCGATGCCGGTGTCGTGCACGTCGATGCAGACCTGCGATCCGCGCCGGCGCGCCACGATCACGACGCCGCCCTGCGGCGTGTACTTGATGGCGTTCTCCACTAGGTTGGCGAGCAGGCGTTGCAGCAGGTCCGGGTCGGACACGACGGCAAGGGGTGTCGCGCGCAGGCGCAGCTGCAGGCCGCGCTCCTCCGCGCGGCCCGCGAACATCTGGTGCAGGTTGCGCAGCAGCGGGTTGAGGGGCACGGGCCGGCGCTCGACCTCGACCGTGCCGGCATCGAGGCGCGAGACGTCGAGCATGGTGTCGAGCGACGTGCCGAGCGCGTTGACGCCGGACATCAGCCGCAGCGCGTTCGCGTGCGCGCGCTGTCCGCGCAGCTCCTTCTCGAGCACCGCGCCGAACAGCGCGATCGCGTGCACGGGCTGGCGCAGGTCGTGGCTGGCCGCCGCGAGGAAGCGTGCCTTCTCCTCGCTCGCCCGGCGGGTGGCCTCGATCTGCTCGGCGAGGCGCAGCGCGAGGTCCTCCTGCCGGAAGCGCAGCTCGAGCGTGCGCGTCAGCAGGTCGTGCTGCTGCAGTGCCATGCGCACGGAGACGGCCAGGTAGATGGGGCAGCAGGCGGCGATGAACAGCGTGAGGCCGCTGCCGTGGCCGGCGAGGGCGGTGGCCAGGCCCACGATCATCGGCACCATGAAGCTGTAGATCGCCGGCCGCACGGGCGCGACCGACAGTGCGCCGGCGCTGCAGATGGTCAGCACGAAGATGACCAGCAGCAGGGTGAGCGTCTGGTCCCCCGGCGGCAGCAGCAGCCACGGCGCGAGCGCCCAGGCGAGGCTGTTCCAGCCGAGCTCGCGCGCGCCGACCCGGGCCCAGTGACGGCTGCGCTCGCCCGCCTGCGGATCCTTGAAATACCTCAGCAGCACCGGCATCCGCGCGGTCTGGGCGACATGCAGGCCGTACCAGAGCAGCACCTGCCAGCGCCCGGTCTGCTGGAAGAAGAAGGCGGCCAGCGCGAGCGCGAGCACCGCGTCGGCGATGGCAGCCGGCTTCAGGGACTCGAACAGCAGCGCCACCTGCTCGCGGCGGACGCGCGGGTCGTCGCGGCCGGCTTCGGCTTGCGGCGTGCCCTGGGCTCGCGACGCGTCCACGGCCGGCTCAGCGCAGCTGCGCGATCAGCTCGGCGCGCGAGCGCACGCCGAACATCAGCAGCAGGCTCGACACGTGGTTCTTGATCGTGCCCTCGCTGAGGTGCGTCGCTTCGGCGATCTGGCGGTTGGAGCGGCCCGCCAGCACCCACTCGAGCACCTCGACCTGCCGCGGCGTGAGTTCCACCGAGCGGCCGCTGGTCGTCCAGACCTTGAGCGTGTCGGCGCCGTTGCCGCCGTCGGCCGCCGCGTGCGGCTCCGGCACCCGGGCGGGTTCATCGGCTCCGAGCAGCCGTTCCGTGCGCAGATAGGCGATGACCTGCTGCAGGTCGGCGGACTTGGCGAGATAGGTGGCCGCGCCGGCCGCGAGCGCCCGCCGCTGCACGCCGGGGTCCGTCGAGCCGGACAGCACCACGACGCGCGCCGCCGGGAACTCGCCGAGGAAGGCCTGCAGGCCCGCCAGTCCGTGCGCGTCAGGGAGTTCCAGGTCGAGCAGCACCCGGCCGATCCGCGCGTGGTGCTCGCGGTAGAGGTCGAGGGCCGCCTGCAGCGAGCGCGCCTCGAAGACGGCCGGCGGCGACCCTTGGCTGCCCGACTCGGCCTGCAGCAGGGTGCGCAGGCCCAGCCGCAGCAGGTCGTGGTCGTCGACGACGAGGATGCCATCGGGCGTTTTCATCGCGGGGATTGCGGAACTCTCGCGCGGGTCGGCGCCGAAGCGTACCCGTTTTCGCCGCGGCACGGGCAGTGGCGAAAGTCATCGGCCGGCTCTCGTGGTACGGTAAGCGGCGGGGGGAGGAGATCGACCATGAATGAACCGGCACGAGCGCGGACGCGACGCATCGGCGCGTCCGTCCGCATGGGGTTCCTGTGCCTGCTCTGCGTCCTGTCGCCGGGGATGGCCGTCGCGGCCGACTGGCTCGCGAGCTGGCAGGCGGGTCCGGCGCGCGATCGCATCGTGCGCTTCGTCGAGGACGTCACCGATCCCACCGGCCGACACTACGTGCCGCCGGCGTCGCGCATCGCCGTCTTCGACAACGACGGCACGCTGTGGAGCGAGCAGCCCGTGTATTTCCAGCTGCAGTTCGCGTTCGACCGCGTCCACGCGCTGGCGCCGCAGCATCCCGAGTGGCGGACGACCGAACCGTTCCGGTCCGTGCTCGCGGGCGACCAGGCCGGCATCGCCGCGGCCGGGGAGAAGGGCCTCGCGCAGATCGTCGCCGCGACCCACTCGGGCACCAGCAGCGACGAATTCGAGCGGATCGTGGCTCACTGGCTCGAGACCGCGCGCCACCCGCGCTTCCAGCGGCGCTACGACGAGCTGACCTTCGCGCCGATGCGCGAACTGCTGGTCTACCTGCGCGCGCACGGCTTCAGGACGTTCATCGTCTCGGGCGGCGGCAACGACTTCATGCGGGTGTTCAGCCAGCGGGCCTACGGCATTCCTCCCGAGCAGGTGATCGGCAGCCGCCTGCGCAGCCGCTACGAGGTGCGCGACGGCCGGCCCGAGGTCGTGCGACTGCCCGAGATCGGCTTCATCGACGACGGTCCGGGCAAGCCGGTCGGGATCGAGGAAGTCATCGGCCGCCGTCCGATCCTCGCGGTGGGCAATTCGGACGGCGACTTCGAGATGCTGGAGTACGTCACGGGCGGCCCGGGTCCCCGGCTGGGCGTGATCGTCCGGCACGACGACGCCGGGCGCGAATACGCCTACGACCGCGCGTCGCCCATCGGCCACCTCGAGCGCGCGCTCGACGAGGCGCCTGCGCGCGGCTGGCTGGTGCTCAGCATGAAGGACGACTGGCGGACGATCTACTGACGCCGGCGACGGGCCAACCGCCGGCCGTGCCGGGCCGCCAGCAGTCGCTCCTCGCGGGCGACGTTCTGCTCGGCCTCGAGCACGAGGTCGAGGAAGGCCTGCGCGTGGTGGGTCAGTGGCCGGCCCTTGAGGCGCACGACGCCGTAATTGAGGTGCAGCCAGGGCTCGGTGCCGAGGATGACGAAGTCCCCGGCCGCCAGCTCGCGGGCGATGCACGAGAGGATGCTCGCGCTCACCGCGTCGGAGGCGTGCAGGATGCTGCGCACCGACGCGAGGCCGTTGCACTGGATCAGGGGGAAGGGGCGCACGTCCTCGCGTCGCGCGGCCGCCGCGCGCTGCTCGGCCAGCATCGGTTCGAGGATCCTCGGCGGCACGCGCGCGGGCGCGATGAACGGCCAGGCGAACACGTCCTGCGTGCGGAAGTCGCGCTGCCGCGCCAGCGGATGGTCGGCCCGCGCGACGAAGTACAGCGCATGCTGCGACGGCAGGGCCTGCACCTCGAGGTCCGTCTGCTGCTGCAGGGTGCTGGTCTCGGCCACGAAGAAATCCAGCTCCCGGGTGCGCAGTTCCTGGTCGAGTTCGTGCCAGTCGCGCGTCCGCAGCGCCACGCTGACGCGCGGGAACCGCTCGCCGAACCGCACGGCGGCGGAGCCGAGGAACGACTCGGCCGGGTAAGGCCCGCCCCCGACGCCCACCCGCCCGGTCTGCAGGCCGGCGTCGGCCCGCACCGAACGGTCGAGGTCGTCCGCCATGCGCAGCAGGTCCCGCGCCCGCTCGATGTACAGCTGGCCGCGCTCGGTCGGCGACACGCCGGACGCCGAGCGGGCGAAGAGCGTCGTACCGAGGTGGCGCTCGAGGTTCTGGATGCTGCGCGAAAGCGCCGGCTGGCTGATGTGCAGTGCGGCAGCGGCGCGCACGAAACTGCGGTGCTCGGCGAGGGCGAGCACCTGGCGCAGCTGCGGCAGGTCGAAGGCCATGCGCGCAGGTTATACCGGACAGAATCAATATGCATTGGAAACATTGCTCGCCAGGAGGCACAGTGGTGACGCGTGTCGGCTTGCGCCGACACGGGACGAGCACGACTCATCAAATCAGGGGGGCACCATGCACGCGAACCGGATTCGCACGTTGAGCCATTTGCTGCTGGCCATGCTGCTGGCGGTCACGGGTCTTGCCGAGGCGCAGGCCCGCAAGCCGAACATCCTCGTCATCTGGGGTGACGACATCGGCCAGTTCAACATCAGCGCCTACGCCCGCGGCATGATGGGCTACCGCACGCCCAACATCGACAGCATCGCCGCCGAGGGCGCGCTGTTCACCGACTGGTACGGCCAGCAGTGCTGCACCGCCGGCCGCGCGGCCTTCATCACCGGCCAGTCGCCGATCCGCACCGGCCTCACCAAGGTCGGCCTGCCCGGGGCGCCGGAAGGCATGACGGACGACCCGACCATCGCCTCGCTGCTGAAGGCGCAGGGCTACGTCACCGGCCAGTTCGGCAAGAACCACCTCGGCGATCGCGACTCGATGCTGCCGACGAACCACGGCTTCGACGAGTTCTTCGGCAACCTCTACCACCTCAATGCCGAGGAAGAGCCCGAGAACGTCGACTACCCGAAGGACCCGGCCTTCAAGCAGAAGTTCGGCCCGCGCGGCGTCATCCACAGCTACGCCGACGGCCGCATCACGGACACGGGCCCGCTCACGAAGAAGCGCATGGAAACGGTCGACGACGAAGTCACCACCGCCGCGCTCGGGTTCATGGACAAGGCGGCGAAGGACGGCAAGCCGTTCTTCCTGTGGTGGAACTCCACCCGCATGCACATCTTCACGCACCTGAAGGCCGAGTCGGCCGGCAGGACGGGCTACGGCATCTATGCCGACGGCATGGTCGAGCACGACGCCCACGTGGGCCAGCTGCTCGCGAAGCTGAAGGAGCTCGGCCTGGACGAGAACACGATCGTCATGTACTCGACCGACAACGGCGCCGAGACCTTCACCTGGCCGGACGGCGGCACGACGATGTTCCGCGGCGAGAAGAACACGCAGTGGGAAGGTGGCTATCGCGTCCCGACCATGATCCGCTGGCCGGGCGTCATCAAGCCGGGCACCGTGATCAACGAGATCGCCGCGCACGAGGACATGCTCACCACGCTGCTGGCCGCCGCGGGCGACAAGGACGTGGTCGCCGACCTGCTGAAGGGTCGCAAGGCCGGCAAGGCGACCATCAAGGCGCACCTCGACGGCTACGACCTCGGCCCCGCCCTGCGCGGCGAGGCGGCGTGGCCGCGCAAGGAATTCATCTACTGGACCGACGACGGCAGCGTCGCGGCCCTGCGCTACACCGACTGGAAGATCACGTTCCTCGAGCAGCAGGCCGAGGGCCTGAAGGTCTGGCAGGAGCCGTTCACGCCGCTGCGCGCCCCCAAGATCACCAATCTGCGCATGGACCCGTTCGAGCGCGCCGAGGAAGAAAACGCCATGGGCTACCAGCGCTGGTACATGGAGCGCATGTTCATCATCGCCCCGGCGGGCGGCTACGTCGGCAAGTGGCTGCAGAGCTTCAGGGACTTCCCGCCGCGCCAGAAGCCCGGCAGCTTCAATCTCGATCGCGTCATGGAAGCGGTCTCGAGCGGCCAGCCGCAGTCGAACTGACCGATCCCCTTCTCCACGGCGCCCGTGACGGTGCCGGCTGCAACACACCCCCCGCAGCCGGTACCGTCGCGGTGCGCCGCGGTTCGAACGAGCCCGGAGCCCGCATGGACGTGAGTCGCCTGGCCGCGTGGTCCTCGTTGCTGGCCGTCGCGGTCGCGTCGCCGGCCGGCGCGCAGTCCGTCGAATCCGACGTACCGGCCGAGGCCGCTCACCTGGTGCGCGACGAGGCGAGTTTCGTCGTGCCGGACGTGAGCGACGCCTCCCTCGAGGAGCTGAAGGTCGAGGATCGCCACCGGCGCTACCAGGTCAGGTTCGGCCTCGTCGTGATGCCGGCCGACTATACGAGCTTCGACCAGGACGCGGCCAGCAAGGCCCAGGTCGGCAACCAGCAGGACGAATTCGAGGCCCGCTCGCTGCGCCTGATGGCCCGCGGGTATTTCGAGCTGTTCCGCAAGTGGAACTACGTCGTCAGCTACGAGTACAAGGGCTTCGACCAGTCCTCGCCGTCCGACTGGAACGTCACCGACGCGCGGCTGTCGACCGGGCTCGGCCCGGCGATCGGCACGCTCACGTTCGGCAAGATGAAGGAGCCGTACGCCTACGAGATGGTGGGCGATGCGGCCAACCTGCCGCAGCACGAGCGCCTGATGAGCCCGTTCTTCCGCTCGCGCAACGTCGGTGCGCAGCTGTCCAACACCGTGCTCGACCAGCGCGGTACCTGGTCGGTCGGCTGGTTCAACGACTGGTGGACGCAGGGCCAGGACTTTGGCCGGTCCGGCAACGACTTCGCGGGCCGTCTCACGGCCTTGCCGGTCTGGGGTGACGACGGCGCGCGCTACCTGCACGTCGGACTCTCGGTGCGTTACTACGGCGCGGTCGACGACCAGCTGCGCTACAAGGGCAAGCCGGCCTCGAACGTCTCGAGCGATTATGTCGACACGGGCAAGGTGCCCGGCGATCACGCCTGGCACAGCGGGCTCGAGGCGCTGTGGAGCGACGGTCCGTACTCGCTGCTGGCGGAGTACGTGCGTGCCGACCTCCGCACGCGCGACGGCCGCAATCCAGTCCTCGACGGCTACTACCTCACCGGCAGCTGGGTGATCACCGGCGAACACCGTCCCTACGACCGCAAGGCGGGCTACGCGCGGCGCATCCTGCCGCAGGGGCGCTGGGGCTCGCTGGAGCTGATCGCGCGCTACGGCCGGGTCGATCTCGACGACCGCAGCGTCCACGGCGGCGAGCTGGACGGCTGGTGGGCGGGCGTCAACTGGTGGGCGAACCGCCGCCTGAAGATGAGCGTCGGCTACGGCGACGTCGATCTCGACCGGCTCGGCCTCGAGGGCCGTACCCGGACGCTGCTGTCCCGCGTACAGTGGATCTACTGAGCCGGCGGGCCGGCGGCACGCGGCGCCGCGACTGGCGCCGCGACGGGGGAAGCATGCGATGACGACCGGAAAGGCAGGATTCGATTACGACTGGCTGGTGATCGGGTCGGGATTCGGCGGCAGCGTCTCCGCGTTGCGGCTCGCGGAGAAGGGCTACCGGGTCGGCGTGCTCGAGGCGGGCCGTCGGTACCGCGACGAGGACTACGCGGCGACGACCTGGGACCTCAAGCGCTTCCTCTGGGCGCCGGCGCTCGGCCTGCGCGGCATCTTCCGGCTCACCCCGTTCAAGGACGTGTTCATCGCCAGCGGCGCGGCCGTCGGCGGCGGCAGCGTCGTGTACGCCAATACGCTGTACCGGGCGAGCCCGGAGTTCTTCGCCAACCCGCAGTGGTCGTCGCTGAACGACTGGTCGGCGGCGCTCGCGCCGCACTACGACACGGCGGAGAAGATGCTCGGCGTGGTCACGGTGCCTCGCGGGAGCGACGGCCAGCAGTTCCTGCAGCGGGTGGGGGAGCATTTCGGCGTGGCGGACACTTTCCGGCGCACGCCGGTGGGCGTGTACTTCGGCCGGCCGGGCGAAACCGTGCCCGATCCCTATTTCGGCGGCGAGGGCCCGGAGCGCACCGGCTGCACGTTCTGCGGCGCCTGCATGGTCGGCTGCCGTGAGGGCGCGAAGAACACGCTGGTGAAGAACTACCTGTGGTTCGCCGAGAAGCGCGGCGCCGAGGTGCTGCCCGAGCGCGAGGTTCTCGACATCCGTCCGCTCGGGGCCGAGGACGGATCCGACGGGTACCGCGTGACGACGCGGCGTCCGGGCGCGTGGCTCGACCGGCAGGAACGCAGCTTCACCGCGCGTGGGGTCGTGATGTCCGCCGGCGCGCTCGGCACCAACCGCCTGCTGGCGCGCTGCAAGCTGACGGGGACCCTGCCGCGCATCAGCGACCGGCTCGGCCAGCTCGTGCGCACCAACAGTGAATCGATCCTCGCCGTGCGGTTGCCGCCGGGGACGGCGCGCCCGTGGAACGACGTGGCGATCAGCGCGAGCATCTACCCGCGCCCGGACACGCACATCGAGTTCGTCACCTACGGGCGCTACGGCGACTTCATGGGCCTGCTGTACACGCTGCTCACGGGCGACGGCAATCGCCTGACCCGGCCACTGGCGTGGCTCGCCCAGGTGCTGCGTCATCCGCTGCGGTTCCTGAAGTCCCTCTGGCCGGTCGGCTGGTCGCGCTCGACGGTGATCTTCCTGGTGATGCAGAGCCTCGACAATGCGATCTCGTTCCGCGCGCGGCGCGGCTGGTTCGGCGGCGTCTCGCTGACCACCGAGCAGGACCCCGAGAAGCCGAACCCGACCTTCATCGAGGTGGGCAATCGCGCGGCCGAGTGGCTCGCCGGGCAGACGGGCGGCTACGGCCAGAGCATGCTGCTCGAGGCGCTCGCGAACATCCCCACCACGGCGCACATCCTCGGCGGCGCGGTGATCGGGCGCGATGCCACGACCGGCGTCGTCGACGCGCAAAGCCGGCTGTTCGGCTATCGCAATTTCCTGGTCTGCGACGGCTCGACGGTGCCCGCCAATCCGGGCGTCAACCCGTCCCTCACGATCACCGCGATGACCGAGTACGCCATGAGCCAGGTGCCCGCGCGCGCCTGATGCGGCCCCCTCAGCGGGGCGGGCCGAGATCCACGGCCCGCAGGGCCGCGGCGGACCCCGTGCCGAGTTGCTTCACGATCCGGATCGCGTCGCTCATCGGCAGGTCGAGGACGCGAACGCGATCGCGCGACACGTAGGCGACGTTGCCCGACATCGGCGTCGGTGCGGAGGGCATGAACACGGCGACCCAGCCGTCGTGCATTTCCTCGATGAGGTAGCCGAGCTGCCAGGCCTCGTCGGTGCCGACCAGCACGGGTTGCAGGCCGGCGCCGGTCTCGATCTGCGTCAGGCCTTCGGCCACGCTCTTGACCATCCGGTACTGCGGCAGGCTGCCGAGCAGCGACTCCTCGAACCACTGTGTCATGCGGCGCCCGGGCGGGGTGCGGGCGACGAGCCCCGCGATCAGCGCGAGGAACAGCAGCAGCGCCACGGCCACCAGCGTCACCATCGGCACGCCGAACGCGCTGGCCGCCGGCAGCGCCTTGGCGATCGGCGTCGCGAGCTTCGTGGCGATCGTGAGTGCGTGCCGCAGCACGACCAGCAGCAGCACCACCGGCACCAGGAACAGCAGGCCGCCCACCAGCGTGGCCTTCAGGAACGTCTTGAGGGTGTGCAAGGGGCGACTCCGGGAATTCGGCGGGACGTTCAGCGCAGCGGCCGGCGGAAGCGCACGAGCCCGAGTTCCTCCGCGCGCAGCACCGCCTGGGTGCGCCGGTCCACGTCGAGCTTGTGGAAGACGTTCTTGATGTGCGTCTTGACCGTCTCTGGGCCGAGGCCGAGTTCGCGTGCGATCGCCTTGTTCGAGCGTCCCTCGGCGATGAGACCGAGGATCTCGCGTTCGCGCGGCGACAGTGCCGGCACGAGCGGCCGGTTCGGATCGTGGCCCGTGCGCGTCGCGCCCCAGGCCGCTTCCGCCGAGGCCCGGATCCGCGCCAGGTAGCGGGCGCGCAGGTCCGGCTCCTCGGCCGTCGACGCGGCGGCGAGGTCCAGCAGGGCGAGCAGGTCCGGGCCTTCGTCGGCGAGGGCGCCGACGATGCCTGCGGGCGCCGCGAGCTCGATGACCTGCTCGAGCACGCGCAGCGCGGCCGTGCGCGTACGGGCAAGCGAGTGCGCCCGGGCGAGCAGCGCGCCGAGCCGGATCGCCAGCAGGTTCGCACCCGAGGCCAGCGCATCCTCGTAGAGCGGCGACAGCACGGCGACCGCCGACCGCGCGCGACCGGCGTCCATCTCGACGAGGGCCGTCGCCATCGCGCCGTAGTGTTCGACGCCTTCGAAGCCGCGCGCCGCCGACGCCTCGCTAGTAGCGCCAACCTGCTCGAGTCGCTTGGCGAGGCCGAGGGCGGCGAGCCCGTCGCCTTCCGCCAGCAGCATGCGCAGGCGTTGCAGCAGGGCGCCGGCCACCAGGCGCGGCCAGTCGCGCGTGAGCCCGATGGCCTCCGCGCGATCCAGCAGGGCAAATGCCTGTTCCCGCTGTCCGCGCCGCCAAGCGAGCCGGGCGGCCGTCACCAGTCCGCGCAGCACGGAGTCGAGGGTCACGCCGTTGGCGACGAGGTCGATGTCCTCGCGCAGCAGGGCCTCGGCTTCGGCCGTGCGGCCCGTCTCGTACAGCAATTCGGCATAGGGACCGAGCGCCATGCTCGTCGCGCCCGCGAAACGCGGGACGTGGCCGCCGGTCTCGAGGCTCTGGCGGTACAGCACCTCCGCCGCCTGCGTGTGCGCCTGCGACATCTCGGCGACCGCCCGCAGGTCGGCTTCGTAGGTCGCGGGCAGCACGTGCGACGTCGGTCCGCCGAGGCCCACGCGCGGCACCGCGTAGAACTCCTTCCAGCGCGCGGCGCGCGCGTGCGCATAACGCGCCACGTTGCACACCGAGTCGCGCACCAGCGGGCGGTCCTGCGCCTGCGGGTCGTAGCGCTGCACCAGCTCGTAGGCCTGCGCCGTGTCGTCCGCGAGCGCTCGGGTGGTGGCGCGCAGTGCGAGGCATTCGCGACGCACGATCCTCGCCTCGGGATCGTCGCGCGCGGCCACGGCCTCCTCGACGGCGGTGATGTGCTGCTGCGCCTGAGCGCCCGACAGCGTCAACGCTTCCGCCCAGATGATCGACAGCTGCAGCGCCAGTGGCAGGGCGATGCCCTTCGCGCGCAGCTGCTGCTCCCAGTGCAGCAGCGTGAGCAGGTCGCCGGACTCGACCATGCGCTCGGCGCAGTCGGCGATGCGCACCAGCGCCGCCGAGGTGTCCCCGGCGGCCAGCAGGTGCTTCACCGATTCGCTTTCGTACCCCAGCGTCTCGTACCAGGCGCTGGCGCGGCGATGCAGCGCGGCCACGTCGCCTGCCGGCTGCGCGGCGAGCTGCTGCGCGAGGTATTCGCGGAACAGCTGGTGGCACGCGTACACCGTGTGCTCCGGGTCGAGCGCCGCCACGAGCTGCTGGCGTTCCAGTCGCGCGAGCAGGGCCGCCGCGTCGTGGCGGGCCGTGATCGCATCGCACAGCGGGGCCGACAGCCGGTCGACGATCGACGTCTCGCGCAGGAACCCGAGCAGTTCCGCCGGCAGTTGCGCGCACAGCTCGTCGAGAAAGCCGCCGATCGAGCGCGGCGAACGCGTCAGGGCGCGCAGCAGTTCCTCGGGGTTGCGTCCCCCCTCGAACGAGAGCGCGGTGATGCGCAGGGCTGCCGGCCAGCCATCGGTCACGCCGTGGATCGCACGGATTTCGGCCGCGCCCAACCCCTGCGGCGCCGCCAGGTCGAGAAACTCGCGTGTCTCGTCGCGCGTGAAGCGCAGTCGCGCAGCGTCCACTTCGAGCAGCTCGCCGCGCGCGCGCAGCGAACCGAGTTCGAGCGGCGGCTCGGTGCGCGACAGCAGCACCAGCCGCAGGTTCGGCGGCGCGTGGCGCAGCAGGAAGGCGACCGACTCGTGGATGCCCTCGTGGCGCACGGCGTTGTAGTCGTCGAGGAACAGGAACAGTTCGTCGCCGCAGTCCGCGATCTCGTTCACCAGCATCGCCTGCAGGTGCGGCAGGGCGGCCGTGTTGGCGATGGCCAGGCTCTCCTTGCCGACCTCCGGGCACGCCCGGTTCAGCGCGTGGATGACGTAGTAGAGGAACCGGCGCGGCTCGTTGTCGTCCGCGTCGAGCGCGAGCCAGGCCACCGCGTCGCCGCGCTCGAGGATGCGCTCGATCCACGCGAGGGCGAGCGTGGTCTTGCCGAAGCCGCCCGGCGCGCGCAACACCGTCAGCGTCCGCTCGCTGGCCTCGGCCAGCAGGGACTCGAGCCGGGCGCGGGCGATGCGGCCGGTCCGCGCCGGCGGGGGCGTGATCTTCGTGGCGATCACCGGAATGGCGCGTCCGGGCGCCGCCGTTGCGGAGCCGCGGGCCGTCTTTTTGCGGTGCAGCGGAATCACGCTGCTCACGATGCGCTTCCCCCAATCGGGGGATACCGCGCGCCCGGCCGCGATCCGACAGTGCCCTGCAGAGGATCGACGCACCGGGCGGGTTCCCCGCCGGCCGCCCTCGCACGGGGCGGACGATCGATCTGAACACCAACGGCGGACCCGTGCAAGTCGGGGGCGCCGCGGCACGCATCGACCGACCGGGAGAACGACATGGACTACCTGCCGCTGCCCTTGAGCGGGCTCGAGCCCCCCCTGACCGAGATGGAGCAGCTGATCCAGGACACCACGCACCACTTCGCCCTCACGGCCATGCGTCCCGTCAGTGCGCAGCTCGACCGGCTGCCGGCGGAGGAGGTCATCGCGCCGCAGTCGCCGCTCTGGGGCGTGCTCGAAAAGGCCGCGGGCCTCGGGCTGAGCATGACGGCGCTCGCGCAGCTGCCGCCGCTCGACCGCGTCAAGCTGCTCGCGATCGCGCAGGAGGAACTCGGCTGGGGCGACGGCGGCATCGCCGGCGCGATCCTCGTCAACCACTTCCCGGTCATGTACTCGATGCTCGCGGGCAACGAGCCGATGGTGCAGTACTGCGAGGGCAAGCTCGGCTGCTGGGCCATCACCGAGCCGGAGCACGGCAGCGACATGCTCGACGGCAACGCCGCGCTTGCGGTCGTTGGCAGCAGTTACGGCAAGCCGGGTTGCACCGCGCGCATCGTCGGCGACCGCATCGTGATCAACGGCCGCAAGGCGGCGTGGGTCTCGGGGGCGATGACGGCGCAGGTCTGCGCGCTCTACTGCCACCTCGAGGAAAACGGCCGTACCCGCCCCGGCGTCGCCTGCATCGTCCCGCTCGACGCGAAGGGCGTGAGCCGCGGCAAGCCGCTCGACAAGCTCGGCTTCCGCGCCCTCAACCAGGGTGAACTGTACTTCGACAACGTCGAGGTGCCGCTCGCGCACCTGCTGGCCGGGCCCGACACCTACGACGACTTCGTCTACCGCACGCTCTGCGAGGCCAACCCGCACGTCGCCGCGCTCGGCATCGGCACGGCGCGCGCCGCGCTCGAGCACGCCGTCGAGTACGCGCACCAGCGCCGGCAGGGCGGCGTGCCGATCATCCAGCACACCAGCGTCCGCCAGCGGCTGTTCGAGATGTTCCGCAAGGTCGAGGCCGCGCGCGCACTGACCCGGCGCGTGCTGGCGTACAACGCGACCGCGCCGCGCCCCTCGCTGCTCGCGTCCGCGTCGGCCAAGGTCACTGCGACGCAGACCGCGTTCGAAGTGGCCTCGGAAGCGATGCAGATCCTCGGCGGCAACGGCGTGACGCGCGAGTACCCGCTCGAGAAGCTGTTCCGCGACGCGCGGGCGAGCCTCGTGGCCGACGGCCTCAACGAGGTGCTCGGCATGAAGGGCGGCAGCGACCTGATCAATCCGGACCTGCTGAAGGGGGGCGCGGCATGAAGATGAATGCGTACGTCGCGGGCGTCGGCATGACGCCCTTCGGCAAGCACCTCGACAAGCCGCTCAAGACCCTGGCCGGTCTCGCGATCCTCGACGCACTGCGCGACGCCGGCCTGCAGCCGGGCGACCTGCAGGCCGCGTGGATGGGCAACGCGGCGGCGGGCGTCACCGTCGGCCAGGAAATGATTCGCGGGCAGGTGGCGTTGCGTGCGCTCGGCATCGGCCGCATTCCCGTGGTGAACGTCGAGAACGCCTGCGCGTCTTCGTCGACCGCGCTGCACCAGGCCTGCGCGATGGTCAGTGCCGGGCTGTACGACGTGGTGCTCGCCTGTGGATCCGAGAAGCTGTTCCACGAGGACAAGCTGCGCACGATGGGCGCGTTCAACGGTGCCGTCGACGTCGAGGACCCCAAGGGCGCGCTGAAGGTGCTCGAGAACATGGCGCAGGCGGCGGGCGAGACCTTCGACGCGGCCGGCGCGGGCGAGAGCCGTTCGGTGTTCATGGACATTTACGGCCTGATGGCGAAGCAGCACATGCGGCAGTACGGCACGACGCGCGAGCAATTCGCGATGGTCACCGCCAAGAACTCGTACCACGGCAGCCTCAATGCGCGCGCCCAGTTCCGCGACGTGATGACGGTCGAGCAGGTGCTCGCGGCCCGGCCCATCGTCGAACCGCTGACGCTGCCGATGTGCTCGCCGATCGGCGACGGCGCTGCGGCGGTCGTGCTGGTGAGCGAGCGCAAGGCGCGGGAGCTCGGGCTGCGCCATCCGGTGCGGATCCGCGCCTCGGTGCTGGTCTCGGGCTGGGACTTCGAGCGCAAGGGTGAAAGCGTCGGCGGGCTCGCGGCCTGCGCGGCATACGAGGCAGCGGGCATCGGGCCCGGCGAGCTGTCCTGCGTCGAGCTGCACGATGCATCGGCACCGAGCGAGGTCGTCGCCTGCGAGTACCTGGGCCTCTGCCCGCCGGGCGAGGGTGGGCCGCTGGTCGCCTCCGGCGCCACGCGGCTCGGTGGCCGACTGCCGGTGAACACGTCCGGCGGCCTGCTGCGCAAGGGGCATCCCGTGGGCGCCACCGGCTGCGCGCAGATCGTCGAACTCACCGAGCAGTTGCAGGGACGCGCGGGCGCCCGGCAGGTGGAGGGCGCGCGCGTCGGGCTGGCCCACAACG
>JBPOHK010000046.1:0-2449 GCA_052035645.1 Pseudomonadota bacterium
CTGGTGCTGGCCCCGGGCGGGCACGAGGGGCCGCTCACCGTCGAGCGCCCGCTGACGGTGTGGGGCCCGCCCGAGGCGGTGGTGCGCTCGCGCGGCGTCGGCACCACCATCGACGTGAAGGCCGACGGCGTGCGACTGCTCGGCTTCTCGGTCGAAGGCAGCGGCCGCCGCTTCGAGGACACGGACGCCGGCGTGCACGTGCGCGGCGACGACGTCGTCGTCGAGGGGCTGTGTGTCACGGGGGCGCTGTTCGGGATCGCGGCCAGCGGCGTGCATCGCACCCGCATCGCCGGCAACGAGGTGATCGGGTCGGGTGCGCGCGACTTCGGGATGCGCGGCGATGCGATCCGCCTGTGGGAGGTGCGCGGGGCGCGCATCGAGGGGAACATCGTGCGCGACAGCCGCGACATCGTCGTCTGGTACTCGCCCGGCAACGCCATCATCGGCAACCATGTCGTGCGCGGGCGCTACGGGACGCACTTCATGTACAGCAGCAGGAACGAGGTCCGCGGAAACACCTACCTGCACAACCTGGTCGGGGTCTTCGTGATGTACTGCGACCACGTCGAGGTGTCCGGCAACCTGGTGGCGGCGGCCGACCCGAACGACGGCATGGGCCTGGGCCTGAAGGAGGCGGGCGACGTCGTGGTCTCGGGCAACCGCTTCGTGCGTTGCCCGACCGGCGTGTTCGTGGACACGTCGCCGATCCAGATCAACCACGAGAACCGCGTGACGGGCAACACGTTCGAGTTCTGCGACACCGGCGTCGCCTTCCACGCCGGCGTCAGGCGCAACACGTTCCTCGGGAACTCCTTCCACGGCTGCGCGACGACCGTCACCGTCGGCGGGCACGGCGATGCCACGCAGGTTCGCTGGGATGGGAACTACTTCGATGACTACGCCGGCTTCGACCTGGACGGCGACGGCACCGGCGACGTGGCGCACGAGCCCTGCTCGCTGTCCGGACAGCTGACGAGCACGCGCGAGAACACGCGCTTCTTCCGCGGGACGCCCGCGCTCGGGCTGCTGGACGTCGTCAGCCGCGTGCTGCCGGTGCTGGCGCCCAAGGTGCTGTTCAGCGACGCCGCGCCGCGGCTGCGGCGGCCGGCGCCCCCGGAGGTGCCCCGTGCGCATTGAGCTGCGCGGCGTGAGCAAGCGCTTCGGGCGCGTGACGGCGCTCGACGACCTGTCGCTGGACATTCCCGCCGGCAGCCGGGTCGCGCTGATCGGCCCCAACGGCTCGGGCAAGTCGACGCTGACGCGGGTGCTGATGGGGATCCACGCGGCCGAGGGCGTGGTGCTCCTGGGCGGGCAGGAACCGGCGGCATGGCGCCGCGAACGCGAGGGGCGCCTGGCTTACGTGCCGCAGGTGGCGCCGCAGCTTGGCGCCGGCGTGGGCGAGGTCGTCGCCTCGATCGAGGCCATCCGCGCCCTCGAACCCGGGCGCGTGGCTGAGTTGGCGGCGCGGCTGGGCCTGGACGTCGACGCGGTGGCGGGCAAGCCGTTCCGCGCGCTGTCGGGCGGCATGAAGCAGAAGCTGCTGATCGCGCTCGCGCTGGCCCCCGAGTCTTCGCTCCTGATCCTCGACGAACCGACCGCGAGCCTGGACGCCGCCGCGCGGCAGGTCTTCTACGCGCTGGTCGGCGAGCGCGCCGGCTCGGCGACGCTGCTGCTGTGCTCGCACCGGCTGGAGGAGGTGCGGCACCTGGTCGACCACGTCGTGGGGCTCGAGGAGGGGCGGCTGGCCTTCGACGGGCCGGTGGCTGCCTATTTGTCGGCGCGCAGCCACGCCGTGGTGGAAGTCCGCCTGCGGGGATCGGCCCACGAGCCGTGGCTGAGGGCCTGCGGCTTCCTGAACGGCGCCGGGTCGGGCTGGGTGCGCACCGTGTCCCGCGCCGGGAAGACCGGACTCGTCCGCCAGCTTCTCTTCGTGCTCAAGGATGACCTCGAGGACCTGGTCGTGCGCGACCTCGACGCGGTCGAGGACCCGGGCTCCACCGGCGCCCCGGCGCAGGCACGCGGCACGGAGGACCCCGAATCATCGTTCCGGGAGGGAACCGCATGACGTTGCCGCGCCGCCGCCGCCTGTTGCCGATCATCATCATCGCGGGCGTCGCCGTGGCCCTCGTGGCCGATGCGGTGCGCCGCGCCGAGTCCCTGCCGCGCGGGCCGCAGGACGTGGTCTGGGACCACACGCAGTGCGCCGAGTGCCGCATGTCGGTCAGCGAGCGCGCCTGGGCCGCGCAGGCGCAGCTGAAGGACGGCCGGGTGCTGGACTTCGACGACTGCGGCTGCCTGTTCCGCTTCACCGCGCGCGAAGGCACGCCCGTGCACGCGATCTACTACCGGCACCTGCGCGAGGACCGCTGGCTGGCCGAGGCCGAGGCGGCGTTCATCAGCGCCGGTACCTCGCCGATGGGCTATGACCTGGGCGCGGTGGCCGCCGGGA
>JBPOHK010000102.1:0-1934 GCA_052035645.1 Pseudomonadota bacterium
GTCGCCGCGATCTTGCGGCAGACGATGCCCGACTTGCCCATGCCGGTGAGGATCACCCGTCCCCGGCAGGCGCGCACCAGCGCGACCGCCGTCGTGAATCGTTGGTCGAGCCGATCGGCCCGCGCGCGCACCGCGTCGGCCTCGGTGACGAGCACCTTGCGGGCGAGAGACAGGTCCGTCATGCCTGGGGGACGATCTGGTGAATGGCGACGAGCGTGCGCAGCAGCGGTTCGAGCTGCGCCAGGGCCAGGGCATTGGCGGCGTCGCTCTTCGCCTTCGACGGGTCGTCGTGGACTTCCATGAAGACGCCGTCGACCCCCGCGGCCACCCCGGCCCGGGCGAGCGGCGCGATGTACTGCGCCAGTCCGATCGTGACGCCGTCGCCGGCACCCGGCAGCTGCAGGCTGTGGGTGACGTCGAAGACCACCGGCACGCCCAGCTCGCGCATCATCGGCAGGGCGCGCATGTCGACGACCAGGTTGTTGTACCCGAACGTCGAGCCGCGCTCGGTCAGGATCACCGCCGCGGCGCCGCTGTCGGTGAGCTTGCGCACCACGTGCACCATGTCCTTCGGAGCCAGGAACTGTGCCTTCTTGACGTTCACGGTGCGGCCGGTGCGCGCCGCCGCCACCAGCAGGTCGGTCTGGCGCGACAGGAACGCCGGAATCTGCAGGACGTCGGCGACCTCGGCGGCCGGCGCCGCCTGTGACGCCTCGTGGATGTCGGTGACGATGGGCAGGCCGGTGCGGGCTTTGACGGCGGCCAGCGCCCGCAGACCCTCGGTGAGCCCCGGACCGCGGAATGAGCCGATCGACGTCCGGTTCGCCTTGTCGAACGAGGCCTTGAACACGACGGGCACGCCGACCCGCGCTGCGATCTCGCGGACCGCGAACGCCATGTCCATCACGTGCCCGGCGCTTTCGATCACGCACGGGCCGAGCATGAAGCCCAGCGGGTGCCCGGGACCGAAAGTGGCGCTCCCGGCGGGAGCTGGACGCACGGCGCTCATGTCAGGCCGTCGCGCCGGCGGTGGCGACCGAGCCCGACGTGCCCTGCCGATGGCGGTAGGCGGCCTCGACGAAGCTCGCGAAGAGCGGATGCGGCCGCAGGGGTCGCGACAGGAACTCGGGATGGAACTGCACGCCGAGGAACCACGGATGGCCGGGCAGCTCCGCGATCTCGACGAACTTGCCGTCGGGGGATCGGCCCGAGATCACCATGCCGTGCTCGCGCAGCGGCTGCTCGTACAGCGTGTTGAACTCGAAACGGTGCCGGTGCCGCTCGTGAATCAGATCGGTGCCGTAGGCGCGGCGGGCCAGCGAGCCCTCGGCGAGGGCGCAGGCGTAGCGGCCGAGACGCATCGTGCCACCGAGGTCGTCGACGCCGAGCAGATCCCGCAGCTTGTAGATCACCTTGTGCGGGGCGCTCTCGTCGAACTCGGTCGAGTCGGCGCCTTCGAGGCCGCAGACGTTGCGGGCGAACTCCACCGTGGCCCACTGGAAGCCGTAGCAGATGCCGAAGTACGGCACGCCGTGCGTGCGCGCGAACTCGGCCGCCTTCATCATGCCGCGGGTGCCGCGGGTGCCGAAGCCCCCGGGCACGAGGATCCCGGCCGACCCTTCGAGCAGCCTGGTGCCGCCGTCCTTCTCGAGCGCCTCGGCCTCGACCCACTGGATGTTGATACGCAGTCCGTGGGCGAAGCCGCCGTGGTACAGCGCCTCGTTGAGGCTCTTGTACGAATCCTCGTAGCCGGTGTACTTGCCCACCACGTGGATGGTGAGCTCGTCCTTCGGGTGCTTGATGTTGTGCACCAGCTGTTCCCAGGCGCGGGCGTCGCCGGGCGTGAGCGGCAGGCCCAGGCGCTGCAGCACGACGCGGTCGATGCCTTCCTCGCGCAGCGCCAGCGGCACTTCGTAGATCGTCTCGACGTCGCG
>JBPOHK010000184.1:0-27461 GCA_052035645.1 Pseudomonadota bacterium
AGCGGGTGCGCGCCGTGCAGGCCGTCCGCGTCGACGTCCGCGATGAACAGGTTGAAGTGGCCGGTGCCCTCGGTCGAGACCCATGCGAGGCGCTTGCCGTCCGGCGACAGGCGCGGCTCGGTGTTCACGGCCCCGGTCGTGGTGAGCCGCTGCTCGCGCCCGCTCGCGAGATCGAGTCGCCACAGCTCGATGCCGCGACCGTCGTAGCGCGCGAATACGACGCTGCGGCCGTCGCGCGCGACGTCAGGCTGGTAATCGTATGCGCCGTGGGCGTGCGTGATCTCGTCGGCCGCGCGCTCGCCGATGCGCTGGCGCCAGAGCGAGCCGTCCATGCTGTAGATCAGGCTCGCGCCGTCGGGCGTGAACGCCACCGACGAGGGGGCCGTCGTCAGCTGCGGGATGTACATCTCCCGCCAGTAGTAGCTGTGCGGGAGATCGACCTGCTTGAGCACCGCCTCCCGGTCGGCCCAGGCCGCGCCGGCGGTCATCACCAGCAGCGCGGCCGTGGCCGGAAGGAGGCGGCGCACGGGGTCAGCTCGCCTTCGCCGCGAGGGCTTCGTCGAGGCTGACGCGCAGCAGTTCCACGGCTTCGTCGATCTCGCCGGTGCTGACGCACAGCGGCGGCATGAAGCGCAGCGTGCTGACGCCGCAGGAGAGCAGCAGCAGGCCGTTGTGGTAGCCGCGGGTCACGAGGCGATCGCACAGCGCGCGCGCCGGCGTGCGGTCGGGGTCGGTGTCGATCAGCTCCATGCCGATCATCAGGCCGCGGCCGCGCACCTCGCCGATGCAGCGGTAGCTCTGCTGCAACTGGCGCAGCTTGCCCATGAAGTACTCGCCGACGCGGGCGGCATTGCCCATGTACTCGTGCTCGACGAGGTCGAGGGTGGCGAGGGCGGCGGCACAGCTGAGCGGGTTGCCGCCGAAGGTGTTGCCGTGCGCGCCGCGCTTGAACTGCTCCATGATCGTCTTCTTGGCCATGAATGCGCCGATCGGCATGCCCGAGCCGAGGCCCTTGGCCGACGTCATGATGTCGGGACGCACGCCGTCGTGCTGGCAGGCCCACATCCTGCCGGTGCGGCCGACGCCCGACTGCACTTCGTCGAAGATCAGCAGGATGCCGTGCTCGTCGCAGATCTCGCGCAGGCCCGCGAGGAAACCGGGCGGCGGCACGAGGTACCCGCCCTCGCCCTGCAGCGGCTCGACGAGGATGGCCGCGACTTCCGACGGCGGCAGGTTGCGCTCGAACAGCATGCGGATGTAGTTCAGCACGGCCTTGCCCTGGTCGGCCCCGTGCAGCAACGGACGGTACGGGTTCGGATACGGCACGTGCGTCACGCCCGGCATCGTCGGCGCGAAGCCCTTCTGCTGCGTGTACTTGCTCGAGGTGAACGCGAGCGAGCCCATGGTGCGGCCGTGGAACGAGCCGAGGAAGCCGAGGTAGCGAGGACGGCCCGTGACGTAGCGCGCGAGCTTGATCGCGCCCTCGACGGACTCGGTGCCCGACTGGCACAGGAAGCTCATCACCGGCTCGCCCATCGGCGCGAGCTCGGCGAGGCGCTCGGTGAGGCCGGTCATGTTCTCGTGCCAGTAGTCGCTCGAGACGTGCAGGAATTTGTCGGCCGCGTCCTTGATCGCGCCGACGACCTTCGGATGCGAGTGCCCGGTCGAGCACACCGCGATGCCGGCGACGAAGTCGAGGAAGCGGTTGCCGTCGACGTCGAACACCTCGACGCCGCGGCCGTGCGACATGACGAAGGGATAGTCGCGCGGGTACGAGGGCGAGGCGACCGGCAGGTCGCGGGCGAGCATGGCACGGGACTTGGGCCCCGGCAGTTCGGTCTTGATGTGGGGGTTGGCCACGGTGGACTCCTGGAATGACCCGCCGCCCCGCGGGCAGCGCGGACCCGGCCTCCTGGGACCGGGTTTCTTGGAAGTCTCCAAGGATACCGGATTCGGCCACCCCCGCGCTTGCGCCCCCCCCGGGGCCGGGTTAAGTCAATCCACGACCGTGCGCGACTGCTCGCGCAGGTACTGCGCGAGGTAGTAGAACGAGGCGATGGCCTTGCCGGTCGAGCCGGACCCTTTCCAGCCCCCGAACGGCTGGTAGCCGGGCCACGCCCCGGTGGTCGCGCCCTGAGGCCGGTTGGCGTAGGTCACGCCCGCCTCGATGTGCTCGTGGAACCACGGCACTTCGTCGGCCGAACCGTAGAAGCCGGCCGTGAGCCCCATTTCCGAATCGTTGGCGAGGCGCATGGCCTCGTCGCGGTCGCGCACCCGGTGCACGGTGAGGATCGGCAGGAACATCTCGTGGCGCCACAGGCGGTGCGCGAGCGGCGCCTCCGCGATGGTGGGCGCGACGTAATGGCCGCGCGCAAATTCGCCGTCGCGCAACTGCTGGCCGCCGCTGAGCACGCGGGCGCCGCCCTGCCGCAGTTCCGCGACGAACAGCGCATAGTTCACGTAGGCGCGCTCGTTCACCACCGGGCCGAGCCAGTTCTCGCGCCGGCAGGGGTCGCCGATGCGGATCGCCTCGGTGGCGGCGACGAGGCGCGCGAGCAGCTCGTCGGCCACGGAGGCGTCGACGTACAGCCTCGACAGCGCCGAGCACTTCTGGCCGCCCATGCCGAATGCCGAGCGCACGATGCCGGCCGCCGCATGCTCGAGGTTCGCGTGGCGCGTGACGATGCACGGGTTCTTGCCGCCCATCTCGGCGATGCACGGGCGCGGGTAGGCGCCGCCGTTCATCTGCCGCAGCAGGTGGGTGCCGACCGCCACGGAGCCGGTGAAGGTGAGGCCCGCCAGCCGCGGGTCGGCCAGCAGCGCCTCGCCGACATCCTGCCCGGAACCGGAGAGGTAGTTGAACACGCCGGCGGGCAGGCCCGCGTCGCGGATGCAGTCGGCGAGCAATCGACCGGCCCACGGCGTGTCGGTCGAACCCTTGAGCACCACGGTATTGCCGGTGACGAGGGCGGCGGCCGTCGGCCCGGCCGCAAGCGCCATCGGGAAGTTGAACGGCGCGATGACCGCCCACACGCCGTGCGGCCGCATCACGCTGCGGTTGCGCGAGCTGACGCCCGGCAGCGGATCGTTCGGCAGGGCGTGCTCGTAGCCCGCGTGGCCCGCGAAGTCGTCGGCATAGTGCCGGAAGAAGTCCACGCACTCCTGCGCCTCGCCGAGCGCCTCCATGCGGTTCTTGCCGACCTCGAGCGCGAGCGCCGCGGCCAGCTCGTAGACGCGCGCCTCCATCACGTCGGCCACGCGATGCATGAGCGCGGCGCGCTCGGCGACCGGGATTTTGCGCCAGCCGGGATACGCGGCCTGCGCCGCCGCCATGGCCGCCGCGACGTGGCCCGCGTCCGCCACCGCGAATTCGCCCAGCCGGCGCCCGAGATCGATCGGCGTGGCGCGCACGGCCAGCGCGCCCCCCGGCACGTCGCGCCCGTCGATGAACAGCGGGTGGGTCGCGCCGAGCCCGGCCGCGACCCGGGCGAGCGCCGCCTCGAACCGTCCGTGCATCTCCTCCGGCGGGTTGAACATGGTCGCGTAGGTCAGGCGGAAGCTCATGGCGGGATTCCCGGTCAGTGGGCGGGGAAGCAACGGGCGAGCTGGCGGTCCAGCACCGCGAGCGCGTGCGCGAGGTCGGCCTCGTCGATGACCAGCGGCGGCGCGAGCAGGAGCAGGTTGCCGCGCGAGCCGAACGAGACGCCTTCCTCCATCGCGCCGTCGAGCAGCGCCTTCAGCGCCGGCGCGGTCTGTGGCCAGGGCGCGAGCGGCGCGCGCGAATTGCGGTCGGCCACCAGCTCGAGCACGGCGAACAGGCCGTGGCCACCGCGCACGTCCCCGATGACGGGGTGACGCGCCTGCAGCCGGCCGAGTTCCGCCAGCAGCTGCGCGCCGAGTCGGCGCGAGCGCTCGATCAGGCGTTCGCCGCGATACGCATCGACGGCCGCGACGCCGGCCGCGCACGCGAGCGGATGCCCGCAGTAGGTGAGGCCGGCGTAGAGCATCTGGTCCTCGAGGCGTGCGGCGATGTCGTGCGAGAGCACGACCGCGCCGAGCGGCGCCATGGCTCCGGTGAGCCCCTTCGCCAGCGTCATCATGTCAGGCCGGCCGGCCTCGCCGTGGCGCTGCCACGCGAACCACTCGCCACAGCGGCCGAATCCGCTCATCACCTCGTCCGCAATCAGCGGGATGCCGCGCTCGCGCGTGACCCGCCGCAGTTCCGGCCAGTACGTGTCCGGCGCGACGATGCCGTTCGAGCCCGCGTTCGGCTCCATCATCACGGCCGCGACGCCCGCGGCCCCGATCTCGTCGATGCGGCGAGCGACGGCCTGCGCCGCGAGCCTGCCACACTCGTCGGCGCTGTTGCTGCCGAACGGACAGCGATAGGCGTATGGCGGCGGCACGTGGCTCACGCCCATCGACTCGGGATCGACGTACGCACGCGTGCGCGTGTCGCCCGAGAGCGCCATCGCGAGGTAGGTGGCGCCGTGGTAGGAGCGATCGCGCGTAACGACGGTGCCCCGCGGCCGCCCGAGCGCCTGGCGGACCAGCTTGACGGCGTTCTCGTTGGCGTCGGCGCCGCCGAGCGTGAAGAACACGCGCCCGCCCGCGAACCCGGACACTTCGAGCAGGCGCTGCGCGAGCCCGGCCCGCGCCTCATTGCCCCAGGCGTTGGTCACGAAGCAGAGTTTCCCGGCCTGCTCGCGGATGGCCTCGACGACGCGCGGGTGCTGGTGGCCGAGGTTGCTGCACTCGGCGAGGCTGCTCATGTCGAGGATGCGCCGGCCGTCCTCGAGGTGCAGCCAGGCGCCGGCCGCGCCGGCCACCGTCGGGCCCTGCCACTGCGACTGCACGCTCCAGCTGTGCAGCACGGTCTCCCGCTCGGTACTCAAGGCGACTCCTGGTGGGGAACGACGGGCGAATGCGGCGCGTTGCCTGCGCACGACCCGATGCCCGACAATGCTACGCATCCGCGCCGCCTCCGCAAGTTTGGCCGCGGTCCGCGCGACCGCCGGCCGGGAGAAACCCATGGCCCGCAAGACCCTGCTCCGCGATGCCGGCACCGTGGTGGTGCTCGAACACCAGTCCCGGGTGCTGCAAGACAATCCGCTCGGCGACCCCAGCCTGCGCAAGCTCGCCGTCTGGCTGCCGCGCGAGTACGACCTGCGCGCGGGCAGCGGGCCGGGCCGGCGCTTCCCGGTGCTGGTCGACATGGTCGGCTTCACCGGCTCGGGCATGGCCCACCTCAACTGGAAGCCGTTCAGCGAGAACCTCGCCGAGCGCGCCGCGCGCCTGGTGCGCGACGGCCGCATGGGGCCCGCGATCCTGGTCTTCCCGGACTGCTTCACGTCGCTCGGCGGCAACCAGTACGTCAATTCCTCCGCGATCGGCCGCTACGCGGACTACCTCGTGGAGGAGATCGTCCCGGCCGTGGACCGGGAGTTCCGCACCCTCGCCGCGCGCGAGCACCGCGGCTGTTTCGGCAAGTCCTCGGGCGGCTACGGCGCGATCATCCACGGAATGAAGTACACCCGGCACTGGGGCGCGGTCGCCGACCACTCGGGCGACGCGTACTTCGACTTCGTGTACCGCTGCGACTGGCCCAACACGCTCAACGAACTGGCGAAGTACCGCAAGCCCGCGCGCCGGCCCGGCCCCTGGCCGCGCGAGGCGAAGACGGCGGCGGCGCGCGGACTGCACGCCGGGCTCGACGACGGGCGGGTGCGGCGTTTCCTGCAGGCGATCTGGCGGAAGACCAAGGTCTCGGGCGCCGAGGGCCACGCGATCATGAACCTGTGCATGGCGGCCACCTACGACCCGGACCCGAAGGCGCCGAACGGATTCCGCCTGCCCTTCCACCTCGACACCGGCGAGTTGCTCGAGGCCAACTGGCGGCGCTGGCTGGAGCACGACCCGGTCCGCCTCGTGAAGCGCCACGCCCGGGAACTCCGCAAGCTGCGCGGGATCTACATCGACTGCGGATGGCGCGACCAGTACCACATCCACTACGGCTGCCGGCAGCTCTCTCGCGCGCTCGATGCCGCCGGCGTCGCGCACCGCTACGAGGAATTCGACGACGACCATTCCGACATCGACTACCGCATGGACGTGAGCCTGCCCTTCCTCTACCGGGCCCTGAAACCGTGAGTCCACCGCGCCTCGGCATCGCGCTCGGCAGCGGGTCGGCGCGCGGCTGGGCGCACGTCGGGATCCTGCAGGGGCTCGCCGGGCTCGGGCTGCAGCCGCGCGTCGTCGCCGGCGCGTCGGCCGGCGCGCTGGTCGGCGCGGCTTGTGCGGCCGGCCGGCTGTCCGCGCTGGAGACGTGGATCCGCAGCCTCACCCAGCGCGACGTCTGGCGGCTGATGGACGCGACGTTCCGCGGCGGCGGCATCATGACCGGCAACCGGCTGATGGAGGCGATCGCCGGGCGCATCGGCGACGAACCGATCGAGTCGCTGCCGCTGCCTTTCGGCGCGGTCGCCACCGACCTCTACACGGGCGAGGAGGTGTGGCTGCGCGAGGGCCCGATGATGCACGTCGTGCGCGCCTCGAGCGGCCTGCCGGGCCTGTTCGCACCGGCATGGCACGACGGCCGCTGGCTCATCGACGGCGGCGTGGTCAATCCGGTGCCGGTGTCGCTGTGCCGCGCGCTCGGGGCGGACGTCGTGATCGGCGTCGACCTGAGCCGCAGCGTGACGCGCGCCGGGCAGCGCGCGCAGCAGGCGCCGGGCCCCCGCACCGAAGAGCCGCCAGCGTCGGAAGCGGTGAGCGCCGAGGGCTCCGCGATCCTGAGGAAGTGGTCGGGTCTCGTGGACGGACTGGTCGAGTCGTTCCGCGCGCGTCGCAGCGAGCCCGGGCTGCTCGAGGCCATCACCAGCTCGGTGAACATCATGCAGGACCGCATCACGCGCTCGCGGCTCGCGAGCGACCCGGCCGACATCGTGCTGCGGCCGCGCATGGACGACTTCCAGCTGATGGACTTCCATCGCGCGGACGAGGCCATCGAGCGCGGCCGCGAGTGCGTGGCGGCGAGCGCCGACGCGCTGGCCGCACTGGTCCCCGGTCCCACGGCCGCAAGCGCCGGCCCGTGATCCGGCACCCCTGGCAGCGGCTGCTGCGCCTCGCGACCGGCGCCTACGCCACCCGTCGCTCGATCGCGGGCGGGCCGGGCCACCGCGGCCCCGTGACCGATCACTTCGACGGCGAGGTCTTCCGCAACCAGAACCCCGAGTCCACGGCGGGCCGCTCGCTCGGCGACTTCCTGAAGTGGCAGCGCACCAGCCGCGCCGCGACCTGGCCCCGCCGGGTCGAGAACCGGGCGCGGCCCGCACTGCCCGCCGCCCTTGAATCCGGCGGGATCGCCATCACGTTCGTCAATCACATCACCCACCTCGTGCAGTTCCGCGGGCTCAACGTGCTGACCGACCCCGTCTATTCCGAACGCGTGAGCCCCGTGCAGTGGAGCGGGCCGAAGCGCGTGCGCGACCCCGGCCTGCCGTTCGAGGCGCTGCCGCGCATCGACGTGGTGCTGGTCAGCCACAGCCACTACGACCACCTCGACATCGACACCCTCGTGCGCCTCGGGCAGGCGCACCGGCCGCTGTTCCTCACGGGTCTGGGCAACCGGGCGTTCCTCGAGCAGCACGGGCTCGCTCGCGTGCACGAACTCGACTGGTGGGACACGCACGAGCACGCGGGGGCCCGCTGCACCTGCGTTCCGGCGCAGCACTGGTCGGGCCGCGCGCTCTCCGGGCGCAACCGAACCCTGTGGGGCGGCTTCGTGATCGAGGCCGACGGCCGCCGCGTGTACTTCGCAGGCGACACCGGCTACTGGCGGCACTTCCGCGAGATCCGCGCGCGCTGCGGCCCGATCGACGTGGCCCTGCTGCCGATCGGCGCCTACGAGCCGCGCTGGTTCATGCGCGACATGCACATGAACCCGGACGACGCGGTGCGGGCGCACCTCGACCTCGGTGCGACGCTCAGCATCGGCACGCACTACGGCTGCTTCCAGCTCACCGACGAGGGCATCGACGAGCCGGTGCGCGAACTCGCGGCGGCCCGCGAGCGGCACGGCGTCGGCGAGCGGGATTTCATCGCGCCGGAAACGGGCGCGACGCACCGGTTCCCGGCGTGAGCGACCCGCCACCCGCGGGCGCCGGCACCGAGCTCGCCCTCGTCGAGGTCTATCGCACGCTGCACCGCGCCGCCTGCGACGAGCGGGCCTTCGTGCTGCATGCGGTGGGCATCGGCTCGCACATGGCGCTGCAGGGCGTGTCCTGGAGCCTCTACGTCGATGCCGCGCAGGCGCGGGCGGCCGTCGGCCACCTCGCCCGCTACGAACACGAGAACCCGCCGCGGCGACGCTTCATGCGGCCCGAAGGCACGCACCCCTGGGCCTGGGTCGGCGCCGCGGCCTACGCGCTCGTCCTGCTCGCCGTGGCCTGGCTGGCCGGCGGCCACGCCTTCGCCGGCAACTGGCTCGAGCGGGGCGCCGCGGTGACGCCGGCACTGCGCGGCGGCGAGTGGTGGCGGGGCGTCACCGCGCTGACGCTGCACTTCGACGTCGCGCACCTGCTCGCGAACCTCGGCTTCGGGGCCGCGTTCCTGTGGCTGGCCGCGCAGCTGATCGGCCCGGGCGTCGCGCTCGGCGGCGTGGTCGTCGCGGCCGGCCTCGCCAACGTGGTGAACGGCTACCTCCAGCCGCTCGACCACTTCTCGGCCGGCGCATCCACCGCGGTCTTCGCGACGCTGGGGCTGCTGTCCGCGTACTCGTGGCGGAGGCGCGCGCGGGACGGCGGCCGCTGGGCCTATCGCTGGGCGCCGCTGCTGGCCGGCGTGTTCCTGCTGGCGTTCACCGGGGCCGCCGGCGAGCAGACGGACGTGCTGGCGCACCTCACGGGGTTCGTGATGGGTACGCTGGCCGGCGTGCTGCTGGCAGGGCGCGACCGGCCGTTCCCCGGCTGGGCGCAATGGGCCGCCGGTCTCGGCGCCGCGGCGCTGGTGGCCGCCGCCTGGGCGCGGGCGCTGGCCTGAGGCTCAGGCCGGCAGCGACACCCGCACCTCGCCGTCCCGGACGCTGACCTTGTAGGTCTTGAGCGCCTTCTCGCCGCGCACGATGTTCAGCACCTGGATGCCCGGCGGGAAGTTGGCCCAGTCGACCACCTCGCCGGTGCGGATGTCGAAGCGCGCCCGGTGCAACGGGCACTGCACCTTGCAGCCGTCGAGGATCTTGCCCTTCGCGAGCGGCGCGAACACGTGCGTGCAGCTGGCCTGCGTGGCGAAGAAGCCGTCCTCGAGGTGGTAGAGCACGATCTTCTCGCCCGCGACGGTGAACGCCTTCATCTTGCCCTTGGGCAGATCCTGGGTGCGGCAGACGGTGTGCAGCTTCATGACCGGTCCTTTTCACTGGAGCAGCGGGAATCGTTCGGCGACCTGTATTCTAGCGCCCGCGACGCGCCGTCGCGCGTCCGGCGCCCGCACCGGCCCAGGCTGCTGCCCAACGTGACCGAGCACTCCGCAACGCCACTGACCATCCTCCACCGGGACGCGCAGGTCGTCGTCATCGACAAGCCGTCCGGCCTGCTGGTGCACCGCTCGCCCATCGACCGGCACGAGACGCGGTTCGCCGTGCAGATGCTGCGCGACCAGCTCGGACAGCGCGTGCATCCGGCGCATCGTCTCGACAAGGGCACCTCGGGCGCGCTCGCGTTCGCGCTCGACGCCGCCGGCGCCGCCGCCCTCGCCGCGCAGTTCGCGGACGGCAGCGTGCGCAAGAAGTACCTCGCGATCGTGCGCGGCTGGCCCGCCGCCGAGGGCTGCATCGACCACCCGCTGGACCCGGTGCAGGACGGCGTGCTCGGCGTCCGGGACGGCGGGCCGCGCGAGGCGCGCAGCACGTACCGCACGCTCGCCACGGTCGAGCTGCCGGTGCGCGTCGACCGCTACCCGACCTCCCGCTATGCGCTGCTCGAGCTCGAGCCGCTCACCGGACGGCGGCACCAGCTGCGGCGCCACCTCGCCCACGCGCGGCACCCGATCGTCGGCGACTCGACCTACGGCAAGGGCCGGCACAACCGCCTGTTCCGCGAGCGCTACGGCTCGCAGCGCCTGCTGCTCGCCTGCACGGAACTCGCGTTCCGTCACCCGGGCTCCGGCGAGGCACTGGTGGTGCGGGCGCCGCTCGCGGCCGAGTTCGCGGCGGTCGTGCGCGCGCTCGGCTGGACGGTCCCCTGATGCGGCGAACCGCCGGTGGGCGTCGACGGCCCGTGTACAATCGCGCGCATGCCGCCCGAGAGTGACAACGATCTCGCCTCCCTGCTGCGCGCCGCCGGCGTGCGCGTGCAGGGGCCGGAGCAGATGTCGCCCGAGGTCAAGGCGGCCGTCGAGGCCGAATGGCAGCGCAGGCAGGCGGCGCAGGCGAGGCGACGGCGCATCCGGGCCGTCACGATCGCGGTTGTCGCGCTGGTGGTCGCGGCCGCGGCCTGGTTTGCGCGGCCGCTCTACCTCGTTTCGCACGACCCGGTCGGGCGGCCCGCGGAGCTGAAGGGCGCGGTCGAGTACAAGCGCGACGGCGGCGGGTGGCTGCCGCTCACCGACGGCATCCGGCTCCTGCCCGGCGACAGCGTGCGCACCCAGGACGGGGCGCGTGCGGGCCTCGCGTGGGTCAACGGCATCTCGCTCGTGCTCGACGCGCAGACGCGCATCACGGTGCAGGAGCTGGGACGCGTGCAGCTGCGCCGCGGCGCCCTCTACCTCGACTCCGGCCCGGTCACCCGGGACGCGCCGCGCAAGTTGCGCGTGTACACGCCCGGCGGCCTGCTCAAGCACTACGGCGCGCGCTACGAGGCGCGCATCGTGGAGGACCAGGTGATCGTCAGCGTGCGCAGCGGCCACATCCTCGTGGTGTTCCCGGACAGCGAGGTCGGCGGCGACGGCGGACAGCGCCTCGTGATCGAGGACGGCAACGTCACCCACCAGCCGTTGCCGGCGGGCGACGGCACCTTCGACTGGCTCACGCGCTGATCGGCCCTCAGCCGACGCCGTGCTCGCGGAACCACGCGACGCACTTCGTCCAGCCCTCCTTCGCCGCCGCCTCGGTGTAGCTCGGCCGATAGTCGGCGAGGAAGCCGTGCGGCGCGTCCGGGAACACGAAGATCGTCGACGGCTTGCCGGCAGCCTTCAGCGCGGCGTTCATCGCGTCGACGTCCTCGAGCGGGATGCCCTGGTCCTTGCCGCCGTACAGCCCGAGCACCGGGGCCTTCAGGTCGGCGACCACGTCGAGCGGATACTTCGGCTGGAGCTCGCTCGCCTGCCCCTTGAGCCGGCCGTACCAGGCCACGCCCGCCTTCAGGTCCGCACTGTGGGCCGCGTACAGCCACACGATGCGCCCGCCCCAGCAGAAGCCGGTGATCGCCAGCTTCTGCGCGTCGCCCGAGCTCGACCTGCGCGCCCACGCGACGGTGGCGTCGAGGTCGGACATCACCTGCGCGTCCGGCACCTTCGAGACCACCTCGGCGAAAATCTGCTTCCAGTCGGCGATCTTCGACACGTCGCCCTGGCGTGCGTACAGCTCGGGCGCGACCGCGAGGTAGCCCTGCTTCGCGAAGCGGCGGCAGACGTCCTTGATGTGCTCGTGCACGCCGAAGATCTCCTGGACCACGAGCACCACCGGGAAATCCCGGCCCGTCGCGGGCATCGCCCGGTACGCCGGGATCTCGCCATCGGCGACGGGGATCTTCACCTCGCCGGCCGTGAGCCCCCCGGAGTCGGTGGTGATGGCCTGGGCCGACACGGGCTGCGCAGCGAGCGCGAAACCGGTGGCGAGGCTGGTGACGAGGATCTCGCGGCGCGTGAAGGCCGTGCGGCCCCGCAAGGCGGTGAGTTCGGCTTCGGTCCACTGGTCGTGCATGGTGCTCTCCTCCCGGTCGGTACGTTCAGCGCGGCTCGACGCCCGGCAGGAACGGCTCGGCCTCGGCGGCCACGGCCGCCACCACCGCGGGCGCCACGGAATACTTCGTGAACTCGGCGGGCATCCGTTTCGCGCGTCCGGTCTGCAGGTCGATGCAGACGTAGTGGATCAGCGCCCGCAGCAGCGTCTCGCCGTCGGACCGGCGGCGGACCTGGAAGCGGCGGTCGATGCGCAGCTTCCGGTCGTTGTGGACCGGCCAGGTGCCGACCAGGATCTCGTCGCCCTCGAGCGCGGCCCGGAGGTAGTTGATCTGCGTGCGCCACACGGCCATGCCGCGGTTGAGCTCGCGGCACAGCTCGGGCGGGATGCCGCGGTGGATCGAGTGCGCCCACGCGCAGTCGTCCAGCCACGCGACGTAGACCGCGTTGTTCACGTGGCCGTAGCCGTCGATTTCCGCGTGGACTGCGACGCGTTCGTGGATGAAGGGGTCGGGCAGGTCCCAGCCGTCCATGCTCGTCTCCGCTCAGGGCATCTCGGGAGGCAGCATGGCCGCGAGGCGCGCGTCCTTCTGCTGCCACAGCTCGCCGAGCCACTGCTGGAAGCGGCGGCGGAACGCCTCGTCGTCCTGGTAACTGCCGGCGGTGGTCCACGGCTCGATCGGCCGGCGCTCGACGTGCACCCGGATCGCCTGCATGCGGCCGCAGCACAGGTCCCAGAGCGTGGGCTCGGTCTCGCGGTAGGCGATCGTGACGTCCACCATCGAGTGCAGCATGCCGCCCATCGCCGAGAGCACGAACGCGACGCCGCCGGCCCGCGGCGGCAGCAGGTGGCGATACGGGGACGCGAACCGGACGCGCTTCGCCTCGGTGAAGCGCGTGCCCTCGACGAAGTTCATCACCGAGGTGGGGATCTCGGCGAACCGGCGGCAGGCGATGCGGGTGGCCTCGAGGTCCTTGCCGCGGTCCTCCGGGTGCTTCGCGAGGTGCTCGGAGCTGAAGCGGCGCATGAACGGGAAATCGAGCGCCCACCACGCGAGGCCGAGGAACGGCACCCAGATGAGTTCCTGCTTCAGGAAGAACTTCAGGAAGGGGATGCGGCCGAGGAACACCGACTGCAGCACGAGGATGTCGACCCACGAGCGGTGGTTCGACACGACGAGGTACCAGTCGCGGCGCTGCAGCCCCTCGAGCCCGTCCGTCTCGACGCGGAAGCCCGCGACTGCGCGCAGGATCGCGCCGTTGTGGGCGATCCACCGCTCGGCGATGGCGATCATGACGCGGCCCATGCCGCGGCGCCAGCCGGCGAGCGGTACCAGCAGCCGCAGCAGCGCCGCCACCATCAGCACCGGCACCAGCACGATGGTGTTGAGCGAGATGAGCAGGAGCGTCACGACGCCCTTGAGCGTCGATCCCCGGGACTGCGCCACGTGTCGGCCTTCCGTCGGTGCGATTGTGCGATTATGCCCGCACCGGAGCCCCTGGAGCACTGCCATGTCCGTGGAACTGACGGCCCTCGAAGCGCGCATCGTGGGCTGCCTGATCGAGAAGCAGATCACCACCCCGGACCAGTACCCGCTCTCGCTCAATGCGCTGACCAACGCCTGCAACCAGAAGAGCAACCGCGACCCGGTGCTCGAACTCGACGAGCGCGAGGTGCAGGCCGCGGTGGACGGGCTCATGCGCCGGCAACTGGTCATGGAGCGCTCGGGGTTCGGCAGCCGCGTGCCGAAGTTCCAGCACCTGTTCTGCAACACCGAGTACGGCTCGCTGAAGTTCTCGCCGGCGCAGACGGCCATCGTGTGCGAACTGCTGTTGCGCGGGCCACAGACCCCCGGCGAGTTGCGCACCCACGGCGCGCGCATGGCGCCGCTCAGGGACGTGACCGAGGTCGAGACCGCGCTCGAGGACCTGATGACGCGGCCGGACGGCCCCTTCGTGGCGAAGCTGGCGCGCGAGCCGGGCCGGCGCGAGTCCCGCTACATGCACCTGTTCAGCGGGGAGGCCCCGCCCGTCGTGGAGCCCGCAGACGAGCCTGCACGGTCGTCGGCGGGCGGCGGCGGTGCGTCGACGGCCGAGCGCATCGCGGCGCTCGAGGCGACCGTGGCCGGGCTGCGGCAGGAGATCGAGGCGCTGAAGGCGCGGCTCGGACAGGCGGGCTGAGCCGCCCGCCCCCGCGGCCTGCGTCGCCGCGCGAACCCTCGCCCGCGCCCGCCGTTGCTTCGCGAGCAGGATGTCGACGGCGAGGCGGCAGGTGCGGGCGGGCGGTGCGGGGGTCGATGTCGAGTCGCCATGACCGCAGGCACCCCTTCCGCGTCACCGTGATCCCGTACGGCCGTCAACCACCGCAGGAGCGCAGCCACATGACCGCCCGCCAATGGTTCTTCCTGGTCCTCTCCATCGTCGGCCTGCTGGTGACGTGGACGTTCAACCTGCAGTTCATGCGCGAGACCGGCGGCTTCGACCTCGCCGCCTTCGTGCGCGCGGGCTACGCGAATTCCGCCGCGGCCTCGCTTTCCAACGACCTGCTGACGGGCTGCGCGGCGTTCCTGGCGTTCTCGTACTTCGAGGCCCGCCGGCTCGGCATGCGGCACTGGTGGATCTTCCCGGTGCTCACCTTCGGCATCGCGTTCGCCTTCGCGTTCCCGCTGTTCCTGTTCCTGCGCGAGCGCAGGCTCGCGAAGACGTGGTGAGCCGGGCTCAGTACCCCCGGGCCACGTCGACGACCGACAGCATCTTTTCGCCCGCGAGGTAGCGGCGCAGGTTCTCCTCGACGATCGCGAACCTCACCGAGTGGCCCAGGTCCGACGATGCCGAGACGTGCGGCGTCAGGATGACGTTCCGCATCTTCCACAACGGGTGGTCGGCGGGCAGCGGCTCGGGGTCGGTCACGTCGAGACCGGCGCCGGCGAGGCGGCCGCTCTCGAGCGCCGCGACGAGGTCCGCCTGCACGACGCTCCGGCCGCGCCCGACGTTGAAGAAATACGCGCCCGGCTTGCACGCCGCGAAGAACTTCGCGTCGAACATCCCGGTGGTGGCCGGCGTGAGCGGCGTCGTGTTGACGACGAAATCGGCCTCGCCCGCCAGTCGCCGCAGTTCCGCCGGCAGGCCGACGTAACTCACGAACTCCGGCCCCTCGCGCCCGGTGTTGCGCACGGCGGCGACCTTCATTCCGAGCGCATGCGCGCGCTTCGCGACCTCGGTACCGATGCCGCCGAGGCCGACGACCAGCAGGGTCTTGCCCTCGAGCGAGACCATCTTGACCGACGCCGGCGGCTCGTCGGACCAGCGTCCCGCCATGCGCTCGGGTATGAAGAACTCGAGGCCCCGCGAAAACGCCAGCATCATCGCGAGCACGTGTTCGGCCATCACGGGTGCCGCCACCCGCTGCATGTTGGTCAGCAGGACGTCGCGCTCGCGGAATTCCGGGATCGAGACGCAGCGCTCGACGCCGGCGGAGTAGGACTGCACCCAGCGCAGCTTCTTCCCGGCCGCGAGCACGGCCGGCGTGCACCAGCCGAGCGACACGTCCGCGTCCTTCGCCAGCTTCGCCGCCTCGTCCGGCGCGGCGGCGACCAGGAACTGCAGCTTCGGGAAGGCGGCCTGCAGTTCGGCCACCCGTTCCGGGGCCAGCGGGTTGACCAGGACCTTCCGGGGCGGCGACCAGCCCGCGCGCTCGCGGACCGGCGCCGGCGCCTCGACCAGCCCGAGTTGCCCGATCAGTGCCCGGGTCGAGGTCCCCGGCGGCGGCGCCGCGTCCGCGAACCCGGGACCGACCACGAACGCGGCGGCGAGACCGGCCCAGAGGGCGATGCGGCGGGCTTGCTGCGGTGCATTGACTGGCATGGCGAACTCCCGGTCGGGCGAGGAAGGGGCTGAACCTACCGGAGGCCGCTGCGACTGGCCAGAGCGGTCTGACGAACGCCCGGCACGGCCGCTATGATCGGCGCCATGGGGGAGTCCGGCCGATCGCCCGCGTTGATCGACGCCGACCACGCTGCGTTCATCCAGGGCGGCGTGTCGGTCATCGTCGCCTCGCGCAACCCGTCCCTCGTGGCGGACGTCGTGCGCGGCTGCGGCTGCCGCGTTTCGCGCGACCGGCGGCGCGTCACCGTGCTGGTCGAGCCGGGGCGGGCGAGCGAACTGCTGGAGGACATCCGCCTCACCGGCACGATCGCCGTGGTGTTCAGCCAGCCGAGCACCCACCGCACGATCCAGCTCAAGGGCAGCGATGCCGGGATCGTGCCCGTCACGGCCGCCGACCGGCGCGTGGCCGAGCGTCACCTCGGCGCGTGGGTGCAGGAACTGGTGTCGATCGGCTACACGGCCGAATTCGCGGCCGCCGTCCGCGGCCGTGCCGAACAGGGCCTCGCCGCGATCGCGTTCACTCCCGTCGCCGCGTTCCAGCAGACGCCGGGGCCCGCGGCCGGGGACCGGCTGGTGGCGGCCTCGTGACGCCCGCACTCGACGCCATCCGGCCCTGCCTCGAAGGCGCGATCCCCGCGGTGATCGCCACCTGCGCGCGCGACGGCACGCCGAACGTGTCCTACATTTCCGAGGTTCACTACGTCGACCCGGAGCACGTCGCGCTGTCGTTCCAGTTCTTCAGCAAGACGCGGCAGAACGTGCTGGAGAACCCGCGCGCCGCCGTGGTCGTGATCCACCCGGAGAGCGGCGCGCAGTACAAGCTGTCGGTGCAGTACCTGCGAACCGAGGAATCCGGCCCGCTGTTCGAGAGCATGAAGGCCAAGCTCGCGGGCATCGCCTCGCACACCGGCATGGCCGGAGTGTTCCGCCTGCGCGGCGCCGACGTCTACCGGGTCGACGCGATCGTGCAGGTCTACGGCACGCCGACGCACGCGCTGCCGCCCCGCCTGAACGCGCTGGCCGCGCTGCGCCACGGCATCCCGCGTCTCGCGGACGCCACCGACCTCGAGACGCAGCTCGACTCGGCGCTCGCCGTGATGCGCGAACAGTTCCGCTTCCCGCACGCGATGGTGCTGATGCACGACCCCGCGGTGGGCAAGCTGTACACGGTGGCGAGCGCGGGCTACGAGCAGTCGGGCGTCGGCGCCGAAATCGCGCTCGGCCGCGGCGTCATCGGCGTGGCGGCCGAGCAGCGCACGCCGATCCGCATCACGCACGCCACCACCGAGTTCGGCTACGGCCGCGCCGCCCGCGAGGCGGCCGCGCACCACGGCATGGCCGAGCGCCTCGTCGACGAGATCCCCTTCCCCGGCCTCGCCGACTCGCAGAGCCAGATCGCGGTGCCGATCCTCGCCGGCGACCGGCTGGTGGGCGTGCTGTTCGCGGAGAGCGAGGAGCCGGGCCGCTTCGGCTACGACGAGGAGGACGCACTGGTGCTGCTCGCGAGCCACATCGGGGTCACCGCCCGGTTCTGCGACGAAGCGGCCGAAGCCGCCGATGCCGGCGTCGCGCCGGCCGCGAAGCCGGTGGCGCCGCAGGGGCAGGCGCTGCGCATCCGGCGCTACCGCGAGGACGACAGCATCTTCGTGGACGGGGACTACCTGATCAAGGGCGTGGCCGGCGCGATCCTGTGGCGACTGGTGCGCGGCTACGTCGACGAACGCCGCACCGACTATTCGAACCGCGAGCTGCGGCTCGACCCGACGCTCGGCCTGCCGGACCTGAGCGAGAACCTCGAGGCGCGCCTGATCCTGCTGCAGCGCCGGCTGGAGGAGCGCTGTCCCGCGCTGCGCATCGAGAAGACAGGGCGCGGACGGTTCCGCCTGAACGTCAGCCGGCCGCTGGCGCTGTCGGAGCCGCAACCCGGGACGCAGTGACGTCCCGGGCTGCGGCTGGTGAACCGAGGCCGCGGTTCACTTCGCGTTGGCGGCCGCCTTCTGGTCCGTGACCGGCACGAACACGAAGTACGGCGTGTTCACGGGGCCGCCCGGCGCGACGTAGGCCGGCACGGCCACGCCCGGATCGCCGAGGCTCCTCACGTACGCGTAGACCGCCTTCAGGTCGTCGTCGGTCATGCGCGCGAGGTTGAACCACGGCATCGGCGGCAGGCGCTGTGCCCGCGCGTGCAGCAGCCACTGGTCCTCGGTGAGCCGGCTCATCACCAGCCTCAGGTTCGCGGGATACGTCGTGCCCCACGGACCCTGGTAGCCGACCGGCTGGCCGAGCAGCCACTGGCTCTCGGGCACCTTCGCGTCGTTCTGCAGGTAGCCTGCCGTGTGGCAGTCGTTGCAGCCGCCGATGGTGACGAGGTAGCGGCCGCGCGCGACCTGCGCCGGCTCGGCCGCGCCGGCCACCGTCGACACCAGCAGGACCCAGGTCCAGGCGATGGCCCCGAGGACGATTCGAGATTTCATGACGTTCCACTCCCATCCGTGTTTGCGATGGGCGGGAGTCTGGACGCGCGCGGCCCCGGGGCGTTAGTACGAAACCCCTAGGAAAATCCTAACTTTTTGCTAAGCGCGACGAGTCGTTGCGGCCCGTCGACGAAGCGAGGTCAGGAAACGCCGGCCTTGGCCATCTTCCGGCGCAGGAACGCGATCTGCGTCTGCAGCGGCAACTGCTTCGGGCACACGTCCTGGCAGCCGAGCAGCGTCATGCAGCCGAACACGCCGTCGTCGTTGCCGACCAGCTCGTACATGTCGGCGTCCGTGCGCGTGTCGCGCGGGTCGAGCGAGAAGCGGGCGATCTTGTTGAGGCCCACGGCGCCGACGAAGTCCTCGCGCATGCGCGCCGTGCCGCAGGCCGCGACGCAGCAGCCGCACTCCACGCAGCGGTCGAGCTCGTAGATCTTGTCGGCGAGGTCCGGGTCCATCGCCTGCTCGATGCGGCGCAGGTCGACCTCGTTGCCGAGCGAGTGCACCCAGGTCTCGAGGCGCTCGCTCATGCCGCGCATCCACTTGCCCGAGTTCACCGACAGGTCGGAGATCAGCTCGAACACCGGCAGCGGCGCGAGCGAGATGTCGGCGGGCAGGTCCTGCGTGAGCGTGCGGCAGGCCAGCTTCGGCCGGCCGTTCACCACCATCGCGCAGCTGCCGCAGATGCCGGCGCGGCAGACGAAGTCGAACGACAGCGACGCGTCCATCTGCTCGCGGATCTCGTTGAGCGCGATGAACAGCGTCATGCCCGCCGCTTCCTCGATCTCGAAGGTCTGGAAGTGCGGGACGCTCTCGGGATTGCGCGGGTCGTGGCGCAGGATGTGGAAGCGCAGCTTCCTGAGCGGCGCGTTCGACACGGGCGGCGCGACGGGGGCGGTGTGGTCCTGGCTCATGGCAGTCTCTCGTCGATGCGCTCGTTGAGGCCGCGGAAGCGCTCCGGCAGCAGGTGCCGGTAGGGCATCAGCTCGTGCTGGACGGCATGCCGGTCGGCGCCGGCCAGCTTCTCGCGTACCTCGGCGACCTGCGCCGCACGGCGCGGCGTGTCGGGGTGGTCCACGTAGTCCTTGTTGCCGTAGCCGCGCCAGCCCGGCGGCAGCTCCATCGACAGCACGTCGAGCGGCTCGTAGTGCAGGCAGGGCAGCAGGTCGTTCGGCCGGTCCCACGAGGCCAGCGTGCGGCGCAGCCAGTGCGCGTCGTCGCGCCGCGGATAGTCCTCGCGGAAGTGCGCGCCGCGGCTCTCGGTGCGCGCCAGCGCCCCGGTGGCCATGCACAGCGCGACCTTGAGCATCTTCTGGACGCGGTAGGCGGTGACGAGCTCGGGATTCGGGCCGTCGACGTGGTAGCGCAGGCCGATGTGCCGGCTGCGCTCGAGCAGCTCCTGCAGCTTGTGGACGGCCTCCTCGAGATCCTTGCCGGTGCGGAAGATGCCGACCTTGTCGGTCATGACCTGCTGCATCTCGATCTTGATCGCGTCCGCGCGCTCGGTGCCCTTCGACTGGAGCAGCGCGTCGAGCCTGGCGCGCTCGGCTTCCACCGCCTCGCGGATCAGCGCGGTCGGGATGCTGATCTCGCTCTTCGGGCTCTCGAGGAAGTCGGCGATGAACTCGCCGACGATCATGCCGGCCACCACCGTCTCGGCCACGGAGTTGCCGCCGAGGCGGTTGAAGCCGTGCATGTCCCAGCACGCGGCCTCGCCCGCCGCGAACAGGCCCTTCAGGTCGGGGCTCTCGCCGGTGGGCTTGGTGCGCACGCCACCCATCGTGTAGTGCTGCGCCGGGCGCACCGGGATCCACTGCTCGGCCGGGTCGACGCCGAGGAAGTACTGGCAGATCTCCTTGACCTCGCGCAGGTTCTTCTCGATGTGCGCGCGCCCGAGCAGGGTGATGTCGAGCCACAGGTGCTCGCCGAAGCGCGACTGCACGCCGTGGCCGGCGCGGATGTGCTGCTCCATGCGGCGCGAGACGACGTCGCGCGAAGCCAGTTCCTTCTTCTCCGGCTCGTAATCCGGCATGAACCGCTTGCCCTGCGCGTCGCGCAGCAGGCCGCCGTCGCCGCGGCAGCCCTCGGTGACGAGGATGCCGGCCGGGAAGATGCCCGTCGGGTGGAACTGGACCGCCTCCATGTTGCCGAGCTTCGCCACCCCGGTCTCGAGGGCCAGCGCCGAGCCGATGCCCTCGCAGATCACCGCATTGGTCGTGACGCGGTAGACGCGCCCGGCACCACCCGTCGCGATCGCGGTCGCTTTGGCGACGTACGCGACAAGATCGCCGGAGATCAGGTCACGAACCACCGCGCCGTAGCAGCGGTGGCCGTCGTGGATCAGGGCCACGGCCTCGGTCCGCTCGTGGACCGGGATCTGCTGGGCGATGGCCTGGTCGCTGACGGCGAACAGCATGGCGTGGCCGGTGCCGTCCGAGACGTAGCAGGTACGCCACTTCTTGGTGCCGCCGAAGTCGCGCTGGGCCACCAGGCCGTGGGCCTCGGCCCGCTCGGTGATGGTGACCTTCTCGCTGTTGATGATGACCTCGCGGTCGCCCTGGCGGACCCGGCTCCAGGGCACGCCCCAGGCGGCCAGCTCGCGCACGGCCTTCGGCGCCGTGTTCACGAACATGCGCACGACCTGCTGGTCGGCGCCCCAGTCGCTGCCCTTGACCGTGTCCTCGAAGTGGACGTCCTCGTTGTCGCCCTGCCCCTTGATCACGTTGCCGAGGCTGGCCTGCATGCCGCCCTGGGCGGCCGCCGAGTGCGAGCGCTTGGGCGGGACCAGCGACAGGATGATCGCGTCGTGGCCGCGGCGCTTGGCGCCGATGGCCATGCGCAGGCCCGCGAGGCCGCCGCCGATCACCAGCAGGTCGGTGTAGATCACTTTCATGGCTGGGCCCCTCCCTGCAGCCAGGTCGGGACGTAAGGCTGGCCGTACTGGGGTGCGTGGTCGATGCCGATCCGGATGTAGGCCAGCAGCGTGGCGAGGCCGAGCACCAGGAAGAACACGGTCAGCGCCCACTTGAAGGTCTTGAGCCTGCGCCGGGTCGCGTCAGGGTTCCCCGACTCGAACCAGCCCCATTTCAGGGCAACGCGGTACAGGCCGATGCCGCCGTGGAACTCCACCGCGAACAGCATGACGAGGTACAGCGGCCACATCAGGTCGGTCCAGACGCGGTCGGCGGACTCGAACGGCCCGATGCGGTCCGGGTGCGTCAGCATGATGTACAGGTGCACCGAGGCCATGAAGAACAGCGCGAAGCCGGTCACGACCTGCCAGTACCACAGCGTCGTGTCGTCGTGCTTCATCTCGCCCATGTGCTCCCGGTAGGTGCGGAACTGGCGGTAGTTCTGCGGGAACTTGCGCAGCGCGAGCGCCGCGTGGCCGATGAACAGCACGAACACGCAGGCCACGATCAGCGAGACCACGCCGTGGATCGGCCGGCCGAAGACGAAGTAGCCCTCGAAGAAGCGGGCCACGGTCCACATGGCGTCGCCGCCGAGCAGGATCGAGGACACGAAGAACATGTGGCCCCACATGAACAGGCCGAGCAGCAGGCCGCTGCCGCTCTGGAGCCGGTCCAGGCGCGCGGGCCAGGGACTGGCGCGACGCCTCGGCGCCGCGACCGGGGCAGTCGCAGTCAGACGGGTGGTGGCATCCACGGGATTTCTCGGAGCGTGACCAAGCGGGACACGATTTGGGCCGATGCGCCGCGCTTCGGCCATAGGTGCTTTCCGCGGTCAGTTTTGACGCACGGGGTCTATATAGTCGCGGCGCATTGATTTCAACGGCAAGGATCGGGCCGCGCCGGAGATCCCCGGCAAACCCGGACGCCCGCCGAGTGTCACCCTGAGGCAGAATAGGCCGAAGCGAGCCGGTTCCCCGCTGCGAAACGCATGACCGCCTACGCCATCTTCTTCCTGTACCTGCTCGCCGCCGTCGGACTGGTGGGCCTGATCGTCGCGCTGAATGCCTGGCTCGGGCCCCGGCCCGCGCCGACGCCCGCCAAGCTCGAGCCCTTCGAGTGCGGCGCTGAACCGATCCAGCACCGCAACGTCCGCCCGCTGTCGATCAAGTACTACCCGATCGCGATCTTCTTCCTGCTGTTCGACCTCGAGACGGTGCTGCTCTTCATCTGGGCCTCGGCCGCCGGCCACGCGCAGATCGCCACGCTCTCGCTGGTGTCGTTCCTGGTGTTCATGGCGCTGCTGGCCGTGGCCTTCATCTACCTCTGGCGCGACGGGGCACTCGAATGGCGGTGATGGATTACCTCACCACCCGCAAGGACGACCTCGTCGGCTGGGTGCGCAAGTTCAGCCTCTTTCCGTACCCGTTCGTCACCGCCTGCTGCGGCATGGAGTTCATGGCCGTCAGCTCGACGCTGTACGACACGGACCGCTTCGGCGCCGCCCTGCCCCGCTTCACGCCCCGCCAGTCCGACCTCCTGATGGTGGTCGGCACGGTGAGCCACAAGCAGGCCCAGACCATCAAGCGCATCTACGACCAGATGTGCGAACCGAAGTGGGTGATGGCCTTCGGCGCCTGCGCCACCAGCGGCGGCTTCTACCGCAACTACTCCGTCGTGCAGGGCGTGGACAAGATCATCCCGGTGGACATCTACGTGCCCGGGTGCCCGCCGCGGCCCGAGATGGTGATCGACGCCATCATGAAGCTGCAGGACCGGATCGCGGGCGACCGCCACCCGATCCTGCCGTCCGAGCAGCCGCCGCCGGAGCGCCGCTGAGATGACGACGCGCGACCCGGAGTTCAGCGCGAAGGTCGCCGCGGCCCTCGAGGGCGCGTACCTGCGCACGTCGGAGAGCTTCGGCACGCGGGTGTTCGAACTGTCGCCGTCGGCCCTGCTGCCGGTGGTCGAGCGCCTGCGCCGCGAGTTCGGCTTCGCGCTGCTGCTCGACGTCACCGCGGTCGACTACCCGGGGCGCGAGCCGCGCTTCGACGTCGTCTACCACCTGCTGTGCCCGGCCCAGATGCGGCGCGTGCGCCTGAAGCTGGCCGTGGGCGAGCCGGCGCCGGTCGTCGACACGCTGACGGGCCACTACGGCTCGGCGCGCTTCCTCGAACGCGAGGCCCACGAGATGTTCGGCATCCGCTTCGCCGGCAACGACGACCTGCGGCCCATCCTGCTCTACGAGGGATTCGAGGGGCACCCGCTGCGCAAGGACTACCCGATGGAGCAGGAGCAGCCCATCGTCGAGTACCGCAGGTAGCGCCGTGGCCTTCCGCCCGCCCGTCAGCAGCCCGCTCGAGCACACGGCCGACCCGAACCACGTCGTCGTGAACATCGGGCCGTCGCACCCGGCGACCCACGGCACGATCCAGATCGTCGCCGAGATCGACGGCGAGCGCGTGGTGCGCGCCGACGTGCACTGCGGCTACCTGCACCGCGGCTTCGAGAAGGAAGCGGAGCACCACACCTACCACAACGTCATCCCCTACACCGACCGGCTCAACTACTGCTCGGCGATGAACAACAACTTCGCCTACGCCGCGGCGGTCGAGAAGCTGCTCGGCGTCGAGCTGACGCCGCGCTGCGTGTGGCTGCGCACGCTGCTCGCCGAGTACAACCGGATCGCCGACCACGTGACCTGCGTGGCCGCCTCGGTCATGGAAATGGGCGCGATGACCGCGTTCCTGTACCTGATGACGGTGCGCGACTACATCTTCGAGCACATGAACCAGCTCTCCGGGGCCCGGCTCACGTACTCCTACGTGCGCATCGGCGGCCTCGCCCGCGACCTGCCCGAGGGCTGGCTCGAGCGGCTCGAGGAGATCCTGGTGTTCACCGAGGACTACCTCGGGCGCATCCACGGCCTGCTCGACCGCAACCGGATCTTCATCGGCCGCACCCGCGACGTCGCCGTGCTGACGCAGGAGCAGGCCCTGCACTGGGGCTACACCGGCCCGATCCTGCGCTCGACCGGCCTCGCCATGGACCTGCGCAAGGACGATCCCTACCTCGCCTACCCGGAACTCGATTTCGAGGTGCCGGTCGGCATCAAGGGCGACAACTACGACCGTTACTACGTGCGCATGCGCGAGATCGACGAGTCGATCGCCATGGTGCGGCAGTGCGTCGAGCGGCTGCCCGGCGGGCCGGTCAGCGTCGACGACCCGCGCATCGTGCTGCCGGAGAAGGAGCGCGTCTACACGCAGATCGAATCGCTGATCCACCACTTCAAGCTGGTGATGGAAGGCGTGCGCGTGCCGGCGGGCGAAGTGTATTCGGCGCACGAGGCGCCGAACGGCGAACTGGGGTTCTACCTCGTGAGCGACGGCACCGGGCACCCGTACCGCCTGCACGTGCGGGCGCCGAGCTTCGTGCACATGGGCGGCATGCACACGCTGCTCGAGGGCTACCAGGTCTCCGACATCGTGCCGACCTTCGGCTCGATGAACATGGTGGGCGGGGAGTGCGACCGATGAGCGACGCGCTGGCCCCGGCCCTGCGGGCGAAGTTCGACGCGCTGCGCGCGCTCTACCCGCCCGAGATGAAGACCTCGCTGGTGCTGCCCCTGCTGCACTGCGTGCAGGACGAGCAGGGCTACGTGACCGAGGCCGACGCCGGGCGCATCGCCGAGTACATCGGCATGCCGGCGATCCAGGTGCTCGAGGCGCTCACCTGGTACACGATGTTCGAGCGCGAGCCGCAGGGCCGCCACGTGATCAAGGTGTGCCGCAACATCGCCTGCTCGCTGCGCGGCGGCGAGCGGGTGCTGGCGCACATCGAGAAGCGGCTCGGCATCCGGCCGGGCGAGACGACGCCCGACGGCCGGTTCACGCTCAAGACGGTCGAGTGCCTCGCCTCCTGCGGCACGGCGCCCGCGATGCAGGTCGACCGCACCTACCACGAGCGGCTCGACGAGGCGACGATCGACCGCATCCTGGAGACGCTGGCGTGAACGGCGAATCCGTCTTCTTCTGCTTCGAGGTGAACGACGCCTCGCACTCGCTCGCGGCCTACCGCGCGCGGGGCGGCTACGCCGCGCTCGAGAAGGCGCTGCGCGCGATGACCCCGGTCGAGGTCGCCACGCAGGCGAAGGCCTCCGGCCTGCAGGGCCGCGGCGGCGCCGGCTTCATGACCGGCCTCAAGTGGGAGTTCGTCTCGCGCGAGGCGCCGGTCGTCTACCTGTGCTGCAACATCGACGAGGGCGAGCCCGGCACGTTCAAGGACCGCTGGATCCTCGAGCATTCGCCGCACCAGCTGCTCGAGGGCATGCTGATCGCCTCCTACGCGCTGCGCGTGCGCCACGCGTTCGCCTACATCCGCGGCGAGTTCGACCTGCCGCTGCGCCGCCTGCAGGGCGCGCTCGAGGAGGCCCGCGCCGCCGGGCTGGTGGGCGAGAACATCCTCGGCACCGGGTTCTCCTGCGACATCGTGATCCACCGCGGCGCCGGCGCCTACGTGTGCGGCGAGGAGTCGAGCCTCATCAACTCGCTCGAGGGCCGCAAGGGCCTGCCGCGCAACAAGCCGCCGTTCCCGGCGGTGAAGGGCCTCTACCAGAAGCCGACGGTCGTGAACAACGTCGAGACGCTCTCGGCGGTACCCTGGATCATCGCGAACGGGCCGGAGCGCTATGCCGCCATCGGCGTGAAGAAGTCGCCCGGCACGCGCCTGTTCGGCGTGTCGGGCCACGTCGAGAAGCCCGGCCTGTTCGAGAAACCGACCGGCTACCCCCTGAAGCGGCTGATCGAGGAGGACGCCGGCGGCATCCTCGGCGGCCGGCCGCTCAAGGCGGTGATCCCGGGCGGCAGCTCGACGCCGATCCTGACGGCCGCCGAGGTCGAGACCGTCACCCTCGACCCCGAGAGCATGTCGAAGGCCGGCAGCATGGTCGGCTCGGGCGCGGTGATCGTGATCGCCGAGGGCACCTGCATGGTGCGCCTGCTGCAGGTGCTGACGCGCTTCTACGCGCACGAGTCCTGCGGGCAGTGCACGCCCTGCCGCGAGGGCACCGACTGGATGAACCGCCTGCTCACGCGGATCGTCGACGGCCATGCGACCCCGGCCGACCTGGAGCGGCTGCGCGCGCTGCCCGCCGGCATCCAGGGCAATACCATCTGCGCGCTCGGCGACGCGGCCTCGATGCCGGTCGCGAGCTTCATCCGCAAGTTCGGCAGCGAGTTCGAGCACTACGCGACGCACGGCCGTTCCCTCTTCGACGGCCGGCTGGCCCCGTGAGCGCCCGTCCATGAAGCTGACCATCGACAAGCGCGAGATCGAGGCCAACGACGGCGAGACGGTGCTGCAGGCCGCGCGCCGCCACGGCATCGACATCCCGCACTTCTGCTACCACGACAAGCTGTCGATCGCGGGCAGCTGCCGCATCTGCCTGGTGAAGGTCAACAACCTCCCGAAGCTGCAGCCGGCCTGCAACCTCGTCGCCGCGCCCAACATGGTGGTCGAAACCGAGATCGAGCAGGTCGCGCGGGCGCGCGAGAACGTGCTGCAGTTCCTGCTGGTCAATCACCCGGTCGACTGCGGCATCTGCGACAAGGCCGGCGAGTGCCGGCTGCAGGACTACCAGCACCGCTACGGCCCGGCCGTCTCGACCTCGCGCGAGCCGAAGCATCACAAGCGCAAGCTGCACGACCTGGGCGCGCGCATCACGCTCGACAACGAGCGCTGCGTGCTGTGCAGCCGCTGCGTGCGCTTCACCCGCGAGATCTCGAAGTCGAACGCGCTCGGCATCGTCGAGCGCGGCAACCATGCCTACGTCGAAACGGTGGACTCGAAGCCGTTCGAGGACCCGTACTCCGACAACGTGATCGAGCTGTGCCCGGTCGGCGCCCTGCTCTCGCGCGACTTCCTCTACCAGTGCCGCGTGTGGTTCCTGCAACCGGTGCGCTCGGTGTGCACCGGCTGCGCACGCGGGTGCAGCATCAAGGTGTGGCGGCGCTCGAAGCTGCGCCAGGCGCACGCGCCCGGCCTCGACCGCGGCGACGTCGCCTACCGGGTGACCGTATTCGAGAACCCGGAAGTCAACGGCCCGTGGCTATGCAACACGGGCTTCGACCAGCACAAGTGGATGGCGCGCCCGCGGCTGCCCGCTGCGCGCGTGGACGGGGCGCCGGCCACGACGGCCGAGGCGCTGGCGCGGGCCCGCGCGCTGCTCGCCGCGCCGCGACGCCCGGCGGTGCTGGTCTCGAGCCACGCCTCGAACGAGGAACTGGACGCCCTGCAGGCC
>JBPOHK010000069.1:0-2950 GCA_052035645.1 Pseudomonadota bacterium
GTTGCGGGCCGTGGTCGGCCCGCGCGTCGCCATCGTGGACTCGGCGGAGACGACGGCCGCGGCGCTCGCGGCCGTGCTGGCGGAGTCCGGCCTGCGTGCGCCGCCGGGCGTCGCGCAGCGCACGACGCTGCTGGCGACGGACGGGGCGGAGCGGTTCGCGCGCGTGGGCGCCACCTTCCTCGGCCGGCCGCTCGAGCCGCGCGACGTCGAGGTGGTCGACCTGCCCGGGACCGGCGCCGGAGCGGCCTGAGGCCGGCTCAGGTGGCCGGCGTGCCCGGTTCGCCGCCCCGGCGCGCCGCCAGCGACACGAGGATCGACACGGCGAGGATGGCGCCGATGATCCCGAGCGACCACGAGATCGGGAACTTGCCGCCGAACGCCTCGTTCAGCCACACCATCTTCAGGCCGACGAACACCAGCACGACGCCGAGGCCGTACTTGAGGTAGGCGAACGCCTGCACCATGCCCGCGAGCAGGAAGTACATCGCGCGCAGGCCGAGGATCGCGAAGATGTTGGAGGTGAACACCACGAGCGGCTCGTTGGTGAGGGCGAAGATCGCCGGCACCGAGTCGATCGCGAAGATGATGTCCGAGAACTCGATGAACACCAGCGCGATGAACAGCGGCGTCGCGTACACCACGCCCTCGTGGCGGATCCAGAACCGGTCGCCCTCGTGCTTCGGCCACACCGGCAGCACGCGCTTCAGCAGGCGGATCGCCGGATTGCGCTCGGGGTCGATCGGCTTCTCGGGCAGGAACAGGATCTTGAGGCCGGTGAGGATCAGGAACCCGCCGAAGACCATCACCACCCACTCGTAGCGCATCAGGACCGCGCCGAGCGAGATGAACACCGCGCGGAAGACGAGCGCGCCGAGGATGCCGTAGAACAGCACGCGGTGCTGGTACTTGGGCGGCACCGCGAAGTACGAGAACACCGCCACGAACACGAAGATGTTGTCGACCGCGAGCGCCTTCTCGACCACGTAGCCGGCGAGGAACTCGAGCGAGACGTCGCGCGCGAGCTGCGCGTGGTCGAGCCCGGCGAGCTCGGGGACCTGCGGCAGGCGCCAGCTGGCGTAGTGGTAGAAGCCGTAGTTGAAGGCCAGCGCGAGCGCGACCCACACGATGCTCCAGGCCGCGGCCTCGCGCACCGTGACCTCGTGCGCGTCGCGGTGGAAGACGCCGAGGTCGAGCGCGAGCATCGCGAGCACGAACGCGGTGAACGACGCGTACACCCACCAGTAGTCGGCGAAGGGGAACAGCAGCAGGTCGGCCATGGCGCAGTCGGCTCCGTCGCGGGGCGCCGGGCGGGGCCCGGCGGTGGGCGCATGATATACGAAAACTTATTCGTGCGATTTAATTCCGGTCATCACGTGCTGCGGTCGAGCGTCGCGAGCGAGGCCGCGTTGTAGCGCGCCCCGGCCGTGCTGCCCGGCGCGAAGACCTGGTCCAGCAGGAACTGGTCGCAGGCGGCCAGCGCGAGGCTGGCTGCGCCGAGATTCTCGGCCAGGCGCGACCGGCGGGTGGTGCCGAAGATCGGCACGATGTCCGGGCCCTGGGCCAGCAGCCAGGCCAGCGCGACCTGGGCCGGGGTGGCCCCGAGGCGGGCCGCCAGCTCGTCCAGTTTCGCGCCCCGCGCGCGGTTGGAGTCGAAATTCGCGCCCTGCAGGCGCGGCTGGGCCCGCCGGAAGTCGCCCTCGGGCAGTTCCTCCGCCCGGGTCCGGGCGCCGGCCAGGAAGCCGCGGCCGAGCGGCGAATAGGGCACCAGGCCGATGCCCAGCTCGCGGCAGACGGGCAGCGCGCCGCCCTCCACGTTGCGCTCCCACAGGGAATATTCCGACTGCAGGGCGCTGATCGGGTGGACGGCATGGGCCCGGCGCAGGGTGGCCGGACTGGCCTCCGACAGGCCGAGGTAGCGCACCTTGCCCGCGCGGACCAGCTCCGCCATGGCGCCCACGACCTCCTCGATGGGCACCGCGGGGTCCACCCGGTGCTGGTACAGCAGGTCGATGCGGTCCGTCTGCAGGCGCCGCAGGGAGGCTTCCACGACCGCCCGGATGTGCTCCGGCCGGCTGTCGAGCGCCCAGGCGGTGCCGGGCTGCATGTTCTCGATGTCGAAGCCGAACTTGGTCGCCAGGCAGACCCGGTCCCGCCGGCCCCCCGCCAGCGCCCGGCCGACCAGCTTCTCGTTCTCGTAGGGGCCGTAGACCTCGGCGGTATCGATCAGGGTGATCCCCCGGTCGACGGCGTCCTGCAGCGTCGCCAGGCATTCGGCCTCGTCCGCGCCGCCCTTGTAGGCGAAACTCATGCCCATGCAGCCGAGCCCGAGTGCCGAGACTTCGAGGCCCTGCCGGCCCAGCTTGCGTGCTTCCAAGGAATCCTCCTCATCCATACATTGACACCGCCCCGACAGCCGACGAGAATACGCGGCTCTCTGTCCGGGAGGGGTACCCAAGCGGCCAACGGGAGCAGACTGTAAATCTGCCGGCTTATGCCTTCGTAGGTTCGAATCCTACCCCCTCCACCACGCCGGATGGCGTGTCGGGGCCGAGGAGTCGCCCGGGGCGGGAGTCGCGGCAGGACAGGGTCGGGCCAGCGGACGCTGCGGGTGTAGTTCAATGGTAGAACCTCAGCCTTCCAAGCTGTTGACGTGGGTTCGATTCCCATCACCCGCTCCACTCCGGCGGCATGGGGACGGTTGAGCGGAAAGATTGAAGTGCCCACGTAGCTCAGTCGGTAGAGCACGTCCTTGGTAAGGACGAGGTCAGCGGTTCGATCCCGCTCGTGGGCTCCAGAGTCCAGGCACAAAGTACTCAGAGGTATCGGTCGTGGCTAAGGAAAAATTTGCGCGTACGAAGCCGCACGTGAACGTGGGCACGATTGGACACGTGGATCATGGCAAGACGACGCTGACGGCGGCGTTGACGAAGGTGATGGCGGAGACGCACGG
>JBPOHK010000052.1:0-13819 GCA_052035645.1 Pseudomonadota bacterium
GCCACCCAGGGAGGCTCCGCGCGGGAGCGGCCCGGCGGTGGCGCGCGACCAGAAGGCGCTGGCGCAGAAGGGCCTGGCGCACGGCGTGGGCATCGCCGCCGGCACCGCGCTCACCCGCGACCTCGCAAACCTGCCGGCCAACGTCTGCACGCCCGGCTACCTCGCCGCGCAGGCCCGCGAGATGGCGAAGGCGCACCGCTCCGTGCGGGCCCAGGTGCTGGACGAGCGCGACCTGAAGCGCCTGAAGATGGGCGCGTTCCTCTCGGTCACGGCCGGGACGGACGAACCGGCCCGGCTCATCGTGCTGCGCCACGACGGCGGCCGCAAGGGCGACGCGCCGATCGTGCTGGTCGGCAAGGGCGTGACCTTCGACAGCGGCGGCATCTCGCTCAAGCAGCCGCCCGGCATGGACGAGATGAAGTTCGACATGACCGGCGCCGCGAGCGTGTTCGGCGCGATCAAGGCGGCCGCGGAGATCGGCCTCGAGCGCAACCTCGTCGCCATCGTGCCGGCCTGCGAGAACATGCCGGGCGGCCGCGCGACGAAGCCCGGCGACATCGTCACCAGCATGTCCGGCCAGACCATCGAGGTCATCAACACGGACGCCGAGGGCCGCCTGATCCTGTGCGACGCCATCACCTACGCCCGCCGCTTCAAGCCGGCGCTGGTCGTGGACGTCGCCACGCTCACCGGCGCGTGCGTGGTCGCGCTCGGCGCCCACCTGAGCGCCGTGATGAGCAACGACGACGACCTCGCCGCCGAGCTCGAGGAAGCCGGCCGCCGTGCCGAGGACCGCTGCTGGCACATGCCGATGGCGGAGGAGTACCACGACATGCTGAAGAGCAACTTCGCGGACTTCATGAACGCCTGCAGCCGCGAGGGCGGCGCGATCACCGCGGCGTGCTTCCTCGCGAAGTTCGCCGACGGGCTGCGCTGGGCGCACCTCGACATCGCGGGCACGGCCTACCTCGGCGGCGCGCAGAAGGGCAGCACCGGCCGGCCCGTGCCCCTGCTGGTCGACTTCCTGCTGCACCAGGCCTGAGACCGGCCGTGGAGCCGGCCCCGGTCACCTTCTACCTGCACGCCTCGAGCGACCCGCGGGCGCGCCTCGCCACCGCCTGCCGGCTCGCCGAGAAAGCGTACGAACAGGGGCTCAGGGTGTCGGTCCGCACGGCGAGCCCGGCCGAGACCGCAGCGCTCGACGAACTGATGTGGACCTTCGCCGACCGCAGCTTCGTGCCCCACGGCACCTGGCCGGCGGAACCGGAGTTCGCCGGGGCGACCCCGGTGCTGATCGGCTCGGCCGCCCTGCCCGACACGCACCGCGACGTGCTGATCAACCTCGCCCCCGATGCGCCGCCCGAGGTTTCGGGCTACGCTCGCGTCTGCGAACTGGTCGCCGGCGACGAGGACTCGAAGCAGCGGGCCCGGGTGCGCTGGCGCGCCTACCGCAACCTCGGTTGCGAACCCGCGAAGGCGGACGTCTGAACCCCGGGCAACCGGGCCGGGAGCGAGCTTGAACCAGCACATCGACGCCATACCGGTGCTGACCGACATCGTGGACGATGCCGTGCGCGGCGCCGCGGCCACCACCGACCCGACCGTGGCGTTCCTCGAGGCCCTCGAGGCGCACCTCACCGCCACGATCCACGAGCACGCCGACGAGCTGGTGCACAACGCCTGCCGGGAGATGGAGGCGCTGCTGCTGGAGCAGGTCTCGGACCGCCTCAAGGCCGAGCTGCCGTCGCTCGTGGCGCGGGTCATCCTGGAGCATTTCCGCGGGCCCCAGCCGGCCAATTGACGCCGTCGTCGGCACCCGCCGGCCGGTATAATTGCCGGTTCGCGCCCAGAGGCTGCCGATGGACAAGAGTTACTCCCCCCGCGACATCGAGACCCGGATCTACCAGGCCTGGGAGGCCGCCGGCTGGTTCGCCCCGGCCGGCGAGGGCCGGCCCTACTCGATCGCGATCCCGCCGCCGAACGTCACCGGCACCCTGCACATGGGCCACGCGTTCCAGCACACGCTGATGGACGCCCTGACGCGCTTCCACCGCATGGAAGGCGACCGCACCCTCTGGCAGCCGGGCACCGACCACGCGGGCATCGCCACGCAGATGGTGGTCGAGCGCCAGCTCGGCGCCGAGGGCCGGACCCGCCACGACCTCGGGCGCGAGGCGTTCGTCGAGCGGGTCTGGCAGTGGAAGGCGCAGTCGGGCGACACGATCTGCCGGCAGATGCGCCGGCTGGGCAACTCCGTCGACTGGTCGCGCGACCGGTTCACGATGGACGAGGGCCTCTCGGAGGCGGTCAAGGAAGTCTTCGTGCGCCTGCACGAGGAGAACCTGATCTACCGCGGCCAGCGCCTCGTGAACTGGGACCCCAAGCTGCACACCGCGCTCTCGGACCTCGAGGTGATCTCGGAGCCCGAAGCCGGCCACCTCTGGCACCTGCGCTATCCGCTCGAGGACGGCAGCGGCCACCTCGTGGTGGCGACGACGCGGCCCGAGACCATGCTCGGCGACACCGCCGTCGCGGTGCATCCGGACGACGAGCGCTACCGCCACCTCGTCGGCAAGCGCATCCGGCTGCCGCTGGCGGAGCGGCTGATCCCGGTCATCGCCGACACCTACGTCGACCCGGCCTTCGGCAGCGGCTGCGTGAAGATCACGCCGGCGCACGACTTCAACGACTACGAGATCGGCAAGCGCCACGGCCTGCCGACGATCAACATCCTGACGGCCGACGCCGCGCTCAACGAGAACGTGCCGGAGCGCTACCGCGGGCTCGACCGCTTCGAGGCGCGCAGGCGCGTCGTGGCGGACTTCGAGGCCGCCGGGCTGCTCGAGAAGGTCGACGCGCACACGCTGCCGGTGCCGCGCGGCGACCGCTCCGGCGAGGTGCTGGAGCCCTGGCTCACGGACCAGTGGTACGTGCGCATCGCGCCGCTCGCGGAACCGGCGATCCGCGCGGTCGAGGACGGCCGCATCCGCTTCGTGCCCGACAACTGGAGCAAGACCTACTTCCAGTGGATGAACAACATCCAGGACTGGTGCATCAGCCGCCAGCTGTGGTGGGGACACCGCATCCCGGCGTGGTACGACGCGGACGGCAACGTCTTCGTCGCGCGCAGCGAGGCCGAGGCGCAGGCCGCGGCCGCGAAGCGGCACGGCCACCCGGTCGCGCTGCGCCAGGACGAGGACGTCCTCGACACCTGGTTCAGCTCGGCGCTGTGGCCGTTCTCGACGCTCGGCTGGCCGCAGCAGACGCGCGAACTCGCCGCGTTCTACCCGACCAGCGTGCTGGTCACCGGCTTCGACATCATCTTCTTCTGGGTCGCCCGGATGATCATGATGGGCCTCAAGTTCGCGGGCGACGTGCCCTTCCGCGAGGTGTACATCACCGGGCTGATCCGCGACGAGCACGGCCACAAGATGTCGAAGTCGAAGGGCAACATCCTCGACCCGCTCGACCTCATCGACGGCATCGACCTCGAGTCCCTGGTCGCCAAGCGCACCACCGGCCTGATGCAGCCGCAGATGAAGAACTCGATCGAGAAGGCGACGCGCAAGCAGTTCCCGCAGGGCATCGCCGCCTACGGCACCGACGCGATGCGCTTCACGTTCGCCGCGCTCGCGACGCTCGGGCGCGACATCCGCTTCGACCTCGGCCGCGTCGAGGGCTATCGCAATTTCTGCAACAAGCTGTGGAACGCGACCCGTTACGTGCTCATGAACACCGAGGAGCACGCGGCGGACCTGCGCGCCGGCGAGTGCGAGTACTCGGTGGCGGACCGCTGGATCCGCGGCCGGCTCGGGGTCGCCGCGGGCCAGGTGCGCGCCGGCCTCGACGCGTACCGCTTCGACCTCGCCGCGCAGGCGATGTACGAGTTCGTGTGGTACGAGTTCTGCGACTGGTACCTCGAGCTCGCCAAGCCCGTGCTGCAGTCGGCGGACGCCAGCGAGGCCGCCAGGCGCGGCACGCGCCGCACGCTGCTCGAAGTGCTCGAAGGCACGCTGCGCCTGCTGCACCCGCTGATGCCCTTCATCACCGAGGAGATCTGGCAGAAGGTCGCGCCACTCGCCGGCGTGCAGGGGCCGACGATCATGCGCCAGCCGTACCCGCGCCCGGCCGACTGGCCGGCCGACGCCGCGGCCGAGCGCGACGTCGCGGCGCTGCGCGCCGTCGTGCTGGGCGTGCGGCAGATCCGCGGCGAGCTGGACGTCCCCCACTCCCGCGCCACGCCCGTCTACGTGCGCTCGGAGCGCCCGGGCGACGCCGCGGCCATCGCCGGGCTGGCCGGCACGATCGCGCGCGTGGCCAATCTCGAATCCGTCGCGGTGGTCGAATCCGAAGCACAGTTGCCGCCCTGCGCGATCGCGCTGATCGACGGGCGCACGGTGCTGGCGCCGTTCGCCCGCCTGGTCGACGACGTGTCGGCCGAACTGGCCCGGCTCGAGAAGCGGCGGGCGAAGGCGCAGCAGGAGCGCGACAAGTGCGCCGCCAAGCTCGCCAACGCGAACTTCGTGGCGAACGCGCCGGCGGAGGTGGTCGAGCAGGAGCGCGCCCGCGTCGCGGACTTCGACCGCCAGCTGGCGCAGCTCGGGGAACAGGCGCGGCGCCTCGCGGCGAGCCGCGACTGAGGGGAGGCGAGGCGTGAGCAGCACGGGCTTGGCACGCGAGAACGACGGCACGGCACTGGTCGACGGCGCCGTGGCCGGCCTCAACGCGATCATCCTCGGCAAGGAGGCCCAGCTGCGGCTGTGCCTCGCCTGCCTGCTCGCGCGCGGGCACCTGCTGATCGAGGACATCCCCGGCGTCGGCAAGACCACGCTCGCGCACGCCCTCGCCCGTACGCTCGGTCTGAGCTACCAGCGCATCCAGTTCACCAGCGACCTGCTGCCGGCCGACATCATCGGCGTCTCGGTGTTCGAACCGGAGGGCGGGCAGTTCCGCTTCCACCGCGGGCCGGTGTTCGCGCAACTGGTGCTGGCGGACGAGGTCAATCGCGCCACGCCCAAGGCGCAGAGCGCGCTGCTCGAAGCCATGGAAGAGCACCAGGTGACGGCGGACGGCCAGACCTACCCGATGACCGAGCCGTTCTTCGTCATCGCGACGCAGAACCCGGCCTACCAGATCGGCACCTTTCCGCTGCCCGAATCTCAGCTCGACCGCTTCCTCATGCGCATCCAGATCGGCTACCCGGCCGAGTCGCTCGAGCGCCAGCTGCTGCTCGGCAAGGACCGCCGCGACCTGCTCGCCTCGCTCGCGCCCGCGCTCACGCCGCAGCAGCTGCTGCGCCTGCAGGGCGAGGTGCCGCGCGTGCACGCCTCCGAGGCCCTGCTCGACTACGTGCAGGCCGTCGCGCGCTGGACCCGCCAGTCGGCGGAGTTCGAGGCCGGGCTGTCGCCGCGGGCGGTGATCGGCCTGCTGCGCGCCGCGCAGGCCTGGGCGCTCATGCACGGGCACGCCGGGGTGCTGCCCGAGGACGTGCAGGCCGTGCTGCCGGCGGTGGCCGGGCACCGGCTCGCGCCGCGCGAGGAGGCTCGCTTCCGCGACGCGACCCAGGTCGGCGAGTTCGTGCGCGACGCGGTGCCCGTCCCGTAACGCGGGCGGCCATGGCGAGCCCCTTCCGTCGCCTCGGTACCTTCGCCCGCGAGCGCGCCCGTCGCTGGGTCCGCCGCCGCCAGGGCGCCGACGTCGATCCGGTGACGCTCGGCAGCGGCCGCATCTACATCCTGCCGACGCGGCTCGGCGTCGCCTACGCGGCGATGCTGTTCGCCATGCTGCTCGGCGGCATGAACTACAACAACAACCTCGGCCTCGGCCTGACGTTCCTGCTGGTCAGCCTCGCACTGGTGACGATGCACCACTGCCACGGCACGCTGCGCGGACTGCGCGTGCGCCTGCTCGCGAGCGACCCGGCATTCGTCGGCCAGCAGGTGGGCTTCCGCCTGCTGCTCGAGAACGACGCCCGCGCGCCGCGCCCGCGGCTCGAGCTGCAGGCCGACGGCTCGGCGCCCGTGCTGGTGGACGTGCCGCCCGCCGGCTCGGCGGTCGGGGCGCTTGCGCTGCCGGCACGGCGGCGGGGCCGCGTCCCGCTCGAGCGCTACGTCGTCGCCACGCGCCACCCGCTCGGCCTGTTCCGCGCCTGGGCGGTGGTCCACCCGGCCGCCTTCGCCATCGCCTGGCCCGCGCCGGTCGACCGGGGGCGCACGCCCCGCGGCGAGGAGACCGACACCGGCGGCGCACAGGATCGCGCGCGCGGCGAGGAGGACTTTGCCGGCCTGCGCCCCTTCCAGTCCGGCGATTCGCTGCGGCGGATCGCGTGGAAGGCCTACGCCCGCGGCCAGGGATTGCACACCAAGCAGTACGCCGGCACCGACGTCGTGTCGCACGTCTTCGACTGGGCCGGCCTCGACGGCCTCGACGCGGAGGCGCGCCTCGCGCAGCTGTGCCGCTGGGTCCTCGACGCGCACGAGCGCGGCGAAGCCTTCGGCCTGCGCCTGCCGCAGCAGTTCATCCCGCCGAACGTCGGGCCGCTGCACCGCGGGCACTGCCTGACCGCGCTGGCGCTGTTCGACGCGGGTGAGGCCCGTGGCTGAGCCGCAGCCGCGCATCGACGGACTGCCGGCCGTGCTGGCGGCGCTGGCCCTGGCGTCGCTGCCGCACGTGCCGCACGTGCCTGCCTGGATCACGCTGCTGCTGGTGGCCGCGAGCGCGTGGCGCATCGCGGCCGCGCGGCTGGACTGGCCGCTGCCCCCGCGCTGGCTGCGCGTCGCGACGCTGCTGCTCGCCACGTTCGCCGTGTTCGCCACGTACCGGACGTTCAACGGAGTCGAGGCCGGCACCGCGTTCCTGGTGCTGATGGCGGCCATCAAGCTGCTCGAGACGCGCGGCGCGCGCGACCTGACCGTGCTGGTGTTCATCGCCTGGTTCCTGCTCTACGCCGCCCTGCTGCGCGACCAGCACCTCACGCGGCTGCCCTGGCTGCTCGCGAGCGCCGCCTTCACCACCGCCGCGCTGATGCGGGTCCACGCCGGCGCCGGCGGCGGGTCGTGGCGACAGACGCTGCGGCACACGGGCACGTTGCTGCTGCAGGCCGCGCCGCTCGCGCTGGCGCTGTTCCTGCTGTTCCCTCGCCTGCCCGGGCCCTTCTGGGGCATGAACGTGAGCGAGTCCGCGCGCACCGGGCTCGGCGAGGAGATGACGCCGGGCGACGTGTCCGACCTGAGCGCCTCCGGCGAGGTCGCGTTCCGGGTGCGGTTCTTCTCGACGCCGCCGCCGCCCGCCCAGCGCTACTGGCGCGGGCCGGTGCTGCACGAGTTCGACGGCCGCAGCTGGCGACGCCCGCGCGGCCAGATCTTTCCCTCGCAGTCGGTCGACTATCGCGGCACGCCGGTCGATTACGAAATCACGCTCGAGCCGCATGCGCGGCGCTGGCTGCTCGCCCTCGACCTGCCCTCGAGCTGGCCCAGCGGACAGGCCCTGCTCGGCTACGACCTGACGCTGGTCGCTCCGCGGCCGGTCAACGAGGTCACGGCCGTGCGGCTGCGTTCGCACCCGGCCTACGTCGCCGGCGCCGTGCTGCCTGCCTCGCTGCGCCGCAAGGACCTGCAGTTGCCGCCGGACAGCAATCCGCGCAGCGTCGCCCTCGGCCGCGACCTCGCCGCGCGGCACGCGACGCCCGAGGCGGTCGTCGGCGCGATGCTGGCCCTGTTCCGCACGCAGCCTTTCGAATACACGATGCGACCGCCGCTGCTCGCGGACAACGCGGTCGACGAGTTCCTGTTCGAGACCCGCCAGGGATTCTGCGAGCACTTCGCCTCGGCGTTCACCGTCGTGATGCGCGCGGCGGGCATCCCCGCGCGCGTGGTGACCGGTTACCAGGGCGGCGAGTTCAACCCGCTCGGCGGCTACCTGATCGTGCGCCAGTCGGACGCGCACGCCTGGTCCGAGGTCTGGATCGCCGGGCGTGGCTGGCGCCGCGTCGATCCGACGGCGGCGGTCGCGCCGGAGCGCATCGAGCGCGGCCTGCTCGAGGCCGTGGCGGCGGACGAACCGGCGCCGGGGCGGCTGCGCGAGGCGAGCCCGCTGTGGGCGCAGGTGGAATTCGGCTGGGACAGCGTCAACGAGTTCTGGAACCAGCGCGTGGTGCGCTTCAACGCCGAGGCGCAGCTCGACCTGCTCGAACGCCTCGGCGTCGACGACCCGGACTGGCGCGCGCTGGGCGTGGGCCTGACGGCGAGCCTCGCCGCCTTCTTCGTCGCGCTCACGGCCTTCCTCGGCTGGCGCTTCCGCGCACCGGCGCGCGACTGGCCCGCGCGACTGCACGACCTCGCCGCGGCCCGCCTGCGACGCCGCGGCCTCGTGCCGGAACGCGCCGAGGGACCGGTCGCGTTCCTCGACCGCGCGGCCGCGGCCTGTCCGGACCTCGCCGCCGAGTTGCGCGAGATCCGCCGTCACTACGTGGCCCTGCGCTACGGGCCGCGCCCGCGCGAGGAGGACCTCGCGCGGCTCAAGTTCCTGGTCAACGCGCTGCGGCCCTAGGCGCCGCTCAGGTATGCTCTGGCGACCGACGCAGTCCCGGGGGACACAGGACATGGCCGATGCCGCGCTGAAGAAGAAGTTCGAGGCTGCCGCCGCCGACGTGCAGAAGCTCAAGAAGCGGCCCGACGACGAGGACATGCTGCGCCTGTACGCGCACTTCAAGCAGGCCACCGACGGCGACGTGCAGGGCGAGCGCCCCGGCGCGTTCGCGTTCGTCGACCGGGCCAAGTACGACGCCTGGGCGCGTCTCAAGGGCACGGCTTCGCCCAAGGCCATGGAAGCCTACGTCAAGCTGGTCGAGCGCCTGAAGAAGTCCTACGGCTGAGCCGCCGTGTTCGTCGCCGCCCTGCTCGCGGCGGCCGTCGTCGTGGTGGCCGCGCTCCTGCTGCCGTCGCTGCTGCGGGCGCGCCGCCGGCGCGAACTGCAGCGCACGCCGCTGGGCGCCCCGCTGGCGGCGATCCTGGATCGCCGGCTGCCGCTGCGTGCCGCGCTTCCGCCGCAGCTGCGCCGGGTCCACGACGAACGGATCCGGGTTTTCCTCGCCGAGAAGGAGTTCGTCGGCTGCAACGGCCTCGTCGTCGACGACGAGATCCGGGCCACCGTCGCGGGCCAGGCCTGCCTGCTGCTGCTCGGCCGGCCGGGCAGCGTCTACGACGAGCTCCGGTCCATCCTCGTCTACCCGACGGCGTTCTGGGTGGAGGACGAGGTGCACGACGAGGACGGCCTCGTCACCCGCCGTCGCCGCATGCTGGCCGGCGAGTCCTGGGACTCGCACCGCATCGTGCTGTCGTGGGAGGACATCGCCGAATCGGTCGCCACGCCCGAGGACGGCTTCAACCTCGTGCTGCACGAGTTCGCGCACTACCTCGAGTCCGAGGGTCGCGGCCTCGCCGCGCCGGCCGCGCCGGGTCGCGGCATCGACGACTGGGCCGACGACCTCGCCGACGAGTTCGACGCCCTGCTCGCGCAGCTCGAGCAGGAACGGGACACCTTCCTCGATCCGTACGCGGCCGAGGACGAGACCGAGTTCTTCGCGGTCGCGACCGAGGATTTCTACGAACGGCCGGCGCTGCTGAGGGACGCCCATCCCGCGCTGTACGGCCTGCTGCGGGAGTTCTACGGCGTCGACCCCGCCGGCTGGGTCAGCGGCTGAGTCCCGCCCGCCGCTCGACGCGCGCGGCCCAGGCGAGCAGCGCGGCGCCGCCGACGAACAGCAGCAGGATGGAGAGGATGGAGGCGCGCGAGTCGCCGGTGAGCGCCGCGGTCACGCCCACCAGCACCGGGCCGGCGATGGCGGAAGCCTTGCCCATCATGTTGTAGAAGCCGAAGAACTCCGAGGACTTGCCCTCGGGCACCAGGCGGCCGAAGTAGCTGCGGCTGAGCGACTGCACGCCGCCCTGCACCAGGCCGATCACGACCGCGAGCGCGTAGAAGTCGCCCGGATCGCGGATCGTATAGGCGTAGTACGTCGCCCCGGCATACACGGCCAGCGCGAGGAAGATGCCGTTGCGCGCGCCGATGCGCCCGCCGAGCCAGCCGAAGGCGAGCGCGGCCGGGAACGCGACGAACTGCGTGAGCAGCAGCGCCTTGATGAGCCCCTCGGCGGGAAACCCGAGCGACAGCCCGTAGTCCACCGCCATCTTGATCACGGTGTTGACGCCGTCGATGTAGAGGAAGTACGCGGCCAGGAACCACAGCACCGGTCGATAGCGCGCCAGCGTGCCGATCGTGTCGCGCAGCTCGCGCAGGCCCTGGGGCACGGCCTCGCGCCAGCGCAGCGGCCGCTGCCCTCCCGTGCGCTCGCGTACCCACAGCGCGCACGGCAGCGCGAAGACGAACCACCAGATGCCCACGGTCACGAACGAAGCGCGCACCGCCGCGGTGCCGTCCGCCAGGCCGAACCACTGCGGCTTCGCGAACATGACGACGTTGACCGCGAACAGCAGGCCGCCGCCGAGGTAGCCGAGCGAGTATCCGTAGCCCGAGACGAGGTCGTACTCGCCCGGCTCCACGACGTGCAGCATCAGCGAGTCGTTGAACACGATGCCGCCCCAGAAGCCGAGCGACGCGGCGACGTAGAGCGCCGCGGCCCAGGCCCAGTCGCCGTGGGCGACGAACGCGAGGCTGACCGTGGCGGCCGACCCCAGCAGCGTGAACGCCATCATCATCCGGACGCGGGCGGCGCTGCGGTCGGCGATGGCGCCGAAGACCGGGGCCAGAGCGGCGACGACGAAGCTCGCCACGCCGCTGGCCACGCCGAGCCGCAGCGTGCTGTCGGTCGCGGCGAGGCCGGCGTTCCAGTATTCCTTGAAGAACACCGGGAAGAAGCCCGCCATCACCGTGGTGGCGAACGCGGAATTGGCCCAGTCGTACAGGGCCCAGCCCAGCACCTCCCTGCGGCGCAGGAGGGCGCGCACGGGCTCAGCCGGCCCCTGCGAGGTGCTCGCGCGTCTCGCGGAAGACGACCTCCGGCCAGCGCTCGAGCGTGAGCTGCAGGTTGACGCGCGTCGGCGCCAGGTACACCAGCGCGCCCGAGTGGTCGAGGGCGAGGTGCTCGTAGGCCTTGACCCGCAGCTCCTCCAGCTTCTTCGCGTCCGCACAGTAGACCCAGCGCGCGGTGTGGACGCTGACGGCGTCCCAGCTCGCCTGCACGCCGTACTCGTCCTGCAGCCGGAAGGCGACCACGTCGAACTGCAGCTGGCCGACCGCGCCGAGGATCAGGTCGTTGTTGCGCAGTGGGCGGAACAGCTGCGTGGCGCCCTCCTCGCACAGCTGGTCGAGGCCCTTCTGCAGCGCCTTCATGCGCAGCGGGTCGCGCAGCACGACGCGGCGGAACAGCTCGGGCGCGAAGTTGGGGATGCCCGTGAAGGTGATCCGCTCGCCTTCCGTGAGCGTGTCGCCGATGTTGATCGTGCCGTGGTTGTGCAGGCCGATGATGTCGCCGGCCCAGGCCTCGTCCGCCTGCTGCCGGTCGGCCGCGAGGAAGGTGACCGCGTCGCCGACGCGCACTTCCTTGCCGTGGCGGACGTGGAACATGCGCATGCCCTTCTGGTAGCGGCCCGAGCAGATGCGCATGAAGGCGATGCGGTCGCGGTGGCCCGGATCCATGTTGGCCTGGATCTTGAAGACGAAGCCGGCGAGCTTCTCCTCGTGCGGGTCGACCTCGCGCGTGGTGGTCGCGCGCGCCAGCGGCCCCGGCGCGTACTCGACGAACGCCGACAGCAGCTCGGTGACGCCGAAGTTGTTGATCGCGGAACCGAAGAACACCGGCGTCTGCCGGCCGGCCCGGTACGCGTCCAGCGAGAACGCGTGCGAGGCGCCGCGCACCAGTTCCACCTCGTCGCGGAACGCCTGCGCCGAATCGCCGAGGAACTCGGTCGCCGCGTCGCTCATCAGCCCGTCGATCACCTCGTTGGTGCCGGCGCGGCCGCGCTCGGCGGCCTGGTAGGCGTAGATGCGGTCCTCGAGCAGGTGATAGATGCCGACGAGCGCGCGGCCCATGCCGATCGGCCAGGTGGCCGGCGCGCACGCGATGCCGAGCACGCGCTCGATCTCGTCGAGCAGCTCGAGCGGCTCGCGGCCCTCGCGGTCGAGCTTGTTGATGAAGGTCATGATCGGCGTGTCGCGGAGCCGGCAGACTTCCATCAGCTTGATCGTGCGTTCCTCGACGCCCTTGGCGCAGTCGATGACCATCAGCGCGGAGTCCACCGCGGTGAGGGTGCGGTAGGTGTCCTCGGAGAAGTCCTCGTGGCCCGGGGTGTCGAGCAGGTTGACGATGCGGTCCTTGTAGGGGAACTGCATGACGCTCGAGGTCACCGAGATGCCGCGCTGCTGCTCGAGCCGCATCCAGTCGGAGGTCGCGTGGCGCGAGGCCTTGCGGCCCTTGACCGTCCCGGCGAGCTGGATCGCGCCCCCGAACAGCAGCAGCTTCTCGGTGAGCGTCGTCTTGCCCGCGTCGGGGTGGGAAATGATGGCGAAGGTGCGGCGTCGCGCCACTTCGTCGCGGGCGGAAGTCATCGTGGGGGTGGGCTCGTGCGCTCGGAAGCCCGCAATTCTAGCAGGTGGGCACTCAGGCCCGGGGCGCGGGCATGCCGGCCGCGGCGAGGTCCAGCTTGAGGACCAGCGCGTCCTCGCGACCGTCCGCCGCCTGGTAGTACCCCTTGCGCAGGCCCACCTGCACGAATCCGACCGACTGGTACAGCGCGATCGCGAGCGGGTTGGACGGCCGCACCTCGAGGAACACCTCGGTCATGCCGGCCTGGCGCGAGCGCTCGAGCAGCAGCATCAGCATCTGCCGGCCGACGCCCCGGCTGCGGTAGGCGGCCGACACGCAGAGGTTGAGCACGTGCGCCTCGCCGGCGCCCATCGCCACGATGCCGTAGCTCACGATCTCGCCGTCGACCTCCGCCACCCGGCACAGGTAGCCGACGCGCAGGCAGTCGCGGAAGATGCCTTCGCTCCACGGGAACGCGTAGGCCGCGCGCTCGACCGCGCCGACCGCCGGCACGTCCGAGGGCAGCATGGCCCGGAACTTCACCAGCCGCTGGCGGGTGCGCAGGCCGTGCGGGAGGGAATTCGCCGCGCTCATGCGCCGGCCTGCCCGCCCGCGGCCAGCCGCGCGAAGGCCGCCTTCGCGAACAGCAGGTCCTGCCAGGCCTTGCGCTTCTCGCCCGGGCTGCGCAGCAGGTAGGCCGGGTGGTAGGTGACGATCACCGGGCGGCCCCGCGGTCCGAGCGAGTGCACCTGCCCGCGCAGGCGCGCGAGCGGCGTCTCGGTCGCGAGCAGGTTCTGGGCGGCGATGCGCCCGACCGCGACGATCAGGGTCGGGTCGACGAGTTCGATCTGGCGCTCGAGGTAGCCGCGGCAGGCGCCCGCCTCCTCCGGCCTGGGATCGCGGTTGCCGGGCGGGCGGCACTTGAGGACGTTGGCGATGTAGACGTCCTCGCGGCGCAGCCCGAGCGCGCGGATCATCGACGTCAGCAGTTGCCCGGCGCGGCCGACGAACGGCTCGCCCTGGCGGTCCTCGTCGGCGCCCGGCGCCTCGCCGATCAGCATCCAGCGCGCCGACGTCGAGCCGACGCCGAACACGGCCTGCGTGCGCGTCGCGTGCAACTCGCAGCGCTGGCAGGCGGCGACCCGGGCGCGCAGCGCGTCCCAGTCCAGGCCGGCCGCAGGGTCGGGCCCGGCGGGCGCGGCTGCCGCGGCGGCATCGGCCACCGCGGCGAGCGGGCGGCGCGGCGCATCGACGCGGGCGGGGCGGGCCGCCGGGGGC
>JBPOHK010000158.1:0-9511 GCA_052035645.1 Pseudomonadota bacterium
GGTATCACCTCGGCGCTTTGGGCGGGCTTCATGCCGGACCCGCTCGGCGCGTTCGCCGGCTTCGTCTACTCGGCGCTGGCGGTGGTCATGCCCGTCCTGGCCACGCGGCAGGAGCGGCGGGTGCGGGAATCCGAAACGACCAGAGATGAACGGCACCTTCGAGAAGAAGTGTCGGCGGATCGCGTAACTTAATGCTGTGATTCTGGTTGGGCGATTGCGCGATTGGCCGGTTCCCATTCGGGCCAGGCGGTCAGCGCGAGGGTTGACCGCCAGGATGGCACGCCGGGATGCCCCCGTTTCTGCAGGCGAATATTTCCGCAGATTTCTTTGAAATTGCAGCGATCACAAGTCCTATGTTGGCAGAGCCCGGTGCCCCATGGTGTTCCGACCGCCGAGGAGAGCCCGCCATGAGCAAGATTGACGACCCCTATTGTAGTCGGCAGCACGAGTTCACGAGCGCTCTGATCAAGGGAGTCGGCGACGGCGACCCTGCCTCGATCGAGAAGTTCCAGAACATCGTGCTGCGGATGACCATCAATCGCTGCCGGCGCCGCGGCTTGCTCGACAACGAGGCGGTTCGCGAATACGCTTTCGAACAGGCCATCACCGCGGCCGTCGTCCTCATGATCGAAACGGGCTTCGAGGTGACGCCCGAGGACCTGCTGGAGAAGCTGCGGACGTCCCTCGATGCCGACGTCAAGCGTGAAGTCGGCCGGCATCGGCGCAGAGTCTACGGCACGGTCCGCATCGACGGCGCGAGGCGCCGAACGCCGGTCGATCCGATCGCGCGCGAGCGTGACGCGCTTCGGGTGCTTTGCGAGCGCGGCGCGCTGAGGATGTTCCTGTCCGTGCTGAACGTCACGCTCGCCGAACTGGAGCTGATCGAGCCCGACATGGCGGCGATCTGTCGGGGCATCACGAGCGGTCGACGTCGCTACAGCGGGCTGGCTCACGAGCGGCAAGCGCTGCTGGCGCTTCGCGGACTGCTGATCCGGCAGTGCAGGGACCAGGCGGCGCAGATGGGACGCGATGACGGCTACGACCTGCGCGTCACCGCCGATTTCCTGAGTCGGCGCGGCGGTGCCCCGCGGAATCTCGCCCGTGGCCTTGACGGTTGTTCCTGGATCTATCTCATGCTCGATGACCTTGACACGTGATGAACTGCGAGAGCGCCGCGCCCGGTCCACATCGCCGGGCGTGGCGCGCAAGCGGACGACAAGAGTGGGCTCAAGCCTGTACGCGACGAATTTGTTCACGGATGAGGCGGCGTCGGCTGGGCTGGGAAGCACGGACGAAATTGGAGGTCCAATCATGAACGAGGAGCGCAACAAGGCCCGCAGTGCAAGCGCCAAGGATGGCAGCCTGCGAAAGGTGGTCTCGGGTCGCGATGTGGGCGTCGGTGGCCGACACCATCTGGACGAACAGTTGGTCAGCAACACCTGCAAGTGGCTGGCGCGAGCCAGAGACGGCTACTTCGAGCTTCTCACGTCGGGCTATGGCCTGAAGATGAAGGAGATGATCGAGGAGGATGCGTCCCGCGAAACGCCAGGTGACGAAGTTTCGAACGAATAGATCGATCAAGCGCGCTCGATTGCGCAGCGAATGCCCCGCCGCGAGGAATGCGGCGGGGCATTCGCGTGGTGTCGCGTCCCATATCGGCAGGGGCGTGCACATCGGTGCCCGCCGACGCGGCCGACCGGGCAAGGGAGCGTCACATGTCGACCATCATGATCGCGAGATCGCTCGCACCGTACGCACACGTGTTGATCGGCTGCTGTCTCTTCGTCGTGGTGCTGGGGTGGTGCTGGGAACTCCGGTGGCGCCGCCGGGTGCGGCGGTCGCGCCGCGCGAGTCGCGGATCGGCGGGGAACTTGGCCTAGGCGTCGAGCGCCCTGGTCGCCGCGCCGGTGAGCTGCCACGGTTGCCGGAGACGCTTGCGGCGGCTTCCGGTCAGCCGAGATCCCGCCCCAGGTACTCCTCGAAATCCGGCACGATCCGCCGGTACTCCCGCCCCAGCAGCGGCGACGACACCAGGTAGTCTGCCGTCGCGCGGTTGCAGGCGATGGGCACGTTGTAGACCACCGCGATGCGCAGCAGCGCCTTGACATCCACGTCGTGCGGCTGCGGCTCCATCGGGTCCCAGAAGAAGATCAGCGCGTCGATGCGGTTCTCGGCGATCATCGCGCCCAGCTGCTGGTCGCCGCCGAGGGGGCCCGAACGCAGCTTCGTGATGGGCGTTGGTGTCGGCCCGCCCTCCTCGCTTGCCCTGCGCGCGAGCGTCTCCTCGATCAGCCGGCCGGTGGTCCCGGTGCAGACGATCCGGTGCGGCGACAGCGTGCCGTAGTTGTAGGCGACCCACTCGGCGAGGTCGCGCTTGCGGTTGTCGTGGGCGACCAGGCCGATGGTCTTGGCGTCGACGGTGTTGGCGTCGACGGTGTTGGCGTCGATGGCCGGGATCGGGGCGGCGGGGTGCGGTGCGGCGCGGTCCATGGCGTGGTCTCCTGTCGGGCTGCTGGCGGGAGTTGCGGCGGCCGGCGCGCGTGTGCCGGCGCACGCGCCCGGCGGGAGGCGGGACCGCGGCGATCCGCGATTCGACGGATCAGTATAGCGTGACACCGCTCCCGGGGCCCGCATTCTTCCTGGACACGGCGAACGGCGGGGTGTGGTACAATGGCGCCGATACCGCCCCACCGATGACATGATGGAGGTTTCATCCATGTTCTGGCCGCACCCTGTCCGCGGACTCCCGTCGTTGGCACTGCTGCTCACGGTGATCTGCCTTGCCCGGCCAGCGGCCGGCGCCGACGAGTTCTGGGTCGATCGGCTCGCGATTTCCTTCGACGACGAGTACCACATGCCCTGCGCCTACTTCGGGGCCCCGTTCGTGCCGCTGACGACGTATCTCGTCCTGATGGGGCCGTCGTTCACCGAACTGCACGGGTGGGAGGCCGCCATCCGGCGGCACAACGGCTCGGCCCCCGTGATCATCTCGGCCACGATCGGGATGGGCGGCCAGAACGACGCGCTCGCACCCGAGTTCAGGGTGGTGTTCCCGTCGCCGGTGCCAACTTCGGAGTGGATGGTGCTGGCTACGATGCAGGTGCTGCCGACCTCGCCGGCCGAGTGCCTGGTGCTGACCGGCCTGCGCAGTCCGTCCCTGCCGGACGAGCGGCCGCTGGTCTGGCCGGCGGCGGGGACACCGATGGTCATCACCCGCCAGGCGCTGTGGCCGAACGGCGCGACGGCGGGGACGGGTGGCTGCGCTCCTTTTCCCGAGTCCGAGGACTGGTGCGCCACGGTGGTCGCGGACGAAGCCGTCAGCTGGGGCGGGGTCAAGGCGCGCTATCGCTGAGCGGTGCGGGCCGACATCGGCGCCGGCGCCGATCGATCGCATCCGGATGAGCCCGTCCGGTGCGGCCGCCCCAGCAGATAACTTGTTGATCCACAATGCACTGTTACGCGTCATCATAAAACAGAGCAGGATTCTCTTTTTTTTGAAATCCCGTTGTCGCCATCTGCTACACTGATCTGGTTCGCCCGCAAGGCCCGCCACAGCCACGGAGGCCGCGGCACCAACGACAAGATTCGGGACTCCGGCGGAGGTCGCGCCCCATGTTCAGTCGCTCATGTGCTCATCGATTGTTGTTCCCGATTCTCTTCGCCGTCCTGTCGGCCGGCGCCGCATCGGCCCAACTCATCGATTTCGAGACCCTGCCCGGCGGCGCGCCCACGACCGACCTGCAGGTGATCAGCACGCAGTACGCGCCCTACGGCGTGACATTCGAGTTGCTCGACCGCACGACGCACCTGCCGATCGGGTCGCCGCTCATCGCCAAGGCGGGCGCGCCGCTCACGGCGTTCGAGGGCTGCCTCGCGGCGGACACGCCGCATGCGCACCTGGGCCTCGGCCAGAGCTTCCTGACCGACAACACCTCGCTCGGCATCCCGGCCGACCTGCGCGTCAGCTACACCACGCCCGTCGTCTTCGCCTCGGGCCTCATCCTCGACGTGGACTGCCGCACGAACGGCGGCCAGCCGTGCGAGCAGTGGACCATCACGGCGCTCGACGGATCGGGTGCGGTCGTCCAGACGGTCGTGCTCGATGCTCCCGAGGGTGCGCCGAACCCCGGCTGCATCTCGCCCGAGGCGGGCCCCGGCGACGCCGATGCGATGAGCTGGACGCTGGGCGGCGCCGGCGTGCTGATCAGCGCGATCGAGATCCGCTACACCGGCACCGCCACCGATGTGGGGCTCGCCTTCGACCACTTCTCGGTCGCGAGCCTGCCCGAGCCGGTGACGGTCACCGCCAGCGCGAGCGCCGATACCGTGTGCGCGAACGAGACGGTCACCCTGAGCCCGGTCGCCTCGTTCGGCTTCGCGCCGTACACCTTCGAGTGGCAGGAAGAGTTGGCGCCGGGCTGGTGGAGCACGTTCGGGACCGGCGCCTCGCAGGAGGTGCGACCGGCAACCACGACCCGGTACCGCGCCATCGTCACCGACGCGTTCGGCGGCACGGCGACCAGCGCGCCGGTGACCGTCACCGTGGCCTCGGGCCCGCTGTGCGCGGCCGACCTGCTGGTCAGCTGCAACACGTCGAACGCCGTGATCCGCTACGGATTCGTGAGCGGGCAGGCGACGACCCTGGTCACCGCGGGCAACGGGGGCCTGAGCGGGGCGTCGGACCTTGTCTGCGACGGCGACGGCCATGTGCTGGTCAGCAGCCAGAACAACGATTCGGTGCGGCGCTACGATGTGGCCAGCGGCGCCTTCATCGACACGTTCGTGCCTTCGGGCAGCGGGGGCCTCAACGTGCCCGTCGGCCTGGCGCTCGGCGCCGACGGGCACCTGTACGTCGCCTCGTACGCGACCAACGCCGTGCTGCGCTACGACGGTGCGACCGGAGCCTCACTCGGCGCCTTCGTCGCGTCCGGCTCGGGCGGGCTGGATGGCCCGACAGGCATCACCTTCGGTCCGGACGGCCACCTCTACGTCAGCAGCCGCGACAATGACCGCATCCTGCGCTACGACGGCGTGACCGGCGCCTCGCTGGGCGCGTTCGTGCCGGCCGGTTCCGGCGGCCTCGACGCTCCGCGGGGGCTCGCCTTCGGCCCCGACGGGCACCTGTACGTGGCCGAGGAGATCCACGACAGCGTCAGCCGCTACGACGGCACCTCGGGCGCCTTCATCGACGTTTACGTGCCGGCGGGCACCGGCGGCCTGGACCACGCCAACGACGTGGCCTTCGGCGTGGACGGACGGCTCTACGTGGCCAGCTACGCCGGCAACCAGGTGCTCGCCTACGAGGCGACGACAGGCGCCCTTGCCGGGGCCCTCCCGGCCGGCCTCCTGCAGGGGCCGGCGTGGATCGCGATCGGCTGCCGGTCCGCCGTGGCGGACGTACCCGCCTCGCGTCCGCCGGTCGCTGCCGTCGCGGTCGAGCCGGGCGTCCCCAATCCCTTCAACCCGCGCACCACGGTCGCCTTCAGCCTGCGCGAGGCGGGCACGGCCCGGGTGTCGGTCGTCGATGCGGCCGGCCGCCACGTGGCGGTGCTGCTGGATCGGTCGCTCGACGCCGGCCGTCATGCGGTCGAATGGGACGGGCTGGATGATGCCGGCCGGGCCATGCCGTCGGGCATGTACCTGGTTCGCGTGGAAAGCGGCGGTGAGGCCGTGGCTGCGAAGGTGGCATTGCTGCGCTGAGACCTGACAGGATGACAGTTATTGTCATTGTGACATGACAACCGGCGACTGAGGTGATGGCTGCGCCCGGCATACCGTATACGGATGCCGGGCGCTTCTCTTTTATGTTGTTATTTGACAACAAATTAAAGTGGCGGCCGGGATTGGCGCCTTCGCGGGCATCGTCCGTGCGTTGAGCCGGGGGTCAAGAGATTCACGACATCCACCGGAGAGGCCCGACCCCATGAAGAACCTGACCGTCAACGCCATGGAAACCCTGCAGCGCGCCCAGGCCAAGGCCTACGAGCTGAGCCACGCCCAGCTCGAGCCGCTGCACCTGATGTGGGCCCTGCTCAGCGAGACCGGCCTGGCGACCAACGTGCTGCGGTCGCTGGAGCTGGATCCGCAGCTCCTCGCGCGCACCGCCGAGAAGGAGCTGCAGTCGCTGCCGCGCGTCCAGGTCAAGGACGTGCCGGCGCCCAGTCGCGAGCTGCAGATGGTGCTGCTGGAGGCGGACCAGCTGGCGGGGCGGGCGGCGCGCGGCAGCGGCGGCGACGGCGCGTCGGCGATGACCGGCACCCGCGAGCTGCTGCTGGCGGTCGCTGCCGACAAGGGGCGCGCCGGCAGCGTGCTCAAGACGTTCGACGCGACGCCGGCGAAGATCGCCCGCGCGCTCGGGCAGATGGGCGCCGACCAGGCCTACCAGGGCGACGACGAGAGCGGCGTCTCTGACGCGAACGACAGCGCGCTGGGCAAGTACGCGCGCGACCTGTGCGCGGCGGCGCGGGCCGGGAAGATCGACCCGATCATCGGGCGCGACGAGGAGATCCGTCGCGTGGTGCAGATCCTCAGCCGGCGCACGAAGAACAACCCCGTGCTGATCGGCCTGCCGGGCGTCGGCAAGACCGCGGTGGTGGAGGGACTGGCGCGGCGCCTGGTGGAGGGCGACGTGCCCGAGGGCCTCAAGGGCAAGCGGCTGCTGGCGCTGGACATGGGCGCGCTCATTGCGGGCACGAAGTACCGCGGCGAGTTCGAGGACCGCCTCAAGAAGGTCATCAAGGAAGTGACCGAACAGGAGGGCGAGATCCTGCTGTTCATCGACGAGATGCACACGCTGGTCGGCGCGGGCGCGACCGGCGGCGCGATGGATGCCTCGAACATCCTCAAGCCGGCCCTGGCGCGCGGCGAGTTGCACTGTGTGGGCGCCACCACCATCGACGAGTACCGGCAGCACATCGAGAAGGACCCGGCGCTCGAAAGGCGCTTCCAGCCGGTGATGGTCGAGGAGCCGACCTGGGAGCAGGCCGTGGCCATCCTGCGCGGGTTGAAGGACCGCTACGAGGTGCACCACGGCATCCGGATCACCGACGGGGCCATCGTCGCGGCGGTGAAGCTGTCGCAGCGGTACATCGCCGACCGCATGCTGCCGGACAAGGCCATCGACCTGATGGACGAGGCCGCCAGTCGGCTGCGCATGGAGATCGACTCGGTGCCGAGCGAGGTGGACGACCTGCAGCGGCAGCGCAACCAGCTGGAGATGGAGCGGCTCGCGCTGCAGGACGAGACCGAGCGCACGGCGGTGGCGCGGCGCGAGGTGATCGACCGGCAGCTGGGCGAGCTCAAGGACGACCTCGCGAAGGTGCGCGCGCGGTGGGAGCAGGAGAAGCAGGCCATCGACGCGATCCGGGCGCTGCAGAAGGGACAGGAGGACCTGCTGCTGGAGCTCGAGGCCGCCGAGCGGCGCGGCGACCTGGCGCGCGCCAGCGAGCTGAAGTACGGCGCGCTGAAGGCCGGCGAGGCCGGGCTGGAGTCCGCGCGCGCGGAACTCAAGTCGATCCAGGGCGAGCACCCGCTGCTGAAGGAAGAGGTGGACGAGGACGACATCGCCGGGCTGGTGGCGCGGTGGACGGGCATCCCGGCGCAGCGCCTGGTCGAGGACGAGATGGCCAGGCTGCGCGAGCTGGAGCAGCGCCTGGGTGCGCGCGTGATCGGCCAGGACGAGGCGGTGGCGAAGGTGGCGCGCACGGTGCGGCGCGCGCGGGCCGGCCTGACCGACCGCGGGCGGCCGCTGGGCTCGTTCCTGTTCCTGGGGCCCACGGGCGTGGGCAAGACCGAGCTGGCGAAGACGCTGACGGCCGAGCTGTTCGGTGACGAGACGCACCTGGTGCGGCTGGACATGTCCGAGTACATGGAGCGGCACGCGGTGGCGCGGATGATCGGGGCGCCTCCCGGGTACGTGGGCTACGAGTCGGGCGGGCAGCTGACGGAGGCGGTGCGCCGGCACCCGTACGCCGTGGTGCTGCTGGACGAGGTGGAGAAGGCGCACCCCGAAGTGATGAACGTGCTGCTGCAGCTGCTGGACGACGGGCGGCTGACCGACGGCAAGGGGCGCGTGGTCGACTTCAGGAACACGCTCGTGATCATGACCTCGAACCTGTGCCAGGGTGCGGAGTACGAGGTGCGCGCCGGCGAGGACCCCGTGCGCGGAGAGGCGCGGCTGCTCGAGGGCCTGGCGGGGCACTTCCGGCCCGAGCTGCTGAACCGGCTGGACGGGATCGTGCGGTTCCGGTCGCTCGGCCGCGGCGAGGTGGCGCGCATCGTCAGGCTTGAACTGGCGAAGGTGGCGCGTTCGCTCACCGAGCAGGAGATCGGGCTCGAGGTGACCGACGCGGCGGTGGACTGGCTGGCCGAGCGCGGGTTCGACCCGGTGTTCGGGGCGCGGCCGGTCAAGCGGGTGATCCAGCGGGAGGTGCAGGATCGGGTGGCGGACCTCATCCTCGCGGGCGAGGCGGGGGTGGAGACGGTCATCGTGGTCGATGTCGGGGGTGGTGGGTTGGTGGCGGCGGCGCGGAAGGGGTGAGGGGGACTTGAGCCGGCGAATTTCGGACAGATCGACCGCCGCGCACGCCCGTTGCATGGTTGGCGTTCGAGAGGGATTCCCGGGCGGCGAAGCGGATTCGAGCCAGCCGGCTGACCCGATTCGAGCACCGATGCGCTCGCTGCTTTTGGGGACCAGCCGACTGTGCTATCATGCAAGCCGAAGCGGCCATAAGGAATCAATCGCGGCATCCGGGCGCGCACATCGTCTGAGTGGACTGAGCCATGGACTACGTCAGATCAAAGCAGCGTGTTGCCGACCACGGGGAGGTGTTCACCCCGGCCTGGCTGGTCGATGCGATGCTCGACCTGGTTGGCGGCGAGGCTGAGCGCATCGACTCGCGTTTCCTAGAACCCGCTTGCGGCAGCGGCAACTTCCTGGTTCGCATCCTGCAGCGGAAGCTGGCGGCCGTCGAGCTCAAGTTTGCGAAGTCGGAGTTCGAGAAGCGGCACTACGCCCTCCTGGCGGTGATGTGCACCTACGGGATCGAGCTTCTCGATGACAACATCGCCGAGTGTCGTGCAAATATGCTCGAGATCCTCGCGGAGTACCTGAAGCTTGAGCAACACGACGAGCTTCTCGTGGCAGCGGCCTACGTGCTCATGCAGAATATCGTGCACGGTGACGCAATCAAGATGCGCACCGTTGGCGGTCTACCCATTACGTTTGCGGAGTGGGGCTATCTGGGCAAGGGCAAGTTCCAGCGTAGAGACTTCTGTCTTCACGCACTTGCGGCGTCTTCGCGGTATGCTGCCGAAGGCACGATGTTCGCTCACCGCGGAAGGCATGAAGTATTCGCCCCAGCCAGGGTCTATCCGCCTGCATCGATCCATGACATTGCGCGCGCCAATGAGGGTACAGCCCAGGAGGGCGAATGAGCGCTCAAGCCGCATTCAAGCTTCGTGGACGCAATCCGGATGTGCTCACGTGCATAGCAAACCTCTCGAACGACGA
>JBPOHK010000009.1:0-5798 GCA_052035645.1 Pseudomonadota bacterium
GCCGAGCGGGTGGCCGCGCTGGGGGCGGCGCGTCAGGCGCCGCGCGCCCCGGCCAGCTTGCGGTACAGCGTGTTCCGGCTGATCCCCAGCCGGCGGGCCGCGTCCGAGACGTTGCCGCCGCACTCGCGCAGCGTGCGCTCGACGCTGTGCTGCGCCTGGCGGCGCAGGTCGAGCGCCGGCTCGCCGACGCGCCGCCTCCCGGCGCCATCGGCTGCGAGCGCCTCGGCGAGGTCGTCCGGCAGGTGGTGCCGGCCGATGCAGTCCTCGTCCTCGTCGAGCAGCGCGCCCGCGGTGCGCAGCGCACTCGCCAGCTGGCGCAGGTTGCCCGGCCAGCGGTGCGCGGCGAACGCCGCCGCGAGCGCCGGGTCCACGGTCAGTGCGCGTCCGGGCTCGAGCTCGCGGAGCATCGCGGCCACCAGCGACGCCTGGTCGCCGCGATCGCGCAGCGCGGGCAGCGACTGCACGAGCCCGTTGACCCGGTAGTACAGGTCCTCGCGGAAGCGCCCCGCGGCGACCTCGTCGGGCAGCCGCCGGTGGGTCGCGCAGACCAGCTGGAAGTCGACGTCGATCGGCCGGCCGCCGCCCAGCGGCACCACCTGCCGCTCCTGCAGCACCCGCAGCAGCCGCGCCTGCATCGCGAGCGGCATGTCGCCGATCTCGTCCAGGAACAGCGTGCCGCCGTGGGCCTCGCGGATCCGGCCCGGGGCGCCGTCCCGGTGCGCGCCGGTGAACGCGCCGGGCCGGTAGCCGAACAGCTCGGCCTCGACCAGCGCATCGGGCAGCGCCGCGCAGTTGACCGCGACGAACGGCCGGTCGCGCCGCGGCCCGCTCGCGTGGACCGCGCGCGCGAACACCTCCTTGCCGACCCCGGATTCCCCCTGCAGCAGCAGCGGGATCGGCCGGCCGAGCACGCGCCGGGCGCGCTCGACGGCGAGCCGCATCGTCGCGTCGCCGGTGTCGAGCGCGGCGAGTGCGTCGCGTTCGATCCGCGCCGGCACCGGACCGGCGCCCGGGCCGGCGCCCGGGCCGGCGGCACCGCCCCGGACCGTGGCGACGCGGACGGCTCCCGCCGGCAGGTCCACCCGTGCCCACAGCTCGCCGCCGTCGTGCCGCCGCACCGGGAACGCGCCGTGCCGCGAGGCGGCGGGCGCGTGCAGCAGCGTCGGGGCGGCGACCGCGAGCGCGCGCCCGCTCGACGCCGCGCCGATCGCCGCGCGGGGCAGCCGCAGCAGCTCGAGCGCCGCGGTGGTCGCGCCGAGGATCCGCCCGTCCTCGCACAGGGCGACCAGGCCCTCGGTGACCGTGCCGAGCCCCTCGGGCTGCGCGTGCAGGCGCAGCACGGCGACGTCGGCACGCCGTGCGTCGAACAGCTGGTGCTCGATCATCCGCGCGCCCGAACGCACCAGGCCGAGCGTGTGGCGGTGGTAGCCGCGCCGGTCGCCCGAGATGTCGAGCACGCCGAGCAGCCGGCCCGCCGCGTCAGCGATCGGCGCGGCCGCGCAGGTGAGGAAGGCGTTGCGATCGAGGTAGTGCTCGCCGGCGTGGACGACCACCGGCGCGTCCTCGGCGAGCGCGGTGCCGATCGCGTTCGTGCCGCGCCACTGCTCGCTCCAGATGGCGCCCGGCCGCAGCGCGACCCGCGCCGCGCGATCCGCGAAGCCCGCGTCGCCCAGCGCGTGCAGCAGCATGCCCTGGGGGTCGGCGAGCAGCACCAGGCTGTCGCTGTCGCGGATCTGCTCGCTCAGGAAGGCCATCACCGGCCGCGCCTGCGAGACCAGCCGTCGGCGGTGCTCGAGCGCCCGGGCGAGCTGCGCGGCGGACGCGTGCGGCGCGCCCGGCACGCGACCGTCCGACGGCAGGCCGTGCCCGCGGCTGCGTGCCCAGCGCTCGCGCAGCACCGGCGCGACCAGGCCGTCGGCGACGGTGCCGGTCTCGACCCACTGGCGGCGGGCGATCCGCAGCCGGTCGGCGGGCGAGGGGGGGGCGACGGCGGTGGCGGTCATCGGTGCGTCTCCTTCGGCGGCCGTCGCGCGGCGCTCGTGATGCGGCATCGTCGGGCCCGGCCGGGATCCGCAGGCCGCGGCGGTGCCGGCGAGGGCACCGCCGCGAGGCTGCCCCGTCCGGGGCCGCGTCGCCAGCGGTCCGGCGGGATTCCGGCCCCGACTGTCCCGTTTCGTGACAGGTGTGCCGGTGCCCGGGCTGCGGCGCAGTCTACCGGCCGCGCGCAGCGCCGGACTTGAGCGGGATCAGCCGATCCGCACGCGAACCGGCGCTGGCACGCCCCGTGCAGGGGCCGGTATCCCGGATCCGCGCGGCATCCGGTTCGCGCGGACCGCCCACCCCTCGGAGACGAACCATGCTCTATGCCGCCCCCGGCGCCGCCGGCGCCAAGCTTGCCTACCGGCCCCGCTACGACAACTTCATCGGCGGGCGGTTCGTGCCGCCGGTCGAGGGCCGCTACTTCGACGTGATCACGCCGATCGACGGCTCGGTCTACACGCAGGCCGCGCGCTCGGAGACCGCCGACATCGAGCTCGCGCTCGACGCCGCGCACGCCGCCGCGCCGCGCTGGGCGGCGACCGCGCCGGCCGAGCGCGCCGGCGTGCTGCTGAGGATCGCCGACCGCATCGAGCAGAACCTGGAGCTGCTCGCCTACGCCGAGACCGTCGACAACGGCAAGCCGATCCGCGAGACGCTGAACGCCGACATCCCGCTCGCGGTCGACCACTTCCGCTACTTCGCAGGCTGCGTGCGCGCGCAGGAGGGCGCGCTGAGCGAGATCGACGCGCACACGATCGCCTACCACTTCCACGAGCCGCTCGGCGTCGTCGGACAGATCATCCCGTGGAACTTCCCGATCCTGATGGCCGCCTGGAAGCTCGCGCCCGCGCTCGGCGCCGGCAACTGCGTGGTGCTCAAGCCCGCGGAATCGACCCCGATCAGCCTGCTGGTGCTCGTCGAGCTGATCGCCGACCTGCTGCCGCCCGGCGTGCTCAACGTCGTCAACGGCTACGGCCGCGAAGCCGGCACGCCGCTCGCCACGAGCCGACGGATCGCGAAGATCGCGTTCACCGGCTCGACCGCGACCGGCAAGGTGATCGCCCAGGCGGCCGCCGCGAACCTGATCCCGGCGACGCTCGAGCTCGGCGGCAAGAGCCCGAACGTGTTCTTCGACGACGTGATGGCGCAGGACGACGCGTTCCTCGACAAGGCGATCGAGGGCCTGGTGCTGTTCGCGTTCAACCAGGGCGAGGTCTGCACCTGCCCGAGCCGCGCGCTGATCCAGGCGTCGATCTACGACCGGTTCATCGAGCGCGCGCTCGCCCGCGTCGCCGCGATCCGGCAGGGCAACCCGCTGGACACCGACACGATGATGGGCGCGCAGGCCTCGGCGATGCAGCTCGACAAGATCATGACCTACCTCGCCGTCGGCAAGGAGGAGGGCGCGACCGTGCTGTGCGGCGGCGACCGGGCGCGGCCGGGCGGCGCGCTCGACGACGGGTACTACGTGCAGCCGACGCTGTTCCGCGGCGACAACTCGATGCGGATCTTCCGCGAGGAGATCTTCGGGCCGGTGCTGGCGGTGACCACGTTCACCGACGAGGCCGAGGCGCTGCGGATCGCCAACGACACGCCCTACGGCCTGGGCGCCGGCGTGTGGACCCGCGACGGCAGCCGCGCCTACCGGATGGGCCGCGCGATCCAGGCGGGCCGCGTGTGGACCAACTGCTACCACGCGTACCCGGCGCACGCGGCCTTCGGCGGCTACAAGGAATCGGGCATCGGGCGCGAGACCCACAAGGCGATGCTGGACCACTACCAGCAGACGAAGAACCTGCTGGTCAGCTACAGCCCGAACGCGCTCGGGTTCTTCTGATCCGGTCACGGCGCCGCGGCCGGCCGGTGGCGCGGCGCCGACGGCCGTCGCGTCGGGCCGCGTGCGCCGTGGTATCCTCGAAGCGACCCTCGAAGGCGGGGGTTCGATCGTCGCAACCCGATCGAGACGTTCCACGGATCCATCGAGCGCCGAGCATGCGTGTCCCCCGATTCGCCGTCGTCCGAACTACCCGCCCCGAATAGGACCGGCCGGAGTTCGCACGCGCGCAAGCGCTCCCCAGAAAAGTGCGGCTCCGCCGCACTTTTTTTTCGCCCGCAAGCAGTTCGACCCGAAGCGCCCAGGCCCCGCGCCGCACCCGGATAGGAATCGATCGTGACGAGAATCACGCTCCCCGACGGATCGGTCCGCGAATTCGCCGCACCGCCCACGGTTCACGAGGTCGCCGCCTCGATCGGCCCCGGCCTCGCGAAGGCCGCGCTCGCCGGCCGCGTGAACGGCACGCTCGTCGACACCTCGCACCGGATCGAGTCCGACGCGCAGCTCGCGATCGTCACCGACAGGGACCCCGACGGCCTCGACGTGATCCGCCACTCGACGGCGCACCTGCTCGCCTACGCGGTCAAGGAGCTGTTCCCCGACGCCCAGGTCACGATCGGCCCGGTGATCGACAACGGCTTCTACTACGACTTCTCGTACAAGCGCCCGTTCACGCCCGAGGACCTCGAGGCGATCGAGAAGAAGATGGGCGAGCTCGCGCGGAAGGACGAGCCGGTGACGCGCGAGGTCTGGCAGCGCGACGACGCGGTCAAGTTCTTCGAGTCGATCGGCGAGAAGTACAAGGCCGAGATCATCGCGAGCATCCCGGCGGGCGAGCCGATCGGCCTGTATCGCGAAGGGGCGTTCGTCGACCTGTGCCGCGGCCCGCACGTGCCCTCGACCGGCAGGCTGAAGGTGTTCAAGCTGATGAAGCTCGCCGGCGCCTACTGGCGCGGCGACTCGCGCAACGAGATGCTCCAGCGCATCTACGGCACGGCCTGGGCGAAGAAGGAGGACCAGGACGCCTACCTGCACATGCTCGAGGAGGCGGAGAAGCGCGACCACCGCAAGCTCGGAAAACAGCTCGACCTGTTCCACCTGCAGGACGACGCGCCCGGCATGGTGTTCTGGCACCCGAAGGGCTGGCAGCTCTGGCAGCAGGTCGAGCAGTACATGCGCCGCGTCTACGAGGACCACGGCTACCACGAGATCCGCTGTCCGCAGATCCTCGACCGCACGCTGTGGGAGCAGTCGGGGCACTGGGAGAACTACAAGGACCACATGTTCACCACGGCGTCCGAGAACCGCGACTACGCGGTCAAGCCGATGAACTGCCCCGGCCACGTCCAGGTGTTCAAGTCCGACCTGCGCAGCTACCGCGACCTGCCGCTGCGCTACGGCGAGTTCGGCTCCTGCCACCGCAACGAGCCCTCGGGCGCGCTGCACGGGATCCTGCGCGTGCGCGGCTTCGTGCAGGACGACGGCCACATCTTCTGCACCGAGGACCAGATCCTCGACGAGTGCGTGAAGTACACCGAGCTGCGGCACGCGGTCTACCGGGACTTCGGCTTCACCGACATCCTGTACAAGGTCGCCACGCGCCCGGCCAGGCGGGTCGGCGCCGACGAGCTCTGGGACAAGGCCGAGCACGCGCTGATGGAGTCGCTGCGCCGCTCGGGCGTCGCGTTCACGATCGCGCCCGGCGACGGCGCCTTCTACGGCCCGAAGATCGAGTACACGCTGAAGGACGCGCTCGGCCGCCACTGGCAGTGCGGCACGATGCAGGTCGACTTCTTCATGCCGCAGCGGCTCGGTGCCGAGTACGTGGCCGAGGACAACTCGCGCCGCCATCCGGTGATGCTGCACCGCGCGATCGTCGGCTCGATGGAGCGTTTCATCGGGATCCTGGTCGAGAATCACGCCG
>JBPOHK010000001.1:0-30582 GCA_052035645.1 Pseudomonadota bacterium
TGGGCCTCGAGCTGGCCGAGGCCGGCGAAGCGCCGCTCGATGCCCTTGTGCACGTAGCCGAGACGCTGCTCCAGGCGCAGCACCTTCTCGCCGACGATCGAGAATCGGAAGTGTCCCGGTTCGATGATGCCGGCGTGCACCGGGCCGACCGGCACCTCGTGCACGCCGTCGCCCTCGACCCGCACGAAGACGTAGTCGTCGGCGACCGGCTACGCCGGCCCGGGATCGGGCCCCGCGGCGAGCGGAACGAAGCCGGCCGGCCAGGCCGCATGCCGCAGCCACGGGCGCGTGTCCGGATCGGTGCTCGCGGGCCCGCTGAGGTCGCGCAGGGCACGCTGCAGGCGGCTGGCCGCCGGGAAATCGCCCTCGAGGCCCGGGTACGGCCCGGCGGACCCGGGCACCGGCAGCGACAGGACCAGCAGGCCCGGCTCGGCGAGGAACGCGGCGCGCACCACCCGGCCGGCGAGGGCGTCCTCGTCGGCCCACATCGTGACCAGCTGCGCCGAACCCGCGGCGAGGTCCCGCGCCGCCTGGCGCCAGTCGTCGGCGGTCACGGTGAGGCCGCGGAGGCCGGGCGAACCGGGCAGCGCGGCGGCCTGCTGGAACCAGCGCCTCGAAGCCACCTCACTGGCCTCCGATCAGGCCCGCCGCGGCGCGGTACCAGTCCGCGAGGAACGGCGGGATGAACACGCCCAGCACCAGCACGATGGCGAGGTGCGTGAACACGGGCAGCAGCGCGGGCGAGTGCGGGAGCCGCTTCATCTTCGTCTCGCCGAACACCATCGGCTGGACGCGGCCGAAGATCGCCGCGAAGGCGACGCCGAGCGCGAGCAGCAGTATCGGCGTCGCCCAGGGCTGCTGCTGCATGGCGGTCGTGAGGATCAGGAACTCGCTCGCGAAGACGCCGAACGGCGGCATGCCGAGGATCGCGAGCGAGCCGAGCATCAGACCCCAGCCGATGCTCGGGCTGGTGGTGATCAGCCCGCGGATGTTGTCCATCAGCTGCGAGCCCGCCTTCTGGCAGGCGTGCCCGACCGAGAAGAAGATCGCCGACTTGGTGAGCGAGTGCACCGTCATGTGCAGCAGCGCAGCGAAGTTCGCGACCTGCCCGCCCATGCCGAACGCGAAGGTCACGATGCCCATGTGCTCGATCGACGAGTAGGCGAACAGGCGCTTGATGTCGCGCTGGCGCCAGAGCAGGAAGGCCGCGAGCACGACCGAGACCAGGCCGAAGCCCATGAGCATGCGCGACGGCAGGTCGGAGTGCAGCGAGCCCTCCACCAGCACCTTGCAGCGCACGACGGCGTAGATCGCCACGTTGAGCAGCAGCCCCGAGAGCACGGCCGAGATCGGCGTCGGGCCCTCGGCGTGCGCGTCGGGCAGCCAGTTGTGCAGCGGAGCGAGGCCGACCTTGGTCCCGTAGCCGACCAGCAGGAACACGAAGGCGAGCGCGACGACCGTCGGCTCGAGCTGGGCCTTGACCGCGTCGAGGTGCGTCCACAGCAGCGCGCTGACGCCCTGCCCGCCGAGCACGCTCTCGGCCGCCACGTACAGCAGGATCGTGCCGAACAGGGCCTGCGCGATGCCGACGCCGCACAGGATGAAGTACTTCCAGCCCGCCTCGAGGCTGGCCGGCGTGCGATAGAGCGTCACCAGCAGCACCGTGGACAGCGTCGCTGCCTCCATCGCCACCCAGAGCAGACCGAGGTTGTTGGTGGTGAGCGCGACCAGCATCGTCGCCATGAACAGCTGGTACATGCTGTGGTACAGGCGCAGGCGCCGCGGCGTGAGCCGCCCGTGCTCCAGCTCGACGCGCATGTACGGGCGGGAGAACACGGCCGTGGTGAAGCCGACGAACGCCGTCAGCGTGACCAGGAACACGTTGAACGCGTCGATGAAGAACTGCTCGCGGCCGATGAGCAGGTTGCCCTCGCGCACCACCCGCAGGGTGAGCGCGCAGGCGGCGGCGAGCGTCGCGGCGCTGGCGGCGATGTTCAGGCGCGGCGCCCAGTCGCGCGCACCGTACAGCCCGAGCAGCACGGCTCCGGCCAGGGGCAGCAGCAGGAGGACCAGGAACTCCACCTCAGGTCTCCTCCTTCAGGGACTCGAGGTGATGCAGGTCGAGGCTGTCGAACTTCTCGCGGATCTGGAAGAAGAACACGCCGAGCACGAGCATCGCCACCAGCACGTCGAGCGCCACGCCCAGCTCGACGATCATCGGCATGCCGTAGGTGGCGCTCATCGCGCCGAAGAACAGGCCGTTCTCCATCGAGAGGAACCCGACCACCTGCGACATCGCCTTGCCGCGCGTGATCATGGTCAGGAAGGCGAGCAGAACGACCGCCACGGCGATGCCGATGGCGCTGCGCGTCGCCGTGCTGGCGATGGCGGCGATCGGCTGCGCGAGGCCGAAGGCGAACACGACGATCACGACGCCGACCAGCATCGTGCTCGCCACGTTGAGCGAGGTCTCCGTGTCCCAGTACACCTCGAGGCGGCGGATCAGGCGGTGCAGCAGCCAGGGCAGGAACAGGACCTTGAGCGCCAGGGTCAGCGCCGCGGACAGGTACAGGTGCGACTCGCCCGTGCGCCAGGCGATCACGAGCGTGGCCGCGCACAGCAGCGCCCCCTGCAGCGCCAGCAGGTTGACCAGCGAGACCACGCGCCGCTGCGAGAGCATCGCGAAGGACACCAGCAGCAGCAGCGCGGCCAGCGAATTGAGGATCTGCAGGTCGAACGGGACGCCGCTCATGGCTCAGGCTCCGAGGAGCAGGTGCACCAGCAGGCCGAGCACGGCCAGCATGAATGCGGTGGCGAGGAACTCCGGGGCGCGGAACACCCGCAGCTTGGCGGAGAGCGTCTCGACGACGGCGAGGCCGGCGCCGAACACGGCGAGCTTGGCCGCCAGGATCGGGATCGAGGCGAGCAGCGCGCCCGCGCTCTCCCCCATCGCCGCGCCCCAGGGCACGAACACCGCGAAGCCGATGCAGGCGTAGTTGAACAGCTTGAGCGCCGCCGCCCACTCCATGAGCGCGAGGTGGCGCGCGGAGTACTCGAGCAGCATCGCCTCGTGGATCATGGTCAGCTCGAGGTGCGTGGCCGGGTTGTCGACCGGGATGCGGGCGTTCTCGGCCAGCAGCACCATCGTGAACGCCACGCCGGTGAACGCCAGGCTCGGGTACAGGCCGAGCGCCTGCGTCGCCAGCCGCTCGGAGATGACCGGCAGGGCCGTGCTGCCGGCGATCAGCGATGCGACGAAGATGACCATCAGCAGGGCGGGCTCGGCGAGGAACCCGACCATCATCTCGCGGCGCGCGCCGAGCGTGCCGAAGGCCGTGCCGACGTCCATCGCCGCGAGCGACATGAACACCCGCGCGGTCGCGAACAGGCCGACCAGCGCGATCGCGTCCGCCGCGCGCGAGAACGGCAGGCGCGTGCTCATCGACGGGATCACGGCCGCCGCGACCAGCATGGTGCCGAACACGACGTACGGCGCGATCCGGAACAGCGGCGAGGCGTTCGCGGCGATCACCGCGTCCTTGTGGAAGAGCTTGTAGATGCCCCGGTAGGGCTGCAGCAGGCTCGGCGCCGAGCGGTTCTGCAGCCAGGCGCGCCACTGGTTGACCCAGCCGACGAACAGGGGCGCCGCGAGCAGCGCCGCGAGCATCTCCAGCAACTGCGTCAGCAGGTGCGCCACGCTCATATGACCAGCGCCAGCAGCAGCACGAGGGTGGCGAAGCCGTAGAGCAGGTACACGCCGATGCGGCCCTGCTGGATCCAGGCCACGCGGTCGGCGACCTTCTGCACCAGCCCGCCGAGCGGGGCGTAGGCCGCGCGCCAGATCCGGTCGCCGACCACCACGGAGTAGCGCGGCGCGCGGTCGAACGGCGTCGGCAGGTCGCGCGTCATCGCGAAGAACGGCTGAAAGATGTGGCGGATCGGCTGGCCGAAGCCCTCGGCCGTGTCCTGCATGCGCGGGTCGAGCGAGCCGAAGCCGCAGTCCCAGGGCGGGCCGATGCGCACCCGCCGGTGGTAGAGCACGCTCACCATGACGAACGCCAGCAGCACCACGGCCGCCACGGCCACGAGGAACACGATCGGCGCGTAGGAGGCCTCGCGGTCGGCGACCGGCACCAGCATCCACCAGTTCGACCCGGCGCCGGCCAGGGACGGCAGGCCGAGCTGCGCGGTGACGCGCCCGAGGCCCGCGACGACGTGCGCCGGCATCAGGCCCAGCGCGAAGCACGCGGCGGCCAGCCACAGCAGGCCGACGCGCTCCAGCCGTCCGGCGTCGTGCGCGTGGCCGAGCGCGCTCTCGCGCGGCTGGCCGAGGAATATCACGCCGAAGAACTTCACCATCACGTAGGCGGCCAGCGCGGCGGCGAGCACCAGCAGCGCCGCGCCGAGCGGCAGCAGCATGTTGACGAACGGCTGCGGCACCTGGTGCGCGAACAGGAACGCCTGCAGCAGCAGCCACTCCGAGACGAAGCCGTTGAGCGGCGGCAGGCCGGCGATCGCGAGCGCGCCCACGAGCGTGAGCCAGGCCACCCAGGGCATGCGGTGGATCAGCCCGCCGAGCCGCCCGAGGTTGCGCTCGCCGGTCGCGTGCAGCACCGCGCCGGTGCCGAGGAACAGCAGGCTCTTGATGCAGGCGTGGTTCAGCGCGTGGTAGAGCACGGCGACGAGCGCCAGCGCGCCGAGGCCGGCCATGCCGTTCGCCACGAACACCACGGCGAGCCCGATCCCGGCGAACAGGATGCCGACGTTCTCGATCGAGGAATACGCGAGCAGGCGCTTCATGTCGGTCTGCGCGGCGGCGAACACCGCCCCGTACAGCGCGGTGAGCAGGCCGATCGGCAGCATCACCAGGCCCCACCACGCCGCCGGCTCGCCCAGCAGGTCGAAGGTGACGCGCAGCATGCCGTAGACCGCCGTCTTCAGCATCACGCCGCTCATCAGCGCCGACACCGGCGACGGCGCGGCCGGGTGCGCCTCGGGCAGCCACACGTGCAGCGGCAGCACGCCGGCCTTGGCGCCGAAGCCGAACAGGGCCAGCAGGAAGGCGACCGAGGACCAGGCCGGCGCGAGCTGCGCCGCGCGCATGGCGTCGAAGGTGAACTGCCAGCTGCCGCCCTGCAGCACGCCGAAGCACAGGAGGATCGCGATCGCCCCGACGTGCGCGATCAGCAGGTAGAGGAAGCCCGCGCTGCGGATCTCGGGAATGCGGTGCTGCGCCGTCACCAGGAAGTACGAGGACAGCGCCATCGTCTCCCACGCCACCATGAAAGCGTACGCGTCGTCCGCCAGCAGGACGAAGCCCATCGCCGCGAGGAAGACGTGGTACTCGAGGCACAGCAGGCCCGGCGGCGTGCCCTGGCCGCGGCGGAAATAGCCGGCGCCGAACATCGAGATGCCCGCCGAGGCGGCGCCGAGCAGCACGAGGAAGACGCCGGAGAGCGCGTCGAGGCGCAGGTGCATGGGCAGGTCGGGCAGCCCGATGAGCAGCACGGCCTGCCCGGGCGGCGCGCCGATGCCCCACATCCCGACGCCGGCGACCCCGATGCCGCAGAGCGCGCCGAGCGGGAAGAGCGTGCGGCCGGCGAACTTCAGGCTGCCGGGACGGACCAGGCCGGCGAGGCCGATCAGCAGCCACGCGACCAGCAGCGCGAGGCAGGCGTTCAGCGGGGATTCGACGATGGCCGTCACGGGCGTGCGTTCAGCGGGGCCGGCGGGTCCTTGGTGGCATTCGCATTGGAGTGTACTCTAGTGTGCATCGGATTATCATGTCTTCCACCCCGCCAGCCCGCCGAGGCATCCGCTTGCCGACCGAAGAGCGCACGGCCCGACTCACGATCCTGATCGATCCGCGCAAGAAGGCGGTCCTCGAGCGGCTGTGCGCCGAGGAGGACGTCACGCCCTCGCAGGTGGTGCGCCGCCTGATCCGTCGCTACATCGAGGAACGCACCGGGGCGCCGTGGACGCCGGAGCGGACGAAGACGCCGCCGCGGGTCCGCGGCGGCAAGGGCTGAGGCACCGCCTCAACCGCGGATGTGCTGGGGCCCGAGCTCCGCGAGGGAGCGGCAGCCGAGCAGCGTGAGCACCCGCTCCATCTCCGCGCGCAGCAGGCCGAGCGCGTGCGACACGCCCGCCTCGCCCCCGGCGCCGAGCCCGTAGAGCATCGGCCGGCCGAGCATGACCGCGTCCGCCCCGAGGGCGATCGCCTTGAGCACGTCGGAACCGCGCCGGAATCCGCCGTCGACAAGCACGGTGAGCCGCTCCCCGACGGCCGCCGCCACCGCCGGCAGCATCTCGATGCCCGACACCGCGGTGTCGAGCTGCCGTCCGCCGTGGTTCGACAGCACGATGCCGTCGGCGCCGATCTCGGCCGCGCGCTTCGCGTCCTCGACGCTGAGAATGCCCTTGAGGATCAGCGCGCCCTTCCAGCGGCCGCGCAGGCGCTCCATGTCCGACCAGTTCAGCTGCGGATTGATCTGCGTGCCCATGAAGCGAACGCCCTGCAGCGCCGAGCGCCCCTGCGGCGGCAGGAACTCCGTCAGGTTGGCGAACTCGGGCGCGCCCTTCGGCAGCATCACCTGGGCCAGCCAGCGCGGGTGCGCCAGCACGTCGAGCAGGCTCGACGCACTCAGCTTCATCGGCTCCCGGTAGTTGCGCCGGTCCCACTCCCGGGCGCCGAGCACCGGCGTGTCCGTGGTGACCACGAGCCGCGTGCAGCCGGCTTCGGCCGCGCGGTCCACCAGCCGGTCGGCCGTCTTCTGGTCCTTCACGGGATAGAGCTGGAACCAGGTCCGGCCCGGCAGCTCGCGCCCCATCTTCACGACGTCGTAGTTCGACACGGTGCTGAGCGTGAACGGGATGCCCGCCGCCGCCGCCGCGCGCGCGAGCGCGAGATCCCCCTCGGGCCAGAGCATGCCGTTGAAGCCGGTGGGCGCGATCACCAGCGGCAGCAGCAGCGACTCGCCGAACAGCTCGGTGCCCATGTCGGGCATCGTCAGCCCGACGAGCGTGCGCGGCGTCCAGGCGATGCGCTCGAAGACGTCGCGATTGCGTCGCAGGCTCACCTCGTCCTCGGCGCCGCCCTCGACGTACTCGAACACGAAGCGCGGGACGCGGCGCATCGCCACGCGGCGCAGTTCCTCGATGGTGCTCGCCCGCCGGAAATCGCCGCCCGCGTAGTAGCGCCGCATCAGCGTGCCGCCCCGGCGTCGCGGTGCACAAGCTCGGTGATGCGGATCGCCGTCTCGAGCGCGCTCAGGCCGTCCTCGCCGCTCACCACCGGCGGCCGCCCCTCGCGGATCGAGCGCAGGAAAGCCTCGATCTCCATCCTGAGCGCGTCGCCCTGCTCGTAGCTGCGCTCCTCGATCGAGACCTGGCCCTTCGGCAGGTCCGAGCCCGCCGGGGGCTTGCGCACGACGGTCAGCACCTTCTGCTGCAGGTCGATCGACACGTACGCGTCGTCCTGGAAGATGCGCAGCTTGCGCTCCATCTTCATGCTCACGCGGCTCGCCGTGGTGTTGGCCACGCAGCCGTTGGCGTAGCGGATGCGCGCATTGGCGATGTCGAGGCCCGCCGAGAACACCGAGGCGCCCACCGCGTCGATCGACTCGATCGGGGCGCCGACCAGGCTCTGGATCAGGTCGATGTCGTGGATCATCAGGTCGAGCACGACGTTGACGTCCGTGCCGCGCTCCTTGAACGGGGCGAGGCGGTGCGACTCGATGAAGCGCGGCCGCCCGAGCGTGCCCTCGAGCGCCAGGATCGCCGCATTGAAGCGCTCGAGGTGGCCGACCTGCAGGACGCGGCCCGTGCGGGCGGCCAGCTCGACCAGTGCCCGGCCCTCCGCCAGCGTCTCGGTGACCGGTTTCTCGAGCAGCACGTGCACGCCGCGCTCCAGGCACTCCCTCGCGATCGCGAAGTGCAGCGGCGTCGGCGTGGCGATGCTGACGGCGTCGACCTCGCCCAGGATCGCGCGGTAATCGGCGACGGCACGCGCCCCGACCTCGGCGGCCACCCGCTCGCGGGCCTCCGCGTTCGCATCCACCACCGCCACCAGCTGCGAATCGGGCAGTACCGCGTATTTCTGGGCGTGGAAGCGGCCGAGGTAGCCGACGCCGATCACGGCCGTGCGTACTTTGTGCATGGAACCGCACCCGATGACGTTGACGCCCCGGATCATAACCAATGCGGCCGCTTGCGGTTCCTGCGAGTTACCCTCAGGATCCCGGCATGAACGTGAATCGCGACCTGACCTGGCTGCTCGGCGCGCTGGTCTTCGGGCTGCTGGTCCTGCCGGCGCTGGTGTACGCCACGGGCGTGCTGGTGTTCGGTCCCTATGCACACGGGGGGCTGCCCGCCTTCCTGGGCGACTTTTTCACGAACCTCGCCAACCTGCGCTGGTTCTCCTGGTCGCTGGCCGTCGGGCCGCTCGTGCTGGTCGCGATCTGGCGGTTCGTGGTGCGCCGTCCGCGGGCCTAGCGTCGCCCGACGGCGCGGGCACCGTCCCGCCGGCCGCGTTCAGGGGCGCGTGGACCAGTAAAGCGTCGCCAGGGCGGCGAGCGAGCCCCACATGGCGAGCTGCGCCCACCGGCGCCAGGGGCGCTCGCGGGCGAGGCCGATGAAACTGACGCCCGCGAGCGCGGTCAAAGCCACGAACACCAGCAGGTATCGCGCCAGCAGCGGCAGTTCTGCCCGGTATTCGGGTACCTCCCCCGCCAGCACCAGGAACACCACGCATGTCGCCCCGAGCCCGAACGTCGTCGCCGCCGCCGAGCCGAGCACGATTCCTGTCAATACGGTGAGGGGTCGCACGGTCGCAGTTCCGATTCCCGCTCGCCGGCCCTTGATCGGGGCCGGGGGGGACTCTAGTGTAGGTCGCTCAATCGCCTTCGAGGTCCAGCCCTAAGTGTACCAGCCAGGACAGTCGGATCAGGTCGCCGCCCCCCGCCGGGGACTGCGCCGCGCGGGCACGGTCGTCGTCGCCACGCTCGCCCTCGCGGTCGGGACGCTGCTGCTCGGCACCGCCCGGGCGCCGACCGCCGCGGCGAGCGCGGCGGAATTCGCGCCGACCGAGCGGCAGGCCAAGGTCGCCCGCCTGGTGAGCAGCATGTTCGAGCGCTCGCACTACCGTCAGGCACCCGTCAACGACCCCGTGTCCTCCCTGGTGCTGGACCGCTACCTCGAGTCGCTCGACGGGTCGCGCAGCTACTTCCTCGCGAGCGACGTGGCGGAGTTCGAGAAGTACCGCTACCAGCTGGACGACGCGATCACCACCGGCCGGCTCGCGCCGGCGTTCGACATCTTCAACCGGTTCCAGCAGCGCAACCGCGAGCGCATGGCCTACGCGCTGCAGCTGCTCGAGACCGAGCCGGACTTCGGCGTCGACGAGACCTTCGAGTTCGACCGCGAGCACGCACCCTGGGCGAAGGACCGCGCCGAGCTCGACGAGCTGTGGCGCAAGCGCGTGAAGAACGACGCCCTCTCGCTCCTGCTGGCCGACAAGACCTGGGCGGAGGCGCGCGACATCCTGCGCAAGCGCTACGAGCGGGTCGCCAAGCGCTCCGAGCAGATCACCTCGGACGACGTGTTCGAGAACTTCATGAACGCGTTCGCGCACGTCTTCGACCCGCACTCCAGCTATTTCTCGCCGCGCAACAGCGAGGAGTACCGCATCCAGATGAGCCTCTCCTACGAGGGCATCGGGGCCTCGCTGCAGATGGTGGACGACTTCGTGACCATCATGGAGATCCTGCCCGGCGGCTCCGCCCAGGCGAGCGGCGAGCTCACGACCAACGACCGGATCCTGGCGGTGGGCCAGGACAAGGCCGGCGAGATGGTCGACGTGGTGGGCTGGCGGCTCGACGACGTCGTGGACAAGATCCGCGGCCCGCAGGGCACCTTCGTGCGCCTGCTGATCCAGCCGGGCAACGCGCCTCCGGGCGCGCAGGAGCGCGTCGTCACCCTGCCCCGCGCCAAGATCACGCTCGAGGCGCAGGCCGCGAAGAAGGAGCTGCGCAAGATCCGGCGCGGCGAGCAGGAGCTGAAGATCGGCGTGATCACCGTGCCGTCCTTCTACCAGGACTACAACGCGCGCGCGGCAGGCGACAAGGACTACCGCAGCACCACCCGCGACGTGCGCAAGCTCATCGAGGAGTTCAAGAAGGAAGGCGGCGTCGACGGCCTCGTGCTCGACCTGCGCGAGAACGGCGGCGGCCACCTCTCCGAGGCGATCGGCCTCGTCAACCTGTTCGTGCCCAAGGGTCCGGTCGTGCAGCTGCGCGAGACGGGCGGGCGCGTCGAGGTGCTCGAGTCGGAGGACCAGGGCGTAGCCTACGACGGTCCGCTCACCATCCTGGTCGACCGCTTCAGCGCCTCCGCGTCCGAAATCTTCGCGGCGGCGATGCAGGACTACGGCCGCGGACTGGTGATCGGCCAGCAGACCTACGGCAAGGGCTCGGTGCAGAACCTCTATCCGCTCGACCGCTACGCCCTCGGCCAGGACCCTGGCTACGGCCAGCTCACGGTGACCATCGGCATGTACTACCGCGTGACGGGCGACAGCACCCAGAATCGCGGCGTCGCGCCGGACCTCGCCCTGCCCTCCGCCATCAGCCCGGACGAGGTCGGCGAAAGCTCGCGCGAGGGCTCGCTGCCGTGGAACCGGATCCGCAGCGCGCAGTTCCGGGCGGAGAGCAGCTTCGCCGCCGTGCTGCCGGAGCTGCAGAAGGAACACGACGCCCGCGTGGCCGGCGACCCGGATTTCCGCTACACGGAGGCCGAGATCGCCGCCATGGACAGCATGCGCAAGGAGAAGTCGGTCTCGCTGAACCTCGCCACGCGCAAGGCCGAGCGCGAGCAGCGCAGCGCCGAGCAGCTGCAGCGCGAGAACGCGCGCCGGGCGGCCCGCGGCGAGGAGCCGCTCAAGGCGGCCACGGAGATGAAGGACCCGCCGGACGCCATCCTGTCGGAGGCGACCCAGATCACGGCCGACCTGACGAAGCTCGAGCCCCGCCTGATGGCGCGCGGCCCGGAGCCGGCAGTGGGGCAATAGCGCTGCGACGAAACGTGCCTGGGGTGCGACCAAAACTGGTGTTGTACTTGACTACAACACTATAGGCCCCTACGATGCGGCCCATCGATTGCCTCCCCGCAGGGGACACCACGATGACCACGACGACTCCCCGCTCCGCCTTCGCCCGTCGCGCCGTCCCGCTGGCTGCATTGGCGGTGTCCGCCGCGCTGCTGGCGGCCGGCTGCAGCAACGGTGCGGCGAAGGACAAGTCCAAGGACGGCGCGGAAACGGTCCAGTCCGTCCCGGTCGAGGTGCAGCCGCTCAAGCGCGGCGTCATGGTGGCGGTGTACTCCGGCACCGCCCCGATCGAGGCCAACGACGAGGCCGAGGTCGTCGCCAAGGTCGGCGGCGAGGTGCGGCAGATCTACGTGGAGGAAGGCGACGACGTCCGCGCTGGCCAGGTACTCGCGCGGCTCGACGGCGACCGCCTGCGCCTCGACGTGGCCCAGACGGAGGCCAACCTGCGCAAGCTCGAGCGCGACTACAAGCGCCAGGTGGAACTGGCCGAGAAGGGCCTGGTCGCCAAGGGCACGGCCGAGAACGCCAAGTACGACCTCGACGCGCTGCGGGCGCAGTACGACAGCGCGCGCCTCGAACTCGGCTACACGGAGATCCGCGCCCCGATCGACGGCGTGGTCTCGGCCCGCCACATCAAGGTGGGCAATACGATCAAGCCCAACGACCCGACCTTCCGCGTGACCAACCTCGATCCGTTGCTTGCCTACGTGCACGTGCCGGAGAAGGAGTTCCGCAAGCTCGCCCCGGGGCAGCCGGCCGACGTGGTCGTCGACGCGCTGGGCGGCGAGCGTTTCCAGGGCCGGATCTCGCGCATCAGCCCGACGGTCGATCCTCAGACCGGCACCTTTCGCGCCCGCGTCGAGGTTCCTGACGCGACGCGCCACCTCAAGCCTGGCATGTTCGCCCGCGTCAACATCGCCTACGAGCGGCGCGACAACGCGCTGCAGGTGCCCCGCACCGCCATCATCGATGCAGACGGCGAGCAGTCGGTGTTCGTCGTGGCCGGCGCCAAGGCCGAGCAGCGCCGGATCTCGACCGGGCTCGCGAACAACGGCTGGATCGAGGTGCTCGACGGCCTGAAGGGCGACGAACGCGTGGTCGTCGTGGGCCAGGCCGGTCTCAAGTCCGGCACGGCCGTGAAGGTCGTCGCCGACACCAAGCCGGCCGGCAGCCCGGCGAACGCCAAGTAGTGCACCTCGGGCGCGGCGCCCGCCGGCCCGTCGGGGGATCAAGATGCAGAAGCTGATCGACTTTGCGATCCGCCGCAGGGTGACCATCATCATGTGCACGGTGGCCATCGCGCTGTTCGGCGCGGTGTCGCTGAACCGGCTCAAGCTCAACCTGCTGCCCGACCTCTCCTACCCCACGCTCACCATCCGCACCGAGCTGCCCGGGGCGGCGCCGATCGAGGTCGAGACCCTGGTCTCCCGCCCGGTCGAGGAAGCGGTCAGCATCATCCGCAACGTGCGCGTCGTGCGCTCCGTCTCGCGCGCCGGCCAGTCGGACGTCACGCTCGAGTTCGTGTGGGGCACCGACATGGACCTCGCCGGCATCGACGTGCGCGAGAAGCTCGACCTGCTGCAGTTGCCGCTCGAGGCCGAGCGGCCGCTGCTGCTGCGCTTCGACCCGGCGAGCGAGCCGGTCATGCGCCTCGCGTTCCTCGACGAGGACGCGAAGTCGGGCGCGGCCAGCATCGACCGGCTCAAGTCGCTGAGGCGACTGGCCGAGGACCGGCTCAAGCCGGACCTCGAGTCGGTGGAAGGCTCCGCGGCCGTGAAGGTGAGCGGCGGGTACGAGGACGAGGTGCAGGTCTTCGTCGACCAGCAGAAGCTCGCGCAGCTCGGGCTGTCGATCGACACGATCACCCGGCGCATCCGCGCCGAGAACGTCAACCTCTCGGGCGGTCGCCTCGAGCAGGGCACCCAGCGCTTCCTGGTCCGCACGCTCAACGAGTTCGTGACGATCGAGTCGATGGCCAATGCGATCGTCGCGACCCAGAACGGGCAGCCGATCTACCTGCGCGACGTGGCGACGGTCACCCGCGGCTACAAGGACCGCGAGGCCATCACCCGCGTCAACGGCAAGGAGGCCATCGAACTCGCGGTCTACAAGGAAGGCGACGCGAACACGGTGCAGCTGGCCAAGGGCGTGCTCGAGACGGTCGACCAGATCAAGAAGGGGCTGCCGGCCGGCACGACCATCCTCACCGTGTACGACCAGTCGACGTTCATCGGCGCCGCGATCGGCGAGGTGAAGGAAGCGGCCTTGATCGGCGGCCTGCTCGCGATCCTTGTGCTGTACGCGTTCCTGCGCGACGCGCGCACCACGCTGATCTCGGGCATCGCCATTCCGGTCTCGGTGCTCGGCACATTCGTGCTGATGTACGCCTTCGACCTCTCGCTCAACATCATGTCCCTCGGCGGCATCGCACTCGCGGTCGGCATGCTGGTGGACAACGCGGTCGTCGTGCTCGAGAGCATCGCCCGCAACCGCGAGCACGGCATGGAGCGACGGGAGGCCGCGCGCCGCGGCACGGCCGAGGTGGCCCTCGCGGTCACCGCCGCGACGCTCACCTCGGTGGCCGTGTTCTTCCCGATGGTGTTCATCACCGGCGTCGCGGGCCAGCTGTTCAAGGACCAGTCGCTGACGGTCACCTTCGCGCTCGCCTTCTCGCTGGTGGTCGCGCTGACGCTGGTGCCGATGCTCGCCGCCGGCAAGGACGCGCCTGCGCCGGAAGCCGGCGCCGCGACGGCGGACCGGCCGCCCGGCCGCGTCGACCGGGGTCTCGCCGCCGCCCACCGCGGCGTGGCGGCCGTCTTCGCCTGGCTGTCGGCCCGCATCGCCGCGGTGTTCGACGTCGTGCTGGTGCGACCCACGCAGGCGATGAACCGCTGGGCCGACCGCAAGTACCCCGACGCCATCCGCTGGGCGCTGGCGCACCCGGGACGCACCATCGGCGCCGCCGTCGCGCTGTTCGTGTTCACGCTCGCCGTGATCGCCCCGCGGCTCGGCACGGAGCTCATTCCGCAGATGTCGCAGGGCCAGTTCGACGTCGACCTGCGCCTGCCGCCGGGCGCGCCGCTCGAGAGCACCGACCGAACGGTGCGGCAGGCGCAGCTCGCGAGCGCGGAACTCGGCAACGTGGCCCTCGCCTACTCCGTCGCCGGCACCGGCAACCGCCTCGACGCCAACCCGGTCGACGCCGGCGAGAACCCCGGCAAGCTGAGCAACCCGCGCGCGCGCGGCGCGCGCCGCGCCGACGAGGAACAGGCGATGGCGAAGCTGCGCACGAGCCTCGAGAACCTTCCAGGCGTGCAGTTCCGCTTCAGCCGACCCTCGCTGTTCAGCATGTCGACGCCCCTGGAGGTCGTGGTATCGGGCTACGACCTCGACCGCCTGAAGTCCGCCGCCGAGCAGGTCCGGACCCGGCTGCTCGCGGACGACCGCTTCGCCGACGTCAAGACCACGGTGGAGGCCGGCAATCCCGAGATCCAGATCGTGTTCGACCAGGAGAAGGCCTCACAGCTCGGCCTCGTGGTGCGCGACATCGCCGACCGTGTGGTGAACAGCGTGCGCGGCGAAGTGGCCACCCGCTACAAGCTGCGCGACAAGCAGATCGACGTGCTGGTGCGCAGCGTGGATTCGCGGGCGGCGTCCATCGAGGAAGTGCGCAACCTCATCGTCAATCCCGGCTCGGACTTCCCGGTCACGCTCAGCGCGGTCGCGGACGTGCAACTCGCGACCGGACCGGCGGAAGTGCGCCGCCAGGGCCAGGAGCGCGTCGCGATCATCTCCGCGAACCTCGCGCACGGGGACCTCGGCAGCGCCGTGGCCGCGCTGCAGGAGATCGTGCGGGACGTGCAGCTGCCGGTCGGCACGACCGCCTTCCTCTCCGGCCAGAGCGAGGAGATGAAGGACTCGTTCCGCTCGCTGCAGTTCGTGCTCGCCCTCGCCATCTTCCTGGTCTACCTGGTGATGGCATCGACCTTCGAGTCGCTGGTCCACCCGTTCGTGATCCTGCTCACCATCCCGCTCGCGGTCGTCGGCGCCGTGTGGGCCCTGTGGCTGACCGGCACGACGGTCAACGTGGTCGCCTACATCGGCATCATCATGCTGGCGGGCATCGTCGTGAACCAGTCGATCGTGCTGATCGAGGCGGTCAACCAGGCGCGCGAGCGCGGCATGGCGAAGCACGAGGCGATCGTCGAGGCCGGCAAGCTGCGCCTGCGGCCGATCCTGATCACCAAGCTGACCACCATCCTCGGCCTGCTGCCCATGGCGCTGGGGCTGGGCGAAGGCGCCGAGGTCCGCGCGCCGATGGCCATCACGGTGATCGGCGGCGTGCTGCTCACGACCTTCCTGACGCTGCTGGTCATCCCGGTGGTCTACTCAGTGATGGACCGCAAGCAATACGCGGCGCCTGCGGCCTCGGCCACGACCGAACCCGCCCACGCCACCCCCTGAGGGCACCGCGATGCGCCACACGGACCTCGCCCTGCGCCGCCCCGTCACGACGGTCATGATCGCGATGGCGCTGCTCGCCATCGGCGTGATCTCCGCGCGCCTGCTGCGCCTCGAGGCCATGCCCGACATCACCTTCCCGGGGATGATGGTGGTCATCCCCTACCCCGGCTCGACCCCGGAGGAGATCGAGCGCGAGATCGTCCGCCCGGTCGAGGAGGCGCTCTCGACGCTCTCGGGCATCGAGGAGATCGAGGCGACGGCCTCGTCGGACCAGGCGGAGATCCAGATCCGCTTCAGCTGGGACCGCGACCTCGACGCCGCGGCCTTCGACGTGCGCACCAAGCTCGACTCGATCCGCTCCGAGCTGCCGGACGCCGCGGACCGCATGCTGATCCAGGCCTTCAGTTCGTCGGACCAGGCGGCGGTCGTGATCCGCATCGCTTCGGACCGCGACCTCACCGACCAGTACGAGATGCTGGAGAAGTACCTGCAGCGGCCGATCGAGCGGCTCGAGGGCGTGGCGCGGGTCGAGTTGCAGGGCGTGCAACCGCGCGAGGTCCGCATCCTCGTGGACCCGAACCGCCTGGCGGCCTACGGCGTGGACGTCCAGCAGCTGCGCAACCTGCTCGAGCGGGGCAACTTCTCGGTGAGCGCGGGCGAGATCACCGAGAACGGCTCGCGCTTCACCGTGCGCCCGATCGGCGAGCTCACGTCGCTCGACGCCGTGCGCTCGATGCTGGTGATGCCGGGCGTGCGCGTCGGCGACGTCGCGCAGGTCTCGCTCGAGGCACCGGAACTCAACGTCGGCCGCCACATGGACGGCCAGAAAGCCGTCGGCATCGACGTCTACAAGGCGACGCAGTCGAACGTGGTGGACGTCTGCGACCGCGTCATCGCCGCGGTCGACGAGGCGCGCAAGGTGCCTCAGCTGCAGGGCATCAAGATCCTGGTGGTCGGCAACGAGGCGGACAGCATCCGCCAGTCGCTGAGCGAGCTGCGCAACGCGGGGCTGATCGGCGCGGGCCTCAGCTTCTTCATGCTGCTGTTCTTCCTGCGCCACCTGCCGACGACGCTGATCGTGAGCCTGGCCGTCCCCGCCTCGCTGCTGGTGACGCTCGCGGCCATGTACTTCCTCGGCTTCTCGCTCAACATCCTGACGATGATGGGCATGCTGCTCGCCATCGGCATGCTGGTTGACAACTCGGTGGTGATCACCGAGAGCATCTTCCGCCACCGGCAGCTGATGCCGGACCGGCCGCTCGCGGCGACGCTCGCCGGCGTCCGCGAGGTCGGCGTGGCCACGCTCGCCGGCACGTTCTCCACGGTGATCGTGTTCCTGCCGCTGGTGTTCGGCGAGCGCAACCAGATGTCGATCTTCCTGGTGCACGTCGCGGTGCCGATCGTGGTGGCGATGCTCGCCTCGCTCATCATCGCCCAGACCCTGATCCCCATGCTCGCGGCGCGCATGCCGCCCCCGCCCGAGGTGGCCGCGGGCTCCTGGTTCGGCCGCCTGCAGGCGCGTTACGTGCGCTCGCTCGACTGGGCGCTCTCGCACCGCAAGACCATGGGGGCAGTGACGCTGCTGCTCGTGCTGTCGCCGGTGCCGCTGTTCGCGCTGAAGCTGGCGAAGGTGGACCCGTTCCCGCAGGAGGCGAGCCGCACCATCGGCCTCGCGTACCACATCGAGGGCACTTACCCGATGGAGCGGGTCGAGCAGGCGGTGAACCGCGTGGAGGCCTACATCGAGGCCAACAAGGAGCGCTTCGACGTCGACAAGTACTACTCCTTCTATCTCAACGACGACGCCTATACGCGCCTGTACCTGCGGCCCAAGGAGGAGGCCCGCGTCCCGGCGGCCGAGGTGATGGAACTCGTGATGAAGGACATGCCCGAGATCATCATCGGCAAGCCGTCGTTCCAGTGGGACGACAGCTCGGCCGGCACGACGTCGTTCAGCATCCAGCTCTCGGGCGAGTCGACCGAGCAGCTCGCGGAGATCTCGAAGGCCGTGGCGCACCGGCTCGCCTCCGTGCCGGGACTCGAGGCCGTGCGCTCCGAGGCCGGCACCGGCGAGCAGGAGGTGCAGGTGATCGTCAACCGGGACCGCGCCGCGCAGCTCGGCCTCACCACCCAGCAGATCGCGATGACCGTCGCGGGTGCGATGCGCGGCGACAAGCTGCCGGAACTGCGCACGACCGACCGCGAGCTGACCATGCGCCTCGCCTTCCGGGAGTCCGACCGCCAGTCCGTCGAGGACCTCGCCAAGGTCCCGGTGATGCTGCCCGACGGGTCGCGCACCGAGCTCGGCGCCGTGGCCGACTTCACCGTGCAGCCGAGCGACCGCGAGATCAAGCGCATGAACCGGCTGACGTCGGTGGTGGTCAACGCGAACATGGCCAAGGGCACGACCATGGACGAGGCGCGCAAGCGCGTCGAACCGATCATGAACGACTACCCCCTGCCGCCGGGCTACTCGTGGAAGTTCGGGCGAGGCCTCGACGAGAACGACGAGGCGGTCAAGATCATGGTGCAGAACCTGCTGCTCGCAGTGGTGATGATCTTCCTCGTGATGGCGTCGCTGTTCGAGTCGACGCTCTACCCGCTCTCGATCATCACCTCGATCCTGTTCGCCATCGTCGGCTCGATCTGGTTCCTCGCCCTGACCGGCACCACCATCACCTTCATGGCGATGATCGGCTTATTGGTGCTGATCGGGGTCGTGTTGAACATCGGCATCTTACTGATCGCGCACGTCATCGACCTGCGCCAGGCCGGGCTGCCGCGGCGCGAGGCGATCCTGCAGGCCGGCCGCGACCGGCTGCGCCCGATCATGATGACCACCCTGACGACGCTGCTCGGCATGCTGCCGCTGGCGCTCGGCGACGCGCAGCTCGGCGGCGGCGGCGAGGGACCGGCCTACTATCCGCTCGCGCGCGCGGTCATGGGCGGCCTGGGATTCTCGGCGATCGTCTCGCTGATGATCGTGCCGATGTTCTACGTGTGGTTCGACGACCTGAACCTGTGGCGCCAGCGGGTGTTCACGCGACGCGAGCGCCCGGCGCCGGCCGAAGCCCCGGGCACCGTCGCGCCGGGGGCGTGAGCGGCGTTCAGCGCAGCAGGGCCTTGTAGAGTTCCCAGTACTCGTCGGCGAGCACGTTCGGCAGCGGCTGGGCGCGCTTCTGCGGCTCCGGCACCGAGATGCTCTCCTGCTGCGGGATCACGTCCGTCGGCGTGCGGAACACCGCCGTGCGCCGGATGCGGTCGGTGCGCGCCTTGATGTCCGCGAGGTCGTCCTGCACCTGGTCGAGGTCCGCGAGCGCGCGGGCCGTCACCTGCATCAGGGCCAGGCACTCCTCGCGTCCGCCGTAGCCGGACTCGAACACCCTGCGCAGCGTCGTCTCGCGCGCGAGCGACGCGACGCCGCCCGTGCCGAGCCGCTCGCACAGCCACTCCGCGTAGGCGATCACGGCCAGGTTGACCGCCCGCCGCCCGTCGACGCTGAGTCCCTCGAAGGCCGGCGGCGCCTCCGACTCGATCTCGTGCTGGCGGTCGGAGAGGTCGGTGACCTGGGTCATCGCCGACTCGATGCGCAGCGTCCGCGACAGGATCTCGTCGGCGAGCCGCCGGCGCCGGAAGTAGTGCCAGAACCCGCGCAGTCCGTCGCGATGCTGCTGCGCGAGCTTCTGCTCGGCCTGCAACTGGTCGGCCAGCACGCGAGCCTCGAGCAGCTCGCGCTCGATGCCGGAACCGCGCGACCGCTTGTCGCGCTCGAATTCGGCCACCTGCAGCTTGCGCTCGCGGTCCTTCTGCTGGCGCGCGAGCTCGGTGCCGAAGTGATCGAGCCGGCGGGCGGCGGCGCGCCACACAGCGCGCAGCTGGTAGTAGACCAGGCACTTGAGGCCTTCGTCGGGACGGCCGAGGTACTGCTCGAGCGCGTCGAACTGCTCCTGCACCCGCAGCGTCGCGCCTTCCTGCAGCTTCAGCCGGTCGAGCAGCCGGTGCCGCTCGTCGTCGATCGCGTTGAGTTCCTTCTTGAGTTCCGCACGGTTGCGGAACAGCTCGACGAGCCGCTCGTCTTCGACGGAGGGGCTGCGGCCGGCCAGCCGATCCGCGAGCCGGCGGAGGTTTTCAGGCATGGGCCCCGGGCGCCGCGACGCCCGCACCCGCCGGGACCGCGAAGCGATGACCGCGGTCGGTGGTATAGTCGAGCCACTTGTTGAGCAGCATGTTGCGCAGCCAGCGCTCGCCGAGCTCGGCGCCGACGCCCGCGCGGATCGCCTCCAGGCCCGGGTGACGCACCCAGCGCCCGCAGCGGGTCGCCTCGGCCAGCCGCGCATCGTGGTACACGCGCAGCTCGAGGTCCGGATCGGCCACGGCTCCCGCCGGGTCGTCGAACCAGTACGTGAGGCGCAGGATGGAGGTGTACGGGCTGTGCTCGAGCAGCTCGAGGTGCAGGTCGCAGTCGCCGTCCACGCGCGAGACCGCGCTGCCTGCGAGCGAGCGCACGTCGCCGACGAGCGCGCGCAGCCGGATGTAGTTGCTCTCGTAGAGCGTCATCAGGCTGACGAAGCTCACGGGCCTCGCCCGCCACGTCGTGACGCACTGGGTGTCCGCGATCATGGCCGGACTATAACACAGCACTTTTCGCCATCCGTGACGCGGGCCACACCCTAGGGGCGCAGCCGCCGTTCGATCCCCTTGCGCTCGATGATGCGGCTGGCGATCTCCTCCACCGACGTCTCCGTCGTGTCGATGGTCGGGACGCCGTGGCGGGCGAGCAGGTTCTCGGCGCTGCGCACCTCGAACTCGCACTGCCCGATCGAGGCGTAGCGGCTGCCCGGCCTGCGCTCGTTGCGGATCTGCTGCAGGCGCAGCGGCGCGATGGTGAGCCCGAACAGCTTGGCGACGTGCGCTCGCAGCGCGACCGGCAGCTGCTTGCTCTCGAAGTCGTCCTCGGTGAACGGGTAGTTCGCCGCGAACACGCCGTACTGCATCGCCATGTAGACGCAGGTCGGGGTCTTGCCCGAGCGCGAGACGCCGACCAGGATCACGTCGGCACGGGCATAATCCGTCGCCACCGAGCCGTCGTCGGAGGCGAGCGCGAAATTCGTCGCCTCGATGCGCGTGCTGTAGACCAGCTGGTCCGCGATGCCGTGCGCGCGACCCGCCCGCTCGGAGGACTTGACCTGCAGCTCGCCCTCGAGCGGCTGCAGGAACGCGTCGAAGAAATCGAGGAACAGCCCGTTGCTGCGCTTCACGATCGCGCGCAGCTCGCCCTTGACGAGCGTGCTGAAGACGACGGGCCGCAGGCCGTCCTCCGCGGCCGTCGCGTCGATCTTCCTTACGGCTTCCTCTGCCTTGTCAACGCTGGCGATAAATGGCAGAGTCACCTGTCGGAATTGCAGGCCCTCGAATTGCGTGAGCAGACTGTGCCCCATCGTCTCTGCGGTCACACCCGTCTGGTCCGACACGAAAAATACCGTTCTGCGATTCATCGCCCCGTCGGTCTCCGGCTCGCGTTCACGGCGCGCAGTCTTTCATTACCCGCGTTGACGTAGCAAGAGGAAGCAGCCCGTGCGCCCGTACACCCTGCCCTTCGCCGAGCTTGGCCGCCACGACGTCGCCTCGGTCGGCGGCAAGAACTCGTCCCTGGGCGAGATGATCTCGAACCTCGCGAAGCTGGGCGTGACGGTGCCGGACGGCTTCGCCACGACGGCCGATGCGTACCGCGACTTCCTCGCCCACGACGGCCTCGCCGTGCGCATCCAGGGCGAACTGGCCGGGCTCGACGTGGACGACGTCGCGAAGCTCGCGCTGACCGGCGCGCGCATCCGCGAGTGGATCCTCTCGACCCCGTTCCCGCCGCGCCTGCAGCAGGAGATCGAGCAGGGCTACGCACGCATGTGCGGCGGCCGCACGGACGTCGCCGTGGCGGTGCGCTCCTCGGCCACCGCCGAGGACCTGCCGGAAGCCTCCTTCGCCGGGCAGCAGGAGACGCTGCTCAACGTGCGCGGCGCGGCGGCCGTGGTCCGCGCCGTGCACGAGGTGTTCGCCTCGCTGTTCAACGACCGCGCGATCTCCTACCGCGTCCACCAGGGCTTCGACCACTCGCAGGTCGCGCTGTCGGCCGGCATCCAGTACATGGTGCGCAGCGACGTCGGCGCGAGCGGCGTCATGTTCACGCTCGACACCGACTCGGGCTTCCGCGACGTGGTGTTCATCACGGCCTCGTACGGGCTCGGCGAGACGGTCGTGCAGGGCGCGGTCAACCCGGACGAGTTCTACGTCTACAAGACGGGCCTGCGCGCCGGGCACCAGCCGATCCTGCGCCGCACGCTCGGCGCGAAGGCGATCAAGATGACCTACGCCGAGCCCCACGAGGCCGGCAAGCGGGTCGCGACCCGGGACGTCGCCGAGGCCGACCGCATGCGTTTCTGCATCGGCGACGACGACGTGCTCGAACTCGCGCGCCAGGCGCTGGTCATCGAGGAACACTACGGCTGCCCGATGGACATCGAGTGGGGCAAGGACGGCGAGGACGGGCGGATCTACATCCTGCAGGCGCGGCCCGAGACGGTGCAGAGCCGCGCCGGCCGCACGGTGCAGCGCTACACGCTCAAGTCGCGCGGCAAGGTTCTGGCCACCGGGCGCAGCATCGGCCAGCGCATCGGCTCCGGGCCGGCGCGCGTGATCCGCGACATCCGCGAGATGGCCCGCGTCGAGTCGGGCGACGTCCTGGTGGCGGACATGACCGACCCGGACTGGGAGCCGGTGATGAAGCGCGCCTCGGCGATCGTCACCAACCGCGGCGGGCGCACCTGCCACGCGGCGATCATCGCGCGCGAACTGGGCATCCCGGCCGTGGTCGGCTGCGGCGACGCGACCAGCCGCATCCGGGAAGGCCAGCCGGTCACCGTGTCCTGCGCCGAGGGCGACACCGGTTACATCTACGACGGCGAGCTCGAGTTCTCGCACTCGCAGATCGAGCTCGACTCGCTGCCGGCCAGTCCCGTCAAGATCATGATGAACGTCGGCAACCCGGACCGGGCCTTCGACTTCGCCGGCATCCCGAACCGCGGCGTCGGGCTGGCGCGCCTCGAGTTCATCATCAACCGCATGATCGGCGTGCATCCGAAGGCCCTGCTCGGCTTCGACGGCCTGGAGCCGGACCTCAAGGACACGATCCGCCGGCAGATGGCCGGCTACACCGACCCGGTGGAGTTCTACGTCGAGAAGCTGTGCGAGGGCATCGGCACCATCGCGGCCGCGTTCGCGCCCGAACCGGTGATCGTGCGGCTCTCGGACTTCAAGTCCAACGAGTACGCCAACCTGATCGGGGGCCGGCAGTACGAGCCGGTCGAGGAGAACCCGATGATCGGGTTCCGCGGCGCCAGCCGCTACGTCGACGAGTCGTTCCGGCCCTGCTTCGAGCTCGAGTGCCGGGCACTGAAGCGCGTGCGCGGCGAGATGGGACTGAAGAACGTCTGGGTGATGGTGCCGTTCGTGCGCACGCTGCGCGAAGCCGAGCAGGTCGTCGAACTGATGGCCGCCAACGGACTGAAGCGCGGCGAGGACGGCCTCAAGGTCATCATGATGTGCGAACTGCCGACCAACGCGGTGCTGGCCGACCGCTACCTGCAGTTCTTCGACGGCATGTCCATCGGCTCGAACGACATGACCCAGCTGACCCTGGGGCTCGACCGCGACTCGGCCGTGATCGCCCGCCTGTTCGACGAGCGCGACGACGCGGTCAAGGCCATGCTGGCGATGGCGATCCAGGCCTGCCGCAAGGCCGGCAAGTACATCGGCATCTGCGGCCAGGGTCCCTCCGACCACCCCGACCTCGCCCGCTGGCTGCTCGAGCAGGGCATCGAGAGCATGTCGCTCAACCCCGACACGGTGGTCGAGACCTGGCTGTTCCTGGCCAACAAGCCGAACTGACTATTTTTGTTGACATAATGACAGTCAGGCCGCCTTGACATAGGTCAAGGCCGCCCGGACGGCCAGCGACTAGCGTGCCCCCACGAGGCTGCTCACCCGGGGGACCCATGCGTATCCTGCTGCTCCATCCGAACTACCACTCCGGCGGCGCCGAGATCGCGGGCAACTGGCCGCCGGCCTGGGTCGCGTACATCGCCGGCTACCTGAAGGCCGCCGGGTTCGGGGACGTCCACTTCCTGGACGCCATGACCCACCACCTCGACGACGAGCAGGTGCGCCGGAAGATCGCCGAACTGCGACCGGACATCGTCGGCTGCACCGCGATCACCCCCGCGATCTACAAGGCCGAGCGCCTGCTCGGGATCGCCAAGGAAGTCGACCCCGGGATCGTCACGGTGCTGGGCGGCATCCACGGGACGTTCATGTATCCGCACGTGCTCAAGGAAGCCCCGTGGATCGACGCCGTGGTGCGCGGCGAGGGCGAGCAGGTGTTCCTGAACCTCGTCTGTGCCATCGCGCAGGGCGGATGGCCGCGCGAACGCGCGGCCATCCGCGGCATCGCCTTCCTCGACGCGGACGGCAAGGTCGTGGCGACCGCCGCCGAGCCGCCGATCAAGGACCTCGACAAGGTCAAGCCCGACTGGTCGATCCTCGACTGGGACGAGTACGTCTACGTGCCCATGAACCGGCGCGTGGCGATCCCGAACTTCGCGCGCGGCTGCCCGTTCACCTGCAGCTTCTGCTCGCAGTGGAAGTTCTGGCGCGACTACCGCGTGCGCGACCCGAAGGCGGTGGTCGACGAGATCGAGACCCTGGTGCGCGACCACGGGGTGGGTTTCTTCATCCTCGCGGACGAGGAGCCGACCATCCACCGCAAGAAGTTCATCGCGTTCTGCGAGGAACTCATCGCCCGCGACCTGCCGGTGCTGTGGGGCATCAACACGCGCGTCACCGACATCCTGCGGGACGAGGCCCTGCTGCCGATGTTCCGCAAGGCGGGCCTGATCCACGTCTCGCTGGGGACGGAGGCGGCGGCGCAGCTGCAGCTCGAGCGCTTCAACAAGGAGACCACGATCGCGCAGAACAAGAAGGCGATCCAGCTGCTGCGCGACGCCGGCATCGTCGCCGAGGCGCAGTTCATCGTCGGCCTCGAGAACGAGACGAAGGAGACGCTCGAGGAAACCTACCGCATGGCGATGGACTGGAAGCCCGACATGGCCAACTGGGCGATGTACACGCCCTGGCCGTTCAGCGACCTGTTCCAGGAACTGGGCGACAAGGTCGAGGTGTTCGACTTCGAGAAGTACAACTTCGTCACGCCGATCATGAAGCCGGACGCCATGGATCGCGGCGAGCTGCTCGACCGCGTGATGCACAACTACCGGCGCTTCTACTTCCGCAAGTCGTTCTTCGAGTACCCGTGGATCCGCGACCGGGAGCGGCGCCGGTACATGCTCGGCTGCCTCAAGGCCTTCGTGAAGAGCGGCTTCCAGCGCAAGTTCTACGACCTCGGCCGGGTCGGCTACTGGGGCCCGCAGACCCGCAACACCGTGAACTTCGGCTTCGACGCGCAGCGCCAGCTGTCGCGACCCGACCCGCAGGAGATCGCGGCGGCGGACGAAGCGTGGGTGACCATGCACGGCCCGAAGATCGCCCTGCGGCGCCGCAAGGGCGAGGAGAACGTCGCCGCGCTCGCCGCCTCCGCGTGCGGCGGCGGGAAGGAGCAACTCGAGGAGGAGGACGCCGCCCGGTACTGAGCGGAACGCCTCAGCGCGGCGGCGCCGCGGGCGCCGCGAGCGGCAGGATGTTCTCGATCCGCGCCTCCGCGAGGCTCTCGACCGCGGTGCCGCTGCGGATGCCCGGCTGGAAGCGCCAGACGCGCACGGCCTCGAGCACGGCCTGGTCCACGTCCTTCAGGCCGCTGCCCCTCAGCAGGGCGACCTGGCAGGCGTAGCCGCTGGTGTCGACGTGCACGAGTGCGATCACCACGCCCTCCCAGGCCGGGTCCTTGACCGGGAAGTTCGGCTGCACCAGGCGCGCGTCGGGACCGTCGGTCGAGGCCGGCAGCTCCGGCGCGTAGATGTTGCCGGTGCACGAGTGCGACCAGTCGGCGATCCTGCGCGCTTCCTCGCAGCCGCCGATCGAGCGGTCGAGCGCGCAGCCAGGCACCGTCGCGACCGAAGCCTCGGCCGAGCGCCCGGTCAGGACGAGGGCCGCCGCCTTCAGCTGCTCGCCGTAGGCGCGGCCGTGGGCCTCGAGGTAGGGACCGGCGATGCGGTCGGCGGCGATCAGGTCGGCGCCCGGCAGCTGGGTCGCGAGCGTCGCCACCTGCGGCCGCGCGGCGGCGCCGGCCGCCGTGGCGTAGCCGAACACGTCCGCCGACGTCGCGATCTGCAGCCACGCGTAGCCGCGCGGCACGTCGCGCGCGACCTCCTTGCCGTCGATCAGGGCGTACCCGAGCAGGACCTGGGCCCGCGCGTCGCCCGCGTCGGCGAGCGGCTGCAAGGCCTTGATCGCCGCCTTGCGGTCGCCCCGGTTCCAGCGCTCGTACGCCGCACCGAACGCGCTGCGCGGGGCGTCGGCCGCGACCGCGAGGCCGCCGGCCGCCAGCAGCACGCAGGCGAGCAGCCGCGCCCGGCGACCCGCCGGGGAACACGCGATCCGAGTCGTCCGATCCGATTCGTTCATGCCGGAGTCCTGCCCGCGAGGGCGTGTGCGAGGGTGCCGCCGTCGACGAACTCGAGTTCGCCGCCGACCGGCACGCCGTGTGCGATGCGCGAGGCCTTCAGCTGCCGGCGCGCCACCACGTCGGCGAGGAAGTGCGCGGTCGCCTCCCCTTCCACGGTGGGATTGGTCGCGAGGATCACCTCGCGCACCTCGCCCTCCTGCAGCACCTTCTCGAAGGCGTCGATGCCGATCTCCTTCGGCCCGACCCCGTCGAGCGGCGAGAGGTGTCCCATGAGCACGAAGTAGCAGCCGCGGTAGCCGCCCGACTGCTCGATCGCGACGACGTCGGCCGGCGATTCCACCACGCACAGCAGCGAGCGATCGCGGCTCGGGGCGGCACAGACCGGGCACAGCGCGCCCTCGGCGAACATTCGGCAGCGTCCGCAGTGGCCCAGCTTCTCGACCGCTGCGTCGAGCGAGGCGGAAACCTCGCGGGCGCCCTGCGGGTCGCGCTCGAGCAGGTGGAAGGCCATGCGCTGGGCCGACTTCGGCCCGACGCCGGGCAGGCAGCGCAGCGCCTCGATCAGCCGGTTGAGCGAGGGCGGATACAGCATCGGCTCAGAACGGCAGCTTCATGCCGGGGGGCAGGTTGATGCCGCCCATCACGCTCGACATGCGCTGCTGCGTCGCCGCCTCGACCTTCTGCGCGGCGTCGTTGATCGCGGCCGCGACCAGGTCCTCGAGCATCTCGCGATCGTCGAGCGGCACCGAGGGATCGATCTGCACGCGCTTCGCCTCGTGCTTGCCGGTCAGGGTCACCTTGACCATGCCGCCGCCGGACTCGCCGACGATCTCCATGGCCGCGATCTCGGCCTGCGCCTGCTGCATGCGCGTCTGCAGCTGCTGCGCCTGTTTCATCATGTTGCCGATGCCACCCTTCATCATCGTCCGCACTCCCGCATACAGTGGTTCAGTTCAGGGGCTTCACGGAGCCCGGCTTGACCGTGGCCCCGAAGGTCTCGCGCATGGCCCGCACGGCCGGATCGCCCTCGATCGCCTGCTCGGCCGCCCGCTGCCGGTCGTCCGCGGCGAGGGCCTGGTGGCGCGCCGGGGTCATGATCGTGGCCTCGGCTTCGTCGATCTCGACGCGCATCGGCTGGCCGAAGTGCTGCGACAGCGCGGCCACCAGCTTGTCTTCCATCTGCCTGCGGCGGAAATGCGTGTTGCCCGCGTCCAGGCGCAGCCGCACGAGGTCGCCGCTGCGGCCGACCCAGACGCAGTGCGAGGCGAGCTGGCGCGTCGGACCCTGCAGCCCCATCGCGTCGATCAGCGCGGCCCAGTCGTCGGTCGCAGGTACCGCCGCAACTGCGGGCGCCGGCCGCGACACCGCCACGGCGGACGCCGCCGGACCGGCCGCCGGTGCCGCACCGCCGCCGGCCGTCGCGCGGGCCTGCGCCGCTCCGCGCCCCGCTGCCGGTCGGGTCCCCGTCGGCCCGTGCGGCGGCGGCGAGCCCGCGGCCACCGGCTGGAAGGCCAGCATCCGCAGCAGGGCCATCTCGAATCCGGCGCGCGCATCGGGCGCGTAGTCGAGATCGCGGCGCGCGTTGATGGCGATCTGGTAGAGCAGTTGCAGGTCTTCGGGCGCGAAGCGGCCCGCCAGCGCGGCCAGGGCCGCGTCCTCTTCCTCGTTCTCGCCGGGCGGCAGGTCGGGCAGCGCCTGCAGCAGCGCCATGCGCTGGATGGCGGCCGAGAGTTCGCCGAGGGCCTGGTGGTAATCGGGCGCACGCTCGTCGAGGTGCGCCACGGCCTGCATCAGCGCCGCGCCGTCCTTCGCCGCGATCGCGCCCAGGATGGATTCGACGTGCCGCCGATCGAGCGTCCCGAGCAGCGAGCGCACCTCGGCCTCGACGGCGCGGCCGCCGCCGAAGGCGAGCACCTGGTCGAGCAGCGAGAGGGCGTCGCGCATGCTGCCCTCCGCGGCCCGCGCGACGGCGCGCAGCGCGGCCGGCTCGAACTCGACCTGCTCGGCCTGCGCAATGTGCGCCAGCCGGTCCTGGATGAGCTGCAGCGGCAGGCGGCGCAGGTGGAACTGCAGGCAGCGCGACAGCACCGTGACCGGCAGCTTCTGCGGGTCCGTCGTGGCGAGCAGGAACTTCACGTGCGGCGGCGGCTCCTCGAGCGTCTTCAGCAGCGCGTTGAAGGAGTGCGTCGAGAGCATGTGCACTTCGTCGATCAGGTAGACCTTGTAGCGGCCGCGGGCGGGCGCGTACTGCACGTTGTCGAGCAGGTCGCGCGTGTCGTCCACCTTGGTGCGCGACGCGGCGTCGACCTCGAGCAGGTCGACGAAGCGCCCGGCGTCGATGTCCTGGCAGGCGCCGCACTGGCCGCAGGGCTTCGAGCCGACGCCCTGCTCGCAGTTGAGCGACTTCGCGAAGATGCGCGCGATGGTCGTCTTGCCCACGCCGCGCGTCCCGGTGAACAGGAAGGCGTGGTGGATGCGCCCGGAGTCGAGCGCGTTCGTCAGCGCGCGCCGGACGTGCTCCTGGCCGACCAGTTCCTCGAACGTGCGTGGCCGCCACTTGCGGGCGAGGACGAGGTAGCTCATGCGCGGACGGCGAGGCTCCGGGCTGCGGGGATGGAGGCGGCCCGCGCCAGAATACCCCCGGCACCCGGCGTGGCCGCTACCGTTGCTCCCTTCCGGGCCTGGCGGGGTTCGCGGCTGGCCGTCGCGAGGGATCCGACGCGAGCCACCATGGAGGGCGGGAATGATAACAGCCGGTGGCGGATGCCGTCAGTCCTTCGGCAGGGGCGGCGGGCCGTCCGGCACGTACGGCCGGTACTGGACATCGCCCTTCTTCGCCTTGAAATCGGCCTGCACGGCGGCCAGCGCCTCGGGACGCTCGTACAGGTCCACCATGGTGGCCGCCAGCACCCTGGACGCCCGCAGCATGCCCTTGTGGCCGATGGACATGCCGCCAGTCGCGACGACCGGCCAGGCGTGCCAGGGCGCGCCCTCGGGCGCGGTGGCGACCGTCACGTGCAACGTCGGTGCGACCCAGCTGATGTCGCCGACGTCGGTCGAGCCGCCCTCCTCCGGCTGGCCCTCGAGCGGCAGCACGCCCGCGTACATGCCTTTCTCGGGCACGCCCGTCGCGCGCTGGATCTGCCGGGCGAACGCCTGTTCCTGCTCGGTGTACGTCGCCGGGCCCAGCCACAGCAGGTTCTGCTGCAGCAGCTGCGCACCGGGGCCGTTGACCAGCACCTCCCAGGAGCCGCCCTGCACCTTCAGCTCGGAGGTGGTCTCGGTCATGGTCGCCGCGCCGGCGGCCACCTTGCGGATGCGCGCCAGCAGTTCCTCGACCTCGGAGCGCTTCCAGTCGCGCGCCCAGAGCCACACGCGGGCGTATTCGGGCACCACGTTCGGCACGTCGCCGCCGTTCGTGATCACGTAGTGGATGCGCGAGGTCGGCTTGACGTGCTCGCGCATCATGTTCACGCCGTGCGTGAACAGCTCGGCCGCGTCGACGGCGCTGCGACCGTTCCACGGATCGCCGGCTGCGTGCGCCGCCTTGCCGTGGAACTCGACGGCCACGTCGACCATGGCCTGGCCCGAGTTCGTGTCGGCGGCCGTCTGGTCGCCCGGGTGCCACGCCAGCACGGCGTCGAGGTCGTCGAAGAGGCCCGCGCGGGCCATGTACACCTTGCCGCCGACGTCCTCCTCGGCGGGCGTGCCGTAGAAGCGCACGGTGCCCTTGAGCCGCCCGGCCGCGATCTGCTCCTTGACGGCGACCGCCGCGCCGAGGCTGCCCGCGCCGAACAGGTTGTGGCCGCAACCGTGGCCGGCCGCGCCTTCCACGAGCGCGGCCTTCTCCGGCTGCGCCTTCTGCGAAATGCCGGGCAGCGCGTCGTACTCGCCCATGACGCCGATGATCGGCCGGCCGCTGCCGAACTCGGCGACGAATGCGGTCGGCAGGCCGGCGACGCCTCGCCGCACCCGGAAGCCCTGCTGCTCGGCGTAGTCGGCGAGCGCCGCAGCCGAGCGATGCTCGCGCAACGCGATCTCGGCGTAGGCCCAGATGCGGTCCGACAGCCCCTCGAGGTCGCGCGCGTGCCGCTCGACGGCCGCGACCGCGGCCAGTTTCGCGGCGCTGGGTTCGGCCGGGCCGACGACGGCCGCGGCGCCCTGCGCCAGGGCACCGCCTGCCGCAAGCACGGCCAGCAGCGCAGCGACACGAGCCGCCGCGCGCGGCCAGGACACGTTCATGGTCGACATCGTTTTCTCCCGACGCCGGGCTTCAACCACGGCCACGATAGGGCGCGACGCCCTGCTCCGGGATCCACAGCCCGGCGGGCGGGCGGCCCGTCTGCCAGAACACGTCGATCGGCATGCCGCCGCGCGGGTACCA
>JBPOHK010000057.1:0-19383 GCA_052035645.1 Pseudomonadota bacterium
GCGCACCTCGTAGCGCCCGTAAACGCCGGTGTCGAGCAGGCCGGCCGCCGTGCGTGTCGCGTGCACCTCCTGCGCCACGAAGCGGTCGCCCGCGGGACGGCGTGCCGTGGGCGGCTCGACGAAGCCCGGCTCGCCGGTCGCGTAGTACTGCGGCGACTCCATGCCCCAGACCACGCCGAAGCGGGCGCCGAGCGCCCGCTGCGCGTCGTAGCTCGGCGTCGTCTTGAGCGGCCGGCCCGCGGGCAGTTCCTCGTTCGGATAGGCGATCACGAAGCGCCGCGCGTAGAACTGCGCGGTGGTCTCGCGCAGGTAGCGGTCGTTGCTCGCGAAGCTGCCGAAGCGGGCGACGTCCATGCCGAAGATGTCGGTGCCGGGGTCGCCCTCGACGATCCAGTCGGCCAGCACCTTGCCGATGGCGCCTCCCTGCGAGAAGCCGCCCATGCAGCCGCAGGCGGACCAGAAGCGGCGCCGGCCGGGCACCGGCCCCACCAGCGGGTTGCCGTCCGGGGTGAAGGTGAAGGCGCCGTTGACCCACTTGCGGATGCCGACCTGCTCGAGGCTCGGGAAGCGCCGGAAGCCGATCATCAGCTCCGGGCCGATCCGGTCGATGTCCTCGGGAAACAGTTCCATGCCGTAGTCCCAGGGCGCGCCCTCGACCGCCCAGTGCTTCGGCGTGCGCTCGTAGACGCCGAGGATCAGGCCCTTGCGCTCCTGCTGCAGGTACGTGAAGCCCTCGAGGTCGGTCACGCAGGGCATTTCGTCCTTGCGCGCCACGAGTTCGGGCAGGTCCTCGGTGATCAGGTAATGGTGCTGCATCGGCGTGAGGGGCAGGTCGACGCCGACCATGCGGCCCACGCGGCGCGCCCACAGTCCCCCGGCGTTCACGACGTGCTCGGCCACGACGTTGCCGTGCTCGGTGATCACCTGCCAGCCGTCCGGATGCGGCTCGAGGCCGAGCACGCGGTTGCGCAGGATCACCTCCGCCCCGCGCCTGCGCGCGGCGATCGCGAAGGCGTGCGTCGTGCCGTGCGGGTCGACTGCGCCTTCGTGCGGGTCGAACAGTCCGCCGAGCAGCCCGTCGGGCGAGACGATCGGGCAGTCGGCGACGATTTCCTCGGGCGTGGCGAGCCGGGCGTGGATGCCGAGCGTCTGGTAGATCGCGAACTCGGAACGCAGCCACTCCCAGCGCTCCGGGGTGGTCGCGAGGCTGTAGCCGCCGGGCATGTGCATGCCGGTGCTCTGGCCGCTCTCGCGCTCGATCTCGCGGTACAGCTCGATCGTGTACGCCTGCAGCGCGGCGATGTGCGGGTCGTCGTTGATGGCGTGGAAGCCGGCGGCCGCGTGCCAGGTGGAGCCGGCCGTCAGCTCGGCGCGCTCGATCAGCGCGATGTCGCTCCAGCCCTTGCGGGCCAGGTGGTAGAGCACGCTCGCCCCGACGATGCCGCCGCCGATGACGACGACACGATACTGGCTCTTCATCGCTCGCTAGTCCTCTTCGAGGGCGTCCGGCAGCTCGGCCCGCCGCTTCGCCATGAATTCCAGCAGGGCCTCGTCGCGGGCCGGGTCGAGCCCGGGATCGACGTACTCCTCGAGCATGCGCTTCCAGACGGCGTTCGCGCGCTGCTCGGCCGTGAGCCGGCCCTCCTGCGACCACTGCTCGAACGACGAGTAGTCCGCCACGTTCGACTGGTGGAACGCGGCCTCGAAGTTCTCCTGGGTGTGCGCGCAGCCGAGGAAGTGGCCGCCCGGCCCGACTTCGCGGATGGCGTCGAGCGCCTGGCCGCGCACGCTGACGTCCATGCCCTGCGCGAGCGCCTGCATCATCGCCAGCTGGTCCACGTCCAGCACGAACTTCTCGTAGCTGGCCACGAGCCCGCCCTCGAGCCAGCCCGCCGAGTGGGTCACGAGGTTCACGCCGGCGAGGAGGGTGGGCAGCAGCGTGTGCGCGCTCTCGTAGGCCGCCTGCGCGTCGGCGCACTTGGAGGAGCACAGCGAGCCGCCGCTGCGCACGGGGACGCCGAGCCGGCGCGCCAGCTGCGCGGTGGCGAAGATCATCTGCGTCGCCTCGGCGGTGCCGAACGTGGGCGCGCCGGTGCGCATCGAGATCGCGCCCACGAACGAGCCCAGGATCGCCGGGGCGCCCGGGCGCACCAGCTGGGTGAGCGCGAGGCCCGCGAGGCACTCCGCCAGCAGCTCCGCCATGCAGCCGGCCGGCGTCACCGGGCCCATCGCCCCGGCCAGCACGGCGGGCACCACGATGACGCCCTGGTTGTGCGCGGCGAACTCTCGCAGCGCGCCGAGCATGCGGCCGTCGAAGGTCAGCGGCGAGTTCGAGTTGATGTTGCCGAGCAGCACGCAGTGGCCGTCGACGAAATCGTCCCCGAACAGGATGCCGGCCATGCGCACGGCGTCCGCGGCGTGGCCGGGCGTCTCGGGCGTGCCCTCGCAGCCGAGGTCGCTGTGGCGGAAGAAGGCGTACTGCACGTCGAGGTGGCGCTTGCCTTCCGGCACGTCCATCGGTTCGACCATGCAGCCGCCGAGGAAGTGGATGGCGGGCGCCACGTGGCTCAGGCGGATGAAGCGGTGCAGGTCCGCGAGCGTGCCGTAGCGGCGGCCGCCGTCGAGGTCGGAGACGAAGGGCGGGCCGCCCACGGGGGAGAAGACCGTCGCGTCGCCGCCGAAGCGCACGCTGCGCCCGGGGTTGCGGGCATGCAGAGTGAACTCGCGGGGCGCCGTCGCGATCAGCCGGCGGCACAGGCCGCGCGGGATGCGCACCCGCTCGCCGCGCACGTCCGCGCCGGCCGCGCGCCACAGGCGCAGGGACTCGGGGTCGCGGCGGAACTCGATGCCGATCTCCTCGAGGATCGTCTCGGCGTTGTGCTCGATGACCTCGACGGCCTCGTCCGAGAGCAGCTCGACGTTCGGCAGGCGACGGCGGATGTACGGCAGCTTGGCGGCGCGCTGGCTGCGCGCGGCCCGACGGGCCTCGCGCTGGCCGCCGCGTCCCGGGCGCTGGATCACGCTCTCTCGGCTCACCGCTCGCTCCGTCGCGGGCGTGGCGCCCGGCCGCTGGATTTATAACACCTGTTATGTATAGAGTGAAAGCCGGTCCAGCCAGGAACCCCGATGCCCAAGCAGGTCGATCACGCCCGCCGCCGCGCCGACGTCGCCGCACTGGCGGTCGAGGTGATCCAGCGCGAGGGGGCCGGCAGCGCGACGGTCCGGCGGATCTCGCGCCAGGGTGGCTTCAGCGTCGGCGTGATCACGCACTACTTCCGCGACAAGGACGAGCTGGTGGCCTCGGCCTTCGAATGGCTCGCCGAGCAGTCCTTTGCGGGCCTCGAGCGCACGCTCGACGGCCGGGCGCCCGGGATCGCGCGCCTGCGCGCGGCGCTCGAGTTCATGGTGCCGCAGTCGGGCGAGCGCAGTTACCCCGCCGTCTGGCTCAGCCTGTGGAGCGGGGCGATGCACAACCCCCGGCTCGCCGCCGTGCATCGGCGCTACTACGCGCGCTGGCGGCGCATCCTCGGGCGCTGCGTCGCGGAGGCGGTGCGCCGCCGGGAGGTCGCCCGGCCGCGCGACCCGCGCGACGCGATCGACCTGCTGGCCGCCGGAATCGACGGCCTCTGGCTCGCCGTGACGTTCGAGGCCCGGCGCTTCGGCGCGGACCGGCGGCGACGCCTGGTGCGGCAGCTGATGGCGGCGGTGCTGCGACCGGTCCGGGTGGCCGCGTGAGCGCGCCGCGTCCGCGCTACTCGGCGCTGGCGTTGCTGCGGGCGCGGTTCGCCGGCCCGTCGTACTGGCGGCCGCTGTGGTCCGGTCGGCGACTGCAGCCGCGCTACGACGTGGTCGTGGTGGGCGCGGGCGGCCACGGGCTCGCGACGGCGTTCCACCTCGCGCGCGACCACGGCCTGCGGGTGGCGGTGCTCGAGAAGGCGCTGCTCGGGTACGGCAACGTCGGCCGCAACACGACGATCGTCCGCTCCAATTACCTTTATCCCGAGAACCACTGGTTCTACGAGGACTCGCTGCGCCGCTACGAAGGGCTGTCCCGGCTCCTGAACTACAACGTGATGTACAGCCCGCGCGGCGTCGTCGACCTCGCCATCTCCGAGGACGAGTTCCCGGCGCTGGCCCGGCGCGGCAACGCCATGCGCCTCGCCGGCATCGACGCCGAACTGCTCGACCTGCCGGCGCTCGCCCGGCGCTGTCCGGAGCTCGACACCGCGCGACCGAGGCGTTTTCCGATCGTCGGCGCCCTGGTGCAGGAGCGGGGCGGCACGGTCCGCCACGATGCCGTGGCGTGGGGCTACGCACGGGCGGCCGCGGCGCTCGGCGTGGACATCGTCGAGCGCTGCGAGGTGACGGGCGTCGTCGTGGCCGGCGGCGTCGCCCGGGGCGTCGAGACGACGCGCGGCGAGGTGCACGCCGACCGGATCGTCTTCGCGACCGCGGGCCTGACGGGGCTCGTGGGCAGGATGCTCGGCGTGCCGCTGCCGATCGAGACGCACCTGCTGCAGGCGATGGTGACCGAGCCGGTCAAGCCGCTGCTCAACACGGTGCTCGTCTCGATGCTGCCGGCGCACGGCGAGGTCTACGTGCTGCAGTCCGATCGCGGCGGGATCGTCATGGGCGGCCGGCTCGACGGGTTTCCCTCGTTCACGCGCGAGGGTCGCTGGGACCGGATGGAAGACGTCGTGGCCGCGGCGGTGGACCTGCTGCCGCAGCTCAGCGGCCTCAGGATCCTCCGCCAGTGGGCCGGCACCAACGACCAGACGATGGACGGCTGCCCGATCATCGACCGCGTCGGTCACGACAACGTGTTCCTGAACGCCGGCTGGTGCTACGGGGGCTTCAAGGCGATTCCGGCTTCGGGCGCGCACTGCGCGACCCTGGTGGCGACCGGCCGGACGCCCGACCTGATCGCGCCGTTCCGGCTCTCCCGCTTCGCAACCGGTCACCTGCTCGACGAGCGCGGGGCGGGGCCGTTCCCGGTGCGCCAGTGACCCGCATCGTGTGCCCGTACTGCGGCCCGCGCGAACTCCACGAGTTCGAGTTCCACAAGACGGTGCCGAACGCGGGCGACTCGCCGTTCGAGCGCACCTACCTGCGGGTGGACGACCGCGAGCGCAGCCGCGAGCACTGGCAGCACGTGCGCGGATGCCGCGCCTGGCTGGACCTGCTGCGCAACCCGTCGACCGGCGAGGTGCTCGAGACGACGCTGCTGGGGCAGCGGCCATGAGGCGCGGCACGCGGCTCGGCACCGGCTCGGTGCGCTTCGGCTTCGACGGCCGGGAATACGTCGGCCGCGAGGGCGACACCGCGGCCTCGGCGCTGCTCGCCGCGGGCGTGCGGGCATTCGGCCGCAGCATGAAGTACCGGCGCCTGCGCGGCGTCGTCTCGGCCGGCGTCGAGGACCCGGGCGCGCTGCTGACGCTCGGCCGCGGCGCCACGCGCATTCCGAACCTGCCCGCGCCGGCACTGCTCCTGCGCGAGGGCATGGAACTGTACTCGCAGAACCGCTGGCCGGCCCTGCACCGCGACGTCGCGTCGCTGCTGCAGTTCGGCGGCGGCCTGTTCGGCGCGGGCTTCTACTACAAGACCTTCCTGTGGCCGTCGTGGCGCGCGTTCGAGCGGCCGATCCGCGCGCTGGCGGGACTCGGCCCGGCACCCGGGGCCAGCGTCCTGCCCGACGCGCGCGTCGAGCACCTGTCATGCGACGTGCTGGTGGCGGGGGGCGGCGCCGCGGGCCTGTGCGCGGCGCTCGCGGCGGCGCGCTGCGGCGCGACGGTGGTGCTGGTGGAACGCGATTCCACGCTCGGCGGCGAGTTGCAGTTCGAGACGGCGACGCTCGACGGTCTGCCGGCGCGGCAGTGGATCGAGGAGACGCGCGCGGGACTGGTGCGACTCGGCGTGCGCCTGCTGGTCGGCACGCGTTGCGTCGGCGGCAGCGACGGGCTGCACATCGCGCACGGCGAGCCGGGCCGTCCCGATGAGGCAGCGACCGTGTACCGCATCCGCGCGCGCGCGATGGTCATCGCGCTCGGCGCGGTGGAGCGACCGATTGCCTTCGTCGACAACGACCGTCCGGGCGTGATGCTGCTCGGCGCCGCCGAACGCTTCCAGGCGGGCTGGGGCGCGCTGGCGGGCCGCGCGGCGGTCGTGTTCGCGAATCACGACCGCGCCTGGCTCGCGGCCGAGCGCCTGCTCGCCGCCGGCGTGCCGCTGCGGGCCGTCGTGGACGTGCGCGGCTCCGCCGGTCCGCGGGCCTCGGTGAGCCGGGACCGGCTGGAAGCGGCCGGCGTGGACTGCCTCGCCGGGCACGTGGTGACCGCGGCCGGCGGTCGCGCGGGCGTCGCGAGCGTCGAGGTCGCGACGCGCGCCGGCGGGCGTCCTCGTCGCATCGACTGTGAGTTCGTCTTCGTCAGCGGGGGCTGGTCGCCGTCGATCCACCCCGGCCTGCAGCAGGGCGGCGGGCGGCGCTACGACTCGGCGCAGTCTGCCTTCGTCGCCGAGCCGTCTGCGGGTCGCTGGATCGTCGGCAACGCGGCCGCGACCTGGTCGATCGCGGGAGTCGCGGCCGAGGGGCACGCGTGCGGCGCCGCCGTCGCCGGCTCGCTGGGCTTCGGCGCCGCGGCCGGCGAGCCGCCGCGGGCCGACGGGGACCCCGAGCCCGGCCTCGAGGCCTGCTGGCGCGTGCCCTGCGAACCGCGCGACGAGCATCGGCAATTCGTGGATCCGCAGAACGACGTCACCGTGGCCGACCTGCGCGCGGCGCTCGCCGAGGGCTTCATCGACGTCGAGCACGTCAAGCGCTACACCGCGCTCGGGTTCGGCACCGACCAGGGACGACTCGGCGGCACGCTCGGGGCCGCGATCCTCGCGGAACTGCGCGGGCAGCCACTGGCCGAGGTCGGGATCAGCCGGCCGCGCCCGCCGTACCATCCGGTCACGCTGCGTTCGCTCGCCGGCCTGCGCACCGGGCCCGCGCTGCGCGTGGCGCGCCGCACCGTGCTGCACGAGTGGCACGCCGCGAACGGCGGTATCCTCGATCCGATGGGGCTGTGGTACCGCCCGCGCTACTACCGCGCAAACGGTGCGGACGCCGCGCGAGCGGCCGTCGTCGAGGCGCGCCGCGTGCGCGGTCACGGCGGCGTCCTCGACGGTTCGACGCTCGGCAAGATCGAGGTCTGCGGCCCGGATGCGGCCGCCTTCCTGGATGCCGCATACCTCACCCGTGCGAGCACGCTGCGCCCGGGCCGGGCGCGCTACATGGTGTGCCTGCGCGAGGACGGCGTGGTGCTCGACGACGGCCTCGCGTTGTGCCTCGAACCCGGTCGCTACGTCGTCACCACGAGTTCCAGCCACGGCGAGCACGTACTGTCGCACCTCGAGCACCTTCGCGAGCTCGAGTGGGCCGCGCGGGGCGTGATCCTCACCGACGTGACCGATGCCTGGGCGGTGATCGTGGTGGCCGGTCCGGCGAGTCGCGACGCGCTCGTCGGGGTGCTCGGCGGCGAGTGGGTGTCGACGCTCGTGGCCCTGCCGCACATGGGCCTCGCGCGCGGCCGCCACCTCGGTCACGAGCTCACCCTCCTGCGCGCGGGATTCTCGGGCGAGCTGGCGTACGAACTGCACGCGCGTCCGGCGGCCGCCCCCGCGCTGTGGCAGGCGCTGGTCGCGGCGGGACTCGCGCCTTACGGCCTGGACGCGCTCGACATCCTGAGGGTCGAGAAGGGCTACCTCACGACCAGCGAGATCAATGGCGAGACCACGCCCCACGACCTCGGCATGGACGCGCTGCTGCGGGCGGGCCAGCCCTGCGTCGGACGCGAACTGCTCGACCGGCCGGGGCTGCACGCGGCGGCGCGCCCGCGCCTCGTGGGCCTGCGGGCGGTGGACGGGCGCAGCCCCTTCCTCGCGGGGGCCCAGTTGACCGTCGGTGCCCGTGACGCCCGTCCCTGTGGCTACGTGACGTCGGCCTGCCACAGCGTCGCACTCGACCAGCCCGTCGGGCTGGCGCTGGTGGCCCGGGAAATCGCGGAAGGCGCCGAACTCCACGTGCGTGACCCGCTGCGCAACTCGCAGGGCCGGGTGCGCGTCTGTGCGCCGGTGCACTTCGATCCGGACGGGACGAGGATGAAGGCATGAGTCCCGGTCACGGACCGCTGGACGTGCTGCTGGAGCGATGGCCGGAGGAGGCGATCCTCGAATTCGTGCTCTTCGCACCGCCGGCCGGTGGACCCTGGTCCGCGGCACCCGGCTTCGCCGACGCCGATGCGGCGGGACGCCCGCGGCGCCTGCACTTTGCTCCCCGACGCTGGCTCCTGCCGGCCGCCGACGCCGCCCTGCGCTCGGAACTGGCCGCGGCGGTGGCGGGCGGGCTCGGCGCCTGCGTCGACGTCACCGGCAAGTGGCTGGCGCTGCGCGCGAGGGGAGCGGACGCGCGGCGCGCGCTCGCGAGCACCATCGACATCGATGCAGTGCTCGCCGGCCGCGACTGCGCCGCCGTGACGCTGTTCGACTGCCCGGCGATCGTCCTGCGCGATGCCGGCGGTTACCGGCTGTGGGTGGCGGCGAGCTACGCCGCGTCGTTCGAGGCGGCGGTGGAACGGGTGCGTCGCTGAGGGGTCCCCGGCTCAGCCGGGCCCGCGCTGTTCCTTCTTGGCGCGCAGCTCGTTGCGCACGCGCGCGTACTCCGCGTTGAAGGCATCGGCGAAGGGGTGCGGCCAGCCGGCCCCGGTCACCTGCTGGGACACCATCCGGAAGAACTCGGCGTAGTGTTCCCAGTACTTCGGGCGCGGGTCCTGCCCGGGCGCGAGCGTGCGTGCACGGCCCTGCTCGAACTGGTCGGCGACGCTGGTCGGCGAGAGCTGGCCGAGCACGGCCTGCAGTCCGGCGCGGATGCCGGCGTTGACGGCGATCTCGTGTTCCTTGATTTCCTGCAGCACGTCGCGCATGGCGTCGACGGGCCCGCCGAGCACGCGGCCGTGCGACTCGAACAGCCGCTGGATCGCCTGGTCCGCACTGCTCGAGGTCCGGAACGGATTGCTGCCGACGGCCTGGCCATTGGTCGCGGCGGCCGGTTGCGGCGCGCCGGTCGCCTTCGCGCGCGCCTGCGTGATGTCGCTGAGGCCCACCACCGCCTCGCGCAGCATCTGGCCCGCGACCAGCGGCAGCATCGACTGCGCCTCGGGCGAGAGCGTGGCCGGATCGATGCCGGCCCCGCGGCAGAACGCCTGCACCGCGGAGCGCAGGTCGGTCCAGGTGGTGGCCTGCTGGTGGAAGGGCACGCTGCGTTCGCGACGGTCGGTGCGCGACTGCCGGCGGGCCAGCACGTCCGCCAGTTCGTCCTTGGTGATCGGGCGCGTGCGCAGGTTCCAGTCGTAGCCGGGCGCGCCTTCCGCCGTCGCGGCCGGCGCGGCGCCCTCGACGGCGGAGGCTGCCGCTTCGCGCAACTCGGCGGGGACCTTCAGGCCGTAGGCGTTGCGCACCGAGATCGAGCCGGACTCCTCGGGGTCTCGCGGCGTCAGCAGCTCGTTGAGGTCCAGCGAGTGGCCGATGTCCTCGCCGAGGTGCTTGGCGGCAGAGTGTTCCTCGGCCGCAGCCGGCAGGAAATCGATGCGGCTGTCGAGGCTCACGTGGATGTCGTAGTCGCCGACGCGCAGGCGGTCGCCGTCGCGCAGCTCGACCGTGCCCTGGCTGGAGGCCGGCTCGTCCGAATCGTTGACGTAGACGCCGTTGGTGCTGATGTCCTTCAGCCAGTACGAGCCGCTGCGGTACTCGACCTCGAAGTGGTGGCCCGAGACGATGCGCTTGGCGTCGGGCAGCACCCAGTCGTTGTCGGGCGCGCGGCCGACGGTCCCGCCGTTGACGCCGAACACGCGGCTGCGGTTCTCGGCGAGGTCGCGGTACTGTTCGCTGATGACTCTGAGCTTGATGGCCATGATGCGGTTCCGGCCCGACCTTCCCGGCGGGTTCCTGCAGGCGTCCTCGGGCTGACGCCCCGCCGCGACCCTTGTAATATGCGCCGACCTTAGCACGCAAGGTCCCCGGGCCAGATGGCCGCCAGTCACATTTTCAAGGTCGTTTTCCACAACCAGGGCAAGGTGTTCGAGCTCTATGCCCGCAAGGTCGGCCACGGCCAGATGTTCGGCTTCATCGAGGTCGAGGAACTGATCTTCGGCGAGCGCTCGACGGTGGTGGTCGACCCGTCCGAGGAGAAGATCCAGACGGAGTTCGCCGGGGTCAAGCGCACCTTCCTGCCGCTGCACTCCATCATCCGGATCGACGAAGTCCGCAAGTCCGGCGTCAGCAAGGTCTCGTCGGCCGAGGGGTCGAACGTCGCGCAGTTCCCGTTCCCGGTCTACACGCCGCCGGGCGGGCCGGGATCGCGCGAAAAATAGGTCCGGGCGGCGGGCTGCGCTGGTCCGGGAGGGGGCGCTCCGGTATCATTCAGCGCCCCTGCCCGACAGGTGGCTCCCTCGCCAATGCTCATACTCAGCGGCGCCCCCGCGCTCTCGGATTTCCGGCTCGACAAGCTCGATTCCACGCTCCGCTCGCGCCTCGGCCCGGTCCTCGGACTGGACACCCGGTACCTCCATTTCGTCGATCTCGAGCGCGAACTGACGCGCGAGGAGGCCGGCGTCCTCGATTCCCTGCTGCGCTACGGGCCGGCGGCCCGGGTCGGCGCGCCGCGCGGCGAGATGCTGCTGGTCGTGCCGCGCTTCGGCACCGTCTCCCCGTGGTCCAGCAAGGCGACGGACATCGCCCACGTCTGCGGCCTGCCGGCCGTCCGGCGCATCGAGCGCGGCATCGCCTACTACGTCCGCACGGAGCAGCCGTGGAGCGACGGGCAATGGTCGGCCTTCGCCGCGCTCGTCCACGACCGCATGACCGAGACCGTGCTGCGCGATGCCGCGGGCGCGGCCGAACTGTTCCGGCACGCGGCGGCGAGGCCGCTGGCGACGGTCCCGGTGCTGGCCGAGGGCCGCGCGGCGCTCGAGGCAGCCAACGGCACGCTCGGGCTGGCGCTGTCGGACGACGAGATCGACTACCTGGTCGATGCCTTCCGCAAGCTGCAGCGCGACCCGACCGACGTCGAACTGATGATGTTCGCGCAGGCCAATTCCGAGCACTGCCGGCACAAGATCTTCAACGCGGACTGGATCGTCGACGGCGAGCCGGCCCCGAAGTCCCTGTTCGGCATGATCCGCAACACGTACCACGCCAGCCCGGCCGGCATCCTGTCGGCCTACCGGGACAACGCGTCGGTGATCGAGGGCTGGCCGGGGCGCCGCTGGTTCGCGCGGCCCGGCGGCGGCGTGTACGAGTCCTCCGACGAGCCGATCGACATCCTGATGAAGGTGGAGACGCACAACCACCCCACGGCCATCTCCCCCTTCCCGGGCGCGGCGACCGGCTCGGGCGGCGAGATCCGCGACGAGGGCGCCACGGGACGCGGCTCCAAGCCCAAGGCCGGCCTGGTCGGCTTCTCGGTCTCGAACCTGCGCATTCCCGGCTTCGAGCAGCCCTGGGAGCAGGACTTCGGCAAGCCGGAGCGCATCGTCGACGCGCTGCAGATCATGCTCGACGGCCCGCTCGGCGCGGCTGCGTTCAACAACGAGTTCGGCCGCCCGAACATCTACGGGTACTTCCGCACGTTCGAGCAGCGCGTCGAGAGCGCGGGGCGTTCGCCGCTGCGCGGATACCACAAGCCGATCATGATCGCGGGCGGACTCGGCAACATCCGCCGCGTGCTGGTCGAGAAGGCGGCGGTCGTGCCGGGCGCGCGCATCGTCGTGCTCGGCGGGCCGGCGATGCTCATCGGCCTCGGCGGCGGCGCCGCGTCCTCGATGGGCTCGGGCGCGAGCTCCGCGGACCTCGACTTCGCCTCCGTGCAGCGCGGCAATCCCGAGATCCAGCGGCGCGCCCAGGAAGTGATCGACGCGTGCTCGGCCCTGGGCGAGGACAGCCCGATCCTGCTGATCCACGACGTCGGCGCGGGCGGACTGTCCAATGCGATCCCCGAGTCGGTGGCGCACGGGCAGACCGGCGGGCGCATCGACCTGCGCAAGGTGCCGAGCGACGAGCCCGGCATGTCGCCGCTCGAGATCTGGTGCAACGAGGCCCAGGAGCGCTACGTGCTCATCGTCGCGGAGGATCGTCTCGCGGCGTTCGGCGCGCTGTGCGATCGCGAGCGTTGCCCGTTCGCGGTGGTGGGCGAGGTCACGGACGACGGCCGGCTGCACGTCGCCGACCCGCAGTTCGGCAACGCGCCCGTCGACCTGCCCCTCGAGGTCATCCTCGGCAAGCCGCCGCGCATGACGCGCGACGTGCGCCGCCTGCCGCACGCCGGCGACGACTTCGACGGCCGCGGCATCGACCTGCGCGAAGCGCTCCTGCGCGTGCTGCGCCTTCCGGCCGTCGCCGACAAGACCTTCCTGGTCACGATCGGCGACCGCTCCGTCGGCGGCATGATCTCGCGCGACCCGCTGGTCGGCCCCTGGCAGGTGCCGGTCAGCGACGTGGCCGTGACGGTCAGCGACTATTTCTCGCAGCACGGCGAGGCGATGGCGATGGGCGAGCGCACGCCGCTCGCGCTGCTGCACCCGGCCGCGGCCGGGCGCATGGCCGTGGCCGAGGCCGTCACCAACATCGCGGCGGCGGACATCCGTCGCATCGAGGACGTGCGCCTGTCGGCGAACTGGATGGCGGCCTGCGGCGAACCCGGCGAGGACGCCGACCTCTACGACACGGTCCGTGCGGTGGGCGAGGAGTTCTGCCCGGCACTCGGCATCGCCATCCCGGTCGGCAAGGACTCGCTGTCCATGAAGACCGCATGGCAGGGCGAGGGCGGGGCGAGCAGGGTCGTCGCGCCGGTGTCGCTGATCGTGTCGGCGTTCGCGCCGGTCGAGAACGTGCGCCGCACGCTGACCCCGCAGTTGCGCGCCGATACGCGCGTGGCCACCAGCCTGGTGCTGGTGGATCTCGGCCGCGGGCGCGACCGTCTCGGCGGCTCCTGCCTCGCCCAGGTCTACGGGCGCATCGGTCGCGAGGGTCCGGACTGCGAGAGCCCGGCGCGGCTGCGCGCGTTCTTCAAGGCGATCGGCCGCCTGCGGCACGCGGGCCTCGCGCTTGCGTACCACGACCGCTCGGACGGCGGCCTCGTGGTCACGTTGTGCGAGATGGCCTTCGCGGGCCGCTGCGGCGTCGAGGTGGACCTCGTCGGCACGCCCTCCGAGTCGGCGGCGCTCGCGGCCCTGTTCGCGGAGGAACTCGGCGCGGTGATCCAGGTCGAGACGCACGCGGTGCCGCAGGTGCTCGGCGTGTTCCAGGATTCAGGGCTCGAGGACTGCGTGCGCGTCATCGGCCGGGTCACCTCGGCGGACCGCGTGTCGGTCACCCGGGACGGCAAGCCGTACTTCGAGGCCACCCGGACGGAGCTGCGCGCCGCGTGGAGCGAGACCACGCTGCAGATGCAGTCGCTGCGCGACAACCCCGCCTGCGCGCGCGAGGAGTACGCCCGCAACACCGACCCGGCCGATCCGGGCCTCTACGCGCGGCTGAGTTTCGACCCGGCGGAGGACGTCGCGGCACCCTGCGTGCTGCGCGGTGCGCGGCCGGAGGTGGCGATCCTGCGCGAGCAGGGCGTCAACAGCCAGCTCGAGATGGCCGCGGCGTTCCACCGTGCCGGTTTCCGTCCGTCGGACGTGCACATGACCGACGTGATCGCGGGACGCGTGCGCCTCGAGCGGTTCAAGGGGCTGGTCGCGTGCGGCGGCTTCTCCTACGGCGACGTACTCGGCGCCGGCGAGGGCTGGGCCAAGTCCATCCTCTTCAACTCGCGCGTGCGCGACGAGTTCGCCGCGTTCTTCGCGCGCGGCGACAGCTTCGCGCTCGGCGTGTGCAACGGCTGCCAGATGATGTCGGCGCTGAAGCCGCTGATCCCGGGCGCGACGCACTGGCCGCGCTTCGTGCGCAATCGCTCCGAGCAGTTCGAGGGCCGGGTCGCGCTGGTGGAGGTGCTGCCGACGCCGTCGCTGTTCTTCGCCGGGATGGCCGGCACCGTGATGCCGATCGCCGTGGCGCACGGCGAAGGCCGCGCCGAGTTCGCGGATGCCGCGGCGGAACATGCGTGCGCGACGGCCGGCGTGGTCAGCCTGCGCTTCGTCGACAACCACGGCCGGCCGGCGGCGGCCTACCCGGCGAACCCGAACGGCTCGCCCGCCGGCATCACCGGCCTCACGACCACGAACGGGCGGGTGACGATCCTGATGCCGCACCCGGAGCGCGTGTTCCGCACGGTGCAGAATTCCTGGCACCCCGCGGACTGGCCGGAGGACGGCGGCTGGATGCGGATGTTCCGCAACGCCCGCGTCTGGGTGGGCTAGGGGCGTCCCGCGCCCGGACCGCGGCCGCGGCCGCGGCCGCGCGGGAGGCCCGTCAGGACGCTTCCTGCTTGGCCGGACGTCCGATCGGGGTGATCTTGTCGAGCGTCTCTTCGGCGAAGAAGCGGCGGACCATCATGGCCTGCTGCAGCTTGCCCTTGCGGACGTAGGCCTCGTAGAGCATGTCCTTGATGACCTCGAGCAGGATCCCGGCTTCCATGCCGCTCAGCTCCGGCAGGGCCGGGCTCGCATCGGTATCGGAGCCGAACAGCACCTTCTTGATCGCCGCGAAGGTCTCGCCGTCGATCTCCGCCATCTCGCGCGCCTCGTTCACCTGGCCGAAGATGCGCAGGCGGCCGTTCTCGCCGAGGTCCTGGAAGACGGCCTGCGCCGTGCGCCGGCACATGGAGGCGAAGGCGTTGAAGTACCCGCTCGAGTAGCAGCCGAGCGCCTCGCGGAACAGCTTCTCGGCCTCTTCCGGCAGGTAGGTGAAGTTGAACTTCTCCTTCGCGCGCTCGAGTTCGACGAAGTTGTTCGCCAGCTCGACGCGGTTCGGGCAGTACATCTTGACCGCGAACTTGACGAAGATCGGCGCGCTGCACGAGTCGCAGCGGTACACCACGCCGACGTGCGTCGGGCGCGAGGCGATCAGCTCCGCGTACTGCGGGACCGACACGGCCGTGATGTGGCTGAACACCTGGCACACCGGGCAGTTGAGCGCGAGGCTGCGCTCCTGGTCGTGGTGCAGGCGGCTGTCGGCGTCGACGTACACGGACATGGGCGCAGACCCCAGTCTGGTCGGATGCCCGCAGTCTAGCGGAATGTCAGCCTCCCGGCACGGCGCCGCCGAGCGCCCTGGCTGCCGCATCGTTCGCGGGCCGGGCCGCGAGCCGGCCGCGCTCGAACGCGACGTCGAAGCGCGCGCCGTCGGCCAGGGGCTGCCACGGTCCGTCCACCTGTCCGGCGCGGGCGTGGCGCGACCAGTACTCTCCGGCACGGGCGCTCGACCAGAGGTCCCCGCCGGAACCGGCCTCGCTCAGCGGGTAGCTCGACGGCACGTCGTCCGCACCCGGGGGGCGGGCGTAGCGGGTGAGGAGTCGCTCGAGGCGGTAACTCGGGCCCAGGCCGAGTTCCGCCGCCGCGCCCGTCCAGTCGAGCGTGCGGGCATCGACCCGCCACTCGTCGCCGGGCACCTCGAAGACCTGCATCCGGCCACGGGGCAGGCGGGTCAGCGTCAGGCGGTAGGACTTCGACGAGGTTCGCTCGCAGAACAGCTGGGCCACGGGGCGCTCGGCGACACGCGGCTCGTACGTCGCCAGATGGGCGGCGACCGGCCGGATCCCGAGACCTGCGCCGAGCAGCGTGACGGCGAGCACCACGTGACCGAGGCTCGCCCAGCGGCGGCCGGCCAGCCAGCGGCTGAGCGCCAGCAGCAGGACCAGGATTCCGAAGCAGGCGAGGACCAGCGTCACGACCTGCACGGGCGGCTCACTCGTGCGGCGCGAGGAAGGTCGAGAGGCGGCCGGACTGCACCAGCGTGGTCAGGGTGGCCATGTCGCGGTCGAGCCGGTGATCGTGCGCCTGGAACGGCACCAGACTGCGCACCGCGGCGTGGACCCGCTGCAGCTCCGGCGTCGTCTCGAGCGGCTTCATGCAGTCGATCGCGTGCGCGGCACTCAGCAGTTCGATGGCCAGCACCCGTGACGTGTTGGCGCAGACCTCCAGCAGCTTGCGGCCGGCCCAGGGCGCCATGCTGACATGGTCCTCCTGGCCGGCCGAGGTCGGCAGCGAGTCCACGGAGGCGGGGTGGGCGTAGGTCTTGTTCTCGGAAACCAGGGCCGCCGCCGTGACGTGCGCCATCATGAAGCCGGACTCCAGGCCGGGCTCGGTCGCGAGGAACATGTTGAGCGCCGGGTTGATGCGCCGGTCGAGCAGGTCGATGCGACGCTCCGAGGTGCTGGCCAGCTCCGCGACGGCGATGGCGAGGAAGTCGCTGATGAAGCCGATCGGCTCGGCGTGGAAATTGCCGCCGGAGAGGATGTCGCGACCGAAGATCAGCGGGTTGTCGGAGACGCCGTTCAGCGCGGCCGAGAGGATCTCGCGCGCGTGGTCGATCGTGTGCTGCACGGCTCCGAACACCTGCGGCATGCAGCGCACGGCGTACGGATCCTGCACGCGCTCGCAGTTCTCGTGGCTGCGGCGGATCTCGCTGTCGGTCAGCAGCCGGCGAAGCTTGCGCGCGACCGCGATCTGCCCGGGCAGGCGGCTCGCCTGCTGGATGCGCTCGTCGAACGGGGCGTGGCTGCCGGCGAGCCCCTCGACGGTGAGGGCGCAGGCCACGATCGACGCATCGAGCAGGCGTTCGGCCTGCAGCAGGCCCTCGAGCGCGAGGGCGAGCGAGAGCTGCGTGCCGTTCAGCAGCGCGAGGCCTTCCTTCGCCTCGGGCTGCAGCGGTTCGAGTCCCACCGCCTGCGTCACGGCCGGCCCCGCCAGGTGCTCGGAGCCGCGCGTCGCCTCGCCTTCGCCGACCAGCGCGAGCGTGAGGTGGGCGAGCGGCGCGAGGTCGCCGGACGCTCCGACCGAGCCCTGCGCCGGTATCACCGGCAGCACGTCCGCGTTGAGCAGCGCCAGCAGCAGGTCCACCGTCTCCGGGCGCGCGCCCGAGTAGCCGCCGGCCAGGTTGTTCGCCTTCAGCAGCAGCATCCGCCGCACGAGGTGCGCCGGCAGCGGCGAGCCGGTGCCACAGGCATGGCTGCGGATCAGGTTGAGTTGCAGGCGCCGGGTCTTGTCGGCGGGGATCACCTTGTTGGCAAACGCGCCGAAGCCGGTGTTGATGCCGTAGTTGACCTCGCCGCCCGCGACGGCCTCGCGCACGGCCTCGACGGATCCCTGCATGCGCGCGCGGGCTTCGCCGGTCAGGCGCACCGCCGGCCGCCGCCGCTCGAACGCGCGGATCTGCGCCAGCGTCAGGCGCGTGCCGTCGATCTCGAGCGACCCGTTCCCGGCGGACTTGCGTGCCATGGCGACTCCGGTGCGGGCCCCGCGGGCCCGGCCTCAGGTGTGCAGCTTGCGGTAGCGGACCCGGTGCGGCTGCTCGGCATCCTCGCCGCGCCGCTTCTTCAGGTCCTCGACGTACTCGGAGTAGTTGCCCTCAAACCAGACGACCTCCGAGTTGCCCTCGAAGGCGAGGATGTGGGTCGCGATGCGGTCGAGGAACCAGCGGTCGTGCGAGATGACGACCGCGCAGCCCGGGAAGCTCAGCAGGCCTTCCTCGAGCGCGCGCAGCGTCTCGACGTCGAGGTCGTTGGTCGGCTCGTCGAGCAGGATGACGTTGCCGCCTTCCTTGAGCACCTTGGCGAGGTGCACGCGGTTGCGCTCGCCTCCCGACAGGTCGCCGATCACCTGCTGCTGCTGCGAGCCGCGGAAATTGAAGCGGCCGACGTAGGAGCGCGACGAGGTCTCGTAGTTGCCGACCTTGAGCTGGTCGAGGCCGTTCGAGATCTCCTGCCACACGGTCTTCCTGTCGTCGAGCGACTGGCGCGACTGGTCGACGTAGGCGAGCTGCACCGACGGGCCGATGCGGATCTCGCCGGCGTCGGCCTTTTCCTGGCCGGTGATCATGCGGAACAGCGTGGTCTTGCCCGCGCCGTTCGGGCCGATGATGCCGACGATGCCGCCCTGCGGCAGGTTGAAGTCGAGGTTCTCGAACAGCACCTTGTCCCCGTACGCCTTCGACAGCCCCTTGGCCTCGATGACCAGCTCGCCGAGGCGCGGGCCGGGCGGGATGTAGATCTCGTTGGTCTCGTTCCGTTCCTGGAATTCGCGCGACTGCAGTTCCTCGAAGCGCTGCATGCGGGCCTTGCTCTTCGCCTGGCGCGCCTTCGGGTTCTGGCGCACCCACTCGAGCTCGCGGGCCAGCATCTTCTTGAGCGCTTCCTGCTGCTGCTCCTCGACCTTGAGGCGGGCTTCCTTCTGCTCGAGCCACGACGAGTAGTTGCCCTGCCACGGGATGCCGTGGCCGCGGTCGAGTTCGAGGATCCAGCCGGCCACGTTGTCGAGGAAGTAGCGGTCGTGGGTCACCGCGATGACGGTGCCCGGGTACTGCTCGAGGAAGTGCTCGAGCCAGCGCACCGACTCGGCGTCGAGGTGGTTGGTCGGCTCGTCGAGCAGCAGCATGTCGGGCTTCGACAGCAGCAGCCGGCACAGCGCCACGCGGCGGCGCTCGCCGCCGGAGATCTTCGTGACGTCCGCGTCCCACGGCGGCAGGCGCAGCGCGTCCGCGGCGACTTCGAGCTGGCGGTCGAGGTTGTGGCCGTCGGCCGCCTGGATGATCGCCTCGAGCTTCGCCTGCTCGGCGGCGATCTTGTCGAAGTCTGCGTCCGGCTCGGCATACGCAGCGTAGACCGCGTCCAGCCGGGCGAGGGCGTCCTTCACGTCCTGCACGGCCTCCTCGACATTGCCGCGCACGTCCTTGGTCGCGTCGAGCTCGGGCTCCTGGCGCAGGAAGCCGATCTTGATGCCCGGCTGCGGCCGCGCCTCGCCCTCGATCTCGGTGTCGAGCCCGGCCATGATCTTGAGTAGTGTCGACTTGCCGGAACCGTTGAGGCCGAGCACGCCGATCTTGGCGCCGGGGAAGAAGCTGAGCGAGATGTCGCGGAGGATGACGCGCTTCGGGGGGACGACCTTCCCGACGCGATTCATCGTGTAGATGAACTGGGCCATGGCTGAGCGGGTACCGGTGGGGCGGGGCGGAAAAAGGGCCGCGATTATCGGTCATCGGGGGTTCGGGGCGCCACTGAGCCGCGGCGCGGCGTTGCGGGGCGCGATGGACCCGGTGCGATCGCGGATTCTCACGTCGCCGAGGGTGGCTACGGAGAGCGCGGCGGCCGCGTCCGGGTCCGGGGTCGTCCGCAAAAACGCCGTAAACCCATCCATGGGGGCTCCGGGCGCCGCGTCCATGCGGCGCACGGTTTTCCGGACGACCCCGGACCCG
>JBPOHK010000151.1:0-1612 GCA_052035645.1 Pseudomonadota bacterium
GAGGCGGGCGCGGCCAGACTCCGCCGCTGCTGCCCGTCTTCCTGCTCGGCTTCGCGGCGCTCGTGGTCGTGAACTCGCTCGGCTGGCTGCCGCCGCTCGCGGCTGGTTCGCTGCAACAAGCTTCGCGCTGGTGCCTGCTGGTGGCGATCGCGGCGCTCGGCACCCGCACCTCGCTCGGCGAGCTCGCGCGCGTCGGCTGGCGGCCGGTCTCCCTGATCCTCGCCGAGACGCTGTTCGTCGGCGTGTTCGTGCTCGCGGGTCTGGCGCTGCTGCGCTGAGGAAACATCGGCCGGCCGGCACCGATACCGCGAGGCGGCGAACGGCGAAGGCCCCCGGTGCGCAGGCAGCCGGCGGCACCCGCAGCGTGACGCGGTCCACCGTCTTGCCGAAGAAGTGATAGCCGGAACCGCCTGCGGCCAGCAGTCCGAGCAACTCGTCGGCCTGCCGCACACGCGCTCCGCCGATGACGGTGGCGCCGCGCCGCATGTGGGGGTTCGCCACCAGCGTGGCCGTCGGTCCGATCACCGCCGCTTCCTTGCCTGGCCGCAGCGGTTGCAGCAGGCCCTCCAGCGTGCCGTTGAGCAACGACGTGCCCGTGGTGATGAGCACGTCGGCTTCGGGGATCACTTCCGCAGCGCGCTCGACCGGGATGAAGTGCGGCAGCTCCTCGGGTTCCAAAGTCGCCGGTTCGAGTTCCAGGACGTTGAAGGGCTGTTGTCGCCGGTGCAGTTCGCGCATTTAGGGAGGAAAGGTGCCAACCAGCGCCACCCGCTGATCCGGCGCAATGGCCGGTTGCCCGGCACAGGTCCTGCGGCCGATACAGGTCGTCCAGCAGCGCGGCCGCGTTGCGCCCCGCGATCTTGCCCGGCACCGGCATCGCCCGGGCCGAACTCGGGCAGCACACCGCCTCGGGCACGCCCTCGATCGGCGTGGCGCAAAGACCGCCCGCGCCATTGGAGAGCTTGACGCCGGCGAAGAAGATGCCAAGCCCCACGCGTTCGACGGACAAGGTGCCGGCGTCGCGGCCCAGACGCTCGAGCACGGTGGTGTGCAGGTCGGAGAGCAGACTTGGTGCCCAGGAGAGGACTCGAACCTCCACGGTGTTACCCGCTAGTACCTGACACTAGTGCGTCTACCAATTCCGCCACCTGGGCAAAGGTTGCGGCCGGGCACGGAGGCCGGGCTGGAAGGCCGGGCAATTTACTGACGCCCCTCCAGCCTGTCAATCTAACGCAAATGCGCAGAACCCGAAACCGACGTCCGTCCGCCGCCAGCCAGCGTCCCGGCAAGAGCCCGCGCGGCCGCGCCACCTCGCGCCTCGCCAAATCCACCGATCTCGTCGTCCTCGATGTGCTGCGCAAGGCAGGCCGTCCGCTGAAGCTCGAGGAAGTCACGGCGTCGTTCAGCCCCTCCGGCGTGGGCGAGGCCGAGGCCCAGCTCGCCGACCTGGTCCGGCGCGGCGAGGTCATGATGAACCGGCGCGGCCAGTATTGCCTGCGCGAGCAGCTCGCCGGCCTGGTGGTCGGCACGGTGCAGGCGCATCGCAACGGCGATGGCTGGCTGCTGCCCGACGACGGTTCGGCGCAGGTTTACCTGCCCGCGCACCAGATGC
>JBPOHK010000122.1:0-1731 GCA_052035645.1 Pseudomonadota bacterium
GGTCCAGCGGCGGAACGTGCGCGTGTACCAGAGGTCAACGGTAGTGTTGTCGGCCTCCAGCTCGACGCCGGGGGGGCCGAGAGTGTAGCGGCCTAGCTTACCGCCGAACGCCAGGAAGCCGAATGTCTCTCCCTGTTGCTCGGCCTTCGTCGTGAAGCGGCCTGCCTTGTAGAGGCCGCTCTCGGTCATCGCCGCGTTGATGTCGGTGCGCTTCTGGATGCCCTTGAGCCACGCCATAGCAGCTTCGAGGCTGCCTTCGCGCTCGACGAGGTACTTCACCAGCTCGATCTGCTGCGCGCTGGCGGCGTCGCGGACACCCCACTTCTTACCACCCCCACGCTTCGACTGGATCGCGCCGCTCGCGAGGAACATGTCGAAGGCTTCCGCCGACATGCCCCACGCCTGCTCTGGCGTAGCGCCGTTGGAGAAAATGCCAGCGAACGTCAGGTAGAGATCGCGGTGGGCGGGCTCCGTGGCTAGTGTCGGGTATGCGAGCGCCGTCAGCTCGATGGCGGTAGCGACATCAGCGCTGTACCAGCCTATACCGGAACCCGGGCGCACTACGTGCGAGGCGAAATCCTCAACCGCCTGCGCCACGGTGAGCGCATAGTCTTCCTCGCTCAGCTCAGGAAACAGTTTCCGCCCGTACGCTGCCTGGTGCGCGTCATCGAAGGCCCGCGCGACGTCGGATACTTTGGGCTTGCTCTGGACTGCCAGTGGCGCCCCGATGAGAGGCGCACCCACCATGCTCTCGATTTCTACCGGCGCGTCGACGTCCTCGGCCGTGCTGTCGACCACGCCCTCCGTCCAAGTCCACTCAGGCATGATGCCGGTCTTCTGGTCGGCGTAGATCGTCTCCCTCGGGTTGGCGCGGTTCTGCGCGCCGAACGGCCCGTAGTTCACCCAGCTGTTCTGGCCGCGCGTCTCGCTCGTCATGGCCGGCACGGCGCTGGCGGTGAACAGGCGCATGTGCGACTGCCATGCGTTCTCCTCGCCGCGCGGGCCGAAGCCAGTGCCTTCGAGCCCGTGGCCGAAGAAGTCGTGTACGACGCGGAACAAGTCGTTCACGACCATCGGCTGGCCGTTGTCGGAGACCTCGTCGGTTGCCTCCAGCAGCGGATTGCCGGCCGGGTCGAACTCCGAGGAGCCGAAGCCCTGATCGGTCGGGAAGTACCAGATGTGCCCAGCGTTGATGTCCTTGAGCACGTCGCGGGGGCCGTTCGGGTACGGGTCGGGCTGACCCGGCAGGATCGCCTCGATCTTGAGGCCGGTCGCCTTGACGTACTGGTACTGGGCCTGCGTCTCCTCGGCGAGCGCACGATAGGCCGCCTGCACGACCGGGTCGTTCGGCTCGTGCTTCATCTTGGCGTAGGCGTCGGCGATGCGCGCGGCGCGGGCGGTGTCCACCTTGACGTAGGAGCGCGCACGGCGGTGCGGCAGGCCGATCGCTGCGGCGTATGCCTTGGCCGCCTGCACGACGCGCGGGATCGGGCCGGTGAGCCCCTTCTCGATGTCGGGGAGCGGTGAGACCTGGTGCGGTTCGAGCTGGACGGCGTCGACCTGCGCGACGATGTCGGGGTCGGCAGGGCGGCCGACCTGCGCCTCGGTCTCTGCCGACACAGGGTTTGCGCCCGCTTCGGCTGCCACAGCAGCCAGCTCGGGGGTGAGCAGGTTCACCGAGCTATCGCTCTCGATGATGCGGTAGATGTCCTCTAGCGTGGCATCGGGCTG
>JBPOHK010000163.1:0-2785 GCA_052035645.1 Pseudomonadota bacterium
CAGCACCGCGACCTCATCGACGCCGAGTTCGCGCTCAACGGCGACGGCGGCGGCGGCCAGCTCGACGACGCGACCGGCGCGCCGCTGCTCTTTCGTGTGCAGGGCGCCGAGAAGTCCTATGCGAGCTACGAACTGACCACGCACAACCCCGGCGGCCACAGCTCGCAGCCGCGCCCGGACAACGCGATCTACGACCTCGCCGACGCGCTCAAGAAGGTGCAGGCCTACGCCTTCCCGGTGCAGTGGAACGACTGGACCGTCGGCAGCTTCGCGGCCTCGGCCGCGGCGACGCCCGGCCCGATCGGCGCGGCGATGGCGCGCTTCGCGGCGTCGCCGGGCGATGCGGCCGCGGCCGCCGTGCTCGCCACGGAGCCGACGCTCGTGGGCCGCACGCGCACGACCTGCGTGGCCACGCTGCTGCGCGGCGGGCACGCCGACAACGCACTGCCGCAGACGGCGACCGCGACCGTGAACTGCCGCATCTTCCCGGGCACGAGTCCCGAGGAGGTCCGCTCGACGCTGCAGCAGGTCGTCGGCGAGCACGTCGGGGTGACGGTGCTCGGCCAGCCGCACGCGAGCGGGCCGTCGCCCGTGCGCAAGGACGTGATGAGCGCCGTCGCGAAGGCCGTGCACCGCAACTATCCCGGCGTGAAGCTGGTGCCGGACATGGCGCCGTACGCGACGGACGGATCGGTCTTCCGTGGCGCGGGCATCCCGACCTACGGCGTGAGCAGCGTGTTCGTGAAGGCGAGCGACGAGTTCTCCCACGGCCTCAACGAGCGCATCCCGGTCGACTCGTTCTACAAGGGACTCGACTACTGGGACGTGATCGTCCACGAGCTCGCCGGACGCTGAGCCAGCCTCACCAGGCCTGCGGCGACACCACCAGCGAGGCGGGGCGGGCGGAGACGTCGATCCACCACTCGGCCTGCGGCACGTCGAGCTTCTCGGTCCACTGGCCGCGGTTGCTGACGAACACGTGCAGGCGCGACGGGATCGGCGGGAGGCCCTCGTCCACGCTGCCGCAGTACAGCCAGGCCTCGTCGAGGGCCCAGTCGCGCTCGCCGTCGCCGTCGATGTCCGGGATCGAACTTGCCGGCCAGCTCCATTCGAGCTCCCGCGCACCGCTCTCGACGCAGCGATCGACGGTCGCGTCCCGCAGCCGCTGCACGGGCTCGGGCCACTCGGCCTCGTCCGTGGGCACGGGCTGGAACAGCGGGCCGGTGAGCAGCGAGGCGCCTTCCGCATTCGGCACTTCGTCGAGCGCGCGGCGACGTGCATTCCACGCGAACGATCGTGCACAGGGCGCGTTGCCCGGCTCCCGGCAAAAACTGCCGTGCAACTCGACGTCGAGCGTTCGCGGCGAGCCTGTGCGCGGCACGGCCTCGACCACCCACTCGTCGAGCGCCAGCACGTAGCCGGCGCCCTCGCTGACCCAGACCTGGTGTCGGCAGCCGCCGCTGCCGCACCAGCCCGGGAATCCCAGCGCGTTGAAGTCGAGTACCCAGTCCGCGACGCCGTCGGGCGAGAGATCGACCGGCCGGGCGTAGTCTTCGTCCCAGGCGGCGAGGGCGCCGGGGTCGACGCCGTCGGCGACGAGGTGGGGACGCACGGCCGCCGCGAGGGCGGGCGGCAGGCGTGCCGGGTCGGCTCCGACGGCGGGGCCCGCCAGCAGCAGCGGGGCGATGAGCATGGACGGCAGGCAGCGGTGCAGGTGGCGCATGCCCCGATGGACGCGCCACCGCGCGCGATGTCAGGCGACTTCTTCGGCGACCATGAACTGCGGGTTGTCGACGAAGCCCATGAACTCGCCCATCACCTTCTGCACCACGGGACCCGGCAGGTCGTTCCGGACGAAGCCGTCGAGGTCCGGGATGTCGAAGACCTCGACATAATCCGCCGTCGGGCGTCCGTCGCCGATCAGCAGGCCGGTGGTGCGGTGGTTGACGAACGACTTCACGCGCGCAAGGCAGCGCATGCTCGGGTAGTCGACCGTGCGGGTCCACTGCTCGTACTGCTCGCGCGACACGCCCGGCTTGAGCGTATAGGTCAGGATCAGCTTGGCCATGGGGCCTCCTCGGAGACAGGCGGCGCCGATCCTGACAGCCCGGCCCGACGAGCGTCCTTGAGGCAGTTCGCACTTGGCGTGGCCCTTTCCGGGCCCGCGGCATTTGCGTTACCGTCGCACCCTCAGGAGACCCGATGCTTCCGCCCCGGACCAAACCCAAGTCAAACCTCGCCTTCGGGCGGGCCCTGCTCGTGACGGCATGCGGGGTCGTCGCCGCGCTGGGTGCGAGCGCCGCCGATGGCACCCGCCCCGCCGGGCCCAATGCCGACCCCGCCGCGAAGCTCGACGCGTCGCAGTCGCCGGCCCTCTCCGCGGTGGAGCGGCTCGCGCTGTCCGATCGCCTGGCGGCCTATGGCGATCTCCACGGCGACCCCGTCGCACTGGTGCAGGCGGCGAAGATCCGCAAGGGTGCCCAGGCCGGCGGCGCCGGCGGGCGCAACGCCTTCGACGCGCTGCTCGAGCGGGCCGCGGCGCTCGCGCCGGGCAACCCCACGATCGCCGCGTTGATCGCCGATGCGCGCAGTTACCGCAGCCGCGACCTGCCGCTGGTCTCCGCGGGCGTCCGCGCGCTCGACAAGCTCATCGGCCGAAACGCGGCGGACCGTGCCGACCTCGTGTTCAAGGGCGAGACGCCCGCCGTCGTCTACGTGCAGGGCCCGTCGTCGTCCGACCTCGACCTCTACGTGTACGACGAGTTCAACAACCTCGTGTGCGTGG
>JBPOHK010000077.1:0-20950 GCA_052035645.1 Pseudomonadota bacterium
CCACTACGCCGGCGGCTGCAAACATGTGCACGTCACCGCCTCCGCCGAACCCATCGACAACCACGAGTGCCACTGCAACGTCTGCAAGACCGTCACCGGCCAGCACACGACGCACGTCGCCTTCTTCAATTACGGCGACGTACAGGTCGATCGCCCGGAGAAGATCAAGCGGGTTCCCTTCAACGCCAGCAACCCGAACGGCCCGCTGGAGATCTGCCTGTGCACCGACTGCGGCGCCGTGCTGATGCTCGACGACCGACAGAAGCGCATCCGCGTCGCCGTGCCGAACGTGATGGGCTACGACGACGCCCGGTTCCCGAAGGCGACCTACCACGCGTTCTGGGACGAGACCAAGGGCTACCCGAAGCCGGCCGATGGCCGGCCGGTCTTCGAGGGCCTGCGTCCCGAGTTCAGGTGGCCCGCAGGAGCATGACGACGCGGGGTGGCGTGGCCTGACCGGCCCGCGCCCGGGGCGTGCACCGCCCGGACAGCAGAACGGCCCCGGAGGGGCCGTTCGCGTCCAATGTGCTGGCAGCGGGGGCGTGATTCGGGACGTTCCGGCGGAGAACATTCGTCACCGGGTGAAGTAACGCATGGGCGGGCCAGAGGGCGGTGGGTATAGTGTTGACAGCACTAAAACCCGGTGGTTACTATAACCACCTTGAAAAGCGCCGACCTCATCCGCGAACTCGAGCTTTCGGGCTGGACATTGCGGCGCACGGTTGGCAGTCATCACATCTTCGTACATGCGACGCGTCCAGGGCACATTACGGTGCCGCACCCGAAGAAGGACCTCGGCAAAGGACTCGTGCACAAGATCAGGAAGCAGGCAGGCCTCAAATGAAGTTCACCATCGCCATTGAACCGGGGACACGCAAGGCAGCCTTCGGCGTCGTCGTTCCGGATCTTCCTGGCTGCTTCAGCGCAGGCGATACGGTGGAAGAGGCCTTCGACAACGTCCGCGAGGCCATCGAAGCTCACTGCGAGGTGCTGGCCGAGGACGGCAAGGCGATGCCGCGCCCGAAGCCGATGAGCGATTGGCAGGCAGATCGTGAATACAAGGGCTGGACGTGGGGGATCGTCGACGTGGCGGTCGAGCGATTCTTCGGCCCTGCCGAGAAGATCAACATCACGGTTCCCGGTCGTTTGCTCAAGCAGATCGATGAGCATGCTCGAGCACACGGCGAAACCCGCAGCGGCTTCCTGACCAAGGCGGCTCTCGAAGCGATGCGTCGAGCCTGACGCGGGCTCCCCACAGCAAAACGGCCCCGGAGGGGCCGTTCGCTTCGAATGCGTTGGTAGCGGGGGCAGGATTTGAACCTGCGACCTTCGGGTTATGAGCCCGACGAGCTGCCAGACTGCTCCACCCCGCAATCGAGCCGTGCATTATACGGGCACGGCCTCCAATACGCAAACGAGGGCGTCAGGGCAGCACCTGCGCGCACAGCGCGAGCAGCAGGCCCGGGTAAAGCCCCAGCAGCAGCACCGCCAGCCCGTTCAGGCTCAGGACCGCGCGCAGGGCCACGCCGCCCTCGAGCGGCGCCCGCTCCACCGGCTCGTCGAAGTACATCAGCTTCACGACCCGCAGGTAGTAGTAGGCACCGATCACCGAGAACAGCACGGCGACGATGGCCAGCCAGGTGTGCCCGGCATGCAGCACGGACTGGATGACCGCCAGCTTGGCCCAGAACCCGACGAACGGCGGCACGCCCGCCATGCTGAACATCAGCATCAGCATCACGGCCGCGAACCACGGGCTGCGCGCGTTGAGACCCTTGAAGTCCTCGAGCCGGTCCGCCTCGAAGCCGGCGCGCGACAGCAGGATGATCATGCCGAAGCCGCCGAGCGACATCACCACGTAGGTGATCGTGTAATAGAGCGCCGCCTGGTAACCCTCGGCCGTGCCATTGAGGATGCCGAGCAGGATGAAGCCGACGTGCGAGATCGTCGAGTACGCGAGCATGCGCTTGAGGTTCGTCTGCGCGATGGCGACGACGTTGCCGATCGCGAGCGAGAGCACCGCGACGATGGTGATCATCCCGCCCCAGCCCGAGTCGTGCATCGGGCCGAGGCCCTCGGCCAGCAGCCGGTAGGCGAGCGCGAACGAGGCGAGCTTCGGCGCCGAACTCAGGAACAGCGTCACCGCCGTCGGCGCACCGTGATAGACGTCCGGCACCCACATGTGGAACGGCACGGCGCCGAACTTGAACGCCACCCCGACCACGATGAACGCGAGGCCGAACAGCAGCCCGATCTGGTTCGGGCCGAGTTCGGTCGCGGCGGCGCTGACCTGGCCGAGTTCGAGCGAGCCCGTCACGCCGTAGACCATCGACATGCCGTAGAGCAGCGAGCCCGAGGCGATCGAGCCGAGCACGAAATACTTGATGGCCGCCTCCGCCGAAACGCCCGAGTCGCGGTTGAAGGCCACCAGCGCGTACAGCGAAAGCGCCAGCAGTTCGACGCCGAGGTACAGCGTCACGAGGCTGTTGGCCGACACGAGGACCATGATCCCGAGCAGCGCGAACAGGCCGAGCACGAAGTATTCGCCCTTCAGCAGGCCCCGCTTGCGCAGGTAGTCGTAGCCGTACAGGAAGGCGATCGCGACCGCGCCGTAGGCCACCAGCTTGAGCACGCTGCCGACCGGGTCGGCCACGTAGGTGCCGTGCCAGGCCACGGCCCGCCCGCTCGTCATCGTGTCGGCCGTCACCCAGGCCACCAGCGCCAGGGACAGGAGCGACAGCACGAACGTCACGCCGCGGCGGGCGTCGTCCAGGAAAAGGTCGATGACGAGGATCACGCACGCCAGGGTGAGCAGCGTGATCTCCGGGGCGGCCAGCGCGAGGTCCAGCTTGGTGATGGTTGCGGCGTTCATGGTCAGAGCTTCGTCGCCATCATCTGCTCCACGAGATGCTCGAGCGTCGGTCGCATGACCTCGAGCAGCGGCGCCGGATACAGGCCCAGCGCCAGCACGCCGACGGCCAGCACGCCCAGCACCAGGAACTCGCGGGGATTCAGGTCCTGCAGGTGGGCCACGTGGTCGTTGCCCACCGGGCCGAAGATCACCCGCTTCACGAGCCACAGCGTGTAGGCGGCGCCCAGCACCAGCGTGGTGGCGGCGAGGAACGCGTACCAGAAGTCGGCGTGGAACGCAGAGAGGATCACGAGGAACTCGCCGACGAACCCGGAGGTGCCCGGCAGGCCGGCATTGGCCATCGCGAACAGCACGAAGAACGCGGCGAACACGGGCATGGTGTTCACGACGCCGCCGTAGTCGCCGATCTGCCGGCTGTGCACCCGGTCGTAGAGCACGCCGATGCTGAAGAACAGCGCGCCGGAGACGAGGCCGTGCGAGACCATCTGCACCATCGCCCCGTCGAGCCCCATGCCGGCGCCGGCGAGCCCGCCCGTGGAGCGCACGATCTGGAAGGCCGCGAACGCGCCGAGCGTCACGAAGCCCATGTGCGCGATCGACGAGTAGGCGATCAGTTTCTTCATGTCCTGCTGCACGAGCGCGACCAGGCCGATGTAGACCACCGCGATCAGCGACAGCGTGATGAGCAGCCAGTCCAGCTCGCGGCTGGCATCGGGCGTGATCGGCAGGCTGAAGCGCAGGAAGCCGTAGCCGCCCATCTTCAGCATGATGGCCGCCAGGATCACCGAGCCGCCGGTCGGCGCTTCGACGTGCGCGTCCGGAAGCCAGGTGTGCACCGGCCACATGGGCACCTTGACCGCGAAGGCCAGCAGGAAGGCGGTGAAGATCAGCACCTGTTCGCGCAGCGTGAGCGGCATCCCCTGCAGGTCCGCGATCGCGTAGCTGCCGCCCTTCAGGTACAGGTAGATGAGCGCGACCAGCATCACCACCGACCCGAGGAACGTGTAGAGGAAGAACTTGACGGTCGCGTAGACGCGCCGCGGCCCGCCCCAGACGCCGATGATCACGAACATCGGGATCAGCATGGCTTCCCACAGCACGTAGAACAGCATCGCGTCGAGCGCCGCGAACACGCCGATCATCAGGCCCTCCAGGATCAGGAAGGCCGCGAGGTACTGGCAGGGCCGCTTCTCGATCGTCGTCCACGAGGCGATCACCACCAGCGGGGTGACGAACGCCGTCAGTACGATGAGCGGCATCGAGATGCCGTCGACGCCGAGGTGGTACCAGGTGTTGAAGGCCCCGATCCACGGCTGGCGCTCGACGAACTGCATCGCCGCGGTCGCCGGGTTGAAGTCGGCCCAGAGCAGGACGCTGACCGCGAAGGTGGCGAGCGTGCCGGCGAGCGCGAGCACCCGGCCGGCGCCCGGGTTCTTCTCGCCGACCAGCAGCAGCAGCACGCCGACGGCGATCGGCAGCCAGACGAGGACGCTCAGGATGGGCCAGTCAGCTTGCATGGGTCAGCCCCGCCAGAGGAGCCACGCGAGGAGAGCCGCAAGGCCGATGACCGTCGCGAAAGCGTAGTGATAGAGGTAACCCGACTGCAGGCCACGCGCGGCCTGGGCGATCCAGCCGACCAGCCGTGCCGAGCCGTTGACCGCGGCCCCGTCGATGATCGCGCCGTCGCCACCCCGCCAGAGAATCGTGCCGAGCGCGCGACTGCCGGCCGCGATCACCTTCTCGTTGAACGCGTCGAAGTAGTACTTGTTCACGAGCAGCGTGTAGAGGCCGCCGGCTCTCTCGCGCAGCGCCGCCGCCAGGTCCGGGCGCCGCAGGTAGAGGAACCACGCGAGCGCGACCCCGGCCATGGCCAGGTAGAACGGCAGGCCCATGAAGCCGTGCACGACGAACTGCAGCGGGCCGTGATACTCGTGGCCCAGTTCGCCGAGCACGTCGTGCGCCTCGGCCACGTGGATGGCGCCGCCGAAGTAGTCGCCGAACAGCAGCGGCCCGATGGTCGGCCAGCCGATCAGGATGGACGGGATGGCGAGCAGCACCAGCGGCAGCGTCACCACCCACGGGCTCTCGTGCGGCGGACCGCCGTGCCCGTGCCCGTGGTCGTCGTGAGCGTGGCCGTCCCCGTGGGCGCCAGCGTGGGCGTCCTGGCCGTGATCGCCGTGGGCCGCCGCCTGCGCATCGTGCCCATGATCGCCGTGCGCGTCCTTCGCGAAGCGCTCCTCGCCGTGGAAGGTCATGAACACGAGGCGGAACGAATAGAACGCGGTGACGAACACGCCGACGATGACGCAGAAGTAGGCGTAGCCGGCGCCGGGGATGTGCGACTCCGCGACCGCCTCGATCAGCGCGTCCTTGGAGAAGAACCCCGCGAAGCCCGGGAAGCCGATCAGCGCCAGCGAACCGATCAGGCTGGTCCAGTAGGTGACGGGCATGTACTTCCTGAGGCCGCCCATCCTGCGCATGTCCTGCTCGTGGTGCATCGCGATGATCACCGAGCCGGCCGCGAGGAACAGCAGCGCTTTGAAGAACGCGTGCGTCATCAGGTGGAAGATCGCGCCCGCGTAGGCCGAGACGCCGAGCGCCACGGTCATGTAGCCGAGCTGCGAGAGCGTCGAGTACGCGACGACGCGCTTGATGTCGTTGTTGACGATGCCGAGGAAGCCCATGAACAGGGCCGTGGTCGAGCCGATCACCAGCACGAAGCTCAGCGCCGTCTGCGACAGCTCGAACAGCGGCGACATGCGGGCGACCATGAAGATGCCCGCCGTGACCATGGTCGCGGCGTGGATCAGCGCCGAGATCGGCGTCGGGCCTTCCATCGAATCCGGCAGCCAGACATGCAGCGGCACCTGCGCGGACTTGCCCATCGCGCCGATGAACAGGCAGATGCAGATCACCGTGGCCGCCTGCCACTGCTGGTCGCCCACGAGCGAGAACGTCGCCGACGCGATCCGGTCGGTCTGGGCGAACACGTCGGCGTAGTGCAGCGAGCCGGTCAGGTACACGATGCCGGCGATGCCGAGGACGAAGCCGAAGTCGCCGACGCGATTGACCAGGCACGCCTTCAGGTTGGCGAAGATCGCGCTCGGCCGGGTGTACCAGAACCCGATCAGCAGGTAGGACACGAGGCCCACCGCCTCCCAGCCGAAGAACAGCTGCATCAGGTTGTTCGACATCACGAGCATCAGCATCGAGAAGGTGAACAGCGAGATGTAGCTGAAGAAGCGGGTGTAACCCGGGTCGTCGTGCATGTAGCCGATGGTGTAGACGTGCACCATCAGCGAAACGAAGGTGACGACCACCATCATGAGCGCGCTCAGGCGGTCGATGAGGAAGCCGACCTCCATGCGGATGCCGTCGCTCACGAGCCAGGTGTAGACCGTGCCGTCGAACGCCGCGCCGCCGTTCAGCAGGTCCCACAGGACCTTAACCGAGAGCGCGCACGACACCGCCACGCCGAGGATCGTGACGGTGTGGGCGCCCGCGCGCCCGATCCACCGGCCGAACAGCCCGGCGAGGATCGACGCGGCCAGCGGCGCCAGGACGATGATGAGGAGGATCTGCTCCACGGCTCAGCCCCTCATCGCGTCGAGGTCTTCGACGTTGATGCTGCGCCGCTCGCGGAACAGCACGACCAGGATCGCGAGGCCGATGGCGGACTCGGCCGCGGCCACCGTCAGGATGAAGAACACGAACACCTGGCCGGACAGGTCGCCGAGGTAGTGCGAGAAGGCGATGAAGTTGAAGTTCACCGACAGCAGCATCAGCTCGATGCACATCAGCAGCAGCAGGACGTTCTTGCGGTTGATGAAGATGCCGGCGACGCTGAGGCTGAAGAGGATGCCCGAGAGCAGCAGCACGTGGGACAGGGGGATCACTGCTTGCCCTCCGCTTCCATCTTGACCACCCGCAGGCGGTCCCTGGCCCGCACGGCGACCTGCGCCGCGATGTCCTGCACCTTCTGGCCCGCCCGCTTGCGCATGGTGAGCGTGATCGCGGCGACGATGGCGACCAGCAGGATCACGGCCGCGACCTCGAACGGATAGAGGTACTGCGTGTAGAGCAACTGACCCAGCTCGGCCGTGTTCGAGTAGCCGGCCGGCTTCGGCAACTGCGCCGGGATCTCCTCCAGCCCGAGGCGGCGCACCCACACGACCACGCCGATCTGCGCGACCACGATCAGCGCGATCAGGGCGCCGAGCGGCGCGTAGCGCGTGAATCCCTGGCGCAGCGTGGCCACGTCGATGTCGAGCATCATCACCACGAACAGCCACAGCACCATCACCGCGCCGACGTAGACGACGACCAGGGTGACCGCGAGGAACTCCGCCTCGAGCAGCAGCCAGATCACCGAGCTGTTGAGGAACGCGAACACCAGGAACAGCGCGCAGTGCACCGGGTTGCGGGCGGTGATCACGCCCAGCGCAGCCAGCACCAGGATCGCGCCGAAGAGGTAGAAGAGGATGGTGACCATGGTGCGCCCTGCCCGCTCAGCGATACCGCGCGTCGGCGGCCTTGTCGGCCGCGATCATGGCCTCGTAGCGCTCGCCGATCGCGAGCAGCTTGTCCTTGGTCATGATGTTCTCGCCGCGGTTTTCCATGTGGTACTCGTGGATGCGCGTCTCGACGATCGCGTCCACCGGGCAGGCCTCCTCGCAGAAGCCGCAATAGATGCACTTGAAGAGGTCGATGTCGTAGCGCGTCGTTCGGCGCGTGCCGTCGGCGCTGACGTCGGACTCGATGTTGATCGCGAGCGCCGGGCAGACCGCCTCGCAGAGCTTGCAGGCGATGCAGCGTTCCTGGCCGTTCGGGTAGCGGCGCAGCGCGTGCAGGCCGCGGAACCGCGGCGACTGCGGCGTCTTCTCCTCCGGATACTGGATGGTGACCTTCGGCGCGAAGAACGCCTTGCCGGTGACCGCCAGGCCCTGGATCAGTTCCCACAGGAAGAAGGTCTTGATGAAGCTGCGCATGGGTGTTGCCTGCCTCATGCCGCCCAGGGGCCGACCCTGAAGATCCACATCGCCGATTCGACGCACAGCCACACGAGCGTCACCGGGATGAAGACCTTCCAGCCGAGCCGCATGATCTGGTCGTAGCGGTACCGCGGGAACGTGGCGCGGAACCAGAGGAAGCAGAACAGGAAGAACCCGGCCTTCAGCACCAGCCAGTGCAGGCCGGGCGCACCGAGCGCCGTGCCGGGCAGCACGCCTTCGAACGGCGACAGCCAGCCGCCGCAGAAGAAGGTCGCGGTCAGCGTCGAGATCATGATCATGTTCGCGTATTCGGCGAGGAAGAACAGCGCGAACGCGATGCCGGAGTACTCCACGTGGAACCCGGCGACGATCTCCGACTCGCCCTCGGCGACGTCGAACGGCGCGCGGTTGGTCTCGGCGACGCCGGAGATGAAGTAGACGACGAACAGCGGCAGCAGCCACAGCCAGTACCAGGAGAGCACGCCGCCCGACTGCGCCTCGACGATCCGGCCCATGTTGAGCGTCCCGGCGGCCATCACCACGCCCACCAGCGCAAAGCCCATCGCGATCTCGTACGCGACGATCTGCGCCGCCGAGCGCATCGCGCCGAGGAAGGCGTACTTCGAATTGGCCGCCCAGCCCGCGAGGATGATGCCGTAGGCGCCGAAGCCCGCCAGCGCCAGGATGTAGAGCACCCCGGCATCGACGTCGGCGATGGAGAAGCCCGGCCACAGCGAGATGACCGCCCAGGCGGCGAATGCCGGCGTCAGCGTCAGCAGCGGCGCGACCACGAACAGGTAGCTGCTCGAGCGCGCCGGCACGACGACTTCCTTCAGCAGCAGCTTGATGACGTCGGCGAACGGCTGCAGCAGCCCCTTGGGCCCGACGCGATTCGGGCCGAGGCGCACCTGCATGTAGCCGATGACCTTGCGCTCGGCGTACGTGGTGTACGCGACGCACAGGATCACCGTGATCGTGACCGCGAGGATCTGCAGCAGCGTCACGAGCACGTCGCGCAGCCACTCGGGCCAGCCCATCCACACTGCGGCGAGCGCGCTCATGCGGCACCGCCCGCGGCCAGGCCGTCCGGCGTCTGCTGCAGCGGCTGCGAGCGCCGCACGATCGCGTCGACGCGGTAGATGCCGACGTCGCGCGTGGAGTCGACCGAGGCGAGCCGGCCGGGCTGGAACCCGGCGCCGCCGGCCGCGGCCGCGAACTCGCCGATCTCGTGCTGCAGTTCGTCGCGAACGTCCTCGGAGCTCACGTACTCGAAGCCGTTCAGTCCGACGAGATTGCCCAGCACGCGCAGGATCTTCCACGCGGGCCGCGCCTCGCCCGGCGGGCGGGCCGCGCCGGCCACGCCCTGCCAGCGACCCTCCACGTTCACCCAGGTGCCGGAGGTCTCGGCGAAGGCCGCCGCCGGCAGGACGATCGTCGAAGTCGCGAGCACGGCCTCGCTCGCGTAGGGCGTGATCGCCACGACGCACTCGGCCGACGGCAGCGCGGACTCCAGGCCCGGCGACGGCGCGAGGTCGGCGGGCTCGATGCCGCCGACCAGCACGTAGCCCTTCAGGCGGGCCGCCAGCATCTCCTGCGCGTTCAGGCCCGGCTTCGCGACCGCGCGCCCGGCCACGCCCCGGTGCGGCAGCACGCCGGCGAAGGCGGCGCCGACGGCGTTGCCGCCCTCGGGCAGGTAGCCGCAGATCGCGCCCGTCGCGTCCGCCAGCGCCTCGGCCAGCGCACGGATCTCCGCGTACGACACGTGGCGCTGCGCCAGGGCACCGAGCACGATCACGCGCGTGTCGCCCTCGCCGAGCGCCTTCGCGACCGCCGCATGCTCCGCGGTCGGCACGATGCCGTCGAGCGCCGTCGCGAGGTGCTCCGGCACCGCCCTGCCCTGCGCGGACAAGGCCGCCGCCAGGATCGCCGCCACGTGCCGGGCCATGCCGTAGCCGTTGCTGGTGAAATTCGCGAGCAGCGGGAAACGCACCTCGTACGCGCCCGGATTCACGAACGCCACCTTGCCGCCGCGCAGCGCGCCCTTGCGCACGCGGTGCGCGACGATCGGAACCTCCTTGCGCAGGTTCGAGCCGACGACCAGCACGGCCGAGGCCGAATCGAGGTCGGCGATGCGGCAGCCGAGCATCGGCGCCACCGGGTCGTTGGCCTGGTCGCGGAAGTCGATGCGGCGCAGCCGGTGATCGACGTTCTCGCTGCCGAGCCCGCGGGCGAGCTTCGCGGTGAGCGCGAGCTCCTCGAGCGTGGCGCCCGGCGAGGCGAGGAAGCCGAGCTGCGCCGCGCCGCTTTCGCGCACGATCTTCTGCAGGCCGCGGGCCGCCGCCTCGAGCGCGCTCTCCCAGTCCACCTCTCGCCAGGCGCCGTCCTGCCTGAGCATCGGCTTCAGCGCGCGATCGGCCGAGTACAGGCCCTCGCAGCTGTAGCGGTCGCGGTCGGCGATCCAGGTCTCGTTGATCTCGTCGTTGGCCCGCGGCACGACGCGCATCAGCCGGCCGCGCAGCACGTGGCCATACAGGTTGGTGCCCGCGCAGTCGTGCGGCGAGACCAGCGGATGCTGGGTCATCTCCCACGAGCGCGCGCGGTAGCGGTACGGCTTGTTGTTCAGGGCGCCGACCGGGCACAGGTCGACGATGTTCGCCGACAGCTCGTGGTCGATGCTCTTCTCGACGTAGGTCGAGATCTGCGTCATCTCGCCGCGGCCGATGGTGCCGAGCTCGGGAACGCCGGCGATCTCCTGCCCGAAGCGGACGCAGCGCGTGCAGTGGATGCAGCGCGTCATGTCGGTCGACACCAGCGGGCCGAAGTTCCCGTCCTTCACCACGCGCTTGCGCTCGGTGTAGCGCGAGACGTCGCGCCCGTAACCGACGGCGAGGTCCTGCAGCTCGCATTCGCCGCCCTGGTCGCAGATCGGGCAGTCGAGCGGGTGGTTGACGAGCAGGAACTCCATGGTCGCCTTCTGCGCCGAGATGGCCCTGGGCGACTTCGTGAAGACCTTCATGCCCTCGGCGACCGGCGTGGCGCAGGCCGGCAGCGGCTTCGGCGCCTTCTCCACCTCGACCAGGCACATGCGGCAGTTGGCGGCGATGCTCAGCTTCTCGTGGTAGCAGAAGCGCGGCACGTAGATGCCCTGGGCGTCGGTCGCCTGGATGAGCATCGCGCCCTTGGGCGCATTCACCGGCACGCCGTCGACTTCGATGTTGACCAGCTCTTCGCTCATGGTTCCGATCACGCCGCGCGGCCGCGCGCCTCGACGATGCTGTGGCCGTGCTCGACGTAGTGCTCGAACTCGTGCCGGTAGTGGCGCAGGAAGCTCTGCACCGGCCACGCCGCCGCGTCGCCCAGCGCGCAGATGGTGTGGCCCTCGATCTTGTTGGCGACGTCGACCAGCATGTCGAGGTCGCTCGCGCGGCCCTGCCCCGCCACGATCCGTTCGAGCGTGCGCTCGAGCCAGCCCGTGCCCTCGCGGCACGGCGTGCACTGGCCGCAGGACTCCATGTGATAGAAGCGCGACAGGCGGTGCAGTACCTTCACCATGTCGGTCGTCTCGTCCATGACGATGACCGCCGCCGAACCGAGCGACGAACCCGCCTTCTTGAGCGAGTCGTAGTCCATGTTCGCGGGCAGGATGTTCTCGGCCGGCAGCACCGGCACCGACGAACCGCCCGGGATCACGGCCTTGAGCTTGCGGCCCTTCCACACGCCGCCCGCCATCGCGAGCAGCTCGCTGAACGGGATGCCGAGCGGCACCTCGAAGTTGCCCGGCTTCTCGACGTGCCCGGAGACCGAGAAGATCACCGTGCCGCCGGAGTTCTGCGGGCCGAGCGCGGCGAACCACTCGGGGCCCTTGCGCAGGATGGTCGGGACCGAGGCGTAGCTCTGGCAGTTGTTGATGGTGGTCGGCTTGCCGAACAGGCCGAAATTGGCGGGGAACGGCGGCTTGAAGCGCGGCCGGCCCTGCTTGCCCTCGAGCGACTCGAGCAGCGCGGTCTCCTCGCCGCAGATGTAGGCGCCTGCGCCCATGTACGTGTACAGGTCGAAGTCGATGCCCGAGCCCTGGATGTTCCTGCCGAGCAGGCCCGCCGCGTACGCTTCCTTGAGCGCCGCCTCGAAGCGCGGCACCGGCTCGGCCATGAACTCGCCGCGGATGTAGTTGTAGCCGACGGTCGAGTTGGTGGCGTAGCCGCCGATGGCCATGCCCTCGATGAGCGCGTGCGGGTTGTAGCGCAGGATGTCGCGGTCGTGGCAGGTGCCGGGCTCGGACTCGTCCGAGTTGCAGACCATGTACTTCTGCATCGGGGCGTTGCGCGGCATGAACGACCACTTGAGGCCGGTCGGGAAACCCGCGCCGCCGCGGCCGCGCAGCCCGGAGGCCTTCACGGCGTCGATGATCGCCTCGCGCGGCGGCTTCTCGGCGAGGATCTTCTTCCACGCCTCGTAACCGCCGATCTTCAGGTACGTCTCGAGCTCCCACGACCGCTCGTACTTGAGCGGTTCGAAGCACACGAGGTTCATCCGGTCCTGCCAGTCGGCCACGAGTCGGCTCCTACTTGTGGTCGTCGAGGATCCTGTCGACCTTCTCGGGCGTCAGGTGCTCGAAATAGACGTGGTTGACCATCATCATCGGCGCGCCGGTGCAGGCGGCGAGGCACTCCTCCTCGCGCTTGAGGAAGAAACGGCCGTCGGGCGTGCTCTCGCCGACCTTCACGCCGAGCCGTCGCTCGACGTGCGCCAGCAGTTCCTGGCCGCCGCGCAGCATGCACGAGATGTTGGTGCACACGGAGATGTGGTGCCGGCCGCAGGCGCTGGTCTCGAACATCGAGTAGAAGCTCGCGACCTCGTAGACCTGGATCGGCGGCAGGCCGAGGTAGGCCGCCACTTCGTCCATCGCCGCCTGCGTGAGGTGGCCCTGCTCGTGCTGCACGGCGTGCAGCGCGGCGATCACGGCCGAGCGGCGCCGGTCGGCCGGGAACTTGGTCAGCCAGTGATCGATCTCCTCGCGGACGTGCTGCGACAGCACCTGTCCGCCGGAGCCGTGGTTCGCTTCGCTCACCGGTCGATCTCCCCGAACACGATGTCGGCGGTGCCGATCACCGCGACGACGTCGGCCAGCATGTGGCCGTTCACCATCTCGTCGAGCGCCGCGAGGTGCGGGAACCCCGGCGCGCGGCACTTGAGGCGGTACGGCTTGTTGGCGCCGTCCGACACGAGGTAGATGCCGAACTCGCCCTTGGGCGCCTCGACGGCCGCGTAGGACTCGCCGGCGGGCACGCAGTAGCCCTCGGTGAACAGCTTGAAGTGGTGGATGAGGGACTCCATGTCGCCCTTCATCTCCTCGCGCCGCGGCGGGACGATCTTGTGGTCGTCGACCATCACCGGGCCCGGGTTCTTCTTCAGCCAGTCCACGCACTGCTTGACGATGCGGTTCGACTGCCGCATCTCCTCGACGCGCACCAGGTAACGGTCGTAGCAGTCGCCGTTGGTGCCCACGGGGATGTCGAAGTCCATCCGGCCGTACACTTCGTACGGCTGCTTCTTGCGCAGGTCCCAGGCCACGCCCGAGCCGCGCAGCATCGGCCCGGTAAAGCCGAGGTTGAGCGCGCGCTCCGGCGTCACCACGCCGATGTTGACGGTGCGCTGCTTCCAGATGCGGTTGTCTGTGAGCAGCGTCTCGTACTCGTCCACGCAGGCCGGGAAGCGCGCCGTGAAGTCGTCGATGAAGTCGAGCAGCGAGCCCGAGCGGCGCTCGTTCATGCGGTCGACCTGCTTCTGGCTGCGGAAGCGCGACGCCTGGTACTTCGGCAGGGAGTCCGGCAGGTCGCGGTAGACGCCGCCCGGCCGGTAGTACGTGGCGTGCATGCGCGTGCCCGAGACCGCCTCGTAGCAGTCCATCAGGTCCTCGCGCTCGCGGAAGCAGTACAGGAACATGGTCATCGCGCCGATGTCGAGGCCGTGCGCGCCGAGCCACATCAGGTGGTTCAGGATGCGCGTGATCTCGTCGAACATGACGCGGATGTACTGGGCGCGCAGCGGCACCTCGATGCCGAGCAGCTTCTCGATGGCCATCACGTAGGCGTGCTCGTTGCACATCATCGAGACGTAGTCGAGCCGGTCCATGTAGCCGATCGACTGGTTAAAGGGCTTGGTCTCGGCCAGCTTCTCGGTCGCGCGGTGCAGCAGCCCGATGTGCGGATCGGCCTTCTGCACGACCTCGCCGTCCATCTCGAGCACGAGCCGCAGCACGCCGTGCGCCGCCGGGTGCTGCGGGCCGAAGTTCATCGTGTAGCTGCGGATCTCAGCCATGTTTCGGGGCGTCCTTCAGCGCCGCCTCGTAGCGGTTGTCCTCGCGGATGACGCGAGGCACCAGCGTGCGCGGCTCGATGCTGACCGGCTCGTACACCACGCGGCCCCGGGCCGGGTCGTAGCGCACCTCGACGTTGCCGGAGAGCGGGAAGTCCTTGCGGAAGGGGTGGCCCACGAAGCCGTAGTCGGTGAGGATGCGGCGCAGGTCCGGGTGGCCGCGGAACACGATGCCGAACAGGTCGAAGGCCTCGCGCTCGTACCAGTCGGCCGCCTTCCAGGTCGGGACGACCGAATCGAGCATCGGCGGCTCGCCCGCCTCGCACCAGGCGCGCAGGCGCAGCCTCAGGTTGTGGGCGACGGACAGCAGGTGGTAGACGACCATGAAGCGGCGGCCCTCGGCTTCGGCGGCCGGCCGCACGCCGCTGCGACCGCGCGAGAAGCCGCTCGAGGTTGCCGTCTCGGTGTTCCACTCGACTCGACCGTAGTCGAGGTAGTCCACGCCCGTGAGGTCGATCAGCTGCTCGAAGCGCCAGGCCGCCTCGTCGCGCAGCGCCGTGCACACCTCGCCGAGCGCCGCCGCGTCCACGTCGAACGTGAGTTCGCCGCAGATGGACGGCACGCGCGCGACCTTGCCCTCGAAGCGCGCGACGAGGCTCTCGGCGATCTGTTCCAGCGCCTGGCTCATGGTTCGTGCTCAGCGGGCAATGGTCTGGGTGCGGTGGATCTTCTTCTGCAACTGGATCAGCCCGTACAGCAGCGCCTCCGCCGTGGGCGGGCAGCCCGGCACGTAGACGTCCACCGGGACGATCCGGTCGCAGCCGCGCACGACTGCATAGGAATAGTGGTAGTAGCCCCCGCCGTTGGCGCAGGAGCCCATCGAGATCACCCAGCGCGGCTCGGGCATCTGGTCGTAGACCTTGCGCAGGGCCGGGGCCATCTTGTTGACCAGGGTGCCGGCCACGATCATCACGTCCGACTGGCGCGGGCTCGGGCGGAAGACGATGCCGAAGCGGTCGAGGTCATAGCGGGCCGCGCCGGCGTGCATCATCTCCACGGCGCAGCACGCGAGGCCGAAAGTCATCGGCCACATCGAGCCGGTGCGGGCCCAGTTCATGACCGCATCGAGGCTCGTGGTGACGAAGCCGCGCTCCGGCAGTTCGGAGGCCTCTAGTCCCATTCGAGCGCACCCTTCTTCCACTCGTAGATGAACCCCACCACCAGCACGAGCAGGAACACGCCCATCGCCGCCATGGCGACGATGCCGACGGTGTCGAGCGCGACCGCCCACGGGAAGAGGAACGCGATCTCGAGGTCGAAGACGATGAACAGGATGGCGACGAGGTAGTAGCGCACGTCGAACTTCATGCGCGAGTCCTCGAAGGCCTCGAAGCCGCACTCGTAGGGCGAGAGCTTGGCGCTGTCGGGGCTGCGCGGGGCGAACAGGAAGCCGAGGACCAGCAACAGCACGCCGAGCGCGCCGGCCACGCCGAGGAAAATCAGAATCGGCAGGTATTCTGCGAGCATCGGCTGCCTGGCCTTCGGGCCTCTCCCCCCCTGTCGGGGCGCGAATTCTAGCAGGGACCTCCGCAGCGCAGTAAGGCCTGAAATGAAAAAGGCGAGCCGTCGCGGCTCGCCTTTTTTCACTCTGGTGCGGATGGAGAGACTCGAACTCTCACGCCTTACGGCACTACCCCCTCAAGATAGCGTGTCTACCAATTCCACCACATCCGCTTCGATTCGATTTCGCCCTGCCACTCCTCTCTACTGCGGGTTGGCCGGGGCCGCAGGCGTCGTGTCCGCGGCCGGCGCGGCCGGCGTGCCCGCGTCACCCGACGCAGGCGCGCTCGCGGCCGGTTCGCCCGCCGGGGGCGCGACCGGCAGGGTCGTGGTCGGCATCGGGGCCGGCGCCTCCTGCTGCACGCGGTCGACCACGCTGGTGGGCTCGGTGCGCTGGCTGAAGAGGTACGAGAGTCCGAGGCTCGACACGAAGAACAGCGTCGCGAGGATCGCCGTCGTGCGCGAGAGGAACGATGCCGAGCCGCGCGCGCCGAACACCGTGCCCGAGGCGCCCGCGCCGAAACCGGCGCCCGCGTCGGCGCCCTTGCCACGCTGCAGCAGCACGAGGGCCACGATGCCCACCGCGAGCAGGACGTGGAAGACGACGGCAAGCGTCTGCAGCCAGTTCATTCGCTCTTACTCCAGGTGCTCTCAGCCGGCGGCCGCGCAGATCTGCGCAAACTCGTCCGCCTTGAGCGACGCCCCGCCGACGAGTCCGCCGTCGATATCGGGCATTGCAAACAGTTCCCGCGCGTTGGACGCCTTGACGCTGCCGCCGTACAGGATCCTGACCGATCCGCCTATTGTAGCATCCAGCGCGGCCACCTTGGCACGGATCATGCCGTGCACCTCCTGGGCCTGCTCCGGGGAGGCGTTGCGGCCCGTCCCGATCGCCCAGACCGGCTCGTAGGCGATGACGGCCCGGCCCAGGGCGCCGACCCCGGCCACGGCGAGCACGGCGTCCAGCTGGCGGGACACGACCGCCATGGTCTGGCCGCCCTCCCGCTCTTCCAGCGTCTCGCCCACGCACAGGACGGGCACCAGCTGCTGGGACTGGACCGCCACGAACTTGCGGGCGACCAGCGCGTCGGCCTCGCCGTAGATCTGCCGGCGCTCGGAATGGCCGACGATGACGTACCGGCAACCCACGTCCTTGAGCATGGCCGCCGACACCTCGCCGGTGAAGGCGCCGATGGCCTCCGCGCACACGGACTGCGCGCCGAGGGCCACCTCGGAATCCTTCAGCAGCCGCGCGGTCTCGAGCAGGTACGGGAACGGCGGGCAGATCAGCACCTCGGCCCGCGCCTCCGGGCGCAGCAGGTCGACCAGACCGCGCACGAGGTCGGCGTTCTCGGCGCGCAGGCCGTGCATCTTCCAGTTGCCCGCGACGAGCGGCTGACGCATTTCGAACTCCCGGCCTCGTGACCGCGCCGCGCCCAGGACGGGCGGGCTCGCGAAAAGGCGCGCGATCTTAGCGACGGGTCACGGGGATTGCAATTCGTGGAAGGCTCAGACCGCGGCCCGCACGGCCTCGGCCAGTTCGTTCGCGCAGCGCGTGGCGGCAGCCGCCTCGCGGGCCTCGACCATCACCCGGATCACGGGCTCGGTACCGGAGGCCCGCAGCACGACGCGACCGGCCTCGCCGAGCGCCTGCTCCACCCGGCTCACGGCCGACTGGATGGCCGGCGAGCGGGCCGGATCGACCTTTTCGGCCACCCGGACGTTGATCATCACCTGCGGGAACTGCGGCATCCCCGCCGTGAGCTCCGCGAGCGGCCGGCCGGTGCGCTTCATCACGGCCAGCACCTGCAGGGCGCTCACGATGCCGTCGCCGGTGGTGGTGCGGTCGAGGCACAGGAGGTGACCGGAGGTCTCGCCGCCGAGCATGCCGCCCCGCTCCCGCAGCATCGCCAGCACGTAGCGGTCGCCGACCTTGGCGCGCAGGAACGGAATGCCCATTGCGCCGAGCGACTGCTCGAGGCCGAGGTTGCTCATGACGGTGCCGACGACGGGGCCGGTGAGCTCGCCGGTCGCCTTGCGGTCGGCGGCGATGACGTACAGCAGCTGGTCGCCGTCGATGGCCCGGCCGCGGTGGTCGACCATCACCAGCCGGTCGCCGTCGCCGTCGAGCGCGATGCCGACGTCGGCCCCGACGCCCGCGACGGTGGCCTGCAGCAGTTCCGGCGCGGTCGACCCGCAGCGCAGGTTGATGTTGCGCCCGTTCGGCGAACAGCCGATCGGGATGATCTCCGCGCCGAGGTCCGCCAGCACGCGCGGCGCCACCTTGTAGGTCGCGCCGTTCGCGCAGTCCACCACGATCTTGAGCCCCGCGAGGTCCATGCCCTTCGGCAGCGTGGACATGCAGAAGTCCTGGTACACCGTGCGCTGCTTGTCGATGCGCGTGGCCTTGCCGAGGCGGTTCGACTCGCAGGTGAGCGGCTCGTCGCCGAGGCAGGCCTCGATCTGCTCCTCGAGGTCGTCGGAGAGCTTGCCGCCCTCGGCGTCGAAGAACTTGATGCCGTTGTCCTCGTAGAGGTTGTGCGAGGCGCTGATGACGACGCCGAAGCGGCAGCCGAACTTCTGGGTCAGGTAGGCGATGCCCGGGGTCGGCAGCGGGCCGATCAGGCTGACGTTGACGCCCGCCGCGACGAAGCCGGCCTCGAGCGCCGCCTCGAACATGTAGCCCGACAGCCGCGTGTCCTTGCCGACGAGGGCCGTGCCGCCCTCGGGCGCCAGCACGCGGGCCGCGGCGCTCGCGAGCCGCAGGCTGAAATCGACGGTCATGGGATGCTTGCCGACCTGGCCGCGCACGCCGTCGGTACCGAAGAACTTCCTCGCCATCATCCGACTCCTGTTGCTGCCGGCCCCCGCAGGGCCGTCGCCACCTTGAGCGCATCGACCGTCTCGGCGACGTCGTGGGCCCGCACGATCGCCGCGCCGCGCTCGACCGCCAGGGCCGCGAGCACGACGCTGCCCGCGAGGCGATCGCCCGGCGGACGGCCCGTGATCATACCCACCAGCGACTTGCGGGAAACGCCGACCAGTACCGGATATCCGAGCGCCGCCACGGCCGGCAGGCCCGCGAGCAGCGCCAGATTGTGCTCGAGCCGCTTGCCGAAGCAGATGCCGGGGTCGACGCAGATCCGCGCCGGCTCGATCCCGGCGGCCCGGCAGGCCGACGCGCGGTCCTGCAGGAACGAGCAGACCTCGGCCAGCACGTCGTCGTAGCGGGGATCGGCCTGCATGGTGCCCGGCTCACCCTGCATGTGCATGAGGCAGACGGCCGCACCGGAGCGCGCCGCCGCCTCCAGCGCGCCCGGCGCACGCAGGCCGTTCACGTCGTTGACGAGATGGGCGCCGGCGGCGACGGCCGCGGCGATCACCTCGGGCTTCCGGGTGTCGACCGAGAGCAGGACCGGCGAGCGCCGTGCGATGCCCTCGATCACCGGCACGACCCGCGCCAGCTCCTCGGCGAGCGGGACCGGGTCGGCGCCCGGCCGGGTCGACTCCCCGCCGACGTCGACGATCGCAGCCCCCTGCTCCGCCATGCGCAGCCCGTGCGCGACGGCCGCGTCCACGTCGAGGAAGCGGCCCCCGTCCGAGAACGAGTCCGGCGTGACGTTGAGGACGCCCATGACCACGGGCGAACCGAGATCGAGCATCCGGTGCCGGCACTTGAGTTGCATCGCGGGGGCCGCAAGCGCAGCGCCCGGCTCGGGCCGGGCGCTGCGGTGGGTGGTCAGTGCTGCGGGGCGGGCCGCCCGGCCGGCGCGTCGCCTTCCGGCCGCGGTCGCGGCGGCTTCGTACCGGAACTCGGCAGGTCGCGGTCGTCCCAGTCCGCCGGCGGCGTCGGGTCGCGGCCTTCCATGATCTCGCGGATCTGGCCTTCGTCGATGGTCTCGAACTTGATCAGCGCCTCGGCCATCTTGTGCAGCTTTTCGATCTCGCGCTCGAGGATGCCCCGCGCCCGGTCGTAGTTGGTGTCGATGAGCCGGCGCACTTCCTCGTCGATCGCGTCGCGGGTCTTGTCGCCGACCTGCTTGTGCTGCGTCACCTGGCGGCCGAGGAAGACCTCGCCGTCGTCCTCCGCGTAGGTCAGGGTGCCGAGCTTGTCCGACAGGCCCCACTTGGTGACCATGTTGCGGGCGATCTCGGTGGCGCGCTCGATGTCGTTCGAGGCGCCCGTCGTGACGCTCTCGAGGCCGAAGACCATCTCCTCGGCGACGCGCCCGCCGAACAGCGTGGCGATGCGGCTCTCGAGCCGGCGCTTGCTGGTGCTGTAGCGGTCGGCCTCGGGCAGGAACATCGTGACGCCGAGCGCACGGCCGCGCGGGATGATCGTCACCTTGTACACCGGGTCGTGCTCCGGAACGTTGAGGCCCACGATCGCGTGACCCGCCTCGTGGTAGGCCGTCAGCTTCTTCTCGTTGTCGTCCATGACCATCGACTTGCGCTCGGCGCCCATCATGATCTTGTCCTTGGCGCGGTCGAACTCGTCCATGCTGACGGTGCGACGGTTGGCGCGCGCCGCGAACAGGGCGGCCTCGTTCACCAGGTTGGCGAGATCGGCGCCGGAGAAACCCGGCGTGCCGCGCGCGATGACCGAGGGCTTCACGTCCTCCGCCAGCGGCAGCTTGCGCATGTGCACCTTCAGGATCTGCTCGCGGCCGCGCACGTCGGGCAGCGGCACGACGACCTGGCGGTCGAAGCGGCCCGGGCGCAGCAGCGCCGGGTCGAGCACGTCCGGACGGTTGGTGGCCGCGATGACGATCACGCCCTCGTTGCCCTCGAAGCCGTCCATCTCGACGAGCAGCTGGTTCAGCGTCTGCTCGCGCTCGTCGTGGCCGCCGCCGAGTCCGGCGCCGCGATGACGGCCGACCGCGTCGATTTCGTCGATGAAGATGATGCAGGGCGCGTGCTTCGTGGCCTGCTCGAACATGTCGCGTACGCGCGAGGCGCCGACGCCCACGAACATCTCGACGAAGTCCGAGCCGGAGATGGTGAAGAACGGCACCTTCGCCTCGCCGGCGATGGCGCGCGCGAGCAGCGTCTTGCCGGTGCCGGGCGAACCGACCATCAGCACGCCGCGCGGGATCTTGCCGCCGAGGCGCTGGAACTTGCCCGGGTCCTTCAGGAAGTCGACGATCTCGCTGACCTCCTCCTTCGCCTCGTCCACGCCCGCCACGTCGGCGAACGTCACGGTGACCTGGTC
>JBPOHK010000181.1:0-1815 GCA_052035645.1 Pseudomonadota bacterium
AGCACGTTGGGGCCGCGCACCTCGATGCGGCCGGCGGGCGGCGGGGGCGGAGGAGGTGGCGGCGCCACGCTCGTGTCGCGGATCAGCGCCACCGCGTCGATGACACCTGCAGGCGTGTCGACCTCGCAGACCATCGACTCGGCGCCCTCGGTCGCGCGATCGGCCAGCGTCAGCACGTCCAGGCGCGCGGTGCCGTCGGCGCCGATGGTCAGCGTGCCGGTCAGCGGCACCACGGCAATGTCGGCCGGCTGGATGCCGGTGAGGCGGTACGGCAGCGCGGTGCCGGCGGGGACGTGCTCGGTGCGCAGCACGAACGCGACCGACTGGCCCTCGTCGAGCGCGGGGGGCTCTGCGCTCAGGGTGTAGGTCGGCGGCGCCGGCGGGTCGAGCGCGCGAGCCATGTCCAGCACGCCACCGTGCAGGTCCATCGCCGACTGCGAGATCGTGGACGCGATGGCGCGCAGCGCGGCCAGGGCGGCGGCTTGTTCGGGGGTCATGTGCGGGTCACTCCCAGTCGCGTGAACGCGACCTTGTGGATGAAGCCCTCGGCGTCATAGGCCGTGGGCACGATCTCGACGAAGCTCTGCGGGAACTCGACCAGCAGCCGCCGCGTCATGTGGCGGTCGTCGCGCTCGAAGGTCGCGGCGATCGGCAGCTGTGGCTCGGCGGCCGGGCCCGGTTCGCCCTGCAGCCCGCGCTCGCCGCGCTGGCCATCTGGACCGACAGGGCCGGGCTCGCCACGCTCACCGCGCAGCGACTCGATCCAGGCTGCGCGCGTGCCTCGAAATCCGGCAGCGACCGCGACCTCGTAGGCGTCAGGGCCTGGCCGACCACGCGGCCCGCGCTCGCCCTCGGGGCCCTGCGCGACGACGGCGTGCCGGTCAGCCATCGACCAGCGCCGGCAGCGAACGGAAGCGCTCGGCGACCGCGGCGACCACCAGGTCGGCGTCATCGTCGCGCTGCGGCGGCGTCGCCATCCGCTCGACCATCGTCCGCACGTCGCGCAGCGCGGCCGCGTGCTCGGTGGCCACGCGCTCAAGCGCGGTGCGGACTTCTGCACTGTGCGCCTCGATCGCGCTCGTCTCGGCCTCGCGCTGGCGGCTGCTGGCCAGCACCGCGGCGAGCTGCTCCTGCATCCGCTGCACGTCGGCCCGGGCGGCGTCGGCGAGCGCCTTCGCTGCCGCGGCCTCCGCGCGCGCCTGATCGTCCTGCGCGGCCGGCTGCTCGTCGGCATCCGGCTCGGCCGGCGCCAGCGCTGGTTCAGGCGTCGCAGTGCCAAACGGGTCGTCGGTCTGGTCCCGCTTGTGCAGCGCCTCGATGCTGTAGTCCTGGTGCTGCTTGTAGATGGTGTCGCCACCCGTGACCGGCTCGAGGTTCGCGGCCGCGCGCGCCTCGTCGACCTTCATGTACGCGCCGCCCGACGCCTTCGTCAGCACGTCGACCTGCGACTTCGTATCCATCCGCAGCAGGCCGCCCAGGTCGAGTTCGATGCCGAGCACTCGGCCGTCGCTCATCGGTCCGAGGCCCAGGCCGTCGTCGAGGGTGTTCTCGATGCCCTCGATCAGCGTCTGCAGGCAGCGGCTGTAGTAGTCGATCCGCAGCGCCTCGATGTTGTTGTTCGGCGGCACGTCCTCCGCGCCGACGAGGTAGCCGGGCACGTGGAACACCGCGGCGATCTGCGCCGACGACCACTTCAGCTGCTCGATCAGCTGCGCGTCGACCGCCTTCGTGGACATCGACTCGTACTTCAGCCCGTCGCCCAACACCGCAACCTTCCCGGCGTTCTCGCCGGTGAAGCGCTCTTCGAAGTAGGCC
>JBPOHK010000030.1:0-18363 GCA_052035645.1 Pseudomonadota bacterium
CCGACCCCCCCCGCCCCGGGGGGCGGCGCCCCGCCCCCCCCCCGGGGGCGGCCCCCCGCGGCCAGGGTGCCCAGGATGAGACTGCGCACGCCCATCGACGGCTCAGTACGTGACCGTGGCCGTGATGGTGTCGGTGTAGGCGCCCGCCGGGGCGTCCTGGTTGGCGGTGTTGTTCGGCAGCGAGCCGAACACCGTCAGCGTCTGCTCGCGCGCCGCCGACAGGCCCGTGCCCGTGCCGCCGCGCGTGCCGGTGCTGGCCGTGCCGTCACCCCAGATCGTGGTGAGCGCGTTGGTCGTGTACAGGTTGTACTCGAGGTTGTTCGTGCCGTTCTTCATGGTGCGGGTCGCGAACGAGCCCGAACCCGCGCTCAGCGACACGGTGTAGATCGTGCCGTTCGAGCAACGCACGCCGACCGACGAGTTGCCCGTGAGGGCCGTGCTGCCGTCGTACGAGCCGAAGTTCAGGTTCGTGCTCGAAATCAGGCAGTTCGACGCCACGCTGGCGCTGACCGTGAAGTTCGAGGTGCGGGTGGCCGCGTCGGCCGTGCCGGCCAGGGCCAACAGCACGCCCGCGGCGACCGGGGCAATTGCGTACTTGCGCATGTCAAATCCTCTCTCGATGAATGATGGTTTGAGTCCGCACCACCGAGTCATCGCCCCCCCGGACTCCGACTCAAAACTGCGTGGCGCCCGCGATACCGGTCCCGTCCATGGGTGTCGTTGGTTCACCTTGTCCGGACCTGTGCTCGCGTGGGCGAAATTGTCCGCGTCCCGGAGACGTGCTCTCCGTGATCGAGTTCTCTTTTCGTTATGTCAAAGCGTGACGCAGTTCCGCTTCAGAACGGATGCATCTCCATTTCAGTTTTCCTGGTCTGGATTTCCCAGCCGGAACTGGGGTGCGCCGTAGTGCACGTAATCGGCCCAGTCGATCGAGGCGAGCGCGAAAACGCGACGTCGCGCAGCGATGACCGCTTCGCCGAGCGGCGTGCCCGCGAGCAGGTCGCGGTAGAGGCGGATCGAGAACTCGAGGGCCGCCGCGTCGCCCACCGGCCAGTGCGTGCCGATGAAGTTTGCGACGCCGCCGGCGAGGAAGGCCTCGGCGACGCCCGACGAACGCTGCGCGGCGCGGCGGCGTTCGCGCCGGCGCACGCGCGCCGCCTCGCACGCGTTGCAGAACACGAGGGCCGGCAGGTTCGCGATCGACGCGAAGTCCGCGCCGCGCAGCACGCGGCCGCCGGCGCAGAGCAGGCCACTGCGGCCGGGATCGTCCGCGTCGAAGAACGCGTGCCCCGCGAAGTGCAGCACGTCGCAGCCGCCGGCCGCCAGCCGGTCGAGCACGGCTTCGCGCGTCGCGGCCCGGCCGGACAGCACGTCCGGCGAGGCACCGTGTTCCTCCAGCAGCGCGCGCAGGGCCTGCGCCTCGGCCGCGGCGCCGGGAAGATCCTCCGTCGGGTTCGCCACCAGCAGCACGCGGATGCGCGGGCCGGGTTCGCGCGCCTCGCGCCAGCGCGCGACGCTCAGGCCGTCGGCTTCGTAGCGCCGGCTGAGGCCGCGCCCGAGGGCCGGGTGTCCGTCGCCGACGTGCAGCGTCTCCCACGGGACGCGCGACGCCTCGCGGTCGTGCACGATCACCAGCGGGCGGTGGGACATCGTCGCGAGGCCGTCGTGCACGCTGCGGGCGAGCAGCAGCTGCGCGAGCCCGCGACCGAGCCGGGGCAGGTCGCCCGCGGCGGCCGAACCGTCCTCGACCGGGCGCAGCACGCGCTGCAGCTCGCGCTGCGTGAACGTCGTCGTGCCGGAGAGCACGGCGGCCTTCGCGCCGGCCGTCAGCAGCGAGGCGCGTGCCTCGTACCCGGACCGTCCTGCGTCGCGCAGGGACACGAGCAGGTAGCAGGGGTCGACCTCGCGCGTCCGCGGGACGGCCGGCCGGGCACCGGGCGCGGTGCGCCGGGAGGGAGGGCGCTCGACGATCCGCAGGCGCAGCTCCAGGCCGTCGCCCGACAGGCGGGGCGCGAGCCGGTGCGCCGCGCGGGCGAGCGCGGCGAACCGGCGCGCGTCGATCTCGCACAGCGTCACGCGACGCAGGACGCGTCCGGGGTCCGCGTGCCGCAGCCCGTCGAGAACGCCGCGCAACTGCGGCTCGAGTGCGGCGGCAATGCCGAGTCCGGAGCCGCCACCGAGCAGGACGGTGGCGAAGTCGTCGATGCCGCTGCGCGCGAGCGTGCGCACCACGTTCTCGGCGACGAACGCTCCCGCCCGTCCGCCGTACACGTCGAAGTCGCCGAGGCCGGCGAACAGCACGAACCCCGCCCGCAGCGCGCCGGGCGGGCAGGGCAGCACGAACACCTGGCCGAGCTGCGCGCGGAACATGCGCCGCTGCGTGAACTCGCGGATTGCGCCGCCGAGGCGGGCGTCGATGGCGCCGGCCGCGCCGGACGGGTCGACGTTGCTGAACACGCCGAGGACGAGTGCGCGCGCGTCGGCGTCGACGATGCTGCCGCGCACGAGGCGCAGCTCGATCACTCGCGGGCGACGGCCGGCTTTCCCTGCGGAGGCCATCGCGGGCCGGCTACGGGCCGGAGGCCCGGGGCGGCGGCGCCGTGGGGGACTGCACGCTCACCTCGACGACGCGCTCGCCGCCGTTCGCGAACCGCAGCGTGAGCGCGAAGCGCTCGCCGGCCACCAGCGGACCTTTCAGTCCCATGAGCATCAGGTGCACGCCGCCCGGCGCCAGCACGACCGTGCGGCCCGCCGGCACGTCAACCCCGTCGACGCCGCGCATGCGGGCCATGCCGTCGGACTCCTGCATCGAGTGCAGGTGCACCATCGACGCCCGCGCCGTGCTCGCCCCGGTCAGGCGGTCGGCGGCCGGGCCGCCGGTCAGGGCCACGTACACGGCCGCGACGTCGCTGCCCGGGGGCGTGGCTCGCGCCCACGCGTCGCGCGCGGCGGGTGCGTCGGCGCGCGCCGCGGCGACAGCCGTGAGCGAGAGCAGCGCCACGCTGACGAGCCGGGTCCAGGCCTTCACTTGCGCACCTCGTCCTTCATCGCCGAGCGGATGGCCGTCGCGACGGCCGCGATGGCCTGCCCGCGCGTCGTGGACTTGCGCCACACCGCGCCGATGCTGCGCACGGGCGCGGGCTTCACGAACGGCTTCACGCGCAGGCCGCGCGCGACGCCCACCGGCGTATCGGCCGCGAGCTGCGGCAGCAGCGTGATGCCGTGCCCGGCGGCGACCATCTGCCGCAGGGTCTCGAGGCTGGTCGCCCGGTAGTCCTGGTCCTCGTTCACGCGCACGCGGCTGCAGACCTCGAGCGCCTGGTCGCGCAGGCAGTGACCGTCCTCGAGCAGCAGCAGCTTCTCGCCGCGCAGGTCGTCGACGCGGATCTTCTCCCGGTCGGCCAGCTCGTGGCTGGCCGGGACCGCGAGCGTGAAGGGCTCGTCGTAGAGCGGCTCGGCCTCCAGCCCGTCGAGGTCCACGGGCAGCGCGAGGATGCCCATGTCGAGTTCGCCGGCGCGCAGCTTCTCGAGCAGCGGCTGCGTCTGGTGCTCGTACAGCATCAGCTTGATGCGCGGCACCTCGCGCTTCAGCCGCCCGGCGACGTGCGGCAGGAGGTAGGGGCCGACCGTGGGGATCAGCGCGACGCGCAGCGCGCCCGCGAGCGGGTCGCGGTCGGTCCGCGCCAGCTCGACGATCGCGTCGGCCTCCTGCAGCAGGCGGCGCGCCCGCTCGACGATCTTCTCGCCCGGCGCCGTCAGCGCGACGCGCTTGGGCTGGCGCTCGACCAGCGGCACCCCCAGGTACTCCTCGAGCTTGCGGACCTGCGCGGACAGCGTCGGCTGGCTCACGTGGCAGCGCTCGGCCGCCTTGCCGAAGTGACGCTCGTCGGCGAGCGCGACGAGATAGCGGAGGTCGCGGAGGTTCATTCGAACATGATAGCTCCCGCCTATGAGTTTCGCAAAATCAATCCAGCTGGCCCATGGGCCCGGCCGATGCACGGGCGGTGCCCTATACTCGCCGCATGGGCATCCGCGCATCGAGGTTGTCGGCCGGCGTCGTGGTCGTCCGGCCGACGGCCGAGGGCTGGCGCTTCCTGCTGCTGCGAGCCTTCAACCACTGGGACTTCCCGAAGGGCATGGTCGAGCCCGGCGAGGAACCGCTGGCCGCCGCCGTGCGCGAGGTCCGCGAGGAGACGACCCTCGTGGACCTCGATTTCGCGTGGGGCACCCCGAGCACGCAGACGGGCCCCTACAGCCGCGGCAAGACGGCGCGCTACTTCCTGGCGCGGACGGAGTGCGCGGACGTCGACCTGCCGGTCAACCCGGAGATCGGCCGGCCGGAACACAGCGAGTTCCGCTGGGTCGGGTTCGACGAGGCGATGGGCCTCGTCTCGCCGCGCGTGCGGCCCGTGCTGCAGTGGGCCGCGCAGGTCATGAATCTCGCCGCGGACGGCCGGTGAGCAGGTAGAGCAGGGGGCCGAACGACCCGAGCGCCAGCGTCGCGAGCAGCCAGGGCCAGGCGGCCCGCCCGTGGGTCCGGGCGTCGCGCCACATCCAGGCCATCGCCAGGGCCAGCGCGATGGCGAGGTCGGCGAAGACCTGCCGTCCGGCCCAGGTGCCGAAGGGCTCCGTCCAGATGCCGAGGAAGCCGTGTGCCTCGAGCGCCACGGCGGTGAGCGCGCCGAACAGCAGCAGCGTGACGACGAGCAGCGTGCGGGTCATGGGCGGATCCTCCTGCGGGCCGGGGCGCACAGTATTCGACCCGAAGCGCGCCCGATCCATTACCTCGCGGGTAATGAATCCGCGCCGCCCGCGCGATTAGGATGAGGCGCATGAACACCCCGAGCTTCGGCGACCACCTGCGCAGCTGGCGCCAGCGCAGGCACCTGAGCCAGCAGGCACTGGCCGAGCGTGCCGACCTGTCGACGCGGCACCTGAGCTTCCTCGAGACCGGACGCGCGTCACCGAGCCGGGAGATGGTGCTGCGGCTCGCCGAGAGGCTCGCGGTGCCGCTGCGCGAGCGCAACCCGATGCTGCAGGCGGCCGGCTACGCGCCCATGTACCGCAGCCGGCCGCTGGACGCGCCTGAGATGCAGTCGGTGCGCCGCTCGCTGGACCAGCTGCTGCGCAGCCACCTCCCGTACCCGGCGCTGGTCTTCGACCGCCGGTACGACGTGGTCGCGAGCAACGAGGCGGTCGGCGTGCTGCTCGCGGGCGTGGCGCCGCGATGGCTGCAGCCGCCCCTCAACGTCGTGAGGCTGAGCCTGCATCCGCAGGGCGTCGCCGCGCGCATCGTGAACTTCGGGCAGTGGCGCGAGCACATCCTCGGGCGCCTGCAGCGGCAGTTCGAGCTGACGGGCGACGGCTTCCTGCAGGGACTGTTCGCCGAAGTCGCCGCGTATCCGCTGCCCGAGGGCGGCCAGGAGTCGGTCGCGGCCGGCCACCCGGACGTGGTGCTGCCGCTGCGCCTGCGCACCGGCGGCGGGGTGCTGAGCTTCTTCAGCACCGTCACCGTCTTCGGCACCCCGCACGACATCACGCTGCAGGAGCTGGCGGTCGAATCGTTCTTCCCGGCCGACGACTTCACGGCCCGGGCGCTCGTGCAGGACGCGGACGTCAGGCGGTGAGTTCGATCGACGCGGTGACCGGGTCGCGCTCCTTCGCCGCCGCCGCCGCCCCGTAGGCCTGCAGCAACGGCGTGGTCGGCCCGGCGGCGGGGGACCCGGGCGCGGCGTTCACCGCGGTCGCGAAGTCGGTCAGGTTGACGTACCCCGGCTTGCGCGTGTCCGGCCGCGCGGGTGCGTCGCCGGCTGCCGGCGCTGCCTCGGCGGCGGTGGAACGAGTCCTGGGTCGGAGCGCGTAGGTGCTGCTGCCCACGCTGATGCCGTTGATGCTGTTCACTGCGATCTCCTGTCTCGGGCCGCCCCGCCTGCGCGGAACGGAGTTTCCCTTGGCAGGGAATCGGCGCCTCGACCGGAGGATTGAGTGCCGGAACCGTGAAGCTCGTTCACGCTGAAACGAGTCGCGTACGGGCAACGCGCGACGTCGGCGTACCCGGGCTCACCGTCCCGCTCGGCGCCTCCGCCACAGGCGCCAGGCCCAGGCGAGCGCCGCGAGCACCGCCAGCCACGGCAGTACCACCGCTGCGGCCGTGATGACCCCGCCGAGGCCCGTGGCGAGGTGCTCGCCGAAGTCGCGCAGCGCCGCGTGCACCGGCCGCCAGGACGAGCGCTGCTGTCCGGACTCGATCGAGATCGTGAGCGTCTCGGTCTGCACGCGGCGCACCAGCCGCGCCTTCTCGCCGGCGAGGCTCTCGATCTGCTGCTGGACCTGGGCCAGCTCCTGGTGGACGCGGATCAGCGCGTCGATGTCCCTGCCCGCCTGTCCGCGCAGACCCTCGAGCCGCGTGCGGTAGTCCGTCAGCATCTCGATCTGCTTCGCCTGGTCGGCGATCGGGCCCGTCAGGTCCTCGGCGCTGGAGGACTGCGCGACGACGGTGCCCAGCGTGCCGGCCTGCTCGCTCATCCGGCGCACGCCGTCGGGTGTCGCCCGCAGCTTGAGGTGCGCCTCGCGGTAAGGATCCGTGCGCAACTGCCCGTCGAGGACGACGCACTGCGCGTCCGCGGCCGCCCGGCACGCCGACTCGATCGCGCGGTACGCCGCGGCGATCCGCTCCTCGGCCACGTCCAGCGTGAGCGAGCGCTCGTACGCGAGCATCGCGGCGGGAGCGGCCGCACCGACGCCGGCGGCCGAGGCCTTCGCCTCCATCGCGCCGTCGGCAGCCATGGCCGGCGCGTCCTGCGCGCCGCCGGATCCGCCCTCGTGCGTGCAGCCCGCCAGCACGACGCCGAGCAGCGCGAGTGTCCGCCAGCCCGTTCGCACGTTGCGCGTCTCCATGGGATCAGACCACCCGACCGCGGCGGCCGCCGCGCAGGAAATCGGCCACGTTGGCCGCCATCTCGTCCAGGCAGCGCTGGCGCGCCTCGCGCGCGGCCCAGGCGATGTGCGGCGTGACGAGCAGGTTCGGGATGTCGCCGGCCAGCAGGGGATCGCCGTCCACCGGTGGTTCCTGCGCCAGCACGTCGATGGCCGCGCCGCCGAGCCGTCCGGCGCGCAGCGCCTCGGCGAGGGCCGCGGCGTCCACCAGCGCGCCGCGAGCCGTGTTGATCAGGACCGCATCGGGCTTCATCAGCGCGAGGCGCCGCGCGTCGATCAGCCCGGTCGTGGCCGGCGTGATGGGGCAATGCAGGCTCAGCACGTCCACCTGCGGCAGCAGGTCGTCGAGGTCGAGCCGGCCGGGGATCCGCTCGCCGCCGACCCGGTTGGCGACGAGCACGTCCATGCCGAGCGCGGCTTCGGCGGCGCGGGCCACGCCCTGGCCGAGCGCGCCGTAGCCGACGATGCCCAGCCTGCGGCCGGCCAGCTCGCGGATCGGGTAGTCCAGCAGGCAGAACTGCTCGCCCTGCTGCCACGCACCCGAGCGCACCAGCCGGTCGTACTCCCTGAGCTTCTGCGTGAGCAGCAGCAGGGAGCCGAGCGCGTGCTGCACCACCGAGACGGTGCAGTAGTCGCGCAGGTTGCACACGGCGACGCCGTGCTCCCGGGCCGCCTCCAGGTCCACGTTGTTGGTGCCGGTCGCGGCGAGCGCGACCAGCCTCAGGGTCGGCGTCGCCGCGATGATCTCGCGCGTCAGGCGCAGCTTGTTGACGAGGACGACGGTGCAGCCCGCGATGCGGGCGGCGACGTCCTGCTGCGCCGTGTGGTCGCGCAGCTCGAGGCCGGGCAGGGCGCGCTGCAGCGAGGCCGGATCGAGGTCGCCGCGGGCGCTGACGGTGGCGAAGTCGAGGAAGATGGACTGCATTCGGGTCTGCTCCTGGCGGATGCCGCGTGGGGCCTGCGCCCGCTGAACGCGGCGGCAGCCCCGTGTATCCTGCCGCGTGTGCGCGCCCGCCGCTCCTCCACGACTGTCGCCGTTCGGCGACCGAAGTCCCCCGGCCCGGCCGACCGGCCGCTGCGAGGCCTGTCGCGTGCCGCGCTCCAGTCCCGCTTCGAGGACGCGCTGCGGCAGGCGGACGGGCTGGACGGGGCGCATTGCGTGCACGAGCTCTGGATGCGGGGCGAGATCGGCATGAACGTCGAGCGGGCGCTGGCGGGGTTGTGGAACCGCGCCGCGGCGACCGTGCCCGACTGGCTGCCGATGCGGTATGTCGACTGGCTCGCCACCGTCTACGAGGTGGCCGGCCGGGTGCACGCGCAGGGGCGGGGGCGAACCCACGTCTATCTCGTGCTGCTCGATTACGCCGACAGCCGGCCCGACCCGTACGGCCTCTACGTCGGCATGAGCCGCTACCCGGCCGCCCAGCGCTTCGACCAGCACAAGGCCGGCATCCGCGCGGCCGGCAGCGTACTGAAGCGCGGCCTCGAGGTGCTCACCGGGCCCGTGCTGCACCTGCAGTACATCCCGCGGATGGAGGCGGCACGGATCGAGGAGGAACTCGCCGAGGCACTGCGAGCCGCCGGCCTGTTCGTGCAGGGCGGGCACTGAGCCGCGGCGGGGCCTGTGACCGACACGCAGCGTGAACTCGTCCGCCTGCTCGCCGAGGTGCGCGCCTGCCGCGTCTGCGCGGCGCACCTTCCGCTCGGTCCGCGCCCGGTGCTGCGTGCCGACGCCCGCGCCCGCATCCTGATCGTCGGGCAGGCGCCCGGCACGCGCGTGCACGCGACCGGCATTCCGTGGAACGACCCGAGCGGCGACCGCCTGCGCGAGTGGCTGGACGTCGACCGCGACACCTTCTACGACGAGTCGCGCATCGTGATCGTGCCGACGGGCCTGTGCTACCCGGGCCGCGGTCGCTCCGGCGACCTGCCGCCACGCCCGGAGTGCGCGCCGCTGTGGCACCCGCGCCTGCGGGCGCTGCTGCCGGAGATCCGACTCACGCTGCTCGTCGGCCAGTACGCCCAGGCGCACTATCTCGGTGAACGCCGACGCGGGACGCTCACCGAAACGGTGCACGCGTGGCGCGAGTTCCTGCCCGCGTTCGTGCCGACGCCGCATCCCTCGCCGCGCAACACGCGCTGGCTGCGCGTGAATCCCTGGTTCGAGCGTGACGTGCTGCCCGAAATTCGTACGCGCGTGCGCCGATTGCTCGGCCACGCGCCGCGCGCCGCGCATTTGTAGCGAGGGTGCGCGGGTTTTCCGCGATTGTGACGCCCGACCCGCCGGCGCAGCCTGTGCAGCGCACATGGAACGGCACCGACCTTGAGCGCACCGCACATCGACCCGTCCACGCTCGACGCCTGCGTCGACGCCGCCATCGACGAATGGGGCGCGGAGCCCACGCACCTGCTGCAGGTGCTGCGCGAGATCCAGGAACGGTTCAACCACGTGCCGCCGGCGGCCGTCGAGCGCGTCGCGTCGCGCCTGCGCATCTCGATCGCCCGCGTGCGCGGCGTGATCGGCTTCTACGACTTCCTCTCGGACCGGCCCTGGGGTCTCTACCGCATCGTGTTCTCCGACGAGGTGGTCGACCGCATGCGCGGCTCGCACCTGCTCCAGGAGCAGATGTGCCGCGCGCTGTGGATCGAGCCGGGCAAGCTCTCGGAGGACGGGCTCGTCAGCGTCGCCCGCACCGCCTCGCTCGGCCTCGGCGACCAGGGTCCGTCGCTGCTGGCGAACGGCCGTCCGGTCACGCGGCTCGACGAGGCGCGCATCGAGCAGATGTGCGCCTGCATCCTCGAGCGCCGGCCGGTCGACCGGTGGCCCGCCGAGTGGTTCCTGATCGAGGACAACGTCCGCCGTCGCGACGTCGTCCTCGACGATGCCTCGGCGCCCGGCGACGCGATCCGCGCCGCGCTGGCGAGGGGCGCCGGCGGCGTGGACGGCCCGCAGGCGCTGCTGGACGAGATCAAGGCGGCCAACCTGCTCGGTCGCGGCGGCGCCGGCTTCACCACCGGCGTGAAGTGGGAGAGCTGCCGGCGGCAGAAAGTGGAGCCGCGGGTCGTGGTCTGCAATGCGGACGAAGGCGAGCCCGGCACGTTCAAGGACCGCGTCCTGCTGACGCGGCGCGCCGAGCTCGTCGTCGAGGGCATGACGGTCGCGGGCTACGGGATCGGCGCCAAGCAGGGCTTCATCTACCTGCGCGGCGAGTACCGCTGGCTGCTCGACGCGCTGCGCGCCGTGCTGGCGCGTCGCCGGCGCGACGGCCTGCTCGGCCGGTCGATCCTCGGCCAGGTCGGTTTCGACTTCGACGTGGCCATCCACTGCGGCGCGGGTTCCTACGTCTGCGGCGAGGCGTCGGCGCTCGTCGAGTCGCTGGAAGGCAAGCGCGGCATCCCGCGCAACCGGCCGCCGCGCCTCGCGGAGCGGGGCTACCTCGGCCGCCCGACCATCGTGAACAACGTCGAGACCTACTGCGCCGCGGCGCTCATCTCGCTGTACGGCGTGCAGTGGTTCCGCGCCCGCGGCACCGCGCGGTCCTCCGGCACGAAGCTGATGTCGGTCTCCGGCGACTGCGAGCGGCCGGGCATCTACGAGTACCCGCTCGGCGTCAGCATCCGCGAGGTGCTGGCCGACTGCGGCGCGCGCGACACCATCGCCGTGCAGTGCGGCGGCCCCTCCGGCACCTGCGTGGACCAGGACGAGTTCGACCGGCGCATCGCGTTCGAGGACATCGAGTCCGGCGGGGCCTTCATGGTGTTCGACGCGAGCCGCGACATGTTCGAGGTCGCGCGGCACTTCGCGCACTTCTTCGCGGACGAGAGCTGCGGCTTCTGCACGCCGTGCCGGGTCGGCACCTCGCTGATGCGCCGGCTGATGGACAAGATCCACGACGGCAAGGGTTCCGAGCACGACCTGCAGACGCTCGGCGAGCTGCAGCGCCTGCTGCAGGCCGCGAGTCACTGCGGGCTCGGCGAGTCGGCGGGCAATCCGCTGGCGCAGACGCTCAGGAAGTTCCGGCCGGCCTACGAGCGGCGCCTGATCGCGTACGGCGTGGAGCCCGCCTTCGACCTCGACGGCGCGCTCGCCCGCGCCCGGCGCATGACGGGGCGCGACGATCCGGGCGCGCACCTGCGGGGGCCGGAATGAACGCGCCGGCGAACAGCTTCACGCTCGACGGGACGCCGGTGCCGTTCGAGCCCGGCCAGACCATCCTGCAGGCCGCGCTGGCCGGCGGCCACCACATTCCGCACCTGTGCTACCACCCGGAGTTCAAGCCCCACGGCAGCTGCAAGCTGTGCACCGTGACGGTCAACGGGCACCCGGCCACCTCGTGCACCACGCCGGCGCGCGCCGGGCTCGACGTGGCGAGCAACACGCCGGAACTGAACGCGCAGCGCCGCATGATGGTGCAGCTGCTGTTCGTCGAGGGCAATCACTTCTGCCCGTCCTGCGAGAAGAGCGGCCAGTGCAAGCTGCAGGCGGTCGCCTACGACCTCGGCATGAGCTCGCCGCGCTTCGACCACTTCTTTCCCGACCGCCCGGTCGATGCGTCGCACCCGGAGATCCTGCTCGACTTCAACCGCTGCATCCTCTGCGAACTGTGCGTGCGGGCCTCCGCCGAGGTCGACGGCAAGCACGTCTTCGAGCTGGCCGGCCGCGGCATGGGCAAGCACCTCGCGGTCAACTCCTCGAGCGGGCTGCTGCGCGACAGCGCCGTCGCCGTCACCGACACGGCGATGGCCGTCTGCCCGGTCGGCGTGATCCTGCCGAAGCGCGTCGGCTTCGCGACGCCCATCGGCCAGCGCCGCTACGACGTCAGTCCGATCAGCACCCAGGCCGCGGAGTTCGCGCCGCGCCCGCCGAAGCACCGCCATGACTGAAGTCACGCGCCGCAAGCTGAGGGTGGCGACGACCTCGCTGGCCGGCTGCTTCGGCTGCCACATGTCGTTCCTCGACATCGACGAGCGGCTGTTCGCGCTGCTCGAGCGCGTCGAGTTCGACCGCTCGCCGCTCACCGACATCAAGCACTGCGGGCCCTGCGACATCGGCATCGTCGAGGGTGGCATCTGCAACGCCGAGAACGTGCACGTGCTGCGCGAGTTCCGCGCGCAGTGCAAGATCCTGGTCGCGGTCGGCGCCTGCGCGCTGAACGGCGGCCTGCCGGCCCAGCGCAACCACCTCGACCTCGGCCAGTGTCTGCAGGAGGTCTATCTCACCGAGCCCAGCGTCGCGAAGGGGCTGATCCCGAACGATCCCGAGCTGCCGCTGCCGCTCGACAAGGTCCACCCGCTGCACGAGATCGTGAAGGTGGACTACTTCATCCCGGGCTGCCCGCCGTCGGGCGACGCGATCTGGAAGTTCCTCACCGACCTGATCGACGGCCGCACGCCCAAGCTCGGCTACGGCCTCATCCACTACGACTGACGCCATGGACACCGCCGCGCTCGAAACCGCCGCCGAACCCGAACGCCTGCGCCGCGTGGTCATCGAACCGCTGTCGCGCGTCGAGGGCCACGGCAAGGTGACGCTGCTGCTCGACCAGGACGACCACGTGCAGCAGGCCCGCCTGCACATCGTCGAGTTCCGCGCGTTCGAGAAGTTCATCCAGGGCCGCCCGTACTGGGAAGTGCCAGTGATGGTGCAGCGCCTGTGCGGCATCTGCCCGGTCAGCCACCACCTCGCGGCCTGCAAGGCGCTCGACCAGGTGGTGGGCGCCACGCAGCTGACGCCGACCGCGGAGAAGATCCGCCGCCTGATGCACTACGGGCAGATCCTGCAGTCGCACGCGCTGCACTTCTTTCACCTGAGCTCGCCCGACCTGCTGTTCGGCTTCGACTCGGACGTCGCCCGCCGCAACATCGTCGGCGTGGCCGCCGAGTATCCCGACGTGGCGAAGCGCGGCGTGCTGCTGCGCAAGTACGGCCAGGAAGTCATCCGCCTCACCGCCGGCAAGCGCATCCACGGCACGGGCTCCGTGCCGGGCGGCGTGAACAAGAGCCTCACGGCCGACGAGCGCGCGACGCTGCTTGCGGATGCCTACCAGATGATCGCGTGGAGCCGCGATGCGGTGCTGATGGTGCGCCGGCTCTTCGAGCAGGACCTCGAGCTGTACCGCTCTTTCGCCAGCTTCCCCGCGCACACACTGAGCCTCGTGCGCGCCGACGGCGCCATGGACCTCTACCACGGCGGCCTGCGCGCGCGCGACGCCGACAACCGCACGCTGTTCGACCACGCCTCCTACGACCGCTACTGGGAGCGGATCGCCGAGGACGTGAAGGCGTGGTCGTACATGAAGTTCCCGTTCTTCAAGGACCTCGGGCCGGAGACGGGCTGGTACCGCGTCGGGCCGCTCACCCGCGTCACGCGCTGCGACTTCATCCCGACGCCGCTCGCGGACCGCGAACGCCGCGAGTTCCTCGCCTTCGACGACGGGCGCGCGGCCCGCTCGACGCTCGGCTTCCACTGGGCGCGCATGATCGAGATGCTGCACAGCGCCGAGGCGATCAAGGACCTGCTGCACGACGACGACCTGCTCGGCACCGAGCTGATGGCCGGCGGCGCGCGCCAGGCGCGGGGCGTCGGCGTCATCGAGGCGCCGCGCGGCACGCTGATCCACCACTACCGCGTCGACGAGAACGACCAGGTGGCGCGGGCCAACCTGATCGTCTCCACCACGCACAACAACCAGGCGATGAACCTCGCGATCCGCGAAGTGGCGCGCAGGTACCTCGACGGCCGCAAGCTGACCGAAGGCCTGCTGAACCACATCGAGGTCGCGGTGCGCGCCTTCGATCCGTGCCTGTCCTGCGCCACGCACGCGATGGGCAAGATGCCGCTCGCGGTCGAGCTGGTCGACGCGGCCGGCGATCGGATCGACCGGCTGGTGCGCGGATGACGTGCCCGGTCCTGCTGCTGGCCGTGGGCAACCCGAGCCGGGGCGACGACGCGCTCGGTCCGCGCCTCGCCGAACTCGCCGAGGCCGCGAACCTGCCGGGCGTCGAGGTGATCGTCGACTTCCAGCTGCAGGTCGAGCACGCACTCGACCTCGTCGGCCGCGAGCGGGTGATCTTCGTCGACGCCGGCGCGGGCACCGAGCCGCCGTTCGTGTTCCGGCGCGTGCGGCCCGCCGCCGACTTCCTGCACACCTCGCATGCGCTGTCGCCCGAGGCCGTGCTCGCGACGTACATGCGCGTGCGCGGCGAACCGCCGCCCGAGAGCTGGCTGCTCTGCATCCGCGGCGAGCGTTTCGAGCTGGGCGAGGACCTCTCTGCGGAGGCCGCCCAGGGCCTCGCGGCGGCGTGGCACGCCCTGCGCAGCGTCTTCGGGCGCGCCGAGGCGGCCTGAGGCAGCGCGTCGCGGCGTGTGGCAGGATGCCCGCGCCGATCCGTCCGCCACTCGTCGAGGTGCCCGTGTCCACGATCCGACGCGCCCAGCGCGCCGATGCCCTGCTGCTGGCCCGGCTGGCCGAGCGCACGTTCCGCGAGGCCTTCGCGGCGGTGAACACGCCCGAGGACATGGAGCTGCACTGCCGCACCACGTACGGCGAGGCCATCCAGGCCGCGGAGATCGCCGACCCGGACAAGGTCACGCTGCTGTGCGAGGTCGACGCCGCGGCGGTCGGCTATGCGCAGGTGCGCTGGGGCCGGACGCCGGCGTTCGTCGTCGCCCGCGCGCCGGGTGAGATCCAGCGCATCTACCTGCGCGCGGATTGCCACGGCAAGGGCGTGGCGCGCGACCTGATGGACGCGTGCCTGCGCGAGATCGCCGCGCGCGGCTGCGACGTCGCCTGGCTCGGCGTCTGGGAGCACAACCCGCGCGCCATCGCGTTCTACCGCAAGTACGGCTTCGTCGAGGTCGGCGAGCACCGCTTCCTGCTCGGCAACGACCTGCAGCGCGACGTCGTGCTCGCGCGACCGCTGGAGCAGCCGGCCGGTCCGGTCTGAGCTCGGCACCGTTGCACCGTCGCCCCGTCCCAACGACACTGACGCCCTTTCAATCCCCGGGGGTGCCATGAATCCCGCGCGCGTCGTCCTGCCGATCGTCCTCTCGCTCGCCTGCTCGCTCGCGTCCGCCGCGGAGCCCGTGAAGTCGTCCCCGCGCCTGTTCCAGCCGATGGACGTCTTCGAGCTCGAATGGGCCGCCGACCCGCAGGTGTCGCCGGACGGCCGGCAGGTCGCCTACGTGCGCAGGCACGGCGACGTGATGAAGGATGCGTTCCGCGGCGACCTCTGGACCGTCGGCACGGACGGCACCAATCACCGACCGGTCGTGAGCAACGCGAGTTCCCCGCGCTGGTCGCCGGACGGCTCGCGGCTCGCCTACGTCGCGGCCGACGAGTACGGCGCGCAGATCTTCGTGCGCTGGATGGACACGGGCGTCGTCGCGCAGGTGACGCGCCTGCGCAGCGGCCCGTCGAGCGTGACGTGGTCGCCCGACGGCCGCACGATCGCCTTCGTCATGCCGGTGGCCGAGGAGCCGGTGCCGTTCGTGAAGTCGCTGGCGCCGCCGCCGGGCGCGCAGTGGGCGCCGCCGCCCCGGGTGATCGAGAAGCTCGAATACCGCGGCGACGGCGAGGGCTACCTGAAGGACGAGCACGCGCAGGTCTTCGTGGTGCCCGCCGAGGGCGGCACCCCGCGCCAGCTCACGACCGGCGCCTTCGATCACGACGGCACGCTGGCGTGGACGCCGGATGGCACGAGCGTGCTGGTGTCGGCCAACCGGCGCCCGGACGCCGAGTCCGATCCGCTCGATTCCGAGATCCACGCGATCCGCGTCAGCGACGGCGCGCTCACGACGCTCACGTCGCGCCACGGCCCGGACGCGGCGCCCGCGATCTCGCCGGACGGCAGGCAGGTGGCCTACGTCGGCTTCGACGACCGCTACCAGGGCTACCAAAATCGCGTGCTGTCGGTGATGAACCGCGACGGCTCGAACGTACGCGCGATCGGCACGGCGCTGGATCGCAGCGTGGCCTCGCCGCGCTGGTCGCCGGGCGGGCGCGAAGTGCTCGTGCAGTACGAGGACCAGGGCCGCATGAAGCTCGCCGCGCTCGGTCTCGACGGCAGGCTGCGCGTGCTCGCCGACGATCTCGGCGGCCTGCAGGTCGGCCGGCCGTATTCGAGCGGCAGCTTCTCGGTGTCGAAGGCCGGTCTCGTCGCGTACACGAGTGCAGGGCCCGATCGCGCGGGCGACGTGTCGGTGGTGCCGGTGAAGGGTGGCACGCCGCGGCGCCTGACGAACCTCTCCGGCGACCTGCTCGGCCAGCGCGACCTCGGCAGGGTCGAGGAGCTCTGGGTCGAGTCGTCGTTCGATAAGCAGCGCGTGCAGGGGTGGCTGGTGACGCCGCCGGGTTTCGACCCGCAGAAGAAGTACCCGCTGCTGCTCGAGATCCACGGCGGTCCGTTCGCCGCCTACGGCCCGACCTTCGCCGCCGAGCTGCAGCTCTACGCCGCCGCCGGGTACGTCGTGCTGTACATGAACCCGCGCGGTTCGACCGGCTACGGCGCGGCCTTCGGCAACTCCATCCACCACGCCTACCCGGGGCACGACTACGAGGACCTGATGTCGGGCGTCGACGCCGTGCTCGCGCGCGGTTTCATCGACCCGGGTCGGCTCTACGTGACGGGCGGCAGCGGCGGCGGCGTGCTCACCGCGTGGATCGTCGGCAAGACCGACCGCTTCCGCGCCGCGGTCGTGCAGAAGCCCGTGATCAACTGGACCAGCTTCGTGCTCACCGCGGACCGCACGTCCTTCTTCTGGAAGTACTGGTTCGGCAGCTATCCCTGGGACGACCCGACGGCCTACCAGGCGCGCTCGCCGCTCTCGCTGGTCGGCAACGTGAAGACACCGACCATGGTGCTCACCGGCGAGGCGGACTACCGCACGCCGATGTCGGAGTCGGAGCAGTACTTCATGGCGCTGCGCCTCAGGAACGTCCCGACCGCGCTGGTGCGGGTGCCCGGCGCGAGCCACGAGCTCGACGCCCGCCCCAGCATGCTGGCGGGCAAGGTTGCGCACGTGCTCGGCTGGTTCCAGCGGAACACGCCCGGGAATGCGGCGGTGCAATAAAAATCCGTTTTGCGATCAGGTACTTGAAGATACGTATGCACCCCCCGGGGGGCGCCGGTAGACTCGCCAGCGAGTTTGTGCGTTGCACCCCCCTGCGAGCCCGACGATGAACGAACCGATGCCCGCCCGTGCCGAAGAACACGCCCCGATCAACTGGGTGACGACTCCCGTCATGACCCTGACGCCGCTCGCCGCGCTGATCGCGGTGCCGTGGTACGGGCTGACCGTCGGCTACAGCGTCGCCGCCGTCGTCTCGGCGGTGGTCGTGCTGTGGCTGTGCGGCATCTCGATCACGGCGGGCTACCACCGCCTGTGGTCGCACCGGGCCTACGCGGCGCACTGGTCGGTGCGGCTGTTCTTCGCGCTGTTCGGCGCGATGAGCCTGCAGAACTCCATCCTGATCTGGGGTTCGCAGCATCGCACCCACCACCGTTTCGTCGACGACTGGGACCGGGATCCGTACAGCATCAAGCGCGGCTTCTGGTTCTCGCACATGGGCTGGATCCTGCGCGACTACCCGAGCGGCCGGAACGACTTCACCAACGCGCGCGACCTCGAGCGCGACCCGATCGTGATGTTCCAGCATCGCCACTACCTCGCGATCGCGCTCGGCATGAACTTTGGCTTCACGCTGCTGCTCGGCTGGGTGCTGGGCGACCTGTGGGGCGTGTTCCTGCTCGCGGGCCTGCTGCGCCTGGTCGTGAACCACCACTTCACGTGGTTCATCAACTCCGCCGCGCACACCTGGGGCTCGCAGCCCTACACCGACGAGAACACCGCGCGTGACAACCCGTTCATGGCCCTGCTGACCTACGGCGAGGGCTATCACAACTTCCACCACATCTTCCAGAATGACTACCGCAACGGCATCAAGTGGTGGCACTGGGACCCGACCAAGTGGCTGATCGCGATGCTGTCGTGGGTGGGGCTCGCCACCGGGCTCAAAAAGGTGCCCGACCTCTGGATCCAGCGCGCGCAGATGGCGATGCAGTTCAAGCGCATGGAGGCCGCGCTCGAGAAGCGCAGCATGCGCGACGCGGCCGACGAGCAGCTCGAGCGGCTCAAGGCCCGCGTGGCCGAGGAATACGCGTCGTTCCGCCGCTCGCTCGAGGAGTGGGCGAAGGTGCGCGACGAGTGGGTCGCGAGCCGCAAGCAGCGCCTGATGCAGAAGTGGGAAGACGCGAGCTTCCGCCTGCGCCTGCAGGAGATCGAGCAGGGCCTGATCATCCAGCGCCGCCGACTGCGGGCGATGACCAAAGCCTACGCCTGAGAAATCAGGGGACACTCACTATTTTTCGGCGGGGACTGTCCCCAACGGGGACTGTCCCCTCTCCGAAAAATAGTGAGTGTCCCCT
>JBPOHK010000131.1:0-31168 GCA_052035645.1 Pseudomonadota bacterium
CCGAGCCCGCCGCCCCCGAACCCGCAGCCCCCGAGCCCCGGGCCGTCGCCCCGGAGCCGCCACCGCCGGCGGTCGCGCCGGGCGGCCCGCCCGTGGTCGAGACGGCCATGGATCCGGTGCTGCGCGACATCTTCCGCAAGGAGACCGCCGGCCACATCGCGACGGTCCGCGACTTCATCGAGCGCTGCGGCCGCAGCCTCGCCCCTTACGGCATCACGGAGGCGCTCTACCGTGCCTGCCACACGCTGGCGGGCATCGCGAAGACCGCCGGCGCGCGCCAGGGCATCAAGGTCGCCGAGCCCATGGAGGACTACGTCCGCAAGCTCTTCGACAACGGCCACGGCCTGCCCGAGGAAGGCCTGCTGCTGCTGCGCGACACCGTGCGACTGCTCGAGACCGTCTCCGAGCACGTCGACGAGAACACCGGCTTCTTCCCGGAACAGGGCCGGCTGATCGCCGGCTGGCACGCGCTCGATCGCGCGCTCGACGCCGAGCTCGGCCGGCTCGCGGCCGCCGCCGAGCGGACGCTCGGCGAGGCCTGGCGCCCGGCGCCGGCGCCCGCAGTCGCCGCGACGCCGCTCGAGGAGCAGACCGAACCGTCGCTCCCGGAACTGCCTGCCGACCTCGTGGCGGACGAGCACGACGTCGACCACACCATGCCCCACGAGGCCCTGCCCGACGACGGCATGACGGACGAGCGGCGTGCGGCCCTCGATCCCACCGTCATGCTCGAGCCGACGCAGCTGCTCGAATCGGCGCGGGCCGGCATGTGGGCGCTGGAGCCGACGCAGGTCCTCGAGACGCTGCCGGAGCAGGCGCCCGAGGCGACGCCGCCCGCCGAGCCGCCCGTGGCCGAGGCGAACGTGGCCGACGAGCCGGAGCCCGAACACGCGGCGGCTGAACCAGTGGGTGCCGAACCCGAGTTCGAGCCCGAGGAGATCGTGCTCGAAACGGTTCCCGAACCCGCACCGGAACCCGAACCCATCGCGGCGCCCGCGGCCGGCCCCGTCGAGCCTGCTCCATTCGAGGCCCCGCCGGCCGAGCCCGCGCCAACCGAGTTCGTGCCACCGCCCGCAGCCGGGCCGACGCCGCCGGCGCCGGCGTGGCCGTTCGAGCCTGCGGCCCATGCGCCGGCATCCGCACCGCCGCCCGCGCCGGCTCCCGTTGTCGCGCCGGAGGCCGATTTCGACGCCGACATCGCCGCCATCTTCGGCGAGGAAGCCACCGAACTGCTCGAGCAGGCCGACGTCGCGCTGTCGAACTGGGTGCGCGACCGCGCCGACACCAGCCAGGTGACCGAACTCAAGCGTCTCCTGCACACGCTCAAGGGCGGCGCCCGCATGGCGGGCATCCGCGCCATGGGCGACCTGAGCCACGAGCTCGAGTCGTTTCTCGCGGCGGTGGAGACGGGTTCGTCGCACGCCGACGCCGGCGCCATCGAGGTCCTGCAGGCCTCGATCGACGAACTGCAGCTGATGCGCGAGGCCGCGAGCACCGGCCAGCACATCGCGCCTGCGTCTTCGCTGCTGGCGCGGATCCAGGCCCTGGCGGGCGGCGTTCCGGCCGAGGCGGTCGAGGTCGCGTCCGCGGCGCCGGTCCCGTCCGGGCCGCCCGTGGTGGAGTCGCCGGCCGAGGTGGCGCCGGCACACCTGGAGTTCGAGTCCGAGGCCGAGTTGCCGGCGGCCGAGCCCGAGGCCGCACCGCCGCCCGCCGCCGAGCCGATCGCGACCGGCGTGCCGTTCGCGGCCGACGCGACGGTGCTCGTTCCGCCGGTGCTGCCGGGACGCGAGCCGACGGCGCCCAGCGAGCGGCAGGAGCTGGCGCGCGTCGACGCCGACCTGCTCGACGAACTGCTGAACAACGCCGGCGAGGTCAGCATCTTCCGCTCGCGCATCGAGCAGCAGATGACCTCGATCGAGTTCAACCTCGCCGAGCTCGACCGCACGGTCACGCGACTGCGCGAGCAGCTGCGCAAGCTCGAGATCGAGACCGAGACCCAGATCCTCAACAAGCACCAGGACGACTTCGGCCACCGCGCCGACTTCGACCCGCTCGAGCTCGACCGCTACTCGACGATCCAGCAGCTCTCGCGGGCGCTGGCCGAGTCCGTGAGCGACGTGGGCAGCATCGAGGGCCTGCTCGAGAACCTCAACCGCGAGACGCAGAACCTGCTGCAGCAGCAGGGGCGCATCGTCGCGGAACTGCAGAACGGGCTGATGAAGACGCGCATGGTGCCGTTCCAGCGGCACGTGCAGCGGCTCACCCGCCTCGCGCGCCAGGCCGCCAACGAGACCGGCAAGAAGGTCGAGCTGGCGGTGGAGGGCGGCTCCGGCGAGATCGACCGGCAGGTGCTCGAGCGCATGCTGCCGCCGTTCGAGCACATGCTGCGCAACTCCGTCGTGCACGGCATCGAGCTGCCGCAGGACCGCGTGGCGGCCGGCAAGCCCGAGGCGGGCAACATCGTGATGCGGCTGCAGCGCGAGGGCGCCGAGGTCGTGATCGTGGTCGAGGACGACGGCGCCGGGCTCAACGTGCCCGCGATCCGCGCCAAGGCCCGCCAGACGGGCCTGCTGCGTCCCGACCAGGACCTGACCGACGAGCAGGCGCTGCAGCTCATCCTCGAGCCGGGCTTCAGCACGGCCGACCGGCTGACGCAGCAGGCGGGCCGTGGCGTCGGCATGGACGTCGTCGCCACCGAGGTGAAGAAGCTCGGCGGCGGACTGTTCATCGAATCGACGCCGGGCCGCGGCGCGCGCTTCACGATCCGCCTGCCGTTCACGCTGGCCATCACGCAGGCGTTGATCGTGCGCGTGCACGACGAGCTGTTCGCGCTGCCGGTGGCGACCGTGGAGGGCGTGGCGCGCCTGCAGCGCTCCGAGATCGAGCGTCACCTCGCGGAGGAGACGCCGAGCTTCACCTACGGCGGCAACGTCTACCGGTTCCAGCACCTCGGCTCGTTCGTCGGCACCGGGCCATCGACGCTGCCGGAGACCGACCAGGCGCTCGCGGTGATCCTCGTGCGCGCCGGCGAGCACTCGACCGCGCTGGTGACCGACGAGCTGGTCGGCAGCCGCGAGGTGGTCGTCAAGTCGGTGGGCCCGCAGGTCGCCTCGATCCGCGGCATCTCCGGTGCCACGATCCTCGGCGACGGCCGCATCGTCATCATCCTCGACGTGGGTGCGCTGGTGCGCTCGGAGTGGCGCGCGCGCCCGGCCGAGGCGACGGCGCGGCCCTCGCGCGACGACCGCATCTTCGCGCTGGTGGTGGACGACTCGATCACCGTGCGGCGCGTCACCCAGCGCCTGCTCGAGCGCAACGGGATGCGCGTGATGACCGCGAAGGACGGCGTGGACGCGCTGGCGCTGCTGCAGGAGCACGTGCCCGACGTCATCCTGCTCGACATCGAGATGCCGCGCATGGACGGCTACGAGGTCGCCGCGCACGTGCGGGGCGACGCGCGCCTCGCCGACGTGCCGATCATCATGATCACCTCGCGCATGGGCGACAAGCACCGGGCGCGCGCCATCGAGATCGGCGTCGACGACTACCTCGGCAAGCCCTACCAGGAGAGCCAGCTGCTCGACGCGATCGAGCCGCTGGTGCTCGCGCGCCGCCGCCAGGAGTGAGGACCGCCCTGCGATGAACGCCGTCGTCGACGAACTGTACTGCCTGCTCGTGCCGCTGGCGGAGGACCGCCTGATCCTGCCGCGCTCGTGCGTGACCGAGGTGATCAACTACCAGGCGCCGACGCCGATGGACGGCGCGCCCGCGTGGTACCTCGGCACCGTCGCCTGGGGCGGCCGGCGCGTGCCGCTGGTCTCCTTCGAGGCGACCTGCGGGCGCACGCCGCCGCGCACCAGCGGGCGCACGCGCATCGTGGTGCTGCAGGGCATCACCGGCCGCATCGCCGGCGGCCACCTCGCGCTGCTCACCCAGGGCTTCCCGCAGCTCGTGCGGGTCGGCAGCGACGTGCTGCAGAACGAGGAGTCGCGCAGCTTCGGCGAGCGCGTGCCGGTCATCCGCCAGGTGCGGATGCTGAACGAATACCCGCTGCTGCCCGACTTCGAGCGCCTCGAGGAGATGATCAGCGAGGAGACGCGGGCCGCCTGAACCCGCGCTTCAGCCGAGGTCGCCCCAGAACGCCTGGAGCACGGCCAGCGCGACGATGCCGGCGGTCTCGGTGCGCAGCACGCGCGGCCCGAGGCGCACCGGCGCGTATCCGGCCTGCCGGGCCCGCTCCAGTTCCGTGTCGTCGAGGCCGCCTTCCGGCCCGATCAGCAGTTCGACGCGCGTGCTCACGCTCGCGAGTCCGGCGAGCGAGGCCGGGCCGCCGGGGCTGAGCACGAAGCGCTGGCCCTCGCGCGGGGCGGTCGCGAGATGGCTCGCGAGTTCCAGCGGCGGACGCACTTCCGGCAGCACGCTGCGCCCGCACTGCTCGCAGGCCCCGGCGACGATGGCCTGCCAGTGCCGCAGTTTCTTCCCGGCCTGCTGCGCGTCGAGGCGGACGACGCTGCGCGCCGACAGCACCGGCTGGATGGCCCGCACGCCGAGCTCGGTCGCCTTCTGCAGCGTCCAGTCCATGCGCTCGCCGCGCGAGACCGCCTGCACGAGCGTGATGCCGAGGGGGGACTCCGCGAGGCCGGCGGCGCGCGGGCCGACCCGCACGCGCACGCGCTCGCCCTCCACGGCGAGGACCTCGCAGCGGTAGTCGCTGCCGCTGCCGTCGAATGCGACGATCGGCGCACCGGCCCGCAGCCGCAGGACCTTGGCGACGTGGTAGGCCGCGGCCGCCGGCAGCAGGACGTCGGCGTCGGGGGCGAGGGGCTGGTCGACGTGGACGCGCACGACCCGCATCAGAACTCCAGGCCGGCCGAGGAGGCCGCGGGCGCGACGCCGGTCGGGCCGGCGCTGCCCGCGCGGCGCGTGGCGGCCGGGCAATCCGCGGTGGCCGCCACGATGGCGTCGCGCGCGGTTGCGACCAGCGCGTCCACCTCGTCGGGGGTGATCACGTAGGGCGGCATGAAATAGACGACGTTGCCGAGCGGGCGCAGCAGCGCCTCGTGCTCGAGCCCGTGGCGGTACACGCGCAGCCCGCGGCGCTCCCGCCAGTCGAACGGCCGGTGGCGGTCGCCGTCGCGGGCCAGCTCCGCGGCCACGATCATCCCGCACTGGCGCAGTTCGGCGACGTGCGGCAGCTCGCCGAGCAGTTCGCAGGCCCGCGCGCCGAGGTGGCGGGCCAGCGCGCGGTTGCGCCCGATCACGCCGTCCGACTCGAAGATGTCCAGCGTCGCGACCGCCGCCGTGCAGGCGAGCGCGTTGCCGCTGTAGCTGTGCGAGTGCAGGAAGGCCCGCAGCTTCGCGTACTCGTCGTAGAACGCCTGGTAGACCTCCTCGCGCGTCAGCACGGCGGACAGCGGCAGGTAGCCGCCCGTGAGGCCCTTCGACAGGCAGAGGAAGTCGGGCGTGACCGCGGCCTGCTCGCAGGCGAACAGCGTGCCGGTGCGCCCGAAGCCGACCGCGATCTCGTCGGCGATGAGGTGCACGCCGTGGCGGTCGCAGGCCTCGCGCAGCAGGCGCAGGTAGGCCGGGTGGTACATGCGCATGCCGGCCGCGCACTGCACCAGCGGCTCGACGATCACCGCGCAGGTCTCGTGGGCGTGGCGCGCGAGCGCTTCCTCCATGGGCGCGAACATCCGCCGCGAGTGCGCTTCCCAGTCCTCGCCCGGCTCGCGGTCGTAGCAGTCGGGCGAGGGCACCGTGATCACGTCCATCAGCAGCGGCTGGTAGATCTCCCGATAGAGCTCGACGTGGCCGACCGCGAGCGCGCCGAGCGTCTCGCCGTGGTAGCTGTTGGCGAGCGTGATGAACCTCCGCTTGGCGCCGCGGCCGGAGTTGCGCCAGTAGTGGAAGCTCATCTTGAGCGCCACCTCGATCGCGCTCGAGCCGTTGTCCGCGTAGAAGCAGCGCGACAGTCCCGGCGGCGCGAGCGCGGTCAGGCGCTCGGCGAGCGCGACGGCGGGCTCGTGGGTGAAGCCGGCCAGCATCACGTGCTCGAGCCGGCCGAGCTGGTCGGCGATGGCCGAGTTGATGCGCGGGTTGGCGTGACCGAACAGGTTCACCCACCACGAGCTGATCGCGTCGAGGTAGCGGCGGCCGTCGGCATCGTAGAGCCAGGCGCCCTCGCCGCGCTCCACCGCGATCATCGGCAGCCACTCGTGGTCCTTCATCTGGGTGCACGGGTGCCAGACCACGCGCAGGTCGCGCGCGGCGAGCGGGTGCAGGGCGGGGGCGGGGCGGTCCACGGACGCAGTTTAATTCAATCGCGTTGGCGCTCGCGCCGCCGCGGCGGCATCATGCGGGCATGCGTTCCCGCGCCACCGCCCCGCACCGGTCCGGTCCGCTCGCCGTCGACCCGCGAAGCGGCCTGATCCTCGGCGCCCGGCAGTGCCCGTCCCCCAACTGCGACGACCGGCCCCCGGGCGTCGCGCCCGACCTCGTGGTCCTGCACGGCATCAGCCTGCCGCCCGGGGACTACGGCGGGCCGTGGATCGACCGGCTGTTCACGAACGAACTGCCGGCCGACGGCCACCCGTACTTCGCCGAGGTCGCGGCCCTGCGGGTCTCCGCCCATGCGCTGGTGCGGCGCGACGGCGGGGTCGTGCAGTACGTGCCCTGCCACCGGCGGGCCTGGCACGCGGGCGTCTCGAGCTGGGAGGGCCGCGAGCGCTGCAACGACTACTCCATCGGCATCGAGCTCGAGGGGACCGACACGGCGCCCTACGCGGACGCGCAGTACGCGGCGGCGGCGCGGCTGGTGGCTGCGCTTTGCCGCGCGTACCCGGGCATCGTGCCGGCCCGCGTCGTCGGCCACAGCGACGTGGCGCCGGGCCGCAAGACCGACCCGGGCATCGCCTTCGACTGGCCGCGGCTGCGTGCCGAGCTGCAGGGCCGGCTCGCGACGGGTCCCGCATGAACCTGCTCGCGCTGCTGTTCGCCCTGGCGTGCGAGCGCGGCCTCACGCACTGGCTGCACCTGCGCGAGGCCCGCTGGCTCGACCGCTACGGCGACCGGCTGCAGGCGCTGCTGGTGCCGTACCGCGGCCCGGCGCTGGTGATCGGCACGGTCGCCGGCGTGCTGCTGCCGGTGCTGCCGGTGGCGGTCGCGTCGCTGGCGCTCGGCTCCGAGCTGCTGCACCTGCCGCAGTTCGCGCTGGCGGTGTTCGTGCTGCTGTTCTCGTTCGGCCCGCGCGACCTGAAGGACGAGGTCGACGACTACGCGGCGGCCCTCGAGCGCGGCGACGGGCCGGCGTCGGCGTCGCTGGCACGGGCGCTGATCGAGGGCGATGCCGCGCGCCACGCGCACGGGGCCCGGGCCGCGGTCGAGGAGGCGGTGTTCGTGCAGGCGAACAACCGCATCTTCGGCGTCATCTTCTGGTTCATGGTGCTCGGCGCGGCCGGAGCCTGGCTCTTCCGGGTGAGCGACCTGCTGCGGCGGCGGGCGGCCTTCGAGGCGCAGCGCGCCGGCGCCCCCGCCGGCGTCGACGGCTTCGCCGCCTCGACGGCCCGCGTGCACGGCGTGCTCGCCTGGGTGCCGGCGCGGCTCGCGGCCGGCTCCTACGCGCTCGCGGGCAGTTTCGAGGACGCGGTCGGCAACTGGAAAGTGGCGGTCGACGGGGCGGGCCACGGCCTGCTCGATCGCAGCGAGGACCTGCTCGCGCGCGTCGGCTGCGCGTCGTTGCAGCCGAGCCTCGCCGGCGTGCCGGCGGGGGCGCTCGACCTGGCGACCGCGCGCGGCGCCCTGCGCATCGTCGTCCGTGCGCTCTGGGTCTGGCTGGTCGCGGTCGCGCTGCTCGTGCTCGGGGGAAGCGCCGCGTGAGGCGCGCGTGGCTGTGCCTGCTGCTGGCCCTCTGTGCGGCTTCCGTCCGGGCGGAGCCGCCGCGGCGCATCGTCAGCCTCGCGCCGAACCTCACGGAGATCGCCTATGCGGCCGGGGCGGGTCCGGCGCTGGTCGGCACGGTCGAGTACAGCGACTACCCGGACGCCGCGCGCAGGCTGCCGCGGGTCGGCGACGCCTGGCGCGTCGACATGGAGCGCGTGCTCGCGCTGCATCCGGACCTGGTGCTGGTCTGGCCGAGCGGCACGCCGGACGCGGTGATCGATCGGCTGAAGCGTCTCGGGCTGCGCGTCGAGTCGGTGCCGACCTACCGGCTGGCGGACGTGCCTTCGGCGCTGCGGCGCATCGGCGCGCTGGCGGGCAGCGCCACGCTCGCGGAGCAGGCGGCGCGCGCGTTCGAGGCGGACGTGGCCGCGCAGCGCGCCGCACACGCGCAGGTCGTGCCGCTCGACGTGTTCATCGAGATCGACGACGACCCGGTCTATACGGTCAACGGCGAGCACGTCATCAGCGAGGTGGTCCAGCTCTGCGGCGGGCGCAACGTGTTCGCGCGGCTGCCGCAGATCGCGCCGGCGATCACGCTGGAGTCGGTGCTCGAGGCCGACCCGCAGGTGATCGTCAGCACCGACGACACGATCGCGGATCCGGCGGCGCTGTGGTCGAAGTGGCCGCGCATGAAGGCCGTGCGCGCACGTGCGATCTACTCGCTGCCGTCGGATCTCGTCACGCGCGCCACGCCGCGGCTCGCGCAGGGCGTGCGCGCCACCTGCTCGGCGCTGGACGACGCTCGTCGCAGGCTGGCGCGCTAGCGGTCGTCGCGGTTCGTGCGCCCGGACGTGGCGCTCCGCGCTGTCCTGGCCGGCGCTCCGGGTTCCGGGCACAGGGATGGCTGCGGGTGCGTCGAAGGCTGCCCGGAGCACGCCCGCCGGGACGCCGCAAGTACATCCCTGTAGGCTCCGCACGCGCCATCCATGGCGCGTGACGGCCCTGCGCCCCCCTCCCGGCCGCCCTCGGTGGGCTCTCCGTAGCCGATTGCGGGGCTGCGCTGATCGCTCCGTCAGGCGGACTCATGGTTTGCTACGGAGAGCCCGACGGAGGCGGTCCGGATCGAATCCGCCAGGCCGTGCGCCGCATGGACGCGGCGCCCGGAGCCCCCATGGATGGGTTTACGGCGTCCCGGCGGATTCGGATCCGGACCGCCGCCGTCCGATCGCACGCACCGTCGCCGTCTCATCAACGACGCGCTCGCCGGGAAAAGAGGAATGTCCCCTGTCGTGTACCCTGCCGACTACCCGCCGCAGAGGCGGCGATCGAGTTCGGCGAGGCGCTCCGGCGTGCCGATGTCCAGCCAGTCGCCGGTGAAAAGCTCCGCGCTCACCCGACCCGCGCGGGCCGCCGAGCGCAGCAGCGGCGCGAGCTTGAAGATGCCGTCCTGGCAGCCGTCGAACAGCGAGGGCCGGTACACGCCGATGCCCGAGAAGGTGAGCCGCTCGCCGTCCTCGCCCTCGACCACCCGGCCGTTGCGCAGCAGGAAGTCGCCCTTGCCGTTGTGCGGCGGGTTCGGCACCAGCACGAGGTGCGCGAGGTCGCCCGGCTGCAGGCGGCCCCGCAGCTGCGCATACGGATAGGTCGTCCAGATGTCGCCGTTCACGACCAGGAACGGCCCCGCGCCCAGCAGCGGCAGCGCGCGGAAGATGCCGCCGCCCGTCTCGAGCGGCTCCGGGCCCTCGTCGCTGTAGCGGATGTCGATGCCGAAGCGGGCGCCGTCGCCGATCGAACGGCAGATCTGCTCGCCCAGCCAGGACAGGTTGATCACGACCCGCCCGAAGCCGCCCCGCGCGAGCGCGTACAGGTGATGCTCGATCAGCGCGTGGCCGCCGACCTCGAGCAGGGGCTTGGGCCGGGCCAGGGTCAGCGGCCGCATGCGCTCGCCGCGCCCCGCCGCCAGCACCATCGCACGCATGCGCGCCGGGTTCGTCATGCTCCCCCCTCCAGGCGCGCGACCACCCCCGGCAGCACGCGCCGCTCGATGAACTCGCCCAGCGCCGCGAAATCGGCATTGCGCTCGCAGGCGCCGATCGCGTAGCGCAGCGTCAACGGGATGTCGGCGAGGTAGCCCGGCTTGCCGTCGCGATGCCACAGCCGCGCGAAGATGCCCGCGACCTTGAGCTGGCGCTGCAGCCCGACGAGGTCGAACCAGCGCAGGAACTCGGTGTCGTCGCGGCCCGCATCCAGCCCCGCCGCGAGCGCGCGGCGGCGGTAATCGAGCACCCAAGCCGTCACTCGCTGCGGTGGCCACGCGATGTAGGCGTCGCGCAGCAGGGAAACGAGGTCGTAGGTGATCGGCCCGCGCACCGCGTCCTGGAAGTCGAGGATGCCCGGGTTGTCGCCCGGGCAGACCATCAGGTTGCGCGAATGGTAATCACGGTGCACGAACACCTGCGGCGCGCCGAGGCACGCGCCGACCAGCGCATCCACGGCCCGCGCGAGCGCCTGCGCCTCCGCGGCCGACGGCTCGAGCCCCAGGTGGCGGGCCAGCAGCCAGTCCGGGAACAGGCTCATTTCGAAGCGCAGCAGCTTCTCGTCGTAGGGCGGCAGCTGCCGCGCGTGCGCGTCGCCGCCGGCCTGGATGCGCACGAGCGCGTCGAACGCATCGCCGTACAGCGTGTCGGCCTGCCCCTCGCGCGCGAGCTCCGGCAGGTACATGCGGGTGCCGAGGTCGGTGAGCAGCAGGAAGCCGCGCGCGGCGTCGCGCTCGAGCACACGCGGCGCGTGCACGCCGATCGCGGCCAGCATGCCGGCGATCCGCACGTAGGGCTCGACGTTCTCCTTGTCCGGCGGCGCGTCCATCACCACGCGGGTGCTGCCGTCCGCCAGCGTCAGGCGGAAGTAGCGGCGAAAGCTCGCATCGGCCGACGCCGGCGCGAAGCCGTAGCCCGACAGGCCGAGACCCTCCCGCAGCCACTGGTGGAGCAGGTCGAGCCGTGGGTCGGCCGCAGCCGTTCGCTGGTCGTTCAAGGGGGCCCCGGAAAGTCGGATACGCACGATGGGCCGCAATTATAATTGCGCCGATGACGGGGAAGCCGAAACACCGTTCCGACCGGCCGCGCTGGCGCGCGCTCCCCCGGCTCGTGGCGGGCCTGCTTGCCGCCCAGGGCACCCTGGCGGCCGAGGAGTCCGCCTCCCCGGTCGCGACCGAGGGGTCCGCAGCCCTCTGCCGCGTCCTGCAGGCGCCCGATCCCCGCATCGCCGAGCTGCAGCGGGCCGACCCGGACGATCCCCGCATCGAGGTGCACAGCGATACCGGCACGCTCGGGCGCGACGGCAATGCCGACCTGCAGGGCAACGTGTCGATCCGGGTCGGGCAGCGCCTGCTCACCGCCGAGCAGGCCGAGATCGACGCCACTCGCCGCAACGTCCAGCTGAAAGGCCAGGTCGAGTACCTCGACCCGCTGCTGCACGTCACCGGGCGCGGCGGCTCGTTCAACAGCGCGACCGGCGGCGAGTTCGAGGGCGCGAAATTCGAACTGCTCGACCAGTCGGTGCGCGGCGCCGCGAAGGACGCGGAACTGCGCCAGGACGGCACGATCGACCTGAGCGGCGTGAGCTACACCGCCTGCCCGCCGGGCAACGAGGACTGGCAACTCAAGGCGGGCGGGATCGAGATCGACCAGAAGGCGCGCATGGGCACGGGCCACAACGTGCGGCTCGACTTCAAGGGCGTGCCGATCTTCTACACGCCGTGGATCTCCTTTCCCGTCGGCGACCAGCGCAAGAGCGGGCTGCTGTTCCCGACCATCGGCTCGAGCAGCAAGAGCGGCACGCAGGTCGCCGTGCCCTGGTACTGGAACATCGCGCCGAACTACGACGCGACGTTCACCGCCCGCTGGTACTCCGACCGCGGCTTCCGCGTCGATCCCGAGTTCCGTTACCTGACGGAGCGCAGCCGCGGCGTGCTCGAGGCCGAGTACCTGTTCCACGACGACGTGACGGGCGAGTCGCGCAGCTACGTCGACCTGCGCCACGTCACGCGGTTCGACGGCCAGACGCGCTGGATCGTCGACGCGGCGAACACGAGCGACACCGACTACTTCGAGGATTTCGGCGTCGGCTTCGAGGGCACGAGCGTCAGCTTCCTGAACCGCCTGACCGAACTGCGCCACGACACCGGGCACTGGATGCTGCGGGCGCGCGCCCAGGACTACCAGGTCATCGACCGCGCCCTGGCCGACGAGGAGCGGCCGTACGCGATCCTGCCGCAGCTGACCGCGCTCGGGCGCTGGCGCGACCTGCCGGGCGGGCTGTCGGCGAGCTTCCTCGCCGACGTCACCAACTTCGCGCGCGACGCCGGGCCGCAGGGCGTGCGCGTGGAGGCGAATCCGTCGGTCGAGTGGCGCGCGGACCGCAACGGCGCCTTCCTCGCGGCCGGCGCCGGTTTCGACTGGCTGCAGTACGCGCTCAGCGACGTCGCCACGGGCGGCGAGGACGCCCCGAGCCGCGCGGCGCCCATCGCCAGCATCGACACCGGGTTCGTGCTGGAACGCCAGGCGGGCTCGCGCGGCCAGAAGCTGCAGACGCTGGAGCCGCGCCTGCTCTATCTCTACGTGCCCTATCGCAACCAGGACGACCTGCCCGTGTTCGACACCGGCGTGCCGGACCTCAACCTCGTGCAGCTGTTCCGCACGAACCGCTACGTCGGCAGCGACCGGCTCGGCGACGCCAACCAGGTGAGCCTCGGCGTCACGACTCGCCTGCTCGACGCCGGCCGCGGCCGGCAGTACCTGAGCGCCACGCTCGGGCAGGCGTTCTACTTCGACCAGCCGCGCGTGCGCCTGCCGGACGAGCCCGTGCGCGACCGCTCCACCTCGGACGTGGTCGCGGAACTCGACCTGTCGGCCTTCAAGAACTGGAACGTCCACTTCGGCTACCAGTGGAACCCGGACCAGACGCTGACCGAGAAGTCCGAGGTGTTCGTGCAGTACAAGCCGCAGTCGGACCGCGTGGTCAACGTCGGCTACCGCTTCCGGCACGACCTGCTCGAGCAGTTCGACCTGTCCACGGCCTGGCCGATCACGCGCGAGTGGCGCGGCTTCGCGCGCTGGGTCTACTCGGTGCGCGAGGACAAGTCGCTCGACCAGTTCGTCGGCCTGGAATACTCCTCGTGCTGCTGGGCCGTCCGGCTGGTCGGCCGCAAGTTCGTCAGCAGCCGCACCGGCGCCTCGGATACCTCGATCGGCCTGCAGCTGGAACTCAAGGGCCTGTCCAGTGTCGGAGTGGACAACGAAGCTTTCCTGCGCGATGCGATTCGTGGATACTCGCCGCTCCCGTCCGACTCCCGGTCCTGAAATGTCCCTGATTCTCAAGCGTTTTCTGGCCTTCGCCGCCCTGCTCGGCGTCGCCGCCGCCGCCTGGCCGCAGTCCAAGCAGCTGAGTTCGACCGGGGTCCTGCTGAACAGCGTGGCCGCCGTGGTGAACGACGGCATCGTGCTGCGCAGCGACGTCGAGAACCAGATGGAGGCCATCTCCCAGCGCATCGAGCAGTCCGGGCAGCAGGTGCCGCCGCGCAACATCCTGCGCCAGCAGGTGCTCGAGCGACTGGTGCTGCAGGAAGTGCAGATGCAGCGCGCCGATCGCCTCGGCATCAAGATCTCCGACGAGATGGTCAACCAGGCACTGACCGAGGTCGCGGCGCGCAACAAGATCAAGTTCAGCGACCTGCCGGCCGCGCTCGAGCAGCAGGGCATCGACTACCGCGGTTACCGCGACGAAGTGCGCAAGGAGATGGCCCTGCAGATGCTGCGCCAGCGCGACGTCATCTCGCGCGTGTACGTCTCGCCGCGCGAGGTGGAGCAGTGCATCGCCAAGCGCAAGGCGTCGCCCGGCGCGGACAACGAGTTCAACCTCGCCCACATCCTGGTAGCCGTGCCCGGCAACGCGACCGAGCAGCAGGTCGCCGAGCGCGTCGCGCGCGCCCAGGGCGTCTACGAGCGCGCCGTGAAGGGCGAGGACTTCGCGCAGCTCGCGATCTCTTACTCCGATTCCGGCACGGCGCTCGACGGTGGCGCGCTCGGCTGGCGCAAGGCGGCACAGCTGCCGTCGTTCGTGGCCGACGCGGTGCCGAAGATGCAGGCCGGCCAGGTGACCGAGCCGATCCGCACGCCGAGCGGCATCCACATCTTCAAGCTGCTCGAGGTGCGCGGCGCCTCGCAGGCGGCGCTGGTCTCGCAGGTGCACGCGCGTCACATCCTGATGAGCACCAACGAGGTCGAGGACGACGAAACCGTACGCCAGAAGCTGCTCAGGATCCGCGAGCGCGTGATGAACGGCGAGAGCTTCGAGGCCATCGCCTCGGTCACCTCCGAGGACACCGGCTCGGCCGCCAATGGCGGCGACCTCGGCTGGCAGGGCCCGGGCACCTTCGTCCCCGAATTCGAGCAGCAGCTCGACGCCCTGGCGGAGAACGAGATCAGCCAGCCGTTCAAGTCCAAGTTCGGCTGGCACCTGGTGCAGCTGCTCGGCCGGCGCACCTACGACGCCTCCGAGGACGTCACGCGCAACCGCTGCGTGATGCAGCTGCGCGAAGCCCGCGCGGACGAGGAGACGGAGATCTGGCTGCGCCGCCTGCGCGACGAAGCCTACGTCGAATACAGGATGTGAGCAGCGCACGTCGCCGCGCGGCCCTGCCGACCATCGCCGTCACCACGGGCGAACCGGCCGGCATCGGGCCCGACCTCTGCCGGCGGCTCATCGACCGGCGCCGGCGCGACTGCCGCCTGGTGCTGATCGGCGACACCACGCTCTACGCCCGCTCCGCGCCGCGGCGCCGCGCGCCGAAGCTCCCGCCGCCATTCGACCCGACGGACCCGGTCGCCAGGGCGCGTGTCGAGGCGCTGCACGTCGACCTGCGCGCACCCTGCACGCCGGGCCGGCTCGATCCCGCCAACGCCCCCTACGTGCTCGAGACGCTCGACATGGCGATCGGCGGCTGCGCGGCCGGCGCATTCGCCGGCATCGTCACCGCACCGGTGCACAAGGGCGTCATCAACGACGCCGGCGTGCCGTTCAGCGGTCACACGGAGTACCTCGCCGAGGCCACGGGCGCACCGCTGCCGGTGATGCTGCTGGTCGGCGGCGGGCTGCGCGTCGCGCTCGCCACGACGCACCTGCCGCTCGCGCAGGTGAGCGCCGCGATCCAGCCCCAGCGGCTCGCGGACGTGCTCACCGTCATGGATCGCGACCTGCGCCGGCTGTTCGGGCTGCGCCGGCCGCGCATCCTCGTGCTGGGCCTCAATCCGCACGCCGGCGAGGGCGGCCACCTCGGCCGCGAGTAAATCGAGGTCATCGAGCCGACGCTGGCCGCATTGCGCCGGCGCGGCCTGCGGCTCGAGGGTCCGGTGCCGGCCGACACCGCGTTCCTGCCGCACCGGCTGGCGGGCGTCGACGCGGTGCTCGCGATGTTCCACGACCAGGGCCTGCCCGTGCTGAAGCACGCCAGCTTCGGCCACGGCGTGAACGTCACCCTGGGACTGCCGATCGTGCGCACCTCGGTCGACCACGGCACGGCCCTCGATCGCGCCGGGACGCAGGACGTCGACGCCGGCAGCCTGGATGCCGCCATCGACCTCGCGGTCGAACTCGCCGGCCGCGCGCGGCGGGCCCGCCGTTGAAGCCGCGCGCGAAGAAGCGCTACGGCCAGCACTTCCTGCACGATCCGGGCACGATCGAGCGCATCGTGCGCAGCATCGGCCCGGCGCCGGGGCAGCGCATCGTCGAGGTCGGTCCCGGTCGCGGCGCCATCACCGCGCCGCTGCTGGCGGCGGCCGGCGCGCTCGACGTGGTGGAGATCGACGCGGACGTCGTGCCGCTGCTGCGCCAGCGCTGCGGCGCGGGCGACCTGCGCGTGCACCTCGCCGACGCGCTGGAGTTCGACTTCGGCGCGCTGCGTGCCGACGGGCCGCGCCTGCGCCTCGTCGGCAACCTGCCCTACAACGTCTCCACGCCGCTGCTGTTCCACTTCGCCGCGCACCTCGACGCCATCGAGGACATGCACTTCATGCTGCAGCGGGAGGTCGTGACGCGCATGGCGGCCGCCCCCGGCAGCAAGGACTACGGCCGGCTCACCGTGATGCTGGCGCCGCTGGTCGAGGTCGAGCCGTTGTTCGACATCGGCACGGGAGCGTTTTCTCCGCCCCCGCAGGTCGTCTCGACGTTCTTCCGCCTGCGCCCGCTGCGCCAGCCGCCCTTCCCGCTCGGCGACCGGCAGGCCTTCGCCCGGGTGGTGGCCGCGGCGTTCTCCCAGCGGCGCAAGACGCTGCGCAACTCCCTGTCGGGCCTGTTGTCCGCCGAGGCCATCGCGGCCGCCGGCGTGGACCCCGGGGCCCGCCCCGAGACCCTGTCGCCGGCGCAGTTCGCCAGCCTCGCCGGGCGCAGCGCGGACGCAGGCTAGCCACGATTGGTCGGCGGGAAGCCGAACCCTATAATCCGGGCAGGCACCCCACGTGTCCCTGCAGGAGCCGCCCATGCGTGACTACACGAACATCCTGCTCTGCCTCGACCTGACGGACGACAGCGAGAAGATCGCCGAGCGCGCCCGGGACCTCGCGAGCCGCTACGGCGCCCGCCTGACGCTGCTGCACGTGGTCGAGTACGTGCCGGTCGAACCGATGGGCGAGGCGCTGCTGCCTGCCGTGCAGATCGAGGGCGAGCTGGTCGGCCGCGCGAACACGCGCATCGCCGAACTGGCCGGCAAGCTCGGCCTCGCCGCCGCCGAGCAGCTGGTGCTCACCGGCAACATCAAGAACGAGGTCGTGCGCGTGGCTCGCGAGCGCGGCATCGACCTGATCGTGCTCGGCAGCCGCGAGCGCCACGGCATGTCGATCATGTTCAATTTCACGGAGGACACCGTGCTGCACGCCGCGCCTTGCGACGTGCTGGCGGTGCGCCTCGCCAGGCCGGGCTGACGGTCGTGTCGGACCCGGCGGACGGCGGCATACGCGTCGATGTGGTGACCAGCTACATCGAGGAACAGTCCAGTCCGCCGGACGGCCGCTTCGTGTTCGCGTACACCATCACCATCCGCAACGAGGGCGGTGTCGCGGCGCGCCTGCTGACCCGGCACTGGATCATCACCGACGCGAACGGCAAGGTGCAGGAGGTGGTCGGCGAGGGCGTGGTCGGGGAGCAGCCGCACCTGCAGCCCGGCCAGGGCTTCCGCTACTCGAGCGGCGCCATCCTCGAAACGCCGGTCGGCGCGATGCAGGGCAGTTACGGCATGGTCGCCGACGACGGCCGCCGCTTCGACGCGCCGATCCGGCCGTTCACGCTGGCAATGCCCGGCCTGCTGAACTGAGCCGATGGCCGTCTACGCCGTCGGCGACGTGCAGGGCTGCGCCGCCGAGTTCGACGACCTGCTCGGACGGCTGGCCTTCGATCCGGCCCGCGACCGCCTCTGGCTGGTGGGCGACCTCGTCAATCGTGGCCCGCACTCGCTGGCCGTGCTGCGGCGGGTCGCGGCGCTCGGCGACGCCGCCGTCGTCGTGCTCGGCAACCACGACCTGCACCTGCTCGCGCTCGCCCGGGGACACGCCCGCTGGCGCGACGACGACGCGGGCCTGCGCCCGGTGCTCGACGCCCCGGACGGGCCGCGCCTGCTCGACTGGCTGCAGGCCCGGCCGCTGTTGCACCACGACGAACAGTTGCAGGCGACCCTGCTGCACGCGGGGTTGCCGCCGCAGTGGGACATCGCGCTGGCACGCGGCTGCGCAGCGGAACTCGAGCGGGCCCTGCGCGGCGAGCGCAGCGGCGAACTGTTCGGGCACATGTACGGCAACCAGCCCGACCTGTGGCGGGACGATCTCGAAGGCGTCGACCGGCTGCGCTTCATCACCAACGCATTCACGCGGCTGCGCGCCTGCGACGGCGCCGGCCGGCTGCTGCTGAAACTGAAGGGACCGCCCGAGCGCCTGCCGCCGGGCGCATGGCCGTGGTTTCGAGTGCCCGGGCGGCGTTCTGCGGGCGCGCGCATCGTCTGCGGTCACTGGTCTGCGCTGGGCTACCGCGACGAAGCCGGCGTGCTCGCGCTCGACACCGGCTGCGTCTGGGGCGGATCGCTCACGGGACAGCGCATCGACCTGCCGTCCGCGCCGGTCGCGGTGCCGAACCGCTCGGGCGCACTGCCGATCGACGGCGACTGAGGTCAGGGCCGCCCGGCCGTCGGTCCGTCGGCCGGCGCAGTCGGCACCAGCGCGCGCACCTTCATGCGCACCGCGTTGATCGGCACCTGGTGCGGGACGCAATTGAGGCTGCTGCCCTCGGCCTGCTCGATGCCGAGCGGCTTGAACAACCGGTCCACCAGTTGTTCCATCAGCTCGCAGTCGCCGTCCTGCACGTCGCTGGTGGGCGTGCCCTCGAAGGTGACGACGCGCCACGAGGCCGGGAATCGCGTCGTCGCGGCATCGGTGCCGGCGGAGCGGCCGCCGGCCCGCGCGACCAGGCCCTGCCGGTCGGTCGCCTGCTCGAGTTGCGCGAGCCGCTCCGGCGTCGCCTCGGCCGGCAGGGACGCGCGGATGCGCACGTGCGGCATCCACTCGGGACCCGAGTTGAGACAGCCGGAGGACGTCACCTTGTAGCCGGGCCGCGCGCCGATCTGGCGGAGCACGTACTCGATCTTGTGCTCGAGCCCGCTGCACGAGTAGTGCGTGGTGAAGCCGGTGTAGGTGAACGAGATCTCGTGTTCGACCCACACGGCCTCGACGCTCCCCGGCGACGTACCGCCCGCATCGGCGGCCATCGCGGGGCCGGCGGCGGCGAGCAGGGCAAGGGCGGCGGAACGGGCGGTGCTGCGCATGTCTGTGACCTCCGGCGCCTGAACTATACTCCCGCGGGACGCGGCGCCCGTCCCGGCCCGACCCACGAGCATGACAGCGAGCATGGACTTCATCGAGTTCGATTCGTCCGGCCGTCGCTGGCGCGCGCAGGTCGTCGATGCTTTCGACCTCGCGATCGCGCTGGAGTTCGACGGCCCACAGCCCCGGTTCTTCGCCGACGGACCGGCCACCTCGACACCGCTGCGGGCGGGCGGCTTCAGCGGGTCCGTCGCGGAGGGCGCGAGCTGCAACTGCGACGTGCAGACGCTCGCCCCGCACTGCCACGGGACGCACACCGAATGCGTGGGTCACGTCACGCGCGGGCACGTCGCCCTGCACGCGCTGACGCCGGCTCCCCCGGCCCTGGCCCTGCTCCTGTCGGTCGGTCCGGTCGGCCTGCGGGCAAGCGGCGAATCGGGCCCGCCGACGGCCCGCGACGACGACCCGGTGCTGTCGCGAGGCGCGCTGGAGGCGGCCGCGCGGGCCTGGGGGGACGTGCCGGCCACCGCGCTGGTCCTGCAGACGCTGCCGCGCGACCCAGCCCGCGCGCACCGCCATTACGCAGGCCCGTGCCCGGCACCCTATTTCACCCGCGAGGCGATGGACTGGATCGTCGGGCGCGGAATCGTCTCGCTGGTCGTGGACCTGCCGAGCCTCGACCGGGCCGACGACGGCGGCGCGCTGGTCGCGCATCGCGTCTACTGGGGACTGCCGCCGGGCTCGAGCGACGCCGCCGCCGCGCAGCGTCCGCGTGCGCTGGTGACCGAACTGGCCTGCGTGCCGGCGGGAGCCGTCGACGGCACCTACCTGCTCGACCTGCAGGTCCCGGCTTTCGCGGCGGACGCCGCGCCGAGCCGGCCCGTGCTGTACCGGGTCACGGAGGTGCCGCAATGAACCTGACGCGCGAACACGCGCTGGCCCTCGATGCCGGCGACGAACTGCAGGCGTGGCGCGAGCGCTTCGTGCTGCCGCAGGACGCGGACGGCCGCGAACTCGTCTACCTGTGCGGCCATTCGCTCGGCGCGCAGCCGGTGACGGCCGGCGACTTCGTCGAGGAGATCCTGCGGGACTGGCGCGCGCACGGCGTCGACGGCCACTTCTCGGGCCGGCGCCCCTGGGTGCAGTACGAGCAGCGGCTCGCCGCACCGCTGGCGCGGCTGGTGGGCGCACTGCCGCACGAAGTCGTGACGATGAACACGCTGACCGTGAACCTGCACCTGCTGCTCGCGAGCTTCTATCGTCCGTCCGGTCGGCGCACGGCGATCCTCGTCGAACGGCAGGCCTTCCCCTCGGATCGCTACGCCGTGGACGCGCAGATCCGCTGGCACGGGCTCGACCCCGCCCGCGAGCGCCTCGAAGTTGCCCCGCGCGAGGGCGAGGCCGTGCTGCGCACCGAGGACGTGATCGGGCGGATCGAGCGCGACGGGGCGCGGATCGCGACCGTGCTGCTGCCCGGCGTGCAGTACCTGACCGGGCAGGTGCTCGACCTGCGCGCGATCACCCGCGCGGCGCGCGAGGCCGGCTGCACGGTCGGCTGGGACCTCGCGCACGCCGTCGGCAACGTGCCGCTGGAACTGCACGACAGCGACGCCGACTTCGCCGCGTGGTGCCACTACAAGTACGTCAACGGCGGGCCCGGCGCGATCGGCGGAGCCTTCGTGCACGAGCGCTACGCACGTGATGCGGCGCGGCCGCGCCTCGCGGGCTGGTGGGGCAACGAGCTCGCGACGCGCTTTCGCATGGAAGAGGCGTTCGCCCCGTCGGCGGGCGCCGCGGGCTGGCAGGTGAGCACGCCGCCGGTGCTGGCGATGGCGCCGGTCGCCGCCTCGCTCGAGCACTTCGAGCAGGCGGGCCTCGCCGCGCTGCGCCGCAAGTCGACGGCATTGACCGGCTATCTCGACGCGCTGGTCCGCGCCCGGCTCGGCGCGCAGGCGAAGATCCTGACGCCCGTGGAGCCGGCCGCCCGCGGCGCGATGCTCTCGCTGCGCCTCGCGCGTTCGCGCGACCAGGCCCGTGCGGCCTTCGACGGCCTGCGCCGCCGCGGCTTCGTGCCCGACTGGCGCGAGCCGGACGTGATCCGCGTCGCGCCGGTGCCGTTCTACAACCGCTACGACGACGCCTGGCGCTTCGTCGACGCGCTGCGCGCCGAACTCGACCTGACGGCCTGAGGCCTACTTGTGCTGCCAGCGGTCGGCGGGAGCGAGCACGCTGCGCGGACCCCGCCCGTCGAGCCAGGCACGCGCTGCGGGATCCTGCTTGAGGCAGGCATCCCAGAAGGCGGTGCTGATCGCGAGGATGGCACGGTGGTGACCGGGGTTGCGCTCACCCTGCTCACCGGGCAGCGGCCGGTCGGTGAACACCGAGTGCTGCGCGCCGTCGAGCACGAGTTCGTACTTGCCGCCCGGCGGCAGCGCCGGATAGACCTTCAGCCGGCCTTCGACGGTGTCGCCGATCGGCGCCTGGTCCTCGGTCCCCGTCATCACCAGCCAGGGGATCCGGACGTCTGCGAAGGCATCGCGCGCGGATCCGCGCTGCGGGCTGCTCGGGCTGAAGACGATGGCCGCATCGATGCGTCCGTCGACGTACCGCTGGCCGCCGCGCGCGTAACTCTGGCCGCTCACGGCCTGCGTGGTCACGCCGCCGAAGGAGTGGCCGGACATGCCGATGCGCGCGAGGTCGAGACGGCCCTCGAACCGGCTGGCCGGCTGGCGGTTCCAGCGCTCGAGCTGGTCGAGCACGGCTTTGACGTCTTCGTTGCGCAACAGGAAGTTCTTCGCACTGGCGGCGCGCTTGAGTGCGCGCATCGCCTGCTCGCGCGGCTTGCCCTGCCACACCGAAGCATCGCTGCCCGGATGCTGCAGGAACACCGCGACGTAGCCGCGCGCGGCCCAGTGCCGGCCGAGGAACGAACTGCCCTCGCGAGAGCCGCCGAGGCCGTGGCTGAACAGCACCACCGGAGCGGGATCGGCCGTCGCCGGCAGGTAGACGCGCAGCGGCAGGTCGCGATCGCGGTCGCGGTCGTGCACCGTCACGTCCACGGGCGCCGGCTGCGGGGCGGCGGGCAACTGCAGCGGGTCGTAGCGTCCGGGCTGGCTCGCGTGCGCGGGCGGTATCGCAACCGCCAGCACGGCGGTCAGCAGCGCGACGAAGATCGGTCTCACGTCAGTGGCTCCCTGCGGGCGTCCGGCCCGTCCTCGTCCATGCAACGCAGCAGCCGGCCGTCGGTTGATCGACGCGTCGCCGCCGGCAGGCTTGCGTTATGCTCGGCGGCATGAAGCTTCGTTGGCCGCCCCTCCTGTCGGGCCTCGCCTGCGCCGAACCCGGCTCCAGCCATCCCGCAGCATGGCCCGGCTGAACGCCTCGCCCGGCATCGCCTTTTTCACGACGACGCTCGGACTCTGCGGCGTCGCCTGGAACCAGCGCGGCCTGACGGCCGTGCAACTGCCCGAGCACGACGACGGCGCCACCCGCGCGAGGCTGCGCACCCGCTGCGCGGACGGCGTGCCGTGCAAGCCTCCGCCGGAGGTACGGCAAGCCATCGACGCCATCGTCGAACTGCTGCGCAGCGGGCGCGCGGACCTCACGGGCATCGCGCTGGACGATTCCGCGCTCGGCGATTTCGAGCGACGCGTGCACGCACGGGTGCGACGGATTGCGCCCGGCCACACGACGACGTATGGCGCACTCGCGCTCGAACTCGGCGAACCTGGCGCCGCGCGCGCCGTCGGACAGGTGATGGGACACAACCCGTTTCCCGTGGTCGTGCCCTGCCATCGAGTGCTCGCCGCGGACGGCAGTCTCGGCGGCTTCTCGGCGGGCGGCGGCGTGACGACGAAGCTGCGCCTGCTGCAGATCGAGGGCGCCGAAGCCGTCCGGCAAATTTCGCTGTTCGATCGCTGAAATCCATTTCAGGTTGGTCCATTCGGACCACGAATCAGGGCCAACGGCGTCTCGCTTTTCCGCAAACTACCCATCCGGGTAATTGTCGTGGCGCCTGCAGAGACTAAGCTTTCACATCGAATGCAGTGCCTAGATTCCCCAAATTCCAGGAGCCTTGACGGGACCATGCCGCGTACCGTTGAGATCGAGCGTGCGCAGGGACTGGCACGCTTCACGATGTCGGGATCGGTCACCGAGCCCGAGGCCCTGCGCCTCGAGCACGAAGTGCTCGACGCCCGCCGCGATCACCAGTGCTGGCGCGTGCTGTTCGACATGCGCGAGGCGCAGCTCGACATGTCGATCTTCGAGGTCGACAACCTGCCGCAGCACGCCGTGCGCATCGGCATCGACCGCAGCTACCGGGTCGCCCTGCTGTACGCGCGCGACGACCGCAAGTACCAGCACCTCGAGAACGTCGCGACCATCCACGGCCTCGACCTGCGCAGCTTCACCGACGAAGGCCGCGCCCTCGCCTGGCTGCAGCAGCAGGCCTGAGCGCCGATCAGGCGCGCCGCAATTCCACGAAGCTGTAGGGCCACGCGTGCCGCTCGTCGGCCGCATGGTCCTCGCGCGATGCCTCGCGCCACTCGCCGGCGTCGAGTTCCGGAAAGTACGTGTCGGCCGGCACGGTCGCGTGCACGCGCGTCAGGTGGATCACGCCGGCACGCGGCAGCGCGAGGCGATAGATCTCGGCGCCGCCGATGATGCAGACCTCCTCGGCTTCGCCCGCGAGCGCGAGCGCCGCATCGAGCGAGCCGGCGACACTGGCGCCATCGGCCGCGAACCCCGCCTGGCGCGTGATCACGATGTTGTGCCGGCCGGGCAGCGGGCGCCCGATCGACGCCCAGGTCCGGCGCCCCATCACCACCGGCTTGCCGAGCGTGAGCGCCTTGAAGCGCTTCAGGTCGTTCGGCAGGTGCCACGGCAGGCCGCCGTCGCGGCCGATCGCGCCGCGTTCGTCGGTCGCCACCAGGATGGAGATCGTCGGCACGCCCCTCAGCGCCTGGGCTTCTTCGCGCCCTTCTTCTTGTCGAGCGGCGTGACGTCGAGCATCGTGCCGCGGCACTGCGGCGCGCCGCAGCGACACTCGTACAGCTTCAGCTCCTCGGGATCGTCGGTGCTCTCCCAGGTCAGCTGGTAGTCGTAGCCGAGCTCCTCGCCGGGCTGGATCGTGCGGATCGCGTCGATGAACACCCGGTCGTTCTCGATGATGGTCTCGCAGTTCGGGTGGCAGGTGTGGTTGATGAAGCGCGCGGCATTGCCGCCGACGCCCGCGTCGATGCAGATGTCGTCGTTCACGACGAACAGGAAGGTGTGGCCGTCGTCGTCCTTCAGCTCGTAACGGGCGTCGGCCACCTCGTGCGAGATGCGCTCGCCGACGTACTCGACCACGCGCGTGCCCTTGCGGATGCGGCGGGTGGCGTAGACGCCGCGGCCGTGGATCTTCGAGCGTCGCACCTCGAACATCGGCTCCGCGGTCTTGCGCGTGGCCTTGGCGCGGCGCATGTGCGCGTGGTGCGGGGTCTGCTTCGACTTCGCGGGCTTCTTCGACTTGGCGGTCTTCATACGGCGATGGGGGCCTTGATGGCTGGGTGGGACTGGTAGCCGACGACCTCGAAGTCTTCGTACCGGTAGTCGAAGATCGTCTCGGGCCGGCGCTTGATCTCGAGGCGCGGCAGCGGCAGCGGCTCGCGCGACAGCTGCAGGCGGGCCTGCTCCTGGTGATTGACGTACAGGTGGCAGTCGCCGCCCGTCCAGATGAACTCGCCCGGCTCGAGGTCGCACTGCTGCGCCATCATGTGCGTGAGCAGCGCGTAGCTCGCGATGTTGAACGGGACGCCGAGGAAGATGTCGGCGCTGCGCTGGTAGAGCTGGCACGACAGCCGGCCTCCGGCGACGTAGAACTGGAACAGCGCGTGGCAGGGCGTGAGCGCCATCTGCTCGAGCTCGCCGACGTTCCAGGCGCTGACGAGGATGCGGCGGGAATCCGGGTCGCGGCGGATGAGATCCACGGCCCTCGCGATCTGGTCGATCGCCCGCCCGTCCGCGGTCTTCCAGGAGCGCCATTGCACGCCGTACACCGGGCCGAGTTCGCCATCGGCGTCGGCCCACTCGTCCCAGATCGTGACTCCGTGCTCGCGCAGGTAGCGGACGTTGGTGTCGCCACGCAGGAACCAGAGCAGTTCGTGGACGATGGACTTCAGGTGCAGCTTCTTGGTGGTGACGAGCGGGAATCCGGCCCGCAGGTCGTAGCGCATCTGCCAGCCGAACAGCGAGCGCGTGCCCGTGCCGGTGCGATCGCCCTTCCCGGCACCCGTCTCGAGCACGGCCCGCAGCATGTCGAGGTACGCGCGCACCGTTCAGGCCCGGTAGTTGCCGGAGGGCTCGCGCCGGCGGTACGCGACGTAGAGCATCGCGAGGCCCGCGAGGATCATCGGCGTGGAGAGGATCTGGCCCATGGTGACCCAGCCGAACAGCAGGTAGCCGCGGTTGGCATCGGGCACGCGCACGAACTCGACCAGGAACCGGAACAGCCCGTAGCCGAGCAGGAACAGCCCGGACGGCGCCCAGCGGGGCCGCGGCGTGGCGGTGAACCACCACATCACCAGGAACAACACCAGTCCCTCCAGCGTCGCCTCGTACAGCTGCGAAGGGTGCAGCGTGCGGCCGTTCACGACGAAGGCCCAGGGCACGTCCGTCGGCTTGCCCCACAGCTCGCCGTTGATGAAGTTGCCGATGCGCACCGCGCCGAACCCGATGGCCGGCAGCGGCGCCGTGAAATCGAACACGTCCACCACGCGCCGGCCGTGGCGCTTCGCGAGCAGCGCCAGCGCGACGATGACGCCGACCAGGCCGCCGTGGAAGGACATGCCGCCTTCCCAGACCCTGAGCACGCTGAGCGGCTCGGCGAGCGTCTGCTCGGTGCCGTAGAACATCGCCCAGCCCAGGCGGCCGCCGAGGATGACGCCGACCGAGCAGTAGAAGATGAGGTCGTCGACCAGCTCCGGCGTCCACGTCGAGCGCGGGCCGGCCGCCCGGCGGCGCGCGAGCCACCAGGCCGAGAGGAAGCCGATCAGGTACATGAGGCCGTACCAGTGGACCTTCACGGGCCCGAGCTGGAAGGCGATCGGATCGGGATTCGGGTAGACGAGCATGGAGCGGCGATTATAGTCCGGCGCTTCCGTTCAGGCGCCCCCGATCTGGATCGGCACGACCTCGGCGCCCTCCTCGAACAGCTCCTGGCGGATCTCGTGCACGAGGCCCCAGCCGAGGGCCGCCTCCGGGTCCAGCGTGGTGCGCGCCTGCATCGCGCGGAACACCTGCTGCCTGCTCTTTTTCGTATTGGCCGCCACGACGCTCGCGCAGTTCTCCATGTCGACCCGCAGGCTCTTCACCAGCTCGACCAGCTTGGGCTCCTCGTAGCTGGCTCCCTGCGCGAAGTTCATGCTCACCGGGTGCATGAGGAACCGCGCCTGCGGCACGGACACCCGGCGGCGGCCGGCACAGTAGAGCGCGACGCCGATCGAGTCCACGCTGCCGATGTTGTGCGTGATCACCTCGGCCGGGATGCCCCTGAGGTAGTTGTAGGCCGTCAGGCCGTGGAAGACCGAGCCGCCGGTCGTCGAGATCAGCAACGTGAAGTGCTTCGTGCCCGCGGCCAGCCGCTGGTCGACCGTCTTCATCAGCGTGCCGATGCTCGACTCGTTCACCGGCGTGTAGAACTTGATCACCACGGCGTCGGTCATCGCGGTCCTCCGGGTTCCGTCAGTCGTTCACGACCCGGCAGAACAGCGACTTCAGGTAGCGCGTCTCCGGGATGGCCGGGTGCAGCGGGTGGTCCGGCGCATGGCCGCCCACCTCGAGCACCTGGGCGAAGCGGCCGAGGTGGCGTGCCGCCTGCTGCACGATGTCGATCAGCTCGTCGCCGCCGAGGTGGTGCGAGCACGAACAGGAGACGAGGATGCCGTCGCGCGGCAGCAGCTGCATCGCCATCTGGTTGAGCTTGCGGTAGGCCGCCTGGCCCTTCGGGATGTCCTTGCGACGCTTGATGAAGGCCGGCGGGTCGATCACCACCACGTCGAACTTCTCGCCGGCCGCGCGCAACGCCGCAAGCGCGTCGAAGGCGTCGTCGCGGATCGTGCGCACCTGCGCGAGGCCATTCGCCTCTGCCGCGCGTTGCAGGGCCTCGAGTGCGCCGGCCGACGAGTCCACGCAGACGACTTCCGTCGCCCCGGCCCGCGCCGCGGCCAGGCCCCAGGCGCCGAGATAGCTGAACACGTCCAGCACCCGCAGGCCGCGCACGTACTTGAGCAATGCGCGCCGGTTGTACGCCTGGTCGTAGAACCAGCCGGTCTTCTGGCCGCCCGCGAGCGGCACCTCGAAGCGCACGTCGTTCTCGGTCACCACCGCGGTCCCGGCCGGCTCGCCGAATGCGGTCTCGACGTACTCGGGGAGGCCCTCGAGTTCGCGGGCACCCGAGTCGTTCTTCCAGACCAGCGTCTTCGGCTTCACGACCTTCTGCAACGCGGCGGCGATCTCGTCCTTCATCGCCTCCATGCCGGCCGTGCCGATCTGGCCGACGATCACGTCGCCGTAGCGGTCGAGCACGAGCCCCGGCAGCCCGTCCGACTCGCCGTAGACGAGCCGGTAGTACGGCTCGGCGTACAGACGCTCGCGCAGCGCCAGCGCCACCTGCAGCCGGTGCACCAGCAGCGGCTTGCCGGGCGGGTACTCCGGGTCTCGACCGAGGATGCGCGCGCAGATCAGCGCGTGCGGGTTCACGTAGGCGTAGCCGAGGAATCGGTCCTTGTCGCCGACGACGCGTGCCACCGACCCGGGCTGGAAGCCGGTGAGCGGCGTGCGGTCGATGTCGACCTCGTTGCTGAACACCCAGAGGTGTCCGGCCGTGATGCGCCGGTCCTCGCGGTGGCGCAGCCGCAGTTCGGGCAGGGCGTCCGCGACGGGGGCCGCCTGGGAAATCGTGCTCATGGGTGAATCCGCCGTCGGCGCGGCGACCTTCCGCTATAGTGCCGCCATTCTAGCCGACCCCTCGATTCCCCATGCAGCCGAAGCGACCTGGCACCCACCGCAACCACCTGGCCGGCGAGACCAGCCCCTACCTGCTGCAGCACGCGGACAACCCGGTGCAGTGGTACCCGTGGGGCGAGCCGGCCCTCGCCCGCGCCCGCGCCGAGAACAAGCCCATCCTGCTGTCGATCGGCTACTCCGCCTGCCACTGGTGCCACGTGATGGCCCACGAGTCGTTCGAGGATCCGGTCACCGCCGAAGTGATGAACCGGCTGTTCGTGAACGTGAAGGTCGACCGCGAGGAACGCCCGGACCTGGACCGCATCTACCAGACCGCGCACCAGGTGCTGAACCAGGGCGGCGGCGGCTGGCCGCTCACGGTATTCCTCTCGCCGCAGACCCACCGGCCGTTTTTCACCGGCACCTACTTCCCGAACGAGCCGCGCCACGGCATGCCGCCGTTCAAGCTCGTGCTGGAGCGCGTCGCCGAGTTCTACCGGACGCGCGAGGCCGACCTCGCCGACCACGGCGAGAAGCTGGTGACGGTGCTCGGCGACCTGCTGCCGCCTCCCGACCGCGGCTCGGAACCGCTGTCACGCGAAGTGCTGGCCTCGGCCCGGGAGACGCTGCAGCGCGAATTCGACGGCCGCTTCGGCGGGTTCGGCCAGGCGCCGAAGTTCCCGCACCCGACGAACCTGGAGTTCCTGCTGCGGACGTGGCGGGCGACGGCCGAGGCCGACGAGCCCGACCTGCAGGCGCTTTTCATGGCCACGCTGACGCTGACGCGCATGTCCGAGGGCGGGCTCTACGACCAGCTGGGCGGCGGCTTCTGCCGCTATTCAGTGGATCCGTACTGGATGATCCCGCACTTCGAGAAAATGCTGTACGACAACGGCCAACTGCTCGCGGTGTCGGCGCAGGCCGCGGTCGCGACCGGCGACGCGCTGTACCGGCGCATCACGGCCGAGACGGCGGACTGGCTGCTGCGCGAGATGGAACACCCGGCCGGCGGCTTCTACTCGACGCTCGACGCGGACTCCGAGGGTCACGAGGGCCGGTTCTACGTGTGGGAGCCGGCCGAGGTGCAGAACCTGCTGACGCCCGAGGAGTACGCCGTGTTCGCGGCTCGCTTCGGGCTCGACCGCGGCGCGAACTTCGAGGGCAAGTGGCACCTGCACTGCTACCAGTCCATGGCGGAGATCGCGACGGCGCTCGGGCTCGCCGAGGACGCAGCGACCGAGCTGCTGGATTCCGCGCGGGCGAAACTGCTCGACTACCGCAATGGCCGGGTCTGGCCGGGCCGCGACGAGAAGATCCTCACCGCCTGGAACGGACTCGCGATCGGTGGCCTTGCGGCCGCGGCTCGTGCACTCGACGTGCCCGGCTACGCCGAAGCCGCGGCGCGTGCCGTGCGCTGCCTGCGCGAGCACGCCTGGTACCGCGAACGGCTGTTCGCGGTGCACAAGGACGCCCGCACGCGCTTCCCGGCCTACCTCGACGACCACGCCTTCCTCGCCTGGGGGCTCACCGAGCTCGTGCAGGCGCGCTGGGACGGTGCGGCGCTGGCGTGGGCGATCGAGCTGGCGGAAACGATGCTCGCGCGCTTCGCCGACGAGACGGCCGGCGGCTTCTACTTCACCGCCGACGACCACGAACAACTGATCCTGCGGCCGAAGACCTTCAGCGACGATGCCACGCCGGCCGGCAACGGCGTCGCGGCGCGCCTTCTGGTGCGGCTGGGCTATCTGCTGGCCGAGCCTCGCTACCTCGATGCGGCCGAGAAGACGCTGCGCGCCGCGGCGAAGGTCGTCGAACGCTATCCGCACGGCCACACCAGCCTGCTGATGGCGCTGGACGAGCTGACCGAGCCGCCGGTCGTCGTGGTGCTGCGCGGCCCGCAGGAGGACGTGGACACGTGGCGCCGGGAACTGGACAAGTACTACGACCCGCGGCGGCTCGTGCTGGCCATTCCTGCGGAGACGACGGGACTGCCGGCGGGGCTCGCCGACAAGAAGGCGCCGGCGAGCGGCACGGCCGCCTACGTGTGTCGCGGTACGACCTGCTCGGCACCGCTGGCGACGCTGGGCGATCTGATTCGCGAACTGAAGGCCGGTTGACCCGATGGGTGCGGGCAATCAGGCCTTGATGGCTGTCCTGATGCCGTGACGGCCGCTGCCGGCAGTTCGACCGTCCACTGGTGACGTCTGCGAACGAGCCACTCGAGACGTTTCCGCGGAAACGTCAACTAAAACTCGTCAATCGCGTGACAGGCGCAAGTCGATACTAATTGGACCTAGAGCGACCTGCCTCGGCTTGAATTCGCATGTCCTGAATCAAGACGTAGATGAAGAAACCTGCATAGGTCGTAAACGTAACTACGGTGCTTGGGATCCAGCGCACCTTAAATGCCAGCAAGCCGACGGTCAGTCCAAACCACAGGCATAAGCGAGCCGCGGCAAAAAGTGACCTGCTGCGCAGGTGACGGGCAGTCATGACTGCTAACGCGAGAAATACCATGAAGACAACCGTCAGCATGGTGACAGTCTGGCTTCGATGAACCCTGGACGGCATACGCCTAGCACTGGCGGTTCTCGTCCCTGACCGGCCCTAGCTCAAGCCGCGATTCGCGTAACGCGCAGCGATTTCCTTCGCTTCTCCGCCTGCCACAGGTCGTACTGGATCTGCTGGTTCAGCCAGCTTTCCGCCGAAGTATCGAACGCGATGGACAGGCGCACAGCCATCTCGGGACTGATCCCAGCCCGACAATTGAGAATCGACGAGAGCGTCTTGCGACTGACGCCCAACGCCTTGGCGGCATCCGTCACCGATATGCCCAAAGGTTCGAAGCAAAGCTCGCGGAGAACGTCGCCAGGATGCGGAGGATTGTGCATTCGAAGAGTCATGTCAGTGATAGTCCTCGTAGTCGACCAAAACAGCGTCTTTGCCGTCGAAGGTGAACGTGACCCGCCAGTTCCCGCTGATGGTGACCGACCAACGACCTTTCAGCTTGCCCTTCAGTTGATGGAGTCGGAGACCTGGCAGTTCCATGTCCTTTGCCGATTCCGCAGCGGCAAGTCGGCCAAGCACGAGACGTAGCCGGCCAGCATGCTCTGGTCGTATGCCCGACCTATCTCCCGTAACGAAGAAGCGTTCGAGCCCACGGTGCCGAAAACTGACGATCACGAGGGAATTGTAACGTTACGGGTTACGCCGTCAAGAGAAGCCGACTGGTCCGGGGGCGAACGCCCTGAAGTGGCTGATTCCGGCCCCGCGGGACGAGTCTAATGCGACACTTGTGCTGCAGCGCAGTAATGGGGCAACTTACGGCCAGGAACGGACAGTCGAAGGGATATCGAAATGACCTGGGAGCGCGGCATAGACAAAGCCAGCCCGCCTTGTGGAAGTTAGGCGACGAGATGCCATTCCTTCGCGTCAAGGTCGAC
>JBPOHK010000019.1:0-16149 GCA_052035645.1 Pseudomonadota bacterium
CGGCCCTGCGCCCGGTATTCGCTGACCGGCTGGGCCTTGGCGTAGCCGCCGTGCGAGAGCGTGACCACCACGTCCTGCGGCGTGATGAGGTCCTCGATGGTGAGGTCGGACTCGTCGCGCTCGATGCGGGTGCGGCGCTCGTCGCCGTACTGATCGCGGATCGCGAGCAGCTCGTCGCGGATCACCTGCATCAGGCGCTCGGGCCGGGCGAGGATGTCACTCAGGTCGGCGATCAGCGCCAGCAGTTCGGCGTACTCGGCCAGGATCTTGTCCTGCTCGAGGCCGGTGAGGCGGTGCAGGCGCAGGTCGAGGATCGCCTGGGCCTGCGCCTCGGACAGCCGGTACTGCGCGCCGTCGAGGCCGAGCCCGGCCTCGAGGCCTTCCGGCCGGGCGGCCTCGGCGCCCGCGCGCGCCAGCATCTCGGGCACGGCGCCGCCGCGCCAGCTGCGCGCCATCAGGCCGGCCTTGGCCTCCGCCGGCGTCGGCGATGCCTTGATCAGCGCGATCATCTCGTCGATGTTCGCGAGGGCGACGGCGAGGCCTTCGAGGATGTGGGCCCGCTCGCGGGCCTTGCGCAGGTCGAACACCGTGCGTCGGGTGACGACCTCGCGCCGGTGGCGCAGGAAGGCGTCGATGAGCTCCTTGAGATTGAGCAGCTTCGGCTGGCCGTCGAGCAGCGCGACCATGTTCACGCCGAACACCGACTCCATCGGCGTCTGCTTGTACAGGTTGTTCAGCACGACGTCGGCGTTCTCGCCGCGCTTCAGCTCGATCACCACGCGCATGCCGTCCTTGTCGGATTCGTCGCGCAGCTCGGAGATGCCCTCGATCAGCTTGCCGCGCACCAGCTCGGCGATGCGCTCGAGCAGGCGGGCCTTGTTGACCTGGTACGGCAGCTCGGTGATGACGATGGCCTCGCGGCCGTTGTCGTCGATCTCCTCGATCACCGCCTTGGCGCGCAGCACGATGCGCCCGCGGCCCGTGGTGTAGGCGTTGTAGATCTCGCGCGCGCCGTTGATGATGCCGGCCGTCGGGAAATCCGGGCCCGGCACCAGTTCCATCAGCTCGGGGATCGTGATGGCCGGGTTGTCGATGACCGCCACGCAGGCGTTGACGACCTCGGTGAGGTTGTGCGGCGGGATGTTGGTCGCCATGCCGACCGCGATGCCCGAGGAGCCGTTCACCAGCAGGTTCGGCACGCGCGTCGGCAGCACCGAGGGCTCGGTCTCCGACTCGTCGTAGTTCGGGACGAAGTCGACCGTTTCCTTGTCGATGTCGGCGAGCAGCTCGCCCGCGATGCGCGACATGCGCACCTCGGTGTAGCGCATGGCCGCCGCCGGGTCGCCGTCCACCGAGCCGAAGTTGCCCTGGCCGTCGACCAGCAGGTAACGCATCGAGAACGGCTGCGCCATGCGCACCATCGTGTCGTACACGGCCGAATCGCCGTGCGGGTGGTACTTGCCGATGACGTCGCCGACGATGCGCGCCGACTTCTTGTAGGCCTTGTTCCAGTCGTTGCCGAGCTCGCGCATCGCGTACAGGACGCGCCGGTGCACGGGCTTGAGGCCGTCGCGGACGTCGGGCAGCGCACGCCCCACGATCACGCTCATGGCGTAATCGAGGTACGACTGGCGCATCTCGTCTTCGAGGTTGACGTGCAGGAGTTCGCGGGCGATATCGGCCATGGATTGCGTCGGTTTCGGAGGCCGCGCGGGCGCCGTCTCGCAGGCCCGGTGACCGGTTGAAAAAGATCGTGGATCTTACCATACGGGACGTCCGCAACCGCCCCTTCGGACGGGCTTTTCCACCGTCCGGCGGCCGCCCGCCGGTATACTCGGGATCCCTCCCCTCGCGATGATCCGCATGGAGCCGGTCGATACGCTCGTTTGTGCCCGCTGGGTGCTGCCGGTGGAACCCGCGGCGAACGTCCTCGACGATCACGCGGTCGCGATCCGCGGCGGCCGGATCGTCGCGGTGCTGCCCGAGGCCGTGGCGCTGCGGCGGTTCGAGGCGCGCGAGACGGTGCGCCGCCCGACGCACGCCCTGCTGCCGGGCCTCGTCAATGCGCACACGCACGCCGCCATGGTCCTGCTGCGAGGACGGGCGGAGAACCAGACGCTCGGACCCTGGCTGCAGGATTCGGTGTGGCCCCTCGAGCGCCGATGGGTGGATCCGGAGTACGTGCGCGACGGCACGGAACTCGCCATCGCCGAGATGCTGCGCGGCGGCACGACCTGCTTCGCGGACATGCACCTGTGGCCCGACGTGGTGGCCCGCACCGCCGCCGAGCGGCACATGCGGGTTTGCGTCGGCCTGGTGGTGACCGACGCCGCGACGCGCTGGGCAGGCACCGCGGACGAGTACATCGACAAGGGCATGAGCCTGCGCGACCAGTACAGGGGCGACCCGCTCGTCTCCGTGCACTTCGCTCCGCACGCGCCCTACTCGGTCAGCGACGCCACCCTGCGGCGCGTGCGCCGCCTCGCCGACGAGCTCGAGATCCCGGTGTCGATGCACCTGCACGAGACCCGCCGGGAGATCGAGCAGAGCCTCGCGCAGCACGGGCAACGCCCGCTCGCCCGCCTCGCCGGGCTCGGCCTCGCGAGCCCGCTGCTCGTCGCCGTGCACATGACCCACGTGGAACCCGCGGACGCCGACCTGCTCGCCGAGGCGGATGCGGCGGTCGTGCATTGCCCCCAGTCCAACCTCAAGCTCGGCAGCGGCGTCGCGCCGCTCGGGACGCTGCTCGGTCGCGGCGTGCGCGTGGCGCTCGGCACCGACGGCGCGGCCTCGAACAACGACCTCGACCTGCTCGAGGAGGCGCGCACGGCCGGGCTGCTGGCCGCCGGCGTCGGCAGCACGCCGGGCACCGTGATCGCCACCGACCTGCTGCGCATGGCCACCCTCGAAGGCGCCCGGGCGCTCGGCCTCGGCGACTCGATCGGCAGCCTGCTGCCGGGCAAGTGGGCCGACCTGTGCTGCGTCGACCTGCGCCACGCCCGCAGCTGGCCGGTGCACGACGTGGCCGCGGCGCTGGTCTACTCGGCGAGTTCCCAGCAGGTCACCGACACCTGGGTGGCCGGGCGGGCGCTGCTCGCCGATGGCACGCTGCGGAACATGGACGAGTCGGCCGCGCTCGGACGCGCCGAGGCCTGGCGCACGCGCATCCACTCGGGCGGCCTGATCGGGGAGAACGAACGTGACGCGTAATGTCGACGCGGCGGAAATCGCGCGGTTCCAGGCCGCGGCCAGCCGCTGGTGGGACACCGAGGGCGAGATGCGCCCGCTGCACGACCTCAATCCGGTCCGGCTCGCCTACGTCGAGCGGGCCGGCGCGCTCGCGGGACGGCGCGTGCTGGACGTCGGCTGCGGCGGCGGACTGCTCGCCGAGGCGATGGCGCGCAAGGGCGCGCGGGTGGTGGGGCTCGACCTGGCGGACGAACTGCTGCAGGTCGCGAAGCTGCACGCGCTCGAGAGCGGCGCGTCGCTCGACTACCGGCTGGAGCCGGCCGAGGAACACGCCGCCGCGCACGCAGGCGAGTACGACGTCGTCACCTGCATGGAGATGCTCGAGCACGTGCCGGATCCGGCCGCCGTGGTCGCCGCGCTCGCCCGGCTCGTCCGGCCGGGCGGGGAGGTGTTCGTCTCGACCATCAACCGCACGGCCAGGGCCTATGCGCTCGCGATCGTCGGCGCGGAGTACGTGCTGCGCCTGCTGCCGCCCGGCACGCACACCTACGAGAAGTTCATCCGGCCCTCGGAGCTGGCCGGCTGGGCCAAGTCGGCCGGGCTCGCGCTCGCCGACGTGACGGGCCTCGACTACGATCCCTTCACGCGCCGCGCCGCGCTGAAGGCGGACGCGAGCGTCAACTACCTCATGCACCTGCAGCGCCCAGCCGCCTCCGCCGCATGACCGCCCCGACCGCACTGCTGCTCGACCTCGACGGCACGCTGCTCGACACGGCGCCGGACATGGGTGGCGCGCTCAACCGGCTGCGCGTCGAGGAAGGTCGCGAACCGCTGCCCATGTCGACGCTGCGGCCGGTCGTCTCGCACGGCGCCGCGCGGCTGGTGAGGACGGGCTTCCCCGATGTCGTGGAGCCGGTCTTCGAGCGCCTGCGGCTGCGTTTCCTCGAGATCTACTCGCAGCACCTCGCGGTCGAGACCCGGCCCTTTCCCGGCCTGCTGCCGGTGCTGGACGAACTCGAGCAGCGCGGCGTGCCCTGGGGCGTCGTGACCAACAAGCCAGGCTGGCTGACCGACCCGCTGCTCACCCGCCTCGGCCTCCACCACCGCGCGGCCTGCGTGGTGAGCGGCGACACCGTCGCCGAGCGCAAGCCGCACCCGCTGCCGATGCTGCACGCGGCCGGCCTGATCGGCCACGCACCGGCGCACTGCCTCTACGTCGGCGATGCCGAGCGCGACATCCAGGCCGGCCGCGCCGCCGGGATGCGCACGGTGATCGCCGGCTACGGCTACATCGCCGAGAGCGACGCTCCCGACGAGTGGTCGGCCGACGGCCGGATCGAGCACCCGGGCGAGCTGCTGGAGTGGATCGGCCGCGTCGGGGCCGACGCATGAACGCAGGATCGCCCGCCCTGCTGGCCCTGCTGGTCGTGCTGCCCGTCGCCGCGCTCGCGATCGGCTGGCTGCTCGGGCGACGGCGCGCGCACGAGGTGGAGCTCCAGCTGGCCGCGGCGCGCGCCGAGCTGCGCTCGGGCGAGGAACTCGCGCGCGAGCGCGAGCAGGCGCTGGACCTCGCGCTGCAGCGGCTGCGCGCAGGCTTCGACGGCGTGGCCGGCGAGGCCCTGCGCGGCAACAGCGAACTGTTCCTGCAGCTCGCCCGCCAGGCGCTCGGCCAGCAGCAGGAGGTGGCGCTGCGCAACCTCACCGAGCGCGAGAAGTCCGTCGAGGCCATGCTGGCCCCGGTGCGCGAGGCGCTGCAGAAGACGCACGAGCAGATCGCGCGCATCGAGAAGGAACGCGCGGAGACCTTCGGCGCGCTCAGGAACTCGCTCGAAGGCGTGGCTCTCGGCCAGGTGGCACTGCAGCGCGAGACGCGCAACCTCGTCACCGCCCTGCGCCGGCCCGAGGTCCGCGGCCAGTGGGGCGAGATGACGCTGAAGCGCCTCGCGGAACTCGCCGGCATGGTCGAGCACTGCGATTTCGTCGAGCAGGTGCACGTCGCCGGCGAGGACGGCAGCCTGCGGCCGGACATGATCGTCAACATGCCGGACGGCCGGCAACTCGTGGTCGACGTCAAGACGCCGCTCGACGCCTACCTCTCGGCGGCCGAGGCGGGCACCGACGACGAACGGGCCGCGGCGATCCGCCGCCACGCGCTCGCGGTGCAGGAGCGTGTGCGGCAACTGGCGCAGAAGGCCTACTGGGCGCAGTTCGAGAAGAGCCCCGACTTCGTCGTGCTGTTCATCCCGGGCGACCAGTTCCTGAGTGCCGCAGTCGGCGAACTGCCGAACCTGCTCGAGGACGCGATCCGCCAGCACGTGATCATCGCGACGCCCACCAGCTTCGTGGCCCTGCTCAAGGCCGTCGGCTACGGCTGGCGCCAGAACGCGCTGGCCGACAATGCCGCGCGCATCCAGGAGCTCGGCGAGGACCTCTACAAGCGTCTCGCCACGTTCACCTCGCACCTGGGCAAGGTGGGCCGCATGCTCGGGCAGAGCGTCGATGCCTACAACAGCGCGGTGGGCTCGCTGGAGCGGCAGGTGCTGCCGGGCGCTCGCAAGTTCACGGAACTGGGCCTGCGACCCGCGAAGGAAATCGAGGAAGTCGCCCCGATCGACAAGCTGGCCCGCCCACTCATCGAGAACGACGAGGGCACGGGCGTTGAGTAGCCCGCAGGTGGCCGCCGCCGATCCCCTGCAGCGCGGTACGCCCCCGGGCTCGCTGCGATACTTCGCCGTGCTGTTCGCGCCGGCTGGTCTGCGGGCGACGCTGGCGGCGCTCTATGCACTCGAGGCGGAACTGCGCGAGACGGTCGCCCGCGCCAGCCACGAGGCGGCGCACACGCGCCTGCAGTGGTGGCGCGGCGAGGTCGATCGCTACTGCGCCGGGCGGCCCCAGCACCCGGTGACCGTCGCACTGCTCTCGCTGCGGGACTGCGCGAGCCACGACCCTGCCCTGCTGCACGAGATGCTGGCGGCCGCGGACCTCGACCTCGCCCGCATGACCTACGCCAGCCGACGGGAGCTGGAGGCCTATGCGTTCCGCTCGGCCGGGGCGCTGCAGACGCTGGCCGCCGCGGCCCTCGCCGGGGCGCGGCCGCTCGGCCCGGCGGAGCGCGAGTTCGCGCGCCGCCTCGGGTCGGCCGTGCGCCAGTGCGAGGCGTTGCGCGACTTTGCCCACGACCTCGCGCTCGGTCGGCTGTACGTCCCGCTCGACGAACTGGCGCGCGAGGGCATCGACCCGGCCGATCTCGCGCACGCCGAGCCTGCACGTCTCGGACGCGTGCTCGCCGCGTGGCGACGCGACGCCTGCACGATGCTCGACTCGCTGCCGACCCTGCTCGAGCGCGAGGAGCGCCGTGCACAACGGCCCGGCCTGGTGCTGGCGGCCCTGCACCGTCGCCTGCTCGATCGCGTCGACCCGGATGCGGCGGCGGCGGCCGGTCGCCCCGAGTTGCCCCCGCTGCGGCGGCTGTGGACCGCATGGACCACCGCCGTACGACACGCCTGAGCCCCTTCCGTTCCTGGAGTTGCCGATGTCCCCGACCGACGACGACTTGCGCCGCTACGCGGCCCCACCCACCGCACTCGCGGACCGCGTCATCGTGGTCACCGGGGCCGGCGGCGCGATCGGCGGCGCGCTGGCGAAGGCCTGCGCGGCCCATGGCGCGCAGGTGGTGCTCACCGGACGCTCCGTGAAGAAGCTGGAGGCGGTGTACGACGCCATCGTCGCGGCCGGCGGCCCGCGGCCGGCGATCGCCCCGCTCGATTTCGAGAAGGCCGACGCGAGCCACTACGACGCGCTGGCCACCGCCCTGCAGCAGGAATTCGGGCGCGTCGACGGGCTCGCCCACGTGGCCGGCATCCTCGGCGACCGCTCGCCCGTGAAGCACTACGACGTGCCGACGTGGCTCAAGGTCATGCACGTCAACGTGAACGCCGCGTTCATCCTCACCCAGACCCTGCTGCCGCTGCTCGAGCGCTCGGTCGACCCGTCGATCGTCTTCACGACCAGCGGCGTGTCGAACCGGGGCCGGGCGTACTGGGGCGCCTACGCCGTATCGAAGTTCGCCGTCGAAGGGATGATGCAGGTGCTCGCGGACGAACTCGACACGCCCGAGCGGCGCCTGCGCGTGAACAGCGTGAACCCGGGCAAGGTGCGTTCGGGCATGCGGGCCAAGGCCTATCCCGCCGAGGATGCCGCGACGCTGCCGTTGCCGGAAACGGTGCTCGCGCCTTTCCTCTACCTGCTCGGGCCGGACAGCCGCGAGGTCACCGGCCGCCGCTTCGACGCCCAGGCCTAGGGCCGCCGCGTCGCCGGGAGCCTCCGCCGCGGGGCCGTTGTTCCTTTGCGGGCTTCTTCGCAACGCCCGCGAGGGCGAGCAGCGCATCGAGTTCCTCGCCCGCCACGTCGCGCGAGCGACCGCGCGGCAGGTCGCGAGGCAACTGCAGCGGCCCCCACTGCACGAGCAGGATGCGGCTGACCTTGAGGCCGGCCGCGTCGAACAGGGCCCGCACCGCGCCGCGCGGCACGGCCCGCTCGGCCGCGACCCGGAACCACTCGTTGAGCGCCTCGGTGCCGGCCCGCTCGACCGCCGTGAACGCGACGGCCTGCCCGTCGACCTCGACCTCGGTCGGCACCTCCGGCCAGTCCACGTCGCCGGCCGGCCGCAGCGCGCGCACCCGGTACTCGACCGGCTGTTCCCGGCAGCGGCGCGCAATCGCCGATGCGACCGCACCGTCGCTGGTGAGCGCGAGCAATCCGTCCTCGCCGTAGCCGAGGGCGTTGATCGGGATCCAGCGACCGGCGTGCAGCTTCGGCAGGTTAGCCTCGACTTCCTCGCGGTCGTCGCCGGCCTGCCGCCGCAGCATCTCGCCCGACGGCTTGTGATAGAGGATCACCCTGAGTCGCTGCTCGCGCGCGAGCATGCGGGTGACGTCGCGACCATCGACCACGACCTTGTCGCCGGCCTCGACCGCCTGCCCGACGCCGGCGGGCCGTCCGTTCACGAGCACGCGACCGTCGCGGATCCACTCCTCGACCTGGCGCCGGGAGCCGAGCCCGTGCCGGGCCAGCAACTTGTGGAGTCGTTCGCTCACTGGCGGTCGGCGCCGCGTGTGGCTCAGCGATCCGGGTCGTCCTGCGGTCCGGCGACCAGCACCGTGGCATCCGGGCCCTCGCCCGGCTCGTCCTCGTCGTCGTCGTCCGCGGGTTCGTCGTCGACGGCGGCATCCGCCTGCGGCGCGGCCTCGGCGACCACGCCGGCCTCGCTTTCGATGACCGTGCCCTCGATGACCGTGCCTTCGGCGACCACTGCGAGGTCCTCGCCGAGTTCGCCCGGCAGTCCGAGCTGCTCCTTGATGCCGTCGAGGTCCTGCAGCTCGGCCAGCGTCGGCAGGTCGTCGAGGCTCTTGAGGCCGAAATAGTCGAGGAACTCGCGGGTCGTGCCGAGCAGTTCCGGCCGGCCCGGCACCTCGCGGTGCCCGACGATGCGGATCCAGTTGCGCTCGTGCAGCGTGCGCATGATGGTCGAGCTGACGGTCACGCCGCGGATGTCCTCGATCTCGCTGCGGGTGATCGGCTGGCGGTAGGCGATCAGCGCGAGCGTCTCGAGCAGCGCCCGTGAGTAGCGGCTCGGCCGCTCCTGCCACAGGCGCGAGACGACGTCGGAGTGCTGCGCGCGCACCTGCACGCGCCAGCCGCTCGCCACTTCCTTGATCTCGATCCCGTGTCCGTTGGCGTCGTAGATGCGTCCGAGTTCCTCGAGCGCGGCCTGCACCTCGGCCGCCGGCGGCCGCTGGTGCTCCTCGTAGAGGTCGAGGATCTGCTCGACCGTCACCGGGCGACCGGCCGCGAGCAGCACGGCCTCGACGGTCGGCGTCAGGGGGTTTTCACTCATGGTTCCGTCCGGTTGTCGGCCTCGGGCCGGTCGTTGTCCACCACGAGCGTGACGCGTCGCGGACTGCCCGCACGCACGTGGATCGGGGCGAAGGGTTCGGACTGCACGATCTCGATCAGGCCCTCGCGCAGCAGCTCGAGGATCGCGATGAACGTCACGGTGACGCCCATGCGGCCTTCCTCGGGGCGGAACAGCGCGGCGAACTCGACGAACGCCTGCGCCCGCATCGTGCTCAGCACGTCCGACATGCGCTGGCGGACCGAGAGCCGCTCGCGCGAGACGTGGTGGTGGGCGAACATCTCGGCACGCGACATGACGTCGCGCAGCGAGACCAGCATCTCGCGCAGCGTGACGTTCGGCAGCAGCTTCACCACGCGGCGCTCGACGAGTTCGGCCGAGCCCTGGAAGTTCTCGCGATCGGTGCGCGGCAGCCGCTCGATGTCGACCGCCGCGCGCTTGAAGCGCTCGTACTCCTGCAGCCGGCGGACGAGTTCGGCGCGCGGGTCCGCCTCCTCGGCCAGCTCGCCCTGGGGGCGCGGCAGCAGCATGCGCGACTTGATCTCCGCCAGCGTCGCGGCCATCAGCAGGTACTCTCCGGCCAGCTCGAGCTGCAGGTCGCGCATGACGTCGATGTACTGCATGTACTGCCGGGTGATCTCCGCGATCGGGATGTCGAGGATGTCGAGGTTCTGCCGCCGGATCAGGTAGAGCAGCAGGTCGAGCGGGCCCTCGAAGGCCTCGAGGAACACCGTGAGCGCGTCCGGCGGGATGTAGAGGTCGCGCGGCATCTGCGTGACCGGCTCGCCCTCGACCACCGCGAACGGCATCTCGCCCTGCTCGGGCACCTCGGGCAGGCGCGCCTCGACCGGCGCGGCCGGCGCGCCGCCCTCGCTGACCTTCAGGTCGGGCTTGGTCATGCGCGCATTCCTCAGCGGTACGTGAGGCCCATGGCCTGCTTGACGTCGTCGAGCGTCTGGCCGGCGACGGCCCGCGCCTTCTCGCAGCCCTCGTCGATGATGCCGCGCACCAGGTCCGGGCTGTCCTCGTATTCCTGCGCGCGCTGGCGCATCGCCGTGATCTCGCCGACCACGGCCTCGATGAGCGGCTTCTTGCACTCGATGCAGCCGATGCCGGCCGTCGTGCAGCCTTCCCTCACCCAGCTCTGGGTGCGCTCGGGCGAATAGAGCCGGTGCAGGTCCCACACCGGGCACTTGTCCGGGTTGCCCGGATCGGTGCGCCGGACGCGGGCCGGGTCGGTCTGCATGGTCTTCAGCTTGGCGGCGACCGCGTCCGGATCCTCGCGCAGGCCGATGGTGTTGCCGTAGGACTTGGACATCTTGCGGCCGTCGAGGCCGGTGACCTTCGGCGTCGCCGTGAGCAGCGCCTCGGGCTCGGGCAGGATCGTGCGGCCGGTGCCCTCGAGATAGCCCATCAGGCGCTCGCGGTCGGCGACCGTGAGCCGGGAATTGCCGTCGAGCAGCGCGCTCGCGCGCTCGAGCGCCTCGGCGTCGCCCTTCTCCTGGTAGCTCTTGCGCAGGTCGCGGTAGAGGGCGGCGTTCTTCGCGCCCAGGTTCTTCACCGCCTTCTCGGCCTTGAGCTCGAAGTCGGGCTCCTTGCCGAAGACGAAATTGAACCGGCGCGCGATCTCGCGGGTGATCTCGACGTGCGCCACCTGGTCTTCGCCGACCGGCACGTACATCGGCCGGTAGAGCAGGATGTCGGCGCTCTGCAGCAGCGGGTAGCCCAGGAAGCCGTAGGTGGCGAGGTCCTTCTCCTTCAGCTGGTCCTGCTGGTCCTTGTAGGTCGGCACCCTTTCCAGCCAGCCGAGCGGCGTGATCATCGACAGCAGCAGGTGCAACTCGGCGTGCTCCGGCACGCGCGACTGTATGAAGATGGTGGCGACCGCCGGGTTCAGCCCCGCGGCCAGCCAGTCGATGACCATCTGCCACGTGTAGTCCTCGAGCTTGCTGGTGTCGTCGTAGCCGGTCGTGAGCGCGTGGTAGTCGGCCACGAAGAAATAGCAGTCGTACTCGTACTGCAGCTCGGTCCAGTTCTTCAGCGCCCCGTGGTAGTTGCCGAGGTGCAGCGACCCGGTGGGGCGCATGCCGGACAGAACGCGACGCGACGTGGAAACGTTGGCACTCAATCGGGGACCCTGCGATCCGATCGCTGAATAATATCAATCAATTTCATAGGCTTACGCGGCAACGTGACAGCAATACACGAAGCTGCACGAGGCCGGTCCGCTCAGGCGAAGCGGCGATTATACGCAGCCGCCGGCGGATCCGTGGACTACTGGAAGGCGGTCACGTCGCCCTTCCCAGAGCGCACCACGACCGGCACGCCGCTCGACAGGTCGACCACGCTGCTCGGCTCGAGGCCGCCCGCCCCGCCGTCGATGACGAGGTCGACCTGATGCTCAAGACGCGCCTTGATTTCGGCGGGGTCCGTCATGGACTGCGCCTCCCCGGGCAACAGCAGCGTCGAACTCATGATCGGCTCGCCCAGTTCGGCCAGCAGCAGCCGCACGATCGCGTTGTCCGGCACGCGGATGCCGATGGTGCGCCGCTTCGGGTTCTGCAGGCGTTTCGGCACCTCGCGCGTCGCCTCCAGCAGGAACGTGTAGGGCCCCGGGGTGAACGCCCGCAGCGTGCGGTACTGGCTGTTGTCCACCCGGGCATATCGGGCGATCTCCGACAGGTCGCGGCAGACCAGAGTGAAGTTGTGGTGCTTGTCCGCCTCGCGGATCCGGCGGATGCGCTCCATGGCTTCCTTGTCGCCGATCAGGCAGCCGAGGGCGTACGTGGAGTCGGTGGGATACACGACCACGCTGCCGTCCCGGATCGCCGACACGGCCTGGCGGATGAGCCGGGGCTGCGGATTGACCGGGTGGATGGAGATCAGGAATGCCATGCTTTTTTCGTTGGCCGGATGCGGTTTCCCGGCCTTGGTATGATACGCGCCCCGCTCAATTGCCGCTCTGTCCCGCCACATGCAACTGTTCCTGGACCTGCTGCCAGTCGTGGCGTTTTTCATCGCGTACAAGCTGACGAACATCTTCGTCGCGACCGCCGTGCTGATCGTCGGCGTGCTGGCGCAGACCCTCTTCAGCTGGGTCCGTCACCGCAAGGTCAGCCCGATGCTGCTCACCTCGGCAATCCTGGTGCTGGTGTTCGGCGGACTCACGTTGATCGTGCACGACGCCACGTTCATCAAGTGGAAGCCGACGATCGTCGACTGGCTGTTCGCCGGCGCGTTCCTGGTCAGCCACTTCTGGCGCGGCCCGACCATCGTCCAGCGCATGATGGGCGAGCACGTGCAACTGGCCCCGGAAATCTGGAAGCGGCTGAACCTGATGTGGGTCGCCTTTTTCGCGGTCTGCGGCGGCCTGAACCTGTACGTGGCCTTCAGCTACAGCATGGACATCTGGGTCAACTTCAAGCTGTTCGGCCTGTTCGGACTCACGCTCGTGTTCGCGCTGCTGCAGGGCATGTGGATCGCCCGGCACGGCGAGGCCCGGGAACCCGGCCAGGGCTGACATGCTCTACGTCTTCACCGGCAGGGATGCCCCGGGCGCGCTCGCGATCCGCCGTCGCGTCCGCCCCGACCACCTCGGTCGCATCCGGCAACTCGTCGACGAAGGTCGCGTGATCGTTGCCGGACCCTGCCCCGCGATCGACGCCGCCGACCCCGGTCCGGCAGGTTTCAGCGGCAGCGTCGTCATCGCGGAATTCGACTCGCTGGAGGCCGCGCAGGCGTGGTTCGCCGCCGACCCTTACGCGACCGAGGGTGTCTTCGAATCCTGGGAAGTCCGACCGTTCGTGAGGGTATTGCCATGACCAGCACGCGCGTTGCGAAGATCGAGGAGAGACTGCGAGCCGCACTGGAGCCGACCCGGCTCGAGGTGATCGACGACAGTCACCGCCATGCGGGGCACGCCGGGGCCCGCGAGGGACGCGGGCACTTCAGCGTGTTCGTCGTGTCTGAACGGTTCCGCGGCCTGCCCATCGTGCGGCGCCACCGCCTCGTGTACGAGGCCGTCGGCGACCTGATGCAGACCGACATCCATGCCCTTTCGATCCAGGCGCTCGCCCCGGGCGAAGCCACCGATGCTTGAAACCAACGAATCGATTCCAACCAGAGGCCCTTCAATGCGCAATTTCAGATCCCTCCTCCTGCTGGCCGGCGTCGTCGCCGTGAGCGCCGCGTGCACCAAGCCCGCGACCGATGCCGCCAAGCCGGCCGCGGCGGCCCCCGCGGCCGCGGCGTCGGAAGCCGTCGCGACGGTCAACGGCACGGCGATCAGCAGCGAGCTGTTCAACCTGTTCCTCAAGGCGGTGACGGGCAAGGACGCGGCCGAGGTCCCGCCCGAGGTCAAGACTCAGCTGCTCGACCAGCTGATCAACATGCAGCTGGCGGCGCAGGCGGCCGAGAAGGAAGGCCTCGACAAGAATCCGGAGACGAAGGCGCGTGCCGAACTGCTGCATACGCAGATCCTGGCGGAAGCGGCCAGCGAGAAGTACATCAAGGCGCACCCCGTCTCGGAATCGGAGGTGAAGGCCGAGTACGACACGCAGATCGCCAGCATGCCGAAGGAGTACAAGGCGCGGCACATCCTCGTGGAGTCGAAGGAACTCGCGGAATCGATCATTCGCGAGCTCTCGGCCGGCGGCGATTTCGCGAAGCTGGCCAAGTCCGAGTCCAAGGACCCGGGCAGCGCCAAGCAGGGCGGCGACCTCGGGTGGTTCGCCGCGACGGCGATGGTCAAGCCGTTCTCCGATGCGGTCGCGACGCTGCAGAAGGGCGAGATCACCAAGACGCCGGTGCAGACTGAGTACGGCTGGCACGTGATCCAGCTCGAGGACTCGCGGGCGCAGGAAGCTCCGCCGTTCGAGCAGGTGAAGCAGCAGGTCGAGTCGATGGTGCAGCGGAAGAAGCTGCAGACCTACCTGGACGAACTTCGCAAGACCGCGAAGATTCAGAAAAAGTCGTAACCGTCAACGCCATTTTTTGGCCAATGGCCGGCGCTCCGCGAGGAGCGTCGGCCATTTTCGTTTGGGCAATTCTTTTCGCTTCGCACGGGACGCCCGGGATGCCCGCCGCATCGACACGAGGGTCGCCGACGACGCCCTGCCCCGCCCTCCGTCCGCGCCGCATCCGACGCCCGCCGGCCGCGCGGAATCGCCTCCGACCGGTTTCGCCGGCATCGTCCGGCCCAGCACCCAACTTGATGTTTTAGATGGATTTTTCGAACCAGCGGGCAAAGTGTGACCCGCCTCACACTTTTCGCCCGCCCGAGGTCATTACGTAAGCTCGGGGCCCTTCCCTGAGTTGACATAGGCCATGCCGCGACGAGCCCGCGGCGTCCGCAACAGCCCCTCTAGTGCGTGGTCAGGACGCAACGCCAGCCTGCTGAAATGCCATGGCTTTGGCGGATCCGGGGCGCCTGGGACCCACTTCTGCGGATAGCCCGTAGGCTGCCGTAAGTTCCCGAATATGTTGAACTCTTGACCGGGGTGGACCCCCCGATATAGTTAACTCGAAGGAGTTAACAATAACCCCTATGTCCGCGGCAGTTGCAATTTGGTCAGCGCCGCCCTTTGACGGGCCGAGGATGAGCGACAACGTAAAAAAACCGTTGCTTGCGGCGTGCCGGCATTTGCTGCACCCGTTGGTTCGCATTTTGCTCCGCCATGGGATTTCTCATGGCGAGTTCGCCGACTCGATTCGAGGCGCGTTCATCGACATTGCCCAGAACGAACTCGTTCCCCCGGACCGACCGCAGACGGACTCACGCATTGCGCTCCTTACAGGCCTCACGAAGCACGACGTCGCACGTATCCGGAAGGCGGACGCGGAAGGCGATGACGAGGTCGGCCTGAACCGCATCGCCCGAGTGTTGCAGGGCTGGAGCCAGGACCCTGAGTACCTCGGGCCATATGGGTTGCCACTCGAGGTTCCCTTTGAAGGCGACTTGATCTCTTTCGAGTCGCTGGTGCGGCGTTACGCAGGAGACGCTTCTGCACGCGCTTTGCTTGAGGAACTTGTCCGCGCCGAAGCGGCGCTTGAGACCGACGACGGGTACGTTCGCCTGCTCAACCGAACGTATCTGCCAACACCGCTTGACCCAGCGGGGCTTGAGCGACTCGGCAACGTCGTCAACTACTTCATCGATACCGTTGATTTCAATCTCCAGAAGAAGCGACAGGGAGAAGGTCGCTTTGAACGGTACGCGATAACCATGGAGGGCCTGTCGCCGAGCGACTTTGACGAATTTGATGCCTTGATTCGAGAGAAGGGCCAGGAACTTCTTGAGATTTTGGACGACTGGCTTGGCCAGCACGAGATTCGCGGCGGGCACAAGTTGCCCGACAGCGCGGCTATCAAGACTGGCATAGGAATCTTCCACTTCATTGAGAGAACTTCGTCTCTCAGCAGCAAAGACCGATTTTGACTAGGCCCACGCGCGCGCGAACGGGCAGTTCGACCAGTATTAAGGGGACCAAGATGACCGGCATGAATCGAATGAGTGTGATTGCACTGGCGGTGTCAATCGCTCTGGCCGCATCGCACAGCGAAGCCGGTACAAAGCCAGCTCCGATTATCAAGGCACGCAACCCGAGTGCAATCATCGGTGGCGATGCGATCATCGGCGGGGATGCCATCATCGGTGGCGACCGCTCCAAGGTGAAGTCGCAGGCGATCATTGGCGGTGACGCCATCATCGGCGGCGATCGCAGCATCAAGTCTCAGGCCATCATCGGTGGGGATGCCATCATCGGTGGCGACCGCTCCAAGGTGAAGTCGCAGGCGATCATCGGCGGTGACGCCATCATCGGCGGCGATCGAGGCATCAAGTCCCAGGCCATCATCGGTGGCGATGCGATCATCGGCGGGGACGCCATCATCGGTGGCGATGCGATCATTGGCGGGGACGCCATCATCGGTGGCGATCGCGGCGTCAAGTCCCAGGCCATTATCGGTGGTGACGTTCGCAAGGCATTCTCTTCAAGTGCGCTCGTCGCCGGTCCGATCGAAGCTGTCGACATAAGCAAAGGGCAGCT
>JBPOHK010000137.1:0-73332 GCA_052035645.1 Pseudomonadota bacterium
GCTCGGCCGCGTGGCCCAGCGTTACTACGCGTCCGGCCGGACGCTCGACACCGCGATGCTCAAGGAGACCTTCGGCTCGCTGATGGCCGAGGCGCGGGGTCTCGCGCCGCAGTATCGCCGCCAGATCGAGCAACAGGCGAGCACCATCGACACCCGCAGCCTCGCCTCCCTCATCAAGCAAGCCTGAAAACGGTGAAATAGGGGACACTCACTATTTTTCGGCGAGGACCTACCCGCAACGGCCGCATGTCCTCAGCGGAAAATAGTGAGTGTCCCCAATTTATTCAGGAGTGGGTGAGAGCGTGAGCGCGGTCGGGGCGCTCGAGGTGGGGCACGCCGTTGAAGGCGGCGACCCGCACTGCGCTGCTGCCGCGCACGATTTCAGTCACGCCCGTGTTGCGCGTCTGCAGGTTCAGGTGAATCGCCGCCTCGGCATTCGCGCCGAGCGCGTCGGCGACGGTCCGCCCGATGACGCCGCCCGACGACACGACCAGCACCGCATCGTCCCTCCCGAGCCCTGCGCAGGCATCGGCGTAGGCATCCTCGATGCGCCCGCCGAAATCCGCCCAGGTCTCGCTGCCGGGCAGCGGCCCCTCGTGGCGCGACCAGGCCAGCAGTGAATCGCGCACCACCGAGAAGTAGGCGCGACGATCACCCGTCGAGCGCAGTCGCACCGGGTCCTCGTGCTCGAAGAACGCCAGCAGGCTGCCCTGGTCGTATTCGTTCAGGCGCGGATCCTGCCGCGGTTCGGGCGCATCGACCAGCCGGGTCAGCAATGCATCGCAGGTCTCGACCTGGCGCACCAGCGTCCCGCAAACGATGCGCGCGAAGCGCAGCCCGCGCGACTGGAAATGCTCGCCGAGCCACTCCGACTGCTGGAAGCCGAGCGGCGTCAGGGAATCGTAGTTGCCCGTGAAGTCGGGCTGGCCGTGGCGAACGACGTACAAATAGGGCATGGTGCGCCGAGTCTAGCGCAGGATCCGACATGCACCCCGGCAGCTTCCAGGCGAGCGGTGTCATCACGCTCACCACCGACTTCGGCCTCAAGGACCCGTTCGTGGGCGTCATGAAGGGACAGGTGCTGCGTCGCCACGCGCAGGCGCGCATCGTGGACCTCACGCACGAAGTCCTGGCCCACTGGCCGGCGGAGGCGGGCTTCTGGCTCGCGCGCTCCTACCGGTACTTCCCCGAGGGCACGGTGCACGTGGCGGTCGTGGACCCGGGCGTCGGCAGTGCGCGGGACATCGCCATCGTCGAGACCGAGGGCCACCTGTTCCTCGCCCCCGACAACGGCCTGCTCGGCCCGCTGGTCGAGCGGGCCCGGGCTCCGCTGGTCCAGCGCCGGCTCGCCGCATCCGTGCTCGCGACCCTCGGCATCGACCGCGTCAGCGCCACCTTCCATGGCCGCGACATCTTCGCGCCGGTCGCCGCGGAACTCGCGGCGGGCCGGCTGCGGCCCGAGGCGCTGGGCGCCGCCGTCACCGACCTGGTTCCGGGCTGGATCGAGGAGCCCGCCGTCAGCCCCGGCCAGGTCGCGGGGGTCGTGGTCACGGTCGACCACTTCGGCAATCTCATCACCAACATCGATGCGGAGCTCGTCGCGGGCTTTGCGCACCCCGTGGTGAGGGTCGGAGGTCGCGAACTGCCGATGCGCCGCACCTACTCGGATGTCCGCCCCGGCGACTACCTGGTGCTGGTGAATTCCTTCGGGGTGATCGAGGTCGCCCGGGCGGAGCAGAGCGCTGCGGCCGGCCTGGGCCTGGCTCGCGGGGCACCGGTCACTGTCGGCCAACGCTGACGCAAATCATTGATTCCTTGGCCGATTCGCGGCGGCAGCCACGGGGCGACCGGGGCCGCGCTGAGACCCGTTCGCAACGCCGCCCGCCCCCGCATTGCGCCGCACAATTGCCAGTTGAGAAGCGGACCGATCCGTGTATAGTTCGCAGCCCTGTGTCCGCAAATCGCGGGCAGCGCGTTGAAATATCAAGGTTTTCTCAGGGTCGCGAAATGGAACGAGACGAGGAGCACTTCGACCTGGATGAAGACTTCGTGGCGGGCGGCGAGGAAGAGGATTACGACCGCTTCATCGAGCGCGTGGACCGCCGCAAGCAGGCCGTGAAGAAGGGCAAGGCTGCCTGGAGCAAGCTCGAGGACGTGCTTGCCGAAAAACGCCTGCAGAAAGAGCTGAAGGACATCTACGAGGAAAAGTAGCTCTCACGCATCATGGGTCCCCGGCTCCCGTCACGGGGGCCCGCAGGGGTCCGCTCGATGAGCAGCCAAACCGAATCGCACTGGGTCGTCCTCAAGTTTGGGGGCACCAGCGTTTCGAGCGTCAGCAACTGGAAGAACGTCGCCGCCGTCGTGCGCGCCCGGCTCGGCGAGGGCCTGCACCCCGTCATCGTCCACTCCGCGCTGTCCGGCATCACGGACCGCCTCGAGCAATTGCTCGCGAAGGCCCTCACCGGCGACTGGGAGCCCGTGATGGAGCAGATCGAGCGTCGCCACGCCGACCTCTCGCGCGACCTCGGCATCCCGATCGGCCCCGAACTCGAGCGTCACTTCCACGAACTGCGCCGCAGCGCCGAGGGCATCCACCTCATCGGCGAGGTGAGCGACCGCCTGCGCGCGCGCGTGATGGCGAGCGGCGAGCTGATGGCGACGCGCATCGGCGCCTCGTTCCTCGCCGCGGAAGGCATCGACGTCCAATGGCTCGACGCGCGCACGCTCCTGCACGCACAGGAGCGGCCGGGCGCCTCGGAGCGGGCGAGCTATCTCTCGGCGACCTGCAATTTCGACCCGGATCCGGTGCTGCAGCAGCGCATGGCCGCGGGCGGCAGCGTGGTCATCACGCAGGGCTTCATCGCGAGCGACGCCAACGGCGACACCGTGCTGCTCGGGCGCGGCGGTTCCGACACGTCCGGCAGCTATTTCGCGGCGAAGCTGGCCGCGCGCCGGCTCGAGATCTGGACCGACGTGCCGGGCATGTTCACGTCGAACCCGCGCTCGGTGTCGAACGCGCGGCTGCTGAAGTCCCTGGACTACGACGAGGCCCAGGAAATCGCCTCGAGCGGCGCCAAGGTGCTGCACCCGCGCTGCATCCTGCCGGTCAAGCAGTTCGGCATCCCGCTGTCGGTGCACGCGACCCAGCGTCCGGAGCTCGACGGCACGGTCGTCACCTCCACGGGCGGCGACGGCGGCGCGCGCGTGAAGGCGGTCTGCATCAAGAAGGGCATCACGCTCATCGCGATGGAGACGCTCGGCATGTGGCACCAGGTCGGCTTCCTCGCCGACGCCTTCGCGGTGTTCAAGGCCCACGGCCTGTCGGTCGACCTGGTCTCGACCTCGGAGACCAGCGTCACCGTCTCGCTCGACCCGGCCGCGAACTCGCTGGACGCGAAGTCGCTCGACGCGCTGGTCGCGGACCTCGCGAAGCTCTGCCGCGTCGAGGTCATCGGGCCCTGCGCCGCCGTCAGCCTGGTCGGCCGCAGCATCCGCGCGACGCTGCACCGCCTCGGCGACGCGCTCGAGCTGTTCGAGGAGCAGCGCATCTACCTGGTCACGCAGGCCGCCAACGACCTCAACATCACCTTCGTGGTGGACGAGGACCAGGGCGACCGGCTGGTGAGGCGGCTGCACGACGTCATCGTGTGGAACGCGCCTTCGGATCACGTGCTCGGCCCGACCTGGGAGCAGATCCAGGGCGTGGCCCCGCCGGCGCCGGAGGGTGGCCCGCCGTGGTGGCAGGATCGACGCGCCGACCTGCAGAAGATCGCCCGGGAGCACGGCAGCGCCTACGTCTACGACCGTGCCTCGATGGAGCGCGCGGCGCAGCAGCTGCTGGCCATCCGCGGCGTCGACCGCATCTTTTACGCGATGAAGGCGAACCCGCACGCGGAGATCCTCAGGCTGTTCGCCGGGCTCGGGCTGTCGTTCGAGTGCGTCTCGCAGGGCGAGTGCGAGCACGTCCTCGCCACGCTGCCGGGCATCGACCCGGGCAAGATCCTCTTCACGCCCAATTTCGCGCCGCGCAGCGAGTACGAGTGGGCGGTGAAGCGGGGCGTGCACCTCACCATCGACAACCTCTACGCGCTGCGGGAGTGGGGCGACCTGTTCCGCGGTCGCGACCTGCTGGTGCGCATCGACACGGGTTTCGGCCGCGGGCACCACGACCACGTCCGCACGGCGGGCGTGCACTCCAAGTTCGGCATTCCGCTGTTCGAGATGGACGAGCTCGAGAAGCTCGTGAAGGCGGTGGGGGCGCGCGTCGTGGCGCTGCACGCGCACACCGGCAGCGGCGTGTTCGACGTGCGTAACTGGAAGGAAGTCGGCCAGGTCCTCGGCGACCTGGCGAAGCGCTTCCCGGACGTGAAGGCCATCGACCTCGGCGGCGGCATCGGCGTGCCGGAGAAGCCCGGCCAGGTGCCGGTGGACCTCAAGGCCCTGCAGGCCGTCGTCGACGAGCAGCGCCAGAGGACGCCGCAGCTGCAGCTCTGGCTGGAGCCGGGCCGGTTCCTGGTGGCGCAGGGCGGCGTGCTGGTCCTGTCGGTCACCCAGCTCAAGGGCAAGGGCGCGGTGCAGTACGCGGGCGTGGCGACGGGCATGAACTCGCTGATCCGCCCGGCGCTGTACGGAGCGCACCACGACATCGTCAACCTCACGCGCTTTGGCGAACCGGGCACGGAGGTGTACAACATCGTGGGGCCGATCTGCGAGTCGGCGGACGTGCTCGGCTACGAGCGACTGCTGCCGCCGACCCGCGAGGGCGACGTGCTGCTGGTCGCGAACGCCGGCGCCTACGGGCACGCGATGAGTTCGTCGTACAACCTGCGCGAGCCCGCGCGGGAAGTGCTGGTCTGAGGGCCGCACGCGCGGCCGGAGTGAGAGCGTGAAGACTGCAATCGTCGGCTGGCGCGGAATGGTGGGATCGGTGCTGATGCAGCGCATGGCTGCGGAGCGCGATCTCGACCACGTCGACCCGGTGTTCTTCAGCACCTCGCAGGCCGGTGGTGCCGCCCCGGTCGTGGGTGGCCGCAAGGTTTCGATTCCCCTGCAGGATGCGAGCGACCTCGAGGCGCTAGCGAAGTGCGACGTCGTCGTCACGTGCCAGGGCGGCGACTACACCAACGCCGTGCACCCGAGGCTGCGCGCGGCGGGCTGGAAGGGCTACTGGATCGACGCGGCGTCCGCCCTGCGCATGAAGGACGATGCGGTCATCATCCTCGACCCGGTGAACCGCGACGTGATCGACGCGGCGCTCAAGGCGGGCGTGAAGGATTACATCGGCGGCAACTGCACCGTGTCGCTGATGATGATGGCGCTGAACGGGCTGTTCCGCGAAGGCGTGATCGAGTGGATCACGTCGATGACCTACCAGGCGGCGTCCGGCGCCGGTGCGCCGAACATGCGCGAGTTGCTCGAACAGATGGGCGCTGCGCACGGCGTCGCGGCCGACCTACTGAAGGACCCTGGCAGCGCGATCCTCGACATCGACCGGGCGGTGACCGACGTGTTGCGTTCGGAGGCGCTGCCGAAGGCGAATTTCGGCGCCGCGCTTGCCGGCAGCCTGATCCCCTGGATCGACAAGGACCTCGGCAACGGCCAGAGCCGCGAGGAGTGGAAGGGCAGCGCCGAGACCAACAAGATCCTGGGCCGGGCCGCTCGGCCCATCCCGGTCGAGGGCATCTGCGTGCGCATCGGCGCCATGCGCTGCCACTCGCAGGCGATGACCATCAAGCTCAATCGCGACCTGCCGCTCGCCGAGATCGAGCGCCTGATCTCGGGCGGCAACGAGTGGGTGCGGTTCGTGAAGAACGATCGCGACTCGTCGATTCGCGAACTCTCGCCGGCGGCCGTGAGCGGCAAGCTCGACATCCCGATCGGTCGCGTGCGCAAGCTGGCGATGGGCGGCGAGTACCTCTCGGCCTTCACCGTCGGCGATCAGTTGCTGTGGGGCGCGGCGGAACCCATCCGTCGGATGCTGCGCATCCTCGCCGGCTGATGCCTGCGTGAGCACGGGTCCGGCCGCCGCCGTCGTCCGGGGCGCGCTGCCGCGGACAGTCGTGGTGCTCGGCTGCGTCTCGCTGCTGAACGACGCGGCGAGCGAGATGATCACGCCACTGCTGCCGATCTTCCTGACGGCCACGCTCGGCGCCGGCCCGGCCGTCGTCGGGCTCGTCGAAGGCGTGGCCGAAGCCACGGCCAGCGTCCTGAAACTCGTCTCCGGCCGGCTCGCCGATCGCGGCATCCCGGCCAAGGGCCTCGTGCTCGGGGGCTATGGTCTCTCGAACGCCGCCCGGCCGCTGATCGGGCTGGCCGCCGCCTGGGCCGCCGTGCTGCTGCTGAGATTCCTGGACCGGGTGGGGAAGGGCATCCGTACCGCGCCGCGGGACGCGCTGATCGCGGCGTCGACGGACGCCGGGCAGCGGGGTCGGGCCTTCGGGTTTCACCGCTCCATGGATCACGCCGGGGCCGTGATCGGTCCGCTGGCGGCGTTCGCGCTGCTATCGGCGCAGGTGGACCTCGCTCACGTCTTCTATGCCTCGGCGATCCCCGGCCTGCTGGTGCTCCTGCTGCTGTTCTTCGGCGTGCCGGCCGGACAGCAGGTTCCATTGCCGGAGCCGAAGCGCTTCGCCTGGAACGCGTTGCACGGGCGACTGCGGGCAATGATCGTGGCGGCCGGGTTGCTGGCCCTCGCCAGCGTGCCGGAGGTGTTCATCGTGCTGTGGGCGCGCGAGGCCGGCCTGGCCGTGACGTTCGTGCCGCTGGTGTGGGCGGCGGCCAGCCTCGCCAAGATGGGCATTGCGATGCCGGCCGGCATCCTGTCGGACCGACTCGGCCGCGGCCCGCTTCTCGTCGGCGGCTGGAGCGCCCGCGTGCTCGTGCTGCTGCTGCTGGCGTTCCTGCGGCCCGCGGGCGTCGGTGTCTGGTTGCTGTTCGTGGCGTACTCGGCCGCGCTCGCGATCACCGAGCCGGCCGAGCGTTCGCTCATCGGCGATCACGCCGAGGCCCACGAAAGGGGCACGGCCTACGGCCTGTACCACCTCGCGAGCGGCCTGCTCGTGCTGCCGGGTGCGGTGCTCTTCGGCCTGCTGTGGGAGCAGGCGGGCTCGGCCAGCGCGTTCGTCGCCGCGGCGGCGGTCACGCTGGTGGCGGCCGGCCTCATGCTCCGCGCGACAAAATAGGGGACACTCACTATTTTTCAGACAGGGAACGGTCCCAGCTGAAAAATAGTGAGTGTCCCCTATTTTCCGGAGTGGCGGGACTGGAGTTCGCGGGTCACGTCCGCGAGCGAGAGATTGCGAGACTTGAGCAGCACCACGAGGTGATAGACCAGGTCGGCGGCCTCGCTCAGCACGCCGGCATCGTCGCGAGTCACCGAGGCCAGCGCGGTCTCGAGTCCTTCCTCGCCGACCTTCTGCGCGATGCGACTCGGGCCCTGGGCCACGAGCCGGGCCGTATAGCTGCCTTCGGGCTGCTCGGCCATGCGGTGCGCAATCGTCTTCTCGAGGATGGCGAGGAAGCCGAGTTGCTGTGCATCGGTCGGGGCGGCCGCGTCGAAGCACGAGGTCGTGCCCTTGTGGCAGGTCGGGCCGATGGGATTCGCCAGCACCAGCAGCGCGTCGGAGTCGCAGTCCGTGCTGACCTGCACGGTCTCCAGGAAATGCCCGGTGGTCTCGCCCTTCATCCAGCGCCCGCCGCGCGAACGAGAATAGAACACCACGCGTCCGCACTCGAGCGTCTCGCGCAGCGTCGCGGCGTTCATGTAGCCCAGCATGAGCACCCGGCCGGTGCGCGCGTCCTGCACGATGGCAGGCAGCAGGCCGTCCCCCTTGGTCCAGTCCAGCCCGGCGATCTCTTCCGGTGTCACAGCCTGACCTCCACGCGGCGTTCGCGCAGGAAGCGCTTCAGGTCCGGGATGGCGATGGCCCCCGTGTGGAACACACTGGCGGCCAGCGCCCCGTCCACCCGCGCCTGCGTGAACACGTCCGCGAAATGTTCGGGCGCCCCCGCGCCCCCCGATGCGATCAGCGGCACGTGGCAAGCCTCGCGCACACGGCGCAATTGTGCAAGGTCGTAACCGGTGCGCACGCCGTCGCTGGCCATGCAGTTGAGCACGATCTCGCCGGCGCCGCGGTCCTGAGCCTCGCGCACCCAGTCGAGCGTCCGGCGCGTCGTGCTGCGCGAGCGGTTCGGGTCGCCGGTGAACTGGTAGACCTCGTATTCCTCGCCCACGGTCTGGCTGTCGATGCCGACCACCACGCACTGCGAGCCGAACCGCCGTGCCAGCCGGTCGATCAACGCCGGATCGGCGAGGGCCGGGGAGTTCACCGAGATCTTCTCCGCCCCCGCATTGAGCACGCTCTCGGCATCGGCGACGGTGCGGATGCCGCCGGCCACGCAGAACGGGATGTCCAGCACCTCGGCGATGCGGGAGATCCAGCTGCGATCGACCGACCGGCTCTCGGGGCTGGCCGTGATGTCGTAGAACACCAGCTCGTCGGCGCCTTCCTCGCGGTAGCGCGTCGCCAGTTCGAGGATGTCGCCCACGACCTTGTGGTCGCGGAAGCGCACGCCCTTCACGACCTGCCCGTCGCGCACGTCGAGGCAGGGAATTATGCGTTTCGCAAGAATGGCTGCAGCTCCTTCGGATCGAGACGGCCCTCGAGCAGGGCCTTGCCGCTGACCACGGACGCGACTCCCGTCGCCGCCAGGGCGTGCAGGTCGTCGATGCGGGCGACGCCGCCCGAGGCCTGCCACTCGACGGCCGGGTAGCGGCGCACGGCCTCGGCATACAGGGCCACGTTGGGTCCGGTCAGGGCCCCGTCCCGGGCGACGTCGGTGCACAGCACGTGGCGCAGTCCGGCGGCCAGGTAACCCTCCACCGCGTCCCACAGGCTCGTGTCGGTCTGGTTCTCCCAGCCGTGCGTGGCGAGCCGGGGAGTACCCCCGGCATCGAGCCTCACGTCGAACGCCAGCACGACGCGATCCGCACCCAGCTCGCGCATCCACGTGCGCACGTCGGCGGGCTGGCTGACGGCGACCGAGCCCACGACGACCCGCGCGAGTCCCAGCGACAGCAGGTCCTCGGCCGTCTGGCGCGTCCGGACGCCGCCACCCACCTGCAGGGCCTGCTCCGGCGCCGCCGTGACGAGCCGGGCGAGCGTGTCTCGATTGCCCTGGGACCCGGCCCGCGCGCCATCGAGGTCCACGACGTGGATGCGGCGGGCGCCGAGCTCGAGGTACTGGGCGAGCACGTCGGCCGGGTCCTCCGCATACACGGTCTCGGCGTCGAAGCGGCCCTGCAGCAGCCGCACGCAGCGGCCGCCGCGGATGTCGATGGCGGGAACGAGCAACATCAGCCGAGCTCCAGGAAATTCGCCAGCACGCGACTGCCGACCTGCGCCGAGCGTTCCGGGTGGAACTGCACGCCGAAGAAGTTCTCGAACTTCACGGCGGCGGAGAACTCGCCGCCGTAGTCGGTGGTTGCGAGGGTGTACGGGCCCACGGGGGCCGCGTAGCTGTGGACGTAGTACACGTAGTCGCCGTCCTCGATGCCGCGCATCAGCGGCGAGGAACCGACCGGACGCAACTGGTTCCAGCCCATGTGCGGCACGGGCAGGTCGGGCCGTACGCCGAATCGCCCGACGCGCTCGGAGATGATGCCCAGGCAGGCGGTCGACTCGCCGTCCGGGCCTTCCTCGCTCTCCGCGAACAGGAGCTGCATGCCGAGACAGATGCCGAGCACGGGCTGGCCGAGGGTCGGGATCAGCTCGACCAGTTCCAGCACGCGCAGGCGATGCATCGCGTCGTCCGCCGCGCCGACGCCGGGCAGGATCACGCGGCGCCCGGCCCGGATCTCGCGCGGATCGTCGGTGAGGTGGGAGCTGGCCCCGAGGCGCTGCAACGCGTGGCGCAGCGACGCGATGTTCGCGCCGCCGTTGTCGATGATGACGACGTCGGTCATGGCGTGCTCCTCACAGGACGCCCTTGCTGCTCGGCAGCTCGGTGCCCTCGATGCGCACGGCCTGGCGCAGCGCACGACCGAGGCCCTTGAAGCAGGCCTCCACCATGTGGTGCGTATTCTCGCCCTGCACCTGGATGTGGATGGCCGCCCCGAGGCTCTCGCCGAGCGAACGGAAGAAATGCGGCACGAGCTCGGTCGGCAGGCCGCCGACGGCGTCGCGGCCGAACTGGCCCTCGAAGACGGCGTAGGCGCGACCGGAGAGATCGATGGCGATCTGCGCGCGTGCCTCGTCCATCGGCAGCAGGAAACCGAAGCGCGCGATGCCGCGCTTGTCGCCGAGGGCCTCGCGCAATGCCTGCCCCAGGGCGAGCGCGCAGTCCTCGACCGTGTGGTGCTCGTCGACCTGCAGGTCGCCCTGGCAGCGCAGCTGCAGGGCAAAGCCACCGTGCCTCGCAATCTGCTCGAGCATGTGGTCGAAGAAGCCGATGCCGGTCGCGATCGACACGGGTGCGGCCTGGTCGAGATCCACCTCGACGGTGATGTCGGTTTCCTTCGTCGCGCGCCGGACGTGGGCCGACCGGTGGCGGCGCGACAGCCTGGCGGCGATGGCGGGCCAGGTCTCGTCGTCGGTCCCGTCGATGCGCAGGCGCAGGCCGGTGATGCCGAGGTTCGCCGCGAGTTGCATGTCCGTGTCGCGATCGCCGATCACGTAGCAGTGCGCGCGATCGAGGCTGCGCGACGCCAGGAAGTCCGTGAGCAGGCCCGTGCGCGGCTTGCGGCAGTCGCAGCCGTCCTGCGCGAAGTGCGGGCAGAAGAACTCGGCCTCGAACGCGATGCCCTGCGAGGCGAACAGCTCGCGCACGAAATCCTGCGGCCCGCGGAAGCTCGGCTCCGGGAAGGAATCGGTGCCGAGCCCGTCCTGGTTGCTCACCAGCACGAAGCGATACCCGGCCCGCTTCAGGTCGAGCAGTGCCGGTATCACGCCCGGCACCAGACGAACCTTGTGCAGCGCGTCGACCTGGAAGTCGTCGGGCTCGACGATCAGGGTGCCGTCGCGGTCGATGAACAGGATGCGATCGCCGCTCACAGGCGCTCCAGTGCGGCCAGCAGCCGCTCGTTCTGCTCCGGCGTGCCGACGGAAATGCGCAGGCACTGGGCGAGACCGGGCGCCGTGCTGAAGTCGCGCACCAGCAGCCCCGCGGACTTGCCCGCCGCGAGCGCCGCCTGCGCATCGCGGAACCTCACCAGCACGAAATTGGCGTCCGAGGCGAACACCTGCACGACGCAGGACATCGCCTGCAGGCGCGGCGCCATCTTCGCACGCTCCGCCAGCAGCGTGCGGATGCGCGCCGCCGAACTCGCCCGCTGCGGCACTTCAGTCAGCCGCAGCACGTCCTCCACCGTGGATTCGGGGATGGCGTAGGGCGGGATGATGCGCTTCAGGAGTCCGACGATCTCTTCCGAAGCGATCAGCGTGCCGAGGCGGGCGCCCGCCAGGGCGTAGGCCTTCGACAGGGTGCGCAGCAGCACGAGGTTCGGGAACTCGGCGAGCCGCGGCGCGAGACTCGGCCGGTCGGCGAATTCGATGTACGCCTCGTCGATGCACACGAGCGAGGTCGTGGCGAGTTCCCGGCAGACGCGCAGCATGGCCGGCTCGTCCAGCAGGTTGCCGGTCGGATTGTTGGGCGAGCAGAGGAAGACGATCTTCGCGCGACGGCCGGCTTCGATCACGCGCTCGGTGTCGAGATCGAAGCGCTCGCCCTGCAGCGGCACCTCCAGCACCTCGGCGCCCTGGATCTTCGCCGCGACCTTGTAGAAGCCGAAGGTCGGCGGCGTGATCACCACGCTGTCCTGCCCGGCGCGGCAGAACGCCCGCACCAGCAGGTCGATGGCTTCGTCGCTGCCGCGGCCGACCAGTGCGTTTGCCACCGGCACGCCGTAGATCTGCGCCATGCGCTCGACCAGCGCCTTCGGCTGCGGCTCCGGGTACCGGTTGAGGCCGGCCGAGGTGTTGTCGCCCTGCGCGCGCCAGGGCATCTCGTTCGCGTGCATGCGCTCGACCGACGGATCCCACTTCGCGTGCTGGTAGGGCTGCAGCGCCAGGATGTCGGGCCGGGCGAGGGAAAGCACGGAACTCATCGAGAGGACTCCTGCGCGATGGCGTCGAGGCGCACCGAAACGGCGTTGGCGTGGGCGTCCAGCGACTCGAGGCGGGCGAGGGTGCGGGCGGTCAGGCCGAGGTCGGCGAGCCCGTCGCGCGAGACTTCCTGCACGGTCATGCGGCGCACGAAGTCCGGCACGCCGAGGCCGCTGTAGGCACGGGCATGCCCGTAGGTCGGAAGCACGTGGTTGGTGCCGCTGCAGTAGTCGCCCATGGTCTCGGGCGTCCACGCCCCGAGGAACACCGAGCCTGCGTTGACCACGCGCGGCAGCCAGCGGCGAGGCTCCGCGACCTGCAGGATCAGGTGCTCGGGTGCATAGCGGTTCGAGACGGCGAGGGCGGTCTCGAGGTCCGGCACCACCAGCACGCGACTCTCCGAGATCGATTGCGCGACGATCTCGCGGCGCGGCAGCAGCGCCATCTGCCGTTCGACCTCGGCGATGCAGGCCGACGCGACGGAGCGCGAGGTGGTGACCAGCACGACCTGTGCGTCGGTGCTGTGTTCGGCCTGGGCGAGCAGGTCGGCCGCAACGAACGCGGGTCGCGCGGTCTCGTCGGCCACGACCAGCACCTCGGACGGCCCGGCCGGCATGTCGAGGGCCGCGCCTTCGGCATCGGCGGCGACGATCTGCTTCGCGGCCGTGACCCAGGAGTTGCCGGGTCCGAAGATCTTGTCGACCTTCGGCACGCTGGCGGTGCCGTAGGCCATCGCCGCCACAGCCTGCGCACCCCCGAGCTTGAACACCTGTTCGATGCCGCACAGCCGCGCCGCCGTGAGCACGGCCGGATCGGCGCTGCCGTCGGGCCGCGGCGGCGTGCACATGACCCGCACGGGACAGCCCGCGATGCGGGCCGGCACGGCCAGCATGATGGCCGTGGAGGGCAGCGGGGCCGTCCCCGCCGGCACGTAGAGGCCGACGGCGTTGAGCGGGACGATCAGTCGCTCGCAGACGACGCCGGGCGAGGTCTCGATTCGGATCGGCTGCAGCGCCTGTGCCTCGTGAAAGCGCGTGACCGTCCCGATCGCCCGGCGCAGCGAGGCCAGTTGTTCGCTCGTCAGTGTCCGCTCGGCCGCAGCGAACTCCGCCGGGGTGACGGCGAAGGACTCGAGCCGCACCTTGTCGAGCTTCTCGCCGTAATCCGCGAGCGCGGCGTCGCCGCGGGCACGGACGTCGGCGACGATGCGACCGGCCTGTTCGAGCAGGGCGGCCGCCTCGCGCTGCGCCGGCCGGCGCAGCACGCGGGCGCGGCTCGACTCGTCGAGCGCCGCCCAGTCGAGGATGTCGAGGGGTCGCGTCATGCCAGCATCTTTTCGACGGGCAGCACGAGCACCGCGCTCGCGCCGGCCGCCTTGAGGCTTTCGAGCGTTTCCCAGAACACGGTTTCGCGGCAGACGGCGTGCACGGCGACCTTGTCGCCCTTGCCGTCGAGCGGCAGCACGGTCGGCGATTCGCTGCCCGGCAGCAGCTTGGCGATCTGCGGCAGCGCCGAGCGGGGCGCGTGCAGCATGATGTACTTGCTCTCCTTGACCTGCTGGACGCCGTCGATGCGCACCAGCAGGCGCCGCACCCAGTCCGCCTTCTCGTCGGGCAGGGCGATGGGCGTGCGCACCAGCGCGGCCTGGCTCTCGAGCACCACCTCGACCTCGCGCAGGTGGTTGGCGATGAGCGTCGAGCCCGTCGAGACGAGGTCGCAGATCAGGTCGGCGCGGCCGAGGCGCGGCGCGATCTCCACCGCGCCGGACAGCGTGACGACTTCCGCCGCGATCGAGCGCTCGCGCAGGAAGCGGCCGAGCACGTGCGGATAGGTGGTGGCGATGCGCTTGCCCGCGATGCTGTCGACGCCGGCGTACTCGAACTCGTCGGGCACGGCGAGCGAAAGGCGGCAGCGGCCGAAGTCGAGGCGCTGCAGCAGCTCGTAGCGCGGCGGGGCGCCCCGGGCGGCCATCGCGAGGCGCTTCTCCTCGATGACGTTCAGGCCGACGATGCCGAGGTCGCAGACGTCTTCCTGCACGAGGTCGGGAATGTCGTCGTCGCGCACGAACAGCACGTCGAGCGGCATGTTCTCGCCGTAGCACATCAGCTGGTCCTTGCCGCGGTTGAACTTCAGGCCGCAGCGGCGCAGCAGGTCGAGCGATTCGTCGGTCAGGCGGCCGGATTTCTGGACGGCGATGCGCAGCCGCTGCTGTCGGGTATCCATGTCAACGTTCCTTCAGGCGGCGGGCCGCCAGGGCATAGCCGCCGTTGCCGGCGGCGAGGTAGCGGGCGACGCGCCCGATGGTGGTGACGCTCACGCCCGTCTGCCGGTTGATCTCGCGGTAGGGCAGGCCGTCCTGCAGCAGGCCGACGACGGTCCAGCGGTCTGAGAGGGCCTGCAGCTCGGCCGGCGTGCACAGGTCGCGGAAGAAGTCGCGGCACTCCTCGACCGTGCGCATGGTGAGCACGGCCTGCATGAGCGAGCGCTCGGCGGCCGCCTCCTGGCGGGGCGTGATGCCTCGGTGGTTCTTCACGGCCGGGGTGTCTCAGTGTATTAACGTGCTAGTACGTTAATACATTGCTCCGACCGACGCAACCCCGCGATTCTTGACGCTGGCGGCGGCAAACCCCTACACTTCGCGGACTCATCGAGACCGGCTGAGGGACTGGCCCTAGGACGCCGGGGCAACCATCGGGCACAACCAGCCCGAAGTGGTGCCAACTCCACGGGGACGCGGTCCGCCGGAAGATGAGGTGCAGCGAGGCTGCCCCGGGTTCCCCCGGGGGTGTTGGTCGCGGCAACCTCCGGCGCGCATCCCCCTGGAATCTCGTACTGTTAAGTGCCCGGCCCGTGCGGGCGTGGATGGATCGCGTGTCGACGTCGCCCTCGAAATCCGCCGAAGCCGGTTCCCCGGCGCTGACGATCCCGGCAGGGCATGCCCTGCGGGAGGACGTCTGTGTGCTGCCGGGCCCCCTGGCGTTGCATCACGGCGGGCGGCTGGACGGAGTCGAGATCGCCTACCGCCTGACCGGGGCGGCCGGGGCGCCGGTGGTGCTGGTCATCGGCGGCATCTCCTCGGGCCGCAACGTCTGCGCGGTGCGCGAAGGCGAATTCGGCTGGTGGGACGAGATGGTCGGCCCGGGCAAGTCGCTCGACACCGACCGTTTCCGCGTCCTCGGCATCGACTGGCTCGGCGGCGGTCACCGCAGCACCGGGCCGGCGCGCGGCGGCAGCTTCCCGAGCATCAGCGCCTACGACCAGGTGGCCTGCCTGGTGCCGCTGCTCGAGCACCTCGGGATCGGACAGCTCTGGGCCACCATCGGCGCGTCCTACGGCGGCATGGTCACGCTGGCGCTCGCCGAGCGGCGCCCGGAGCTGGCCGGGCGCATCGTGATCTTCAGCGCGGCCCACCGCACGCACCCGATGTCGACGGCGTGGCGCAGCGTCCAGCGCAACATCGTCCGCTATGCCCTGCGCCACGACGAGGGCCCGCGCGGCCTGGTGCTGGCCCGGGCGCTGGCCATGGCGACCTACCGCACGGCCCGGGAGTTCGAGGAGCGCTTCGCCGCCGGGGACCCGCAGCCGGCGCCGGGCGGCGAGGGCTTCGTGTTCCCGGTGGAGCAGTACCTGATGTCGCGCGGCGAGAGCTACGCGGCGTACTACAAGCCCGAGGCGTTCGTCTGCCTCTCGGAGTCGATCGACCTGCATCGGGTCGAGCCCGAGCGCATCACCGCGAACATCACCCTGATCGGCGTCGAGGAAGACCAGCTCGTGCCGCTCTCCGACATCCGCGAGCTGCGCGACCGGCTGGCCGGCCACTGCCAGCTGCTCGAAATCAGTTCCCTCTACGGCCACGACGCCTTCCTGAAGGAGACGGAGGTACTGCGCGGCGTGTTCGCGCAGGCCCTCGAGTGATTCCATGACCGAACCGACCCGCAAGAACCTGTCCCGGACCACCCGCACCGTGCGCGCGGCCCTCGAGACCGACACGCAGCACGGTGCCGTGGTGCCGCCGATCCACCTGACCTCCACGTTCGCCTTCAGCGGCTACGGCGAGAAGCGCGAGTACGACTACTCGCGTTCGGGCAACCCGACGCGCGACGCGCTGGGCGGGGCCCTGGCCGACCTCGAAGGCGGCGCGGGTGCGGTCGTCACGGCCTCCGGCATGGCCGCGGTGTCGCTCGTCACCCAGCTGTTCAAACCCGACCAGCTCGCGGTCGTGCCGCACGACTGCTACGGCGGCACCTACCGGCTGTTCAATGCGCTGAACCAACGTGGTTCGCTGCGGGTCCGGTTCGTCGACTACCAGGCGCCCGGCGCCCTCGACGCCGCGCTTGCGGACAAGCCCGCGCTGGTCTGGATCGAGACGCCGAGCAATCCGTTGCTGCGCATCGTCGACATCGCCGAGACGGCCCGCAAGGCACACGCCGTCGGCGCGCTGGCGGTCGCGGACAACACGTTCCTTTCGCCGGTCTGGCAGCGCCCGCTCGAACTCGGGGCCGACGTGGTCGTGCACTCGACCACCAAGTACCTGAACGGCCACAGCGACGTGGTCGGCGGCGCGGTCATCGCGGCCCGGCCGGAGACCCACGACCTGCTGAAGTGGTGGGGCAACTGCACGGGCGTGACCGGTGCGCCGTTCGACAGCTTCCTGACGCTGCGGGGCCTGCGCACCCTGCACACCCGCATGCGGGCTCACGGTGAGAACGCGGCGCGGATCGCCGAGCTGCTCGCCTCGCATGCGGCGGTGAAGACGGTCTACTACCCGGGTCTCGCCTCGCACCCGGGCCACGCCCTTGCCAAGGCACAGCAGCAGGGCTTCGGCGCCATGGTCAGTTTCGAGCTGAACGGCACGCTCGAGCATGCCAAGGCCTTCCTGCACGGGGTCGAACTGTTCTCGCTGGCGGAGTCGCTCGGCGGCGTCGAGAGTCTCGTGGCGCATCCGGCGAGCATGACTCACGCCGCGATGGACGAGGCGGCGCGGGCGAGGGCCGGCATCACCGACACGCTGGTGCGGATGTCGATCGGCATCGAGGACGGGGATGACCTCGTACGTGACCTGCGCGCCGGGCTCGACGCGGCCCTGGCGCTGCGCTGAGTCGTTGCGGGCGGTGACCGGTCAGCGGTCGTCCAGCCGCTGGCCGAGCAGCAGTGCCCGGACATCGCCCCCGGCGCGAAAGCTCTCGAAGAGCAGGTAGGCGGACAGGAAGAGGGCGCCGCCGAACAGCGCCACCAGCCCGAGCACGATGCCAGACGGGCTGAAGCGGCTGCGCCAGGCCACCCACAGGCCCGACAGCGTCAGCATGCACAGGAAGTCGAGGTTGAACTGGCCCGGCCAGGCGAAGCGGGCCATGTTGCCGAAGAAGACCGGCAGCAGGTTCATGCCGTGCTGGGATGCCACGATCCCGGTGTAGATCGCGATGGCGACGAAGATCAGCACCAGTAGCGCGCGGAATGCGGTCATCGGGGCTCCCTGCGGTTGCTCGCTCCCGGCGAGAGTTTGAATTTCCAGAATCGTTCGATGGCGGGCTGTGGTCGGAGTCTATTCGATCAATTCGGGGCGATCACGAACCGCGGCGAATGGCGAGATTCGACCCGCTCGACACGTTTCCGCGGAAACTCACAAGTCGAACCATTGAATTGCGCAACCGGGCAATACCGACCCACTCCGGCCACCCGGGCCAGGCCTGGTCTTCCGATAGCCTGGTAATCGAACCCACGTGAGTCGCCCCGCGTCGCTCGCCGGATCAATCACTTACCGGCGGCGATGGCTTCGCGTGCGATTGACGTGTGAATTGCGGGGCGGTCGCATCATCAAGCAGCTGTCAGTCGCGCCCTGGTTACCCGGCTCAAGTCCACCCGCTGCCGGGCCCGCCAGAGATCGTGGCTGTACTGCATCGCCAGCCAGCTCTCCGGGGAACGGCCCAAACACTTCGACAGCCGCAATGCCATCTCGGGGCTCACGCCGCTTGCCCCGGTCAGCACCCGATTCAGGGTGGAGGGGGCCACGCCCAGCTTAGTGGCCAGCTCACGACCACTCAGCCCATTGGGCTCGAGGTAAACGGTCGAGATGAACTCGCCGGGATGCGGGGGATTGTGCATAGCCATCAGTGGTAATCCTCGTAGTCGAGCACGTACGCCTGTCCGTCGCGAAACTCGAAGGTCAGCCGCCAGTTGCCGTTCACCCAGATCGACCACCGGCCCCGGTCGGCACCCTTCAGTGGGTGCAGACGGAAGCCGGCGATATCCATGTCCTCGATGACCTGAGCCGAATCGAGGGCAGCCAGTTGCATCCTCAGTCGCTTCGCGTGCTGCGGCTGGATTCCAGCCAGGGACCCTGATTCGTAGAACCGTCGCAGTCCCTTGTGCCGGAACGATTGGATCATTGCACGAGTGTACCGTGTTGCGCGTCACGCAACAACCGGGCGCGTCGGTCCGCGCGACTGTCTCCGTGCTGATTGACACGTGAGGTCGTCGAAGGGAGCATCCTCCCGGCGTGTCCACCAGGAGCGGGAATGATCCTTCGTCGAATTGCACACCATCTGAAGCAGCAGCAATGGACCGCTGTCCTGATCGAACTGGTGATCCTGATCCTGGGCGTGTTCCTGGGCTTCCAGGTCACGGACTGGGCCAATGAGCGTGCCGACCGCGCCGCCGAGGCCCGTCACCTGGAAGAAATAGCCGAGGATCTGCGTGCGGACACAGCGGTGTTCGATCAGATTCGGACGTCTGCCGAGACGCGCATCAGCGGCATCGATTACATTCTGGGCGAAGCCCGCGGAGTGACGCGGCCAAGCCGCGTCGTCACTCCCACCGGGGCTGCATACGACATGCCGGCCGGTCCACCGCTCGCCGCGGCGGATCGCAGGACACTGCTGGGACGCGCGAACCTGGTGCGCTCCACTACCGGCAATCGAACCGGCTTCGAAGCGCTGCTCGGCGCCGGCGGCATGCAGAAGATTCGCGACCGGCAGATCAGTCGCCAGTTGCAGGTCTACTACGCGAAGTTCGACGAACTGGATGAGCTGACGAATGTCCTCAAGCAGGTCCGGGCCGCGGGCGTGACCCAGGGCTACCCGCTCGGGTTGTCTGCGTTCGGGGAAATGGATCCTGACCAACTGATCGCCATCGTGCGCGGCAGTCCTGCGTATTCGGCTTACCTGCGCACGAACCGCGAATGGGCCGCCATCTACCTGGGCGACGTCGATCAACAGCAGCAACGCGCGCTGCGGCTTCTCGCGGCCATCGACCGGTACCTGGGCAAGGGTGACCAGTAGTCGACGAAACGAAGAGCCGGGAAGACTGCGCGATCAAGGCACGGCCCGACGTTTCCGCGGAAACGTCCGACCGCCTTCTCTCTTGCGTGAGCACGATCGTTGGTGAGGTGCAAACGACTGTCCGACAGGTGGTCGAGACCATCGTCGGCACTGGGGAAGTTTCATCGACCACAAAAAGAAAGGCCGGCATTGCTGCCGGCCTTCCGGGTGCGGGACCCGAGCTGCCTCAATCCGTGAGACAAAGACTAACCCGACTCAAGTCCGCATCACTCGTTGAGAGAATCGATCGCCAATCGGGGGGCAGGGAGCCCGGGGGCTGCCTGCGGAGGCGCAGTATAGCCCCGGATTTTTCGCGAGGAACAGCGAAAAAATTGACCGCCGCCCGCGAGGCTGGACGGTATCAACCTGACCTTGACAGTTTCTGTGGATAACTGTCTAAGTCATTGATTCTTAGATAATCGAACCGTTAAATCCGCGCGAGCACCGCATCGCCGGCGGCAGCGCTTCTGACCGGCTCGAGGCCCGCCGCGCGCACGTCCGCGGTACGCACGCCGGCCTCGAGCGCCGCCTCGACGGCACGCTCGATCGCCTTCGCTTCGGCGTCCAGTCCGAGCGAATGACGCAACAGCAACGCCGCACTGAGGATCGTGCCGTAGGGGTTCGCGATGCCCCGTCCCGCGATGTCCGGCGCCGAGCCGTGGATGGGTTCGTACAGTCCGCTCGTGCCGTCGCCGAGCGACGCCGACGGCAACAGGCCGAGCGAGCCGGCGATCATCGACGCCTCGTCGGTGAGGATGTCGCCGAACATGTTCTCGGTCAGCATCACGTCGAACGACGCGGGCCGGCGGATCAGGTGCATCGCTGCGGCGTCGACCAGCATGTGCTCGAACTGCACGTCGGGGAACTCGCTCGTCAGCACGCGCTCGACCACCGAACGCCACAGCCGCGAGGTCTCGAGCACGTTGGCCTTGTCGACCGAGGCGATGCGCTTCGAGCGCGCCATCGCGAGGCGGCCCGCCATGCGGGTGACGCGCTCGACCTCGGTCACCGTGTACGTGCAGACGTCTTCCGCGCCATCGGCCGTGCGCGACTTGCGGCCGAAGTAGATGCCGCCGGTCAGTTCGCGCACGACCAGGATGTCGGCGCCCTTGATCACCTCGGGCCGCAGCGGCGAGGCGTCGGCCATGCACGGAATGGTCCTCACCGGCCGCAGGTTGGCGAACACGCCGAGCACCTTGCGCAGTTCGAGCAGGCCCTGCTCGGGCCGCACCTTGGCGGATGGGTCGGACCACTTCGGCCCGCCGACCGCGCCGAGCAGCACCGCGTCGCTCTGCTGGCAGGCAGTGACGGTCTCTGGGGGCAGGGCGGAACCCGTGGCGTCGATCGCCGCGCCGCCGATCAGCGCCGGCGTGAACTCGAACTGGTGGCCGCCCTTGCGCGCCACGGCCTCGAGCACGCGAACTGCCTGCGCGGTCACCTCGGGGCCGATGCCGTCGCCCCCGAGCACGGTGATGCGCGCCTTCATCGTTCGTGCTGCCGTTCGAACTGCTCGATCGCGGCCGTCTGGCTCAGGAGGTACCCGAGTTCGTCGACGCCGTTCATCAGGCAATAGCGCGAGAACGCCTCGATGGGGAATTTCACGGTCTTGCCGTCCGGCAGCCGCAGCGTGGTGGCCGGCAGGTCGATCTCGACCTCGACGCCCGGGTTCGCGATCAGCCAGGCGTGCGTGGCTTCGTCCACGACCACCGGCAGCAGGCCGTTCTTCAGGCTGTTGTTGCGGAAGATGTCGGCAATCTCGGTGCTGATCACGGCACGGAAGCCGAAGTCGAGCAGCGCCCACGGCGCGTGCTCGCGCGAGGAGCCGCAGCCGATGTTGCGACCGGCCACCAGCACCTGGCAGCCCCTGGCCGCCGGCTGGTTCAGCACGAAGTCCGGGTTCGGCTTGCCGTCAGGCAGGTAGCGCCACTCGGAGAACAGCGCCTGGCCGAGGCCATCCCGCGTCGTGGTGGTGAGGAAGCGGGCGGGAATGATCTGGTCCGTGTCGATGTTGGTCGACGGGAGGACGACCGTTTTCGAACGGATGACGGTAATCGGGTCCATGAATCTCAACCTGGTTCGTGTCTCGGGCGGGGCGCTCAGGCGAGCAGCTCGCGGGGGTCGGTGATGCGGCCGCGGACGGCCGACGCCGCGGCGGTGGCGGGGCTCGCCAGCAGCGTGCGTGCGCCGATGCCCTGTCGACCCTCGAAATTGCGGTTGCTCGTGCTGACGCAGTACTGGCCCGCGTCGACGGTGTCGCCGTTCATGCCGAGGCACATCGAGCAGCCGGACTCGCGCCAGTCGGCACCGGCGTCGATGAACACCTTGTCGAGGCCCAGTGCCTCGGCCTGCTTCTTGATCTGCTGCGAGCCGGGCACCACCAGCGCCTTCACGCCCGGGGCGACCTTGCGGCCCTTCAGGACCTTTGCCGCGGCCTCGAGGTCCGAGAGTCGTGCGTTGGTGCAGCTGCCGATGAACACGACCTGCACCGGCTTCTCGCGCAGCGGCTCGCCGGGCTGCAGGCCCATGTAGGAGAGCGCCTTCGCAAACACGGCGTCACCCGGGCGTTCCGGCACGCGGGCCGTGATGCCGGTGACCATGCCGGGATTGGTGCCGAAGGTGATCATCGGTTCGAGCTTGCTGGCGTCGATCGTCACCTGCTTGTCGAACTTCGCACCCGGATCGGTCTTCAGCTGTTTCCATTCCGCCACGGCGCGATCCCAGTCCGCGCCCTGCGGTGCATGGGGGCGGCCCTTCAGGTAGGCGAACGTGGTCTCGTCCGGCGCGATCATGCCCGCGCGGGCGCCGGCCTCGATCGACATGTTGCAGATGGTCATGCGCTCGTCCATCGACAGCGCCTCGATGGCCGCGCCGCGGTACTCGATCACGTGGCCGGTGCCGCCGTTCACGCCGATCTGGCCGATGATGGCGAGCACGAGGTCCTTGGCCGTCACGCCGGCGGGCAGGGCGCCGACCACGTCCACCGCGAACGACTTCGGCTTGCGCTGCAGCAGGCACTGCGTCGCCATAACGTAGCCGACCTCGGTGGTGCCGATGCCGAAGGCGAGGGCGCCGAAGGCGCCGTGCGTGCTGGTATGGCTGTCGCCGCAGACGATGGTCTTGCCGGGCTGGGTGGCGCCCAGTTCCGGACCGATGATGTGCACGATGCCGCGCCGGTCGTCCTTCAGGCCGATCAGGTTGACGCCGAACTCGGCGCAGTTCACCTCGAGCTGGCGCACCTGCTTGGCCGCGGATTCGAGCTTGATCGGCAGGCCGCCGAAGATCTGGGCCGTGTCGGTGGGGGTCGAATGGTCCATCGTCGCCAGCGTGCGGTCCAGGCGACGCACCTTGAGTCCTCGCTCGCGCAGCACCGAGAACGCCTGCGGCGAGGTCACCTCGTGGGTGAGGTGCAGGTCGATGTACAGCACCGCCGGCGTGTCGGCGGTCTCCGGGACGACGACGTGCCGTTCCCAGACTTTGTCGAACAGGGTCTTCGCGGTCATTCGAACTCCGGCTCAGATCGTGGAGGCGGCCACTTCCGCCTCCGGCGTACGTTTCTCGTTGCGCGCCGAGGACGCGCGGTTGGCCTCGATGAGGTTCACTACCTCGAGGAAGGCGCGTACGCCCGACTCGACGATGTCCGTGGTGACGCTGCTGCCGCGATAGGCCCTGCCGTTGTACTCGACGGTCACGACCGCCTCGCCCTGGGCGTCCTCGCCCATGGTCACGCTGCGCACCTCGAACTTGCGCAGCTTCACGGCGACGCCGGTCGCCGTCTCGATCGCCTTGAAGGCGGCATCGACCGGGCCGTCGCCCGTCGCTTCCTCCGACAGCACCCGGCCGTCGCTGTGGCGGAGCACCACGCGGCCGGTGGCGGTCTTCGCCGAGTCCGACACCGCGTGCAGGGCCTCGAGGTGCCAGGGGCCCGAGGCGCCGAATTCCGACTTGAGGACCAGCGCCTCGATGTCGCCGTCGAACAGTTCCTGCTTCTTGTCCGCGAGCGCCTTGAACTCCTCGAACACGCGGTTCAGCTCGTTGTCGGAGAGCTCGAAGCCCAGTTCCTTGATGCGCTCGCGCAGCGCGGCGCGGCCGCTGTGCTTGCCGAGCACGAGGTTGGTGCGCGACATGCCCACGTCCTGCGGACGCATGATCTCGTAGGTCGAGTGGTGCTTGAGCATGCCGTGCTGGTGGATCCCCGACTCGTGCGCGAAGGCGTTCTCGCCGACCACCGCCTTGTTGCGCGGAATCGTGAGGCCGGTGATGGAGGAGAGCAGTCGGCTGGTCGGGAACAGCTTCTTCGTGTCGATTCCCGTGTGCAGGTTGAAGAGGCTCTCGCGCGTCTTCATCGCCATCACGACTTCCTCGAGCGAGCAGTTGCCCGCGCGCTCGCCGATGCCGTTGATGGTGCACTCGATCTGGCGCGCACCCGCGCGCACGGCCGCCATGCTGTTGGCGACGGCCATGCCGAGGTCGTTGTGGCAGTGGACGCTGAACACCACCTTGTCCGCGCCCTTCACGTTCTTCTTGAGGTACGAGAAGACCTCGTGGAACTCGTCGGGCACCGTGTAGCCGACGGTGTCGGGAACGTTGATGGTCGTCGCGCCGGCGGCGATCACCGCTTCGACGACCTCGGCGAGGAACTCGAGCTCGGTGCGGGAGGCGTCCTCGGGCGAGAACTCGATGTCCTCGCACAGGCTGCGCGCGTACCGCACGCCCTCGATCGCCGTGTGGATGATCTCGCCCTTGGCCATGTTGAGCTTGTGCTCGCGATGGATGGCGCTGGTGGCGAGGAAGACGTGGATGCGCGGCCGGGCGGCGTCCTTGACCGCGCTCCACACCTTGTCGATGTCCTCGCGATTGCAGCGGGCGAGGCCGGCGATCACCGGTCCCTTCACCTCGCGTGCAATCTGGTTGACGGCTTCCCAGTCGCCCCGGGAGGCGGCCGGGAAACCGGCTTCGATCACGTCCACGCCCAGCTCGGCCAGAGCGCGCGCCATCCGCAGCTTCTCGGGCTGCGTCATGCTGCAGCCGGGCGATTGCTCGCCGTCACGCAGCGTGGTGTCGAAGATGAGGACGCGGTTCGGGTCGGCTGGGATGGGCATGGGGTTTACCGTCCTTCGTTGAGCCAGGGCATGCGGGCACGGAGCTTCACGCCGACCTTCTCGATCGGGTGCGCCATGTCCTTCTTCATGAGGGCCGTGTACTTCTTGCGGCCGGTCTTGTTCTCGCGGATCCAGGTGCGCGCGAAGGAGCCGTCCTGGATCTCGCCCAGGATCTTCTTCATCTCCGTCTTGGTGGCCTTGTTCACCACGCGCGGGCCGCGGGTGAGGTCGCCCCACTTGGCGGTGTGCGAGATGTACTTGTGCATCTTGGCGAGGCCGCCTTCGTGCAGCAGGTCGACGATCAGCTTCAGCTCGTGCAGGCACTCGTAGTAGGCGACTTCCGGCTGGTAACCGGCTTCGACCAGCGTCTCGTAGCCCTTGACCACGAGTTCGGTGGCGCCGCCGCACAGCACGGCCTGCTCGCCGAAGAGATCCGTCTCGGTCTCTTCCTTGAACGTCGTCTCGATGACGCCGGCGCGGGTCCCGCCGATGCCGTCGGCGTAGGCCAGCGCCTTCTTCTTGGCCTTCTTCGACGCGTCCTGGTGGACGGCGATCAGGCAGGGCACGCCGCGGCCTTCCTGGTACTGGCGACGGACGAGGCCGCCCGGGCCCTTCGGCGCGATCAGCACGACGTCGAGGTCCTTGCGCGGCTTGATCTGCTTGAAGTGGATGTTGAAGCCGTGCGCGAAGAGCAGGGTGGCGCCCTTGGCGAGGTTCGGCAGGATTTCCTTGTAGTTCTGCGCCTGCGAGGTGTCCGGCGTCAGGAGCGCGACCAGCGCGGCACCCTTCACGGCCTCGGCCGGTTCCGTGACCGTGAGGCCGTCCTTCTTCGCCATCGCCCAGCTGTCGCCCTTGCGCACGCCGATGACGACGTCATAGCCGGAGTCCTTCAGGTTCAGCGCGTGCGCGCGTCCCTGGCTGCCATAGCCGATCACCGCGATCTTCGCGCCGGCCAGGGCCTTCTTGTCCACGTCTTTCGTCGAGTACGCTCGCATCGTCATTCTCCTGAGGATCAGTCCGGTTCCAGTTCACGTGTGCCTATAACGAAGAACCCCGCGACGGCTGGTCCGCCGTGCGGGGTTCCTGGTTTCCGTTGCGCCTTCTCGCGCGTTCAGTCCAGAGCCCCGCACCTCCGCATGGGAAGCAGGGTCAGGGACGCAAGCAGCAGCAGGCCCGCCGGGACGGCGGTGTTCGAACGAAGGGAAGCGTCGGTGGACGACTTCATCGCGAGCCTGTCGGTCTGCCTGTTGAAAGGAATGCGGATAGCAGCATAGCAGCAGGTAAGATGTCAACCGCACTGCAAAAAATCCCGTCCGGAACCGGGTGGAATTGGTATCACATGAAAGAGTCGTCGCCGATTTTCGAGAGCGCCGTGGCGCATGCCCGGCCGCTGTGGCTGGTGGGCGAGCGCGAGCGGGGGGCGTGGCTGGAGCAGCAGGACGCCGCCACGGGTGCGTGGCTGCAGTCGGCGCGCTTTCGTGCCGAGCGGCATCAGTACGTGACCCTGCCGGGGCCCGACGGCTCCGTCCGCGGCGCGGTGCTGGGCCTTGGAGCGTCGAGCGCGGGCGATGGCCTCGAACCGTGGTGGCTCGCGGGCGCGGCGGACCGGCTCCCGCCGGGCGCCTGGCGCATCGCCAACGAACTCGATGCCCACTCGGCCACGGCCGCCGCGCTCGGCTGGGGCTACGGCGCCTATCGCTTCGAGCGCTACAAGGCGCCAAACCGCCCGCTCGCCGAGCAGGCGAAACTCGTGCCCCCGCCGCAGGCCGACATGACCTACGTGCGACGCGCGCTGGGCGCGCTCGCCATGGCGCGCGACCTGGTCAACACGCCGGCGGCCGACATGACGCCGGAGCGCCTCTCGGCCGAGGCGCTGGCCATGGCGGAGGAGCGGGGCGCGACGGGGCGCGAAGTCGTGGGTGAGGCGCTGGCCGAGGGCTATCCCGCGATCCACGCCGTCGGGCGCGCCGCCACGAACGCGCCGCGGCTCGTCGACTTCCGCTGGGGCGACCCTTCGCACCCGCGCGTCACGCTGATCGGCAAGGGCGTGTGCTTCGACTCGGGCGGGCTCGATCTCAAGCCGGCCGCAGGCATGCTGCTCATGAAGAAGGACATGGGCGGGGCGGCCTGTGCGCTGGCGCTGGCGCGCCTGGTCATGGACACGGGATTGCCGGTGCGGTTGCGCGTGCTGGTGCCGGCGGTCGAGAACGCGGTTGCGGGCAACGCGATGCGCCCCGGCGACGTGCTGCGCACGCGCAAGGGGCTCAGCGTCGAGGTGGGCAACACCGACGCGGAGGGGCGGCTCGTGCTGTGCGACGCGCTCGCCGAGGCCGACGCGGAGCGGCCGGACCTCATCATCGACCTCGCGACGCTCACCGGCGCGGCCCGCGTCGCGCTCGGGCCCGAACTTCCGGCCGTGTTCGGCACCCGCCAGGCGACCGTGGACGACGTCGTGCGCCACGGGCGGCAGGTGGCCGACCCGCTCTGGCCCATGCCGCTGTGGCCCGGTTACGACGACGAGATCGGCAGCAAGGTCGCGGACCTCAACAACGTCTCGCCATCGGGATTCGCCGGGGCCATCATCGGGGCGCTGTACCTGCAGCGCTTCGTGACCGAGACCCCCGACTGGGTGCACGTCGACCTGTTCGCCTGGAATCCGAAGGAACGGCCGGGCCGGCCGGTCGGCGCCGAGGCGCAGACCGTGCGCGCGCTGCACGCCTTTCTCGTCGAGCGCTACGGCCGCCCCTGACGCGGCATGGACCTCGACTACGAGCGCCGTGCCTGGACGGCGATCTACTGCGCGCTCGCGCTGGTCGAGGGGGGCGCGGCCGCCGTCATGGTCCGCGCGCTGTTCGCGGGACAGGCCCCGGCGCTGGTCGTGGACCTCGTGCTCGCGATGGTCAGTTCCGCACCGATGTGGGCCAACCTCGCCAGCCTCGCGTACGCGCGCCGGGCGCAGGGCCGGCCGAAGGTCGCGTTCCTGCAGCCCCTCCTGTTCGCCATGTGCCTCGCGATCGCCGCGCTGGCGCTGGTGCCCGTGACGGCGACGGGCCTGCTGCTGTTCTTCCTGCTGCACGCGTCGGCCCGCCTCCTGTGGTCCGGGGTCGAGACGGTGCGCGCAGTGCTGTGGACGGTGAACTACCCGAGCCGCATGCGGGCGCGGGCCACCGGACTCATCACCATCAATACCTCGATCGTGCTTGCCGTCACCAGCCTCGGCATGGGTGCGCTGCTCGGACTGTCGCAGCCCTGGTGGCGCGCCGCGATCCTGGCGGGCGCGGCGCTCGGATTCGCCGGCGCGGTGGCGTTCCGCCGCGTGCGCGTGCGACGCGAGGAGCAGTTGCTCGAGCAGGAGCGGGTCCGGGTCGAGCAGGGGGCGCGCTTCGGCCTCGCCGGCATGCGCGAGCTGCTGGCCCGGGACCCGGCATTCCGCGATTACCAGGTGGCGATGTCGGTGTTCGGCGCCGGTATGCTGTCCATGACGCCGCTCATGATCATCTGCCAGAACGAGGTCCTGCACCTGCCGGCCTTCTGGCAGGTGCTGGTGACCACGGCCATCCCGGTGGTCGTCGTGCCGTTCGCGATCCGGCCGTGGGCGGCCTACCTGGATACTCACCGGGTGCTGGCGTTCCGGGCGGTGCACGGTCGCTACACGGTGGCCGCCAGCGCGCTGCTGCTCACGGCCGTGTTCCTGCGCCAGCCCTGGCTGCTGGTGCCGGGTGCCGGCCTGCTCGGGGTGTCCTATGCGGCGGGCAGCCTGGGCTGGACCCTGGGCCACAACGACTTCGCCCCGCGCGGCGAGGAGACCCGGTACATGGCGTTGCACGTGACCATGACCGGCATCCGGGGGCTCGTCACGCCGCCGCTGGCGATCGGCCTGTACTACCTCCTGGAATCACTCCATTCCGGGGCCGGCCCCGCGGCCCTGGCCTTGCCGTTCGCGCTCATCGTGGCCGGGGCCCGGCGCTTCGCCCGCATGCACCGGGACCGGCGCGCCGCGGCGCCGGGGTGACCGCCGGCCGCTCCGACGCGCACAATAGCCCTTCCCCGACGACCGTCGAACCCGAGCGAGGAGCTCCGCATGTCCCGTCGCAAGCCTGATGTCCGCGCCCATTCGAGTGTCGTCTTCGACGGCGTGAAGCAGACGCCGAGCCGGGCGATGCTGCGGGCCACGGGCTTCGACGACCGCGATTTCCGCAAGCCGCAGGTCGGCATCGCCTCGACCTGGAGCACGCTCACGCCGTGCAACATGCACATCGACAAGCTGGCCGTCGCCTCGGCGGCCGGCGCGGAGTCGGCGGGCGGCAAGAGCACGATCTTCGGCACCATCACCGTCTCGGACGGCATCTCGATGGGGACGCCCGGCATGCGCTACTCGCTGGTCTCGCGCGAGGTGATCGCCGACTCCATCGAGACCGTGGTCGGCGCCCAGGGCTTCGACGGGCTGGTCGCACTAGGCGGCTGCGACAAGAACATGCCTGGCTGCATGATGGCGATCGCCCGGCTGGACCGTCCGGCGGTATTCGTTTACGGGGGCACCATCCGCCCGGGCGCGGGCCGGCGGGACATCGTCTCGGTGTTCGAGGCGGTCGGTGCGCACGCCCGCGGCGCGCTCAGCGACCGGCAGTTGCGCGAGGTCGAGAAGACGGCCATCCCGGGGGCGGGCAGCTGCGGCGGCATGTACACCGCGAACACCATGGCCTCGGCGATCGAGGCCCTGGGCATGAGCCTCGCGAACAGCTCGGCGCAGGAGGCCGTCTCGAAGACCAAGCGCCAGGACGCGCGCAACGCCGGCGCGGCGGTGGTCAACCTCATCAAGCGGGGCATCAAGCCCTCGGACATCCTCACGCGCGAGGCGTTCGAAAACGCCATCGTCGTGTCGATCGCGCTCGCCGGCTCGACCAATGCCGTGCTGCACCTGCTCGCGATCGCGCACTCGGCCCGCGTGCCCCTGCAGCTCGACGACTTCACCCGCATCGGCGCCCGCGTCCCGGTGCTGGCCGACCTTCGCCCGAGCGGCAGCCACTCGATGTCCGACCTGATCGCGATCGGCGGCATCCAGCCGCTGATGAAGTCGCTGCTGGACGAAGGCCTGCTGCACGGCGACTGCCTGACCGTCACCGGCAAGACGCTGGCGCAGAACCTGCGCGGGGTGAAGCCCTACCCGAAGGGCCAGGCGATCGTCCGCCCGTCGTCGAACCCGATCAAGCCGGAGAGCCACCTCGTGGTGCTGTACGGCAATCTCGCGCCCGAGGGCGCGGTGGCGAAGATCAGCGGCAAGGAGGGGCTCGGCTTCACCGGCCGCGCGCGGGTGTTCGACGGCGAGGAGGCCACGCTGCAGGCGATCCTCGACGGCACGGTGCAGGCGGGCGACGTCATCGTCGTGCGCTACGAGGGTCCGCGCGGCGGGCCCGGCATGCGCGAGATGCTGAGCCCGACGGCCGCGATCATGGGCAAGGGGCTCGGCGACAAGGTCGCGTTCATCACGGACGGGCGCTTCTCCGGCGGCAGCCACGGCTTCGTCGTCGGGCACGTGTGCCCGGAAGCGGCAACCGGTGGCCCGCTCGCGCTGGTCGAGGACGGCGACAGGATCACCATCGACGCGACGACCCACACGCTCACGCTCGACGTCGGCACGCAGGAACTGGCGCGGCGCCGCGCGAAATGGCGGCCGCGCGCACCGTACGCGACGCGCGGCGTGCTCGCGAAATACGCGGAACTCGTGAGCAGCGCGTCGTTCGGCGCAGTCACCGACCGTGGCCTGCGGGAGACCGACGGGGAGTGACTCGTTCGGGTGAGGCGCGCGATGGATGCGCTCGGGCTATTGAGTCCGGGCAGTCGCGTCGGTAAAGTTCGGCACGTCGCTTGATTACCCGCGAGTAAGCAATCGACGGAGAGAACCGCAGGCTTTGATGCGGCGCAATAAAATGAACCCGCCGCGAGGCGGAGCATCGGCAGGGGCGCGAGAGGGCAATTGTCCGGCGCTTTCTGTCCGGCGCCGACCAGTCTTCAGGGGTTGCGAGGGTCAGTAGGCTCTTGTAGTGTCGCGAGTCCCGGCGGATTGCGACATCGGGCCCAAGGGCGCGCCCGTGTGGACGTTCCCGGCAGTGGAGGAAGTGTGGCTTACAGTTATTCGATCGACGATCCGGCAAAAAACCAGAAGCGAACGCTCGCGTTCGGCCTGGTGGTGATCATCCACGCGCTCTTCTTCTGGGTGCTCGCCTCGGGTCTCGGTGCGAAGATCGTCCAGACGGTCATCACGGACGTGCAGACCAAGATCATCGAGGAAGTGAAGAAGGACGACACGCCGCCGCCGCCGCCGCCCGAGATGGAGGCGCCCCCGCCGTACGTGCCGCCGCCGGACATCGCGATCGAGGCGCCGATCGACACCTCGAATTCCACCGCCATCACCAACGTCACGACGCAGGTGCCGGTTGCCCAGCCGCCGGTCCAGGCCCAGCCGCCCGTGCAGCGCCAGGTCGTGCGCACGCCGCCGTCGGGCGTCGGCAAGGGCGCGCGCATCACCCAGCCGGAATATCCGTCCTCGGCCCGCCGCGAAGGCGTGGAGGGCACCGTGGTCGTGGCCATCTTCGTGAAGGAAGACGGCCGGCCCGGCGAAGTGAAGGTGTCCCAGAGCAGCGGCTCGCCGGCACTGGACGAAGCCGCGGTCAAGGAAGTCATGCGCAGCTGGCGGCTCGTGCCGGGCAAGGAAGACGGCAAGCCGGTCGCCATGTGGCACAACTTCAAGATCACCTTCAAGCTGACCAACTGATCCACCCGTTCCACCCACACGCCACACCGGCGAACCCAGACACGCAAACCGATTCGTTCGGAGGAAGAGACCCCCATGGCAACTGAAACCGTTTCGACCGACAACCCGTATGGCATCGGGGCTCTTTGGGCCCAGGGCGACTTCGTCGCCAAGGGCGTGCTCGTCCTGCTGGTGCTGATGTCGGCCTACTCGTGGTTCATCATCTTCACGAAGTGGTGGGAGCAGCGCCGCCTGCTCGGCCAGGCCCACGAGGCCGAGAAGAACTTCTGGGCCGCCGACAACATCAAGACGGGCGTCGGCAAGCTCACGGGCAAGGGCAACATCTTCAAGGTCATGGCCTCGGAAGCGATCGACGCCGCCGAGCACCACGACTCGCGCCTCACGCAGCAGGTTCCGCTGCACGAGTGGATCGACAACGTGCTGGCCCGCGCGGTTTCGCGCATCAGCAACGCGCTGGCCACCCAGCTGCCGTTCCTGGCCACGACGGGTTCGACGGCGCCGTTCATCGGCCTGTTCGGCACGGTGTGGGGCATCTACCACGCGCTGATCAACATCGGTGTCGCCGGCCAGGCGAGCATCGACAAGGTCGCCGGCCCGGTCGGTGAGGCGCTCATCATGACGGCCATCGGCCTCGCGGTCGCCGTGCCGGCGGTGCTCGGCTACAACTTCCTGCTCGGCCGCAACAAGGCGATCATGGAGCGCGTCAAGCTGTTCCAGAGCGACCTCGAGCAGGTGATCGTCAGCGGTTCGCGCATCGAAGGCGCGGGCGCGAAGGTCATCGCGGGCGCGAAGAAGTAACCGCGGCTGCCAGCCGCCGGAGTCAGTCACACCATGGGCATGTCAGTCGGTTCGGATTCGGGCGACGAGGATAAGCCGATGTCGGAGATCAACACCACGCCCCTCGTGGACGTGATGCTGGTGCTCCTCATCATCTTCCTCATCACCGTTCCGGTCATCACTCAGTCGGTCAAGGTGGAACTGCCGAAGGCGGCGAACATCCCGACCCAGACGAAGCCGGAGAACGTCAACATCGCCGTCGATCGCGAGGGCAACGTCTACTGGAACACGGCGCGGGTGGCCGACCAGGCGGAGTTGCTCGAGCGCATCAAGCAGGTGGCGGTGATGCAGCCCCAGCCCGAGATCCACGTGCGCGGCGACAAGCACACCTCGTACGAGTACATCGGACGGGTGATGGTGACGTGCCAGCGCGGCGGCATCCAGAAGGTGGGGTTCATCACGGAACCGGACCGCGGCCTCGGCCGCGCGTTCTGACGGGCAGGAGTAGTTAGCGATGTCAATGCAGGTCGGCGGCAGCAGCGAAGGCGAGCCGATGATGGAAATGAACATGACGCCGTTGATCGACGTCCTGCTCGTTCTCCTCATCCTGTTCATCATCACCATTCCCGTCATGACGCACGCCGTGAAGCTGGACATGCCGCGCCCGAACAACGCGCCGCAGGTCACGACGCCGGTGGTGATCAAGCTCGACATCGACTTCGACGGGACCATCCTCTGGAACGGGTCGCCGGTGGCCGACATGGACACCCTGGACGCCTACTTCAACCGCGAGGCGCAGCAGGATCCGCAGCCCGAGCTGCACATCCGTCCGAACAAGCGCGCCGAATACGATGTCGTGGCCCGCGTGCTGGCTTCGGCGCAGCGCAACGGCATGGTGAAGATCGGCTTCGTCGGCAACGAGCAGTTCATGTAGCCATTCCGCGCCGCCCTTTGCGTGTCGGGCGGCGGGAGAGGCGGACAAACCAGGCTGCCCGGGCCCACGTGCCCGGGCGGCTTTTCTCTTGATAAACGGGCCTGCGGCCCTCGAGCGAGGCGTTCGATGAGGAAGGCGAGTTTGGTTCTGAGTGCGGCGCTGGCCGTGTCGGGAATCGCGGGCACGGGCGCGCTGCTCGTGCCGACCGTGGCGATGGCCCAGCAGAAGGTGAGCGCCAAGGTCGGTGTGCCGCTGAAGGCCGCGCAGGAAGCCGCGCAGAAGGGCAAGTACGACGTGGCCCTGGCGAAGATCAAGGAAGCCGAGGGCGCGGCCGGCAAGACCTCGTTCGACCAGTACAAGATCAACGAGCTGGCGCTGTACGTCTACTTCAAGCAGGGCCGCTACGGCGACGCGATCCGCATCCTCGAGACCCAGCTCGCCTCGGGCATGATGCCGGCCGGCGAGAAGGCCGCCCGCACCAAGACCCTGGCCCAGCTGTACTTCCGCCAGCAGAACTACGCCAAGGCCGGCTCGATCGCGAAGCAGCTGCCGGGCGACCGCGACATGCAGATCATGGTCGCCCAGTCCGCCTACAAGCAGGGCGACTTCAAGGGCGCCATCGCCGCGGCCAACAAGGTGGGCGGCACGCCTTCGGAGGAGCTGCTGCAGCTCGTCCTGCGCTGCAACTACGAGCTGAAGGACAGCGCAGGCACGGCCAGGACACTCGAGCAGTTGCTCAAGTTCTACCCGAGCAAGGACACCTGGAACCGCGTGCTGAAGGGTTACTTCGAGTCCACCAAGCACGACCACGAGCTGATGGCGCTGTATCGCCTGTCGGAGGACGTCGGCGCCCTCAAGGACGCGGATCAGTACACCGACATGTCGCAGGCGCTGATCCTGGGCGGGTTCGCGATCGAGGGCCAGCGGATCATCGAGACCGGCATCGCCGCGGGCGTGTTCTCGGGCGACACCCTCGCGCGTGCCCAGCGCACGCTGGACGCCGCCAAGCGCAAGGCGGGCGTCGAGCGGGCCTCTCTGCCGAAGGCGGCCGGGATGCTGGCGGCGGCCAAGACGGGCAACGACATGTTCGCCGTCGGTCGGCTGTACTTCAGCGCCGGGGACTACGCCAAGGCGACGGACGCCCTCAAGAAGGCCCTGGCCAAGGGCGGTCTCGCGGACGCGGACGCCGTCAACATGCTGAACGCGGTCGCGCTGGCCCGGGCGGGCAACAAGGCGGAGGCCAACAAGGCGTTCGATGCCGTGAAGGATCCGAAGTTCGCCGAGATCGCCAAGCTCTACAAGATGGCGATCCGCTGACCGGCCGGCGCCGCCGGTACGCTCCATGCGAAAAGGGCTCCCGGGATGACCGGGAGCCCTTTTTTTGTCGCGCAGGAGCGGGGCCGTGCTGGCCGGCCCCGCAGTCTCAGCCGGCCGGGGCGGCCGCGGCAGTTGCGTCGCCTTCGAGCTTCAGCTTCCAAAGCCTCGCCACTTCAGCCATTTTGGCGTCCTTGATCGTCGCGAACGGCGCCGCGGCCTCGGCCGCCTTGCCGCTGCGGAACAGGGCGATGCCGAGCAGCATGTTGGCGTCGTCGAGGTCCGTCACGCCACCCTTCGCCAGGCCCTGCTTGAACGCCTCGGCGGCACGGGCGTATTCCCCGGCGCTGAACAGCAGCTTGCCCGTGGCGATGATCGAGTTGCCGGTCTTGGCCGCGGCGATCGCCTTCTCGGCATTGGGCACGTCCTTGGCGTCGGTCGCCGCGAGGCCCTTGGCGCGGTCGAGGTCGCCCTGCGCGCGGTTCTTGGCGTCGCCCGCGAACACGCCCATGGCCATGCCCTGCTCGAGAATCTTGCGGGCCTCGGCCGGATAGCCGCCGGTGATCAGCAGGTTGCCCATCTCCGAGTATTCCTCGCCCTTGTCCAGCGTGTTCGTGTCCGCCATCAGGCGATAGAGCTGGCGCAGGGCGCGTTCGTCGCGGGTACGGAAGAGCTGGTTGTTGACCAGGTCCTCCCAGTACTTCTGGGCCGGGTAATGGCGGACCAGCAGTTCGAGCGTGTTGATCGAGCCCGCGTCGTTCTTGAGTTCGACGTTGCTGCGCAACAGCAGCTTCAGGATGTCCTCGGACGGCTTGCCGCCAGCCGCAACCTGCTTCTCCGCGAGGGCCTTGGCGCCCGCGTAGTCCTTGTTGAAGTACATGCCCTGGGCGAGCTGCAGCGTCGCCTCGGCGTCCGCCGGGTTGGCCGCCACGTACTTGTTGCCGTATTCCACGGCCTTGGGGAAGTTCTGGCCCATCAGGTTGAGCTGCAGCAGCAGCTTGTACTTCTGGTTGAGCTGCTCCGGTGGCACGAAGCCCGAGTTCACCGCCGCCTCGAGCGCCGTCGCGGAGTCCGCCAGCTGCTTGCGCTGGTACTGCACGAACCAGAGGAATTCGTTGATCTGGTAGTCGTCGAACGCGGTGCGCCCCTCGACCTTCAGCGCCTCCTGGATCTGGGTGTAGGCCTCTTCCCAGTTCTTCGCGTTCATGGCGTCCTGCGCGGCCTTGAGCGGCTTGAGCACCCCGGCGCTCAGCGCGGGCTTCTTGGCGGCGGCGGCCATCACGGTGGTCGGCGCGAGCGTCCCGCCCACGAATCCGACGAGACCCACCGCGGCAAGCGCGGCCGACAACACGAGGTTCGCTTTCTTCATCTGTGCCTCACGTGGCTGGAAAGGGCAGTGTCAGCCGCGCATTGTACCCGCGCCCGGCCGGCCGCGGGACCGGTGCCGGGCGGGTGCCGGATCAGCGGCCGGCGACCTGCCGCAGGTACTGCCGGGCCTGGGCCAGGCCGATCACCTCGGCGTACTTGGCCTGCAGGTCGAACAGGTTGGCCTCGTGCGGGGCCGGGTGGCGGTCGCCGACCGCCTCGCGGACCACCAGCGGGATGAACCCGTGCTGGCAGGCGTCGACGGTCGAGGCGCGCACGCAGCCGCTGGTGCTCACCCCGGCGATCAGCAGGGTATCGACGCCGAGGGAGACCAGCGTGGAGGCCAGCGACGTACCGAAGAACGCGCTGGCGTACTGCTTGGTGATCAGGGTCTCGCCCGGTCCGGGCTCGAGGCCCTCGGCGAAGGCCGCGAGGTCGGGGTGCGCGCCCGCCTCGAAGGATTTCAGGGCCGGCACCTTGCGGAAGAACACCCCGCCGTCCCGGCCACCGGCCTGGTACTGCACGTTCGTGTGCACGACCGGGATGCCGGCCTCCCGGGCGGCCAGCAGCAGTTCCCGGCAGGCGGCGTGCGCCGACTCCACCCCTGCGTACAGGGGCGAGCCGGGCACGAGGTAGGCGCGCACGAAGTCAATGACCAGCAGCGCCGGCCGCCGGCCGGGCGGCAGGGCCAGTCCGAAGCCGCCGGCCGCATAGTTGTCCTGCAGCGAGGCCGTCACGGGCGCACCTCAGATGACCTTCTGCGCCTTGAGGCGCTCGTACTGTTCCTGCGCGAAGCCCAGCATGCGCAGGTAGATCTCCTCGTTGTGCTGGCCGAGGTCGGGGCTCGGCGAGCGGATGCCGCCCGGGGTCTCGGACAGCTTGGGGGCCACGTTCTGCATGCGCAGCTCGCCGAAATCCGGGTGCGGCACCGTCACGATGGCCTCGCGGGCCTTGAAGTGCGGATCCGCGAGCATCTCGGGCGCGCGATAGATCTGTCCGGCCGGCACCCCGAACCTGTCCATGGCCTCGAGCACTTCGTGCGTGGTCAGGGTCCGCGTCCATTGCTCGACCATCGCGTCGAGTTCGACCTGGTTCGCGCCCCGGGCCCCGTGGGTGGCGTACTTCGGGTGCTTCGCCAGCTCCGGCTGGCCCATGGCCTCCGCCAGGCGCGAGAACACGGTGTCCTGGTTCGCGGCGATCAGGACGAGGTTGTCCTTCGTTCGGTAGACGTTCGACGGCGCCACGTTCGGCAGGATCGCCCCGGTGCGCTCGCGCACGTAACCGGCCTTGTCGTACTCGGTGATCAGCGATTCCATCAGGTTGAGGACCGCCTCGTAGATGGCCGAGTCCACCACCTGGCCCTTGCCGGTGACGTCCCGGTGGTGCAGGGCGGCGAGCGCACCGACGCAGGCGAACGTGGCCGCCAGCGAATCGCCGATCGAGATGCCCATGCGCGACGGCGGCGTCGAGGGGTCGCCGACCACGTAGCGCAGCCCGCCCATGGCCTCGCCGATGGCGCCGAAGCCGGCCTGGCGCGAATACGGGCCGCTCTGCCCGAAGCCCGATACCCGGATCATGATCAGCTTCGGGTTGATGGCGGAGAGCTGCTCCCAGCCGAGGCCCCATTTCTCCATCGTGCCGGGCCGGAAGTTCTCCAGCAGGAAATCCGACTTCGCGACGAGGTCCTTGAGGATCTGCTGGCCCTCGGCCTGGCGCAGGTCGAGGGTGATGGCCTTCTTGTTGCGTGCCACCACCGGCCACCACAGCGACTTGCCGTGCGCCTTTTCCCGGCCCCAGACCCGCATGGGATCGCCCTGGCCGGGCGGTTCTATCTTGATCACCTCGGCGCCGAAGTCCCCGAGCAACTGGCCGCAGAACGGGCCGGCGAGCAGGGTGCCGAGTTCGATCACGCGCAGGCCGGCGAGCGGGCCGGCCTTGAAGCTGCTGGGGCTGGTCATCGGTGTCACCTGGAGGGAGTGTGCGAGCGGTATTTAGCGGCTGGCGCGGCCGGTGGTCAAGGCGGCCGGCGGGCCGGGCGGCATTGTCCGGACTTTTGACATCCGATCGTGTTGAACCGGCGAACCAGCCGTTGTTATTCTCGGCTCACCGAGGCCGCTGGACCGCAGTCATGACGCGCCACATCGAAATCGTCGAGGTCGGACCGCGCGACGGCTTGCAGAGCGAGCCGGGGGTCGTGCCGACCGACGTGAAGGTCGAGTTCGTGGAGCGGGCCATCGCCAACGGGCTTCGCCGCATCGAGGTCACCAGTTTCGTCAATCCGAAGCGCGTACCCCAGATGGCCGACGCGGAGGACGTGCTGCGGGCCCTGCCGCGCCGGGACGGTGTGCACTACGTCGGCCTCGTCCTCAACCAGAAAGGCTTCGAGCGGGCCGCCGCCGCGGGCTGCACCGAAGTGGGGATGGCGGTCGTCGCCAGCAACACGTTCAACCAGCGCAACAACGGCTGCAGCAGCGAGGAGTCCGTCGCCACGTGGCTGCAGATCGCTGCTGCGGCGCAGCAGGCCGGCATCCGGGCCCAGGTGACCGTCTCGGCGGCGTTCGGCTGCCCGTTCGAGGGCGAGGTTCCCGTGGCGCGGGTCGTCGAGCTGGCGAAGCGCGTCGCCGAGGCTCGCCCGTTCGAGATCGCCCTTGCCGACACGATCGGCGTCGGCGTGCCGGCGCAGGTCGCCGAACTGGTCTCGCGGGTCCGCGAGGCCGTGCCGGGCATCGGGCTGCGCTGCCATTTCCACAACACGCGCAACACCGGGCTCGCCAATGCCTATGCCGCGGTGCAGGCCGGCGTCACGACGCTCGATGCCAGCCTCGGCGGCATCGGCGGCTGCCCGTTTGCCCCGGCCGCGACCGGCAACATCCCGACCGAGGACCTCGTCTACATGCTCCACCGCTCGGGCTACGCGACCGGCGTCGACCTCGACGGCGCCATCGTCACCGGCAAGTGGCTGCAGGAGCGCCTCGGCCGGGCCGTGCCCGGCATGCTGGTGAAGGCCGGCAATTTCCCCCGGCCCGCGGTCGCCGCGGCCTGACGCTTGCCGCGCGCATCCTCCAGCGGCCACTCCTCGCGTTGCGCCCGTGCGGCGCTCGCGGAATACTGCTGCGGCCGCGGCCTGCGGTTGCCGGCAACCCGGTTTCCTCCGACCCTTCCGACAGGTTCGCCTGTCCCCGCTGATCAACGATCACAGGTGCTTGCATGACATACCGATTGGGCGTCGACGTGGGCGGTACCTTCACCGACCTGCTGCTGGTGAACGACAAGACTGGCCAGAACTGGAAGGCGAAGGTCTCTTCGACGCCGCACGACCAGTCCGAGGGCGTGCTGCGCGGCCTCGAGCGCGTGTGCGGCCTCGCCGGCATCTCGGCCGACGAAATCGACCACGTCATGCACGGCACGACCGTCGCGACCAATACCGTGCTCACCGGCACCGGCGCCAAGGTCGGACTCGTCACGACCAAGGGCTACAAGCAGGTGCTGCAGATCGCGCGCAGCTTCGTGCCCGGCGGTCTCGGCGGCTGGGTCATCTACAACAAGTCGCTGCCGATGGCGCCGCTCGCGAACACCATCGAGGCCGACGAGCGCGTCGGCACCAAGGGCGACGTCGTCACGAAGCTCGACGAGGCGAAACTGCGCAATGACCTCGCGGGCCTGTCCGGCAGGATCGAGGCGCTGACCGTCTCGCTCATCAACGCCTTCGCGAACGACAGGCACGAGCGCCGCATCAAGGAAATCGCCAACGAGGTGCTGCCGGGCATCCCGGTGTCGCTGTCGTCGGAGGTCGTGCCCGAGATGCAGGAGTACGAGCGCACCGTGACGACGGTCGCCAACTCCTACGTGCGCCCGCGCGTGCAGAAGTACGTGCACAACCTGCAGTCGAAACTGAGCGCCCGGTCGAAGGGCGTGAAGCTGCACATCCTGCGCTCGGACGGCGGGCTGGCCTCCGCCAAGTCGGCCGAGGACTTCCCGGTCAACCTGCTGATGTCCGGCCCCGCGGGCGGCGTCACGGGCGCGCTGTGGGTGGCCGTGCAGGCGGGGTTCCCGAACCTGCTGACGGTCGACGTCGGCGGCACCTCGACCGACGTGGCGCTGATCATGAACGGCCAGCCGCGGCTGCGCCGCGAGACGACGGTCGGTGACGTCACGGTGCGCGCCTCGTCAGTCGACATCCGCACGGTCGGCGCGGGCGGCGGCTCGATCGCCCACGTGCCCGAGCTCACCGGCGCGCTGCGCGTCGGTCCGCAGTCGGCGGGCGCGGTGCCCGGCCCGCGGCCTACGGCAAGGGCGGCACGGAGCCGACGGTGACCGACGCCAACGTCGTGCTCGGCTACCTGCCCGAGATGCAGAAGCTCGGCGGCGACATGGCGCTCGACCGCAAGCTCGCGCACACGGCCGTGGAGAAGGTCGGCAAGGCGCTCGGCAAGAACGTCAAGGACGCGGCCGAGGGCATCTACAACATCGTCAACGAGAACATGGTGGGCGCGCTGCGCCTCGTCTCGGTCGAGCAGGGCCACGACCCGCGCGACTACGCGCTGATCGCCTTTGGCGGCGCGGGCCCGCTGCACGCCAATGCGCTGTCGATCCTGCTCGGCTCCTGGCCGTCGATCATCCCGCCGGGCCCGGGCGTGCTCTGCGCGCTCGGCGACGCCACGACGGCGGTGCGCGACGAATCCTCGCGCACGTTCATCCGCAAGTTCTCCGAGACCACCAAGGACGACATCGTCAAGCAGCTGAAGGCGCTGGCCGCGGATGCGGCCAAGGGCCTCGCGGCGGAGAAGGTGGCCGCGAAGGACATGGAGTTCGGCTACCAGGTCGACGTGCGCTACCACGGCCAGGGACTGCGCCTGACGGTGGACGTGGACGTCGACGCGCTCGCGAAGAACGGCCTCGATGCCATCCGCAAGCCGTTCGATGCCGAGCACACCCGGCTGTTCACGTTCGCGCTGCCGCTCGAGCACGAGTTCGTGGCGCTGCGCGCGGTGGTCACCGGCAAAGCCATCAACATCAAGCGGCAGGTCATCGCCAGGGGCGGCACGTCGCCGGCCAAGGCGGTGGTCGGCAGGCAGAAGTCCTACATGCACGGCAAGGACGTGACGGCGACGGTGTACGACCGCGCGAAGCTCACGGCCGGCAACCGGATCCCGGGCCCGGCGATCGTGATGGAGATGGACTCGACGTCGGTGATCCTGCCGAAGCACCACGGCAAGGTGGATGCGTACGGCAACATCCTGATCTACCCGGACAACTACAAGGCGCCGAAGAAGGCGGGTGCGGCAAAGCCGAAGGCGGCGGTCGCGAAGGCGAAGACGGCGGCGAAGAAGGCCGCCCGCAAGCCTGCGAAAGCCAAGTAACCGCCCGCCACACAGCATTCGGAGAGACACACATGCCCGCCAAGATCATTCAGCGCAACAACAAGAAGATGAAGAAGGTGAAGGTCGATTCCGTCACCATCGACATCATCGAGAGCGCCCTGCGCAATGCCCGCTACGAGATGGACACGGTGCTGTTCCGCACCGCCATGTCGCCGGGCATCCGCGAGCAGCACGACGAATTCCCGATGATCGCCAACCTCGAAGGCAAGATGGTCGTCGGCCAGTTCGGCTCGTTCATCTGGGGCTTCATGCAGGGGTACGACGGCACGGTGGAGGAAGGCGACGTCTTCCTCACCAACGACCCGTACTCGGTCAACGGCGCGATCAGCCACCAGAACGACTGGTTGATGCTGATGCCCATCTACAAGGACGGCCGCGTCATCGCCTGGGCCGCCATGTTCGGCCACATGACGGACGTGGGCGGCAAGGTGCCCGGCTCGCTGCCGACCGACGCCCGCACGGTCTTCGAGGAAGGCGTGTGCGTGCCGCCGGTGAAGATCATCAAGGGCGGCAAGCTGCAGGACGACCTGCTGAAGGTCGTGCTGCACAACTGCCGCCTGCCGATGTGGAACTTCTCGGACTTCAACGCCATCGTCGCGGCGTTGCGCACCGCGGGCAACCGCTGCGTCGAGATCTCCACGCGCTTCGGGGACGACATCTTCTACTCGGCCATGGACGAGATGCTCGAGCGCAACAAGCGCGCGATGCGCCAGCTGATCCGCCAGACGGTCCCGGAGAAGAAGCAGTACTTCGAGGACTACATCTGCGACGACGGCATGAACATGGGGCCGTACAAGATCGCGTGCACGATGTGGCGCGAAGGGGACAAGTGCATCTTCGACTTCACGGGCACCGACCCGCAGTCGATCTCCTCGATCAACTTCCTGTTGAACGAGGAGATGTTCAAGATGTTCGCGGGCGTCTACATGATCATGGTGTTCGACCCGCAGATCCTGTTCAACGACGGCTTCTACGACCTGATGGACGTGCGCATCCCGCCGGGGACGCTGCTGAAGCCGCTCAAGCCGGCCGCGCTGTCGTGCCGCACGCACGCGCTCGGCCGCATCTTCGACATCCTCGGCGGCCTGCTCGGCCAGGGCAACCCGGCCTTCATGTGCGCGGCCGGCTTCTCGGACAGCCCGCACTTCATGTACTCGGGCTACGACAAGAACGGCGACTGGTACCAGCTCTACCAGATCACGTTCGGCGGCATCCCGGGCAAGCCGTTCGGCGACGGTCCGGACGGCCATTCGCTGTGGCCGTCGTTCACCAACGTGCCGAACGAGTTCCTGGAGAGCTACTTCCCGCTGCGCATCGACATCTACGAGACGCTGCCGGACACGGGCGGCGCCGGCAAGAACCGCGGCGGCAACGGCCTGCGCATCGGCTATCGCTTCCTCGAGCCGGGCGAGATCTCGATCCACGACGACCGCTGGCTGACCTATCCGTGGGGTGTCAACGGCGGCCTGCCGGGCGCGCGCAGCAAGAAGACGCTCATCCGCGTCGACGGCACGGTCGAGAACATGCCGTCGAAGAAGGACCACATCAAGGTGGAGGCGGGCGACCTGCTGCTCTCCGACACCTGGGGCGGCGGCGGCTGCGGCGATCCCTACGATCGCGAGATCGAGCGCGTCGTGTTCGACGTGCAGGCCGGCCTCGTGACGCAGAAGGGTGCGCTCAACTACGGCGTGGTCATCAAGGACGACCTGACGGCGGACGTCGGGGCGACCGAGAAGCTGCGCGCCAGGCTGCGCGCCGAGCGCGGCCCGGTGAAGCTGTTCGACCGCGGCTTCGAGAGCATCGAAGAGCTGAAGGGTCGCTGCGTGGCCGAGACCGGCCACCAGCCGCCGCAGCAGCCGAAGTTCTCGGACCGCGTCATGAAGAAGTCCGGCAAGCCGAAGGCGGCTTGAGGAGGCGGGCCGCATGAGCGATCGGTACACGAACGTCGGTTACGCCTCTTCGCGCATCGGCTTCGGCGACAAGCCGGCCGTGCTGGTCGTCGACTTCCAGACGGCCTTCACCGACCCGAAGTACCCGCTCGGCGGCCTGCCGATGATCCACGCCGCGCGCGACCGCACGGCGGACGTGCTGAAGGTGGCCCGGGCACGCAACGTGCCCGTGGCCGCCTGTTACACCGCGTACGGCAGCCTGGCCGACATGCCCCTGTGGAAGGTCAAGGCCGTGCGGGACGAGTTCTTCTACGGCCACCCGTGCACGGAGATGGACCCGAAGATCCATCACGAGAAGAACTTCACCTACTGCAAGAACGCGCCGTCGATGTTCTTCCAGACGCCGCTGATCGCGTTCCTCGTGAAGCAGAACGTCGACACCGTGATCGTCACCGGCTGCACCACCAGCGGCTGCGTGCGGGCCACGGTCGTCGATGCGTTCTCGTTCGGGTTCCGGGTCATCGTGGCCGAGGACTGCTGCGGGGATGCGGACGAAGGCCCGCACCGGGCCAACCTCACGGACGTCGGGCGTCGCTATGCCGACGTCGTGAGCATGGCCGATGTCCTGCAGTACTTCGGCGGACTCGGGACCGAAGCGGCCTGATAAGGCCTCCGATCGCGAGGCGGCGCCGCCGCCGCGCGCAATCCGCTCGGCCTGTCCGTATGTCTGGCTCGCGATTTGTCGAACGCCGCAGTTCGAGCGTAGCCGCGCGGCGGCACCCATCTATACGACCAGCCGTTGCCACCCTCGACGCGCGGCCGCTCGAACAAGGATCGCCGGAAAACAGGGGACACCTCCAATGCTCCGCGGCCATTGCAGGGACTGGGTGTCCCCTGTTTTCCGAAGCGCGTGAGACCATGAGCGAGACAGACATACGGACAGGCCGGGCGACCCGTGCCCGACGACAACCGCGCTGGTGACCGGCCTACTTCTCCGCGCCGCCCGGCATCGACCACTCCCCGGTACGCACGTCCAGCTTGTGGCAGTTCGCGCAGTCACCCTTGAAATTGGCGACATACGCGTTGTTCGCGCCCGTCAGGTGCACCAGGTGCATCAGCCGGGAGAAGGGCGGCGCCTTCTTCGAGTCCGGGCTGTGGCAGTCGAGGCAGCCGCTCGGGATGTCCTCGAGCGAGTCCTCGGCTGACGGATGCTTGCCCTTGAGGGTCAGGCCCGCGGGGGCCGCCGCCTTGGACTGGGCCAGCAGGCTGGCGTCGACCTTGCCGGCGGTCCATCGGGCGAGGGCAGTGCTCAGGCGGCGGTCCGTGCCCTTGGCCTTGTCGACCGTGTGGCAGCCGACGCACCCGTTGGGGTAGGGGTCGGCCGTGGCGGCGGCCGCAGCCCGGGGGTGCAGCGCGAGCAGGAGGGCCAAGGCGAGGAACAGCGCGACGGGAACCAGGCGGATACGCATGGGTCGCTCCTCCGGGCCCGGCAGGGGCCCTGGGTCATCATCCGCCCGGCGGCCCGGACGGGCAACCGGCGCCCGGTCGCGATTGATTTTCTTTCGCCGTGACGTCCAAGGGACGGTGCGCGCAGCCCGGTCGACCCCAACCCCGGCGGTCTGGCCAAGCGCAAGGGGAGCGGACCCGCGACCCCGGCACCCGTGCGCGCCCCCCTGGGGCGCTTTTTTTTTCAGTGCGCCGCCAGCCACTCGAACAGGGTGCTGGCGAAGCGGATCTTCTGCTCCTTGCCGGCGACCACGTGTGCGACGTCCTCCCAGAGGATCCCCCTGGCGCCCGGGATGCCCCGTTCGATGGGCAGGGTATTGCGCGGAGCCGTCACCACGTCCTTGCCCGCGTGGATGATCAGCGACGGGCAGCGGATCTGGTGCAGCCGCGATCGCGACTCGAAATTGACGCAGGCGTCGATCAGCCTGGAGTGGGCCTCGTACCGCCCGTTGAGTTCCTTCCAGCCGCCCTCGGGGCCGAGCAGGCGTGCCTTGTTGGCATTGTAGAAGTCCGCGTCGAACGACAGCAGCGTCACCGCCTTCTGGAATTCGTAGAAGCCCAGGTCGCGGTGGATCCAGCGGAACATCTCGAGCTGGTCGCGCAGGAAGTCGTCGACCTCGCACCAGGCGCCCATGTTGAGCATGCTGCGCGCGAGATCCGGCCGGCGGATCGCGATTTCCTGGCATACGCACGCGCCGATCCCGACCAGGCCCATCAGGTGCACGTTCTTCAGGCCGAGGTGGTCGAGCAGCCCGATCGCGTCGTTGGCGTGCAGTTCCATCGTGCCGGGGATCGACAGGTCGTCGTCCGAGTCGCAGATGCCGCGATAGTCGAACACGATCACCTGGTAGCGGTCGGTGAGGCCGCGCGCGAGCTGGCCGTGGTTGTCGTGCGCGAAGGTGCCCCAGCCGCCCATGCACAGCACGGGCTCGCCCTGGCCGAGGACTTCGTAGTACATCCGGTGGTCGTTGATGCGTGCGATGGGCATGGGCCTGGCTGTCTCCGTCGGAAGTTCGCGGGGCCGGCGGGCGCGCGTTGCGCGCATCGGCGGCGCCGGATGATAGTCAAAGACGCGGGTCGCGGGTCAACCCGTGCGGCCAAATGTGCGGACATTTGCCGGTGGTCGCGCGGCCGGGATCCGTCGCCGGCCGGGCGCGGTGCAGGGCGCCGCCCGGGCCGGGTGCCGGGGCGGCCGCGAACCCCGCCGCGGGACCGGCGGTCCTGCGCCCGGCGGACGGTCTGGTAAAGTACCGGCCGTCGTAAGCCACCCGGGGGTCCTCCGTGACCTATGCCGCCATCACGGGCTGGGGCAAGTGCATGCCGCCGGCCGTCCTGACCAACGCCGATCTCGCCACGTTCCTCGACACGAACGACGAGTGGATCACCAGCCGCACGGGCATCCGGGAGCGCCGGATCTCCCACGTGCCGCTGAGCGACCTGGCCTACGTCAGTGCGATGCGGGCCCTGGCCTGCGCCGGGCTGGACCCGGCGGACGTCGAGCTGATCGTGTTCGGCTGCTGCAGCTACGACGACCAGGTCCCGAACCAGGCATCCGGGCTGCAGGCGCAGCTCGGGGCGAAGAAGGCGGCGTCCATGGACGTGAACACCGCCTGCACGAGTTTCCTGTACTCGCTCAGCACCGCCAGCGCGCTGATCCGCACCGGCGTCGTGAAGAACGCGGTGGTGGTCGGCGGCGAGATCATCACCGCATACATGGACTGGAAGAACCGCGGCGTGGCGGTCCTGTTCGGCGACGGCTGTGCCGCCGTCGTGCTGCAGGCCACCGACCGGGAGGAGGGCCTGCTGGCGGAGAAGCTCGGCTGCGACAGCGACGCGCGCAACACCCTGGTCGTCGAGGGCATGGGGTGCCGCTATGCGAACCAGGGCCGCATCCTCGGCCAGACCAACTGGATCTTCGAGGGCCCGGAGATCTTCAAGCGGGCGGTGCTGGGCATGTCCGGCGCCTGTGCGGACGTGCTCGAGAAGCGGCAGCTGACCGCCGAACAGGTCGACCTCGTCATCCCGCACCAGGCCAACCTGCGCATCATCGAGGCGGTGGCCAAGCGGGCCGGCGTGCCGAACGAGCGCGTGTTCGTGAACGTGCAGAAGTACGGCAACATGTCCGCCGCCACCGTGCCGGTCGCGCTGGTCGAGGCGCTCGAGGAAGGCCGCGTCAGGCCGAACGACACGCTGCTGATGCCGGCCTTCGGCGCCGGCCTCACCTGGTGCGCGCACCTCGTCCGCTGGGGCGACCGGGTGACGCCCAAGGGCACCACGGACGTCGATCTCGTGCCCTGCCACGAGTCGGCGCTCGACCTGATCCGCAAGTACTCGCGCGGCAAGGGCCTCGAGATCTGACGGCCGACGGCGCTTACCGCAGGGCGCTGCTGCAGATCCACTTCTGCGTCGTCCTGTGGGGCTTCACCGCCGTGCTCGGGCGGCTGATCAAGCTGCCCGCGTTCGACCTGGTCTGGTGGCGCATGCTGCTGGTCGCGGCCGGCGCGGCGCTGCTGCCTCGCGCGTGGCGGGGGCTGCGCGAGCTCGACGCGCGCTCGATCGCCGTCTTCGCCGGCATCGGCCTGATCGTCGCGCTGCACTGGCTCACTTTCTACGGCTCGATCAAGCTGGCGAACGCCTCCGTGGCCGCGACCTGCATGGGCGTGGCGCCGGTGTTCATCGCGATACTCGAGCCGCTCGTGCTCGGCACGCGCTTCGAGCCGCGCGACCTCCTGGTGGGCGTGCTGGCGATCCCCGGCGTCGCGCTCGTGGTCGGCGGCACGCCGGAGGCCATGCACCTCGGGCTCGCGGTCGGCCTGGTGTCGGCGGCGCTGGTCGCGGTCTTCGGCGCGCTCAACAAGCGCCACGGCACGCGCGGCGAGCCGCTGACCGTGACCGGCCTCGAGCTGGCGGCCGGCACGGTGTTCCTCAGCCTGGCGGCGCTCGTCGCGCCCGGCCTGACCGGCGGCTGGCCCGCGTTGCCGGACGCCCGCGACGCCGGGCTGCTGCTGGTCCTGGCCTTCGCGTGCACCCTGCTGCCGTTTACGCTCTCGCTGGTCGCCCTGCGCCAGCTGAGCGCGTTCAGCGCGCAGCTCGCCGTCAGCCTCGAGCCGGTCTACGCCGTCGTGCTCGCGATCGTCCTGCTCGGCGAACAGCGGGAACTGGGGCTGGCGTTCTATGCGGGCGTGGCCATCCTGCTGGGGGCGGTGCTCGCGCACACCGCGTTCAGGCTTCGAGGCTCGAAGGGCTGAGCTCGACCGCCGGCGAGGGCCGCCGCCGGCGTGCCCGCCGCCAGCGCCACGCGAGCAGAGCGCCCAGGGCAAGCGCGTACGCCAGCGGCTCGCGCCAGTCGGCCTTCACCTGCCACCAGAAATGCCAGCAGCCGAGCACGGCGGCCGGGTAAATCAGTCGATGCAGTGCGTGCCAGCGCCGGCCGAGGCGGCGCATCCAGCGATCGGTCGAGGTGACCGCGAGCGGCACCATCAGCAGCAGGGCCGTGAACCCGACGGTGATGTAGGGGCGCTTCACCAGGTCCGCTGCGATCGCCGCCGGGCGCAGCGACTGGTCCAGGACCAGCCAGGCGAGGAAGTGCAGCGACAGGTAGGTGAACGCGAACAGCCCGAGCATGCGGCGCAACTGCAGCAGGCGCGGCTTGCGCAGCGTGACGGCCAGCGGCGACACGCACAGCGTCGCGAGCAGCAGCCTCAGGCCCCACAGGCCGAGCTGGTGGATCAGTTCGCTGACCGGGTTGGCGCCCAGGCCGAGTCCGGCCACGCCGAAGGTGCGTGCGACCAGCCACAGCAGCGGCAGTGAGCAGGCGACGAACAGCAGGGGCCTGGCGGGTTTCAATAGTTCTTCCGCAGGTCCATGCCCGCATAGAGCGAGGCGACCTCGGCCGCGTAGCCGTTGAACGGCAGCGTCGGGCGCTTGGGGGTGAACAGGCCCGCGCCGATGCGGCGCTCCTCGGCCTGGCTCCAGCGCGGGTGGTCCACCTTCGGATTCACGTTGGCATAGAAGCCGTACTCCTCAGGTGCCGAGCGGTTCCAGCTCGTCGGCGGCATGCGCTCGGTGAAGCGGATCTCGACGATGGACTTGATGCTCTTGAAGCCGTACTTCCACGGCACGACCAGCCGCAGCGGCGCACCGTTCTGGTTGGCCAGTACTTCGCCATAGAGGCCCACGGCGAGCAGCGCCAGCGGATGCATGGCCTCGTCCATCCGCAGGCCCTCGACGTACGGCCAGTCGAGCACCGGGAAGCGCTGGCCGGGCATCTCGGCGGGCCGCAGGACGGTCTTGAACGCCACGTAGCGGGCGCGCGAGGTCGGCCGGAAGCGCCGGATGAGGTCCCCGAGCGGGAAGCCGACCCACGGGATCACCATGGACCAGGCCTCGACGCAACGCAGGCGGTAGATGCGTTCCTCGAGCGCGTGCGGCTTGAGGATGTCCTCGAGCGTGAAGGTGCCGGTCACCTCCGCCTCGCCGGCGATGGTCACGTTCCAGGGGCTCGGCCGGAAGCGCCCGGAGCGCTCCGCCGGGTCGGATTTATCTGTGCCGAATTCGTAAAAGTTGTTGTAACTCGTTATATCTTCACGCGTATTTGCCGTCTCGCCCGTGCTGTAGCGTGGATTGCGGCGGGCGTCGAGCCGGGCCGCCGCGGGAACCCCCGGGGCCGCGAGGGCGAGGCCCGCACCGGCCAGGCCGGCCATGACTTCCCGCCGGTTCAGGTACCGCTCGCGGGGCGTGATTTCGGAGGGCAGCGGGGCGAGCGGAGGGCGTCGGCGCATGGGGTGGTATTCGTCCGGTGTCGGCGGTCGGTTCACCGGATCAGACCGGTCCGGGAGGCTGAAAGTTACAGCGCATCCAGCAGGCGGGGCAGCACCTCGCCCGACGGACCGCGCAGCGCGGCCTCGGCGTATGCGGACAGGTCGGTCGGGTTCGGGTTCACCTCGATGACCGCCGCTCCACGGCGCAGCGCGATCTCGGCCAGTCCGGCGGCCGGGTAGACGAGCGACGAGGTGCCGACCGAGAGGAACACGTCGCAGTCCCGGGCGGCCGCATCGGCCAGTCGCATCGGCTCCGCCGGGATGGCTTCGCCGAACCACACCACGTCCGGCCGCAGCAGGGCGCCGCAGGTCGCGCAGTGGGGCAGGCCGTCCGGCCCCGGCACGCGCTCGCGCACGGCCTGCTCGTCCGTGCAGCGGTCGCGCAGGATGTTGCCGTGGTATTCGAGGACGCCGGTGCTGCCGGCCCGCTCGTGCAGGCCGTCGACGTTCTGGGTGACCAGGGTGAGTTTCGGGACCCGCCGCGCCAGTTCGGCCAGCGCCCGGTGCCCGGGACTGGGCTGCGCCGCCCGTACGCTCGTGCGGCGCGCCTCGTACCATTCCCAGACGAGCCGGGGATCGCGTTCGAAGGCTTCCGGCGTGGCGAGTTCCTCGGGCCGGAACTTCGCCCAGAGGCCGGTGAGGGCATCGCGAAAGGTGGGGATGCCGCTCTCGGCCGAGATGCCGGCCCCCGTGAGCACGCACAGGTGCCGCGCCTCGCGCACACGCCGGGCAGCGGTGGCGAGGAGCGGCCCCATGGCCCCGTCAGGCCGCCTTGCCGGCGCCGGCCAGCTGGCGGATCACGTACTGCAGGATGCCGCCGTGCTGGAAGTACTCGCGCTCCTTGGGCGTGTCGATGCGCACGCGCACCTCGAACTGGATCGGAGCGCCCGAGGCCGGCGTGGCCACCACCGTGACCATCTTCGCCGCGCCGCCGTTGAGCCCGATGATCTCGAAGCTCTCCTTGCCCGTGAGGCCGAGCGATTGCGCGTTCTCGCCGTCCTTGAACTGCAGGGGCAGCACGCCCATGCCGATCAGGTTGGAGCGGTGGATGCGTTCGAAGCTCTCGGCGATCACGGCCTTCACGCCGAGCAGCATGGTGCCCTTGGCCGCCCAGTCGCGCGACGAGCCGGTGCCGTACTCCTTGCCCGCGATCACGATCAGCGGCGTGTTGTCGGCCTTGTACTTCACGGCCGCGTCGTAGATCGACATCTGCTCGCCGCTCGGCACGTGCACCGTGACGCCGCCCTCGACACCCGGGACCAGCGCGTTGCGCAGCCGGATGTTGGCGAACGTCCCGCGCATCATCACCTCGTGGTTGCCGCGACGCGCGCCGTACTGGTTGAAATCCGCGGGCTGCACGCCCTGCGCCATGAGGTACTTCGCCGCCGGGCTGGACTTGGCGATGTTGCCGGCCGGGGAGATGTGGTCGGTGGTCACCGAGTCGCCGAGCACGGCGAGCGCCCGTGCGCCGCGGATGTCCGCGACCGCGCCCGGCGAAGTGGCCATGCCCTGGAAGTAGGGCGGATTGCGCACGTAGGTCGAGGTGGCCTCCCACTGGTAGACCTCGCCCGCGGGCACCTGGATCGCCTGCCAGTTCTCGTCGCCCGCAAACACGCTCGCGTAGCTCTTCTTGAACATGGCCGAATCGACCGACGCGGCCACGGCCTGCTGCACTTCCTGCGGCGACGGCCAGATGTCCTTGAGGAACACCGGCTTGCCGTCCGTGCCCGTGCCGATCGGCTCGGCGTTCATGTCGATGTCCATGGTCCCGGCGAGCGCGTAGGCCACGACCAGCGGCGGCGAGGCGAGGAAGTTCATCTTCACCTCGGCGTGCACGCGGCCCTCGAAGTTGCGATTGCCCGACAGCACCGAGGTCGCGACGATGTCGCCGGCCTTCACGCCGTCCGAGATCTCCGGGCGCAGCGGGCCCGAGTTGCCGATGCAGGTCGTGCAGCCGTAGCCGACGACGTAGAAGCCGACCTTCTCCAGGTCGCCGAGCAGGCCGGCCTTCTTCAGGTAGTCCGTGACGACGCGCGAGCCCGGCGCGAGGCTGGTCTTCACCCAGGGCCTGGCCGTCAGGCCGCGGGCCGCGGCCTTGCGTGCGAGCAGGCCGGCGGCGATCAGCACGTTCGGGTTCGAGGTGTTGGTGCAGCTCGTGATCGCGGCGATGAGCACCGCGCCGTCGACCAGTTCGAAGCTCTTGCCGCCGCTGGTGACCGGGGCCTTGCCGTTCGCGGCCGGGTTCTTCGCCTGGCGCTCGGCGACCATCGGCGCGAGGTGCTTCTGGTAGGTCGCCTTCGAGACGCTGAGCGGCACGCGATCCTGCGGGCGCTTCGGGCCGGCGAGGCTCGGCACGACCGTCGCGAGGTCGAGTTCGAGCACGTCGGTGTAGTCCGCCTCGCGCATGCCGTTCGTGCGCCACAGGCCCTGCGCCTTGGCGTAGGCCTCGACGAGCGCGACCTGCTCGGCCGGGCGGCCCGTCAGCTCGAGGTAGCGGATGGTCTCCTCGTCGATCGGGAAGATGCCGCAGGTGCTGCCGAACTCCGGCGCCATGTTGGCGATGGTCGAACGGTCGGCGAGCGGCAGGCTCGCGAGCCCGTCGCCGAAGAACTCGACGAACTTGTCGACCACGCCCTTCTTGCGCAGCATCTCGGTGATCGTGAGCACGAGATCCGTGGCGGTGGCGCCCGCGGGCAGCGAACCCTTCAGGCGGAAGCCGATGACGTGCGGGATGAGCATCGTGACGGGCTGGCCGAGCATGGCGGCCTCGGCCTCGATGCCGCCGACGCCCCAGCCGAGCACGCCGAGGCCGTTGACCATCGTGGTGTGCGAGTCGGTGCCGACGACGGTGTCGGGGAAGGCGACCTTGCGGCCGTCCTTGTCGTCCGCGAACACGACGCGCGCGAGGTGCTCGACGTTCACCTGGTGCACGATGCCGGTCGAGGGCGGCACCACCTTGAAGTTGCGGAACGCCGTCTGGCCCCAGCGCAGGAACGAATAGCGCTCGCCGTTGCGCGAGAAGTCGATCTCGTTGTTCTTGCGCAGCGCGTCGGGCGTGCCGTAGTTGTCGACCTGCACCGAGTGGTCGATGACGAGCTCGACCGGCGCGAGCGGGTTGATGTCCTGGGGATTGCCGCCGAGCTTGACCATGGCCTCGCGCATCGCGGCCAGGTCGACGATGCCGGGCACGCCGGTGAAGTCCTGCATGATCACGCGCGCGGGCGTGAAGGCGATCTCGTGGCTGGGCGCCGCCTTGGCGTCCCACTTGAGCAGGGCCTCGATGTCCTGCTTCGTGACGTTGACCCCGTCCTCGAAACGCAGCAGGTTCTCGAGCAGGATCTTGAGGGAGAAGGGCAGCCGACCGAGGTCGTAGCCCTTGAGGTCCGGCAGGCTGAAGATCTCGTAGGTGTGGGAACCCACCGCAAGCGTCTTGCGGGTCTTGAAGCTGTCTTTCATCGGACCTCCGAGGGGGCGAACGGGCTCGGCTGAGCCGCGGAATTATAGCGGCAAGCGTGCGGTCGAGGCGATAACCGCGCCCCCGAGACAGGCCTCCCCGTCGTAGAAAACGGCCGACTGGCCCGGCGTGACCGCCCGCTGCGGCGCGTCGGTGCGCACGATGCAGCGCCCGTCGCCGCCCACGGCGACCCGGCACGCCTGGTCGGGCTGCCGGTACCGGGTCTTCACCGTGCAGGCGAACTCGCCCGCCGGCGGGCGCCCCGCGACCCAGTGCGCCGGCTCGGTGTGGATCTCGCGGGTGGCGAGCAGCGGGTGGTCGTGGTCCTGCACCACGACCAGGACGTTGCGCCGCAGGTCCTTGTCGGCGACGTACCACGGCTTTTCCGCGGCTCCGCGTACGCCTCCGACCTCGATGCCCTGGCGCTGGCCGAGCGTGTAGTACATCAGGCCGCGGTGCCGTCCGAGCACCCGGCCCTCGGGCGTGCGGATCTCGCCCGGCTGCGCGGGCAGGTACCGGGCGAGGAACTCCGCGAAGGGCCGCTCGCCGATGAAGCAGATGCCGGTGCTGTCGCGCTTGTCGTGCACGGGCAGGGCGCGCGCATGCGCGATGCGGCGCACCTCGTCCTTCGGCAGCCCGCCGACCGGGAACAGCGTGCGGGCGAGCATCGGCCCGGGCACGGTGTGCAGGAAGTAGCTCTGGTCCTTGCCGGGATCGAGGCCACGCAGCAGCCGCACGCCGCGGCCGTCGTCGGCGGTGCGCGCGTAGTGTCCCGTCGCGAACCAGTCCGCGCCGAGGCGCTGCGCGTGCTCGAAGCACACGCCGAACTTGATCTCGCGGTTGCAGGCGACGTCCGGGTTCGGCGTGCGCCCGGCGGCCAGCTCGTCGAGGAAGTGGCGGAACACGCGGTCGCGGTACTCGCCCGAGAAGTTCACGGTGTGCAGGGGGATCCCGAGGTCTTCGCACACCTTGCGCGCGTCCTGCAGGTCGGCGGCGGCGGTGCAGTAGTCGTCCTCGTCGGCCTCCCAGTTGCGCATGAACAGGCCGTGCACGTCGTGGCCCGCGTCCTTGAGGAGCGCGGCCGAGACGGCGGAATCGACGCCACCGGAGATCGCCAGTACTACTCGCGCGTGAGACATGACGGGATTATAGGATCCGCGGCACGATGCGCGTTTGTCGTTGACCGCGGCATCCGTCCATCCTTCCGGTCACCCTGTCGAAAACGCCGTGAACCCATCCATGGGGGCTCCGGGCGCCGCGTCCATGCGGCGCACGGTTTCGCCAGGGTGACCGGAAGGACGTACGGTGCCGCTGCAGCAGTGGGTCGTCGCGCGAGCCCCGAAGCGCCAGCCGCCGCAGCGTCGCAGGCCGGACCTTCCGATGATCCTGCCGGACCCGTCCGCGACAGGGATGTCGCGGCCGGAGCCTCCAGGGACGGATTCACGGCGTGTCCGGCAGGATCGATCGGGAGGGCCGGACTCGACGCGGCCGACGAAGAACCTGCCCACCGCACGCCCGATGCATCGACGCGGTCGACGGAGAACCCGTCCGCCTCAATGCCCGATGCATCGACGCGGCCGACGAAGCACCCGCCCACCGCATGCGCGCTGCATCGACGCGGTCGACGACCAACCCGCGCGATTCTCGACCGCGCGTTCGAAAGATCGGGAGGAAACGCGATCAGCCCGCGGCGGCGCGCGCGGCGGGCGTCGATGGCATCAGGTGACTGAGCAGCTCGAGCGGATAGCGCGTTCCCGACAGGTGGTCGTCGATGCAGCGCAGGACGAGCGGGCTGCGCAGCTTGGCCTGCTGCGCGATGAGCTGGTCGCGCACGCACCAGCGCGTGCGCACGATGCCGTGGTCGAGCGGCCGCGCCGCGTCGTGGGCTTCGAGCACGCCCGAGAAGGCGACGCGCAGGAACGTGCGGGCCATGTGCTCCGGCTGCCACATGTAGACGCCGACGACCGCCTCCGGGCGGAACGTCCAGCCCGTCTCCTCGAGCGTCTCGCGGATCACCGCGTCGAGGAAAGTTTCGCCCGGCTCCAGGTGCCCGGCGGGCTGGTTGATGACGATGCGGCCGCTGGCGCGCTCCTCGACGAGGAGGAACTGGCCGTCGCGCTCGGTCACGGCGGCGACGGTGACGTCAGGTTTCCATACCATGTCCGTCATTATATCGAGCCGCAGCCGCGCAGATCAGAAGTCGACCGCGGTGGCCCGCAGTTCCGGCTGGATCAGGCTGCCGGCCCAGACTTCGTCGAAATAGGCGAGGTAGCGCTTGACCACCGAGGTGTCGTTCATCTCGGCGATGCCTTCCCACTTCGTGGCCTGCTGGCGGTAGACGATCGTCTTGTCGTCCGCGACGATGAACGCGCAGGGGTTGCTGCGGTACTCGGCCGCGACGTTGCGCAGGTCGATGTAGCTGGTCAGGCGACGGGCCATCATGAAAAACCGGTTGCCGTCGCGCACCGCGCGGCCCGGGTCGGAGATCAGCACGCGCAGGCGCGCGTGGCTGCGGGCGAGCACGAGCCGCTTCACCGGCTCGAGGAAGGAGTCGTGGTCGTAGATCTGCGGCTCGAGGTTGGGCGTGTAGATGGACAGCGTGCGGTTGGCGCGGGTCGCAAGGGCGGCGACCGCGGCGCGGTATTCATCCAGGTTCGACAGGATGCTCCGTGTTCCCGACACGTCCGACCTGCTGTTCATCCTCGTTCCCGATCCGCCGGCGCATTCGCCTGTGCGGTATTCCGACCTCGTCGAACTCCGGCCCTTCGGCGCGGAAACCCAGCCGCTCGTAGAATCCGAGGGCGGTCGCCTGGGCGTTGAGGTGCACCTGCGTGAGACCCTGCGCTGCGGCGAGGTCCACGAGGCGGCTCACGATCCCGGCGCCAACCCCAGTGCCGCGGTACTGCGGCAGTACGGCGACGCGACCAATCTTACCGGCGGGGTCCAGGCGCCCTGTGCCAACCACGTCACGGTTTGCGGCGAGCACGAGCAGGTGCCAGCAGAGCGGGTCGGCGTCGTCCCACTCGTCGGCTTCGGGGATGCCTTGTTCCTCGATGAAAACAGCGCGTCGCACGCGCTCGATGCGCGCGCGGTCCTGCGGCCAGCGGACGATCTCGAAGGTCGGCGGAGGGCCGGGCGAAGTCATCGGGGCGGCGTTATGTCAAGACGCGACTAGATCTCGCGGGCGAGGCGGGCGGCCAGGCCGACGTACGACGCCGGCGTCATGTCCTTGAGGCGCTGCTTCTCGGCGGCCGGAATCGGCAGCGAGTCGAGGAAGGCCGACACGGCCGCCGCGTCGATGCGCCGGCCGCGGGTCAGCGCCTTCAGCTGTTCGTACGCATTGGGCACCGCGTAGCGGCGCATCACGGTCTGGATCGGCTCGGCCAGCAGTTCCCAGTTCGCGGCGAGGTCCTCCGCGAGACGGGTGCGGTCGACCTCGAGCCGGGCGAGCCCGCGCGCGACGGACTGCACGCCCACGTCGGCGTGCGCGAGCGCGACACCGAGGTTGCGCTGCACCGTCGAGTCGGTGAGGTCGCGCTGCCAGCGCGAGACCGGCAGCTTCTCCGCCATGAAGCGCAGCAGCGCGTTCGCGACGCCGAAGTTGCCTTCGCCGTTCTCGAAGTCGATGGGGTTGACCTTGTGCGGCATGGTCGAGGAACCGACTTCGCCGGCCACGACCTTCTGCCGGAAGTAGCCGAGCGACACGTAGCCCCAGAAGTCGCGGCACAGGTCCACGAGGACGGTGTTGCAGCGCGCCAGCGCGTCGCAGTACTGCGCCGTCCAGTCGTGCGGCTCGATCTGGGTCGTGTACGGGTTCCACTCGAGGCCGAGCGCCTCGACCAGCGCGCGGCCGAGGCGCGGCCAGTCCGCGTCGGGGTAGGCCGCGAGGTGCGCGTTGAAGTTGCCGACCGCGCCGTTCGCCTTGCCGAGGATGCGCACGGCGGCGAACTGCTCGCAGGCGCCGCGCAGCCGGTGCACGAACACCGCGACTTCCTTGCCGAGCGTGGTCGGCGTCGCGGCCTGCCCGTGCGTGCGGGACATCATCGCGTCGTCGGCGTGCGCGTGGGCCATGGCGCGCAGCGCCTGCAGCAGCGCCTGCAGGTGCGGCAGCAGCACGCGGGCGCGGGCATCCCGGCACATCATCGCGTAGGCGAGGTTGTTGATGTCCTCGGAGGTGCAGGCGAAGTGCACGAACTCGAGGCGGCTGCGCCACGCCGGGTGCTCGGCGAGCTTGCGCTTGATCAGGTACTCCACGGCCTTGACGTCGTGGTTGGTCTCGCGCTCGATGGCCTTGACCGCCTCGGCATCGGCCGAGCCGAAGCCGTCGGCGATCGCCATGGCCGCCTGCAGGTCGTCGGGCGTGAGGCCCTGCAGTTCCGGCAGGGCGCCGCTCTGCGCCAGCACCTTGAGCCACGTCATCTCGACGCGCACCCGGGCGCGGATGAGCCCGGCTTCGCTGAAGATTTCCCGCAGGTCGGAGCAGCGCGAGGCGTACCGGCCGTCGACGGGGGAGAGCGCCGTCAGGGGTGTGAGGCTCATGCGGTCATCCGGAGGTGCTACGATCGCGAATGATACCGCAGGGCCCGTCCGTGGCGCCTGCCCGTTCCCGGAGTTCCAGCGATGTCCGCAACCGACTTTCGCATCGAGCGCGACAGCATGGGCGAGGTGCGCGTGCCGGCGCGCGCCCTCTGGGGCGCGCAGACCCAGCGCGCCGTGCAGAACTTCCATTTCGGCGGGCTGCCGATGCCGCGCGGCTTCATCCGGGCCCTCGGACTGATCAAGTGGGCCGCGGCCGGCGCCAATGTCGAACTCGGCGGACTGGACCGCTCCCTCGGGGACGCGATCGCCCGGGCGGCCCTCGAAGTGGCCGACGGCCGGCACGACTCGCACTTTCCGGTCGAGGTCTTCCAGACCGGGTCCGGCACCAGCAGCAACATGAACGCCAACGAGGTGATCGCCCGGCTGGCATCCGAATACGCCGGCGGAGCCGCCGTCCACCCGAACGATCACGTCAACCGCAGCCAGAGCAGCAACGACGTGGTGCCGACGGCCATCCACCTCAGCGCCGCGCTGGCGCTGGCCGAGGGCCTGCTGCCGGCGCTGAAGGAGCTGATCGAGACCCTGGCGCGCAAGGCCGGCGACGTGGGTGACACGGTCAAGACCGGCCGGACGCACCTGATGGACGCCACGCCCCTCACGCTGGCGCAGGAAATGGGCGGCTGGCGTGCGCAGGTGGAGGACGGCGTCGCCCGGCTGCAGGCCGTGCGTCCGCGGCTGCACTCGCTGGCGCAGGGCGGGACGGCCGTCGGCACCGGCGTGAATGCGCCGACGGAGTTCGCTGCGAGGGTCGCGGCGCTGCTCTCGCAGCAGACCGGGCTCGACCTGCGGCCCAGCCGCGACTTCTTCGCGTCGCTGTCGTCGCAGGATACGGCCGTCGAGCTCTCGGGCCAGTTGCGCACGCTCGCCGTCGGTCTCATGAAGATCGCCAACGACCTGCGCTGGATGAACAGCGGGCCCCTGGCCGGCCTCGGCGAGATCGCGCTGCCGGCCCTGCAGCCGGGCAGCAGCATCATGCCGGGCAAGGTCAATCCGGTCGTGCCGGAGGCGGTGGCCATGGCGGCGGCCCAGGTGATGGGCAACGACGCCACCATCGCGATCGCGGGGCAGTCGGGCAATTTCCAGCTCAACGTCATGCTGCCGGTGATCGCATACAACCTGCTGCAGAGCATCGAACTGCTCGCCGCCGCCGCGCGCGCACTCGCCCGCAGCGCCGTCGCGGGCTTCGCGGTCGACGGGCGCAGGATCGCGTCCGCGCTGGACCGCAATCCGATGCTGGTGACCGCCCTCAACCCGGTGATCGGATACGACCGGGCCGCGGCCATCGCCAAGCGTGCCTATGCCGAGGGGCGCGCCATCCGCGACGTCGCGCTCGAGATGACCGATCTGGGCGAGGAAAGGCTCGCGAAGCTGCTCGACCCCGCGGCCCTGACCCGCGGCGGCGTGCGTCACGGCGGAGGCGGCTGATTGGCGGACAGCAGCCCCATCGCCGTCACGCCGCTGCGCGAGCGGATCGCGGGCAGGCTGAGCGGTACCCGCCCCGGGGGCGATCCGCTCGACGCGTTCCTGCGCGACACGCCCGCCGACCGCCACGACGTGCTGCGGCGCGCGGTGCCGCGCGATCTCACCGCGGCGGCCGTGCTGGTGCCGATCGTCGAGCGACCGGCCGGTGCGACGGTGCTGCTGACGGTGCGCGCGTCGCACCTCAAGAACCACGCGGGCCAGATCAGTTTTCCCGGCGGCCGGCTCGAGCCCGGCGACGCCACGCCCTGGGCGGCGGCGCTGCGCGAGACGGAAGAGGAGATCGGTCTCGCCCGCGAGCACGTGACCCTCGCCGGCTACCTGAACGACCACATGGTGATCTCCGGCTTCCTGATCACGCCCGCCGTCGGCTTCGTGCGCCCCCAGTTCGCGCTGCGGCTCGACCCCACCGAGGTGGACGAGGTGTTCGAAGTGCCGCTCGAGTTCGTGCTCGACCGCCGCAATCACGTGCCGCGCGAACGCCACTACCACGGCACCACCGTCACGACCTACGACATCCCGTACCGGGGCCGGCAGATCTGGGGCGCGACGGCGAACATGCTGGTGACGCTCTGCCGGCTGCTGGAGGAGGGGTGAGCATGGCCATCGAGCGGCTGCTCGCGATCATGGAACGCTTGCGCGATCCGCAGACCGGTTGTCCCTGGGATCGCGAACAGGACTGGGCGAGCATTGCGCCCCACACGATCGAGGAAGCCTACGAACTGGCGGATGCAATCGCCTCGGGCGACCCGCGGCGCGTTCGCGACGAACTGGGCGACGTGCTGTTCCAGGTGGTCTTCCAGGCGCGCATCGCCGAGGAGCGCGGCCTGTTCGACTTCGCGGGCGTGGCGGCGGACATTGCCGGGAAGCTCGAGCGTCGCCATCCGCACGTGTTCGGCACCGCCCGGGTGGCCGACGCCGGGGCCCAGACGCAGGCGTGGGAGGTCCACAAGGCGGCCGAGCGTCGCGAACGGGGCGAAGGCAGCGGCGCGCTCGACGGCGTCACCGTCGGACTGCCGGGCCTCACCCGCGCGGCCAAGCTCGGGCGCCGGGCGGCCCGCGTGGGATTCGACTGGAGCGACGTGCCGGGCGTGCTGGGCAAGGTCGAGGAGGAAGTGAGCGAGCTGCGCGAGGCGGCCCGTACCGGCGATGCGTCCGCGGTCGAGGAGGAACTCGGCGACCTGCTGTTCAGCGTCGCGCAGGTCGCACGGCACCTGGGCGTGGATCCCGAGTCCGCCCTGCGGGCCGCGAATGCGAAGTTCGAGCGCCGCTTCCGCGACATGGAGTCCCGCCTCGCCGCGCTCGGCCGGTCGGTCGAGGGCACCCCCGGCGAGGAGCTCGAGGCGCTCTGGGCCGAGGCCAAGCGCAACGTCGGCTGACCCGTCGATGACCGCCGCCTCCCCCGGACCCGCGGCGCGCGTCGCCGCCCTGCGCGACTCGCTGGAGCGCTGCCTGTTGCGCGATCGCGCCCGCCTCGCCGCCACGGTCGAGCGCATCGCGCGTCGCGCAGCGGCGGCCGATCCGCGCGAGATCGAGCGGCTGGAGGCGCGGCTCGCCGCGTCGGTGGCGCACGCGGAGTCGCGTCGCGCCTCGGTTCCGCCGATCCGGTACGACGACACGCTGCCCGTCCACCTGCGGCGCGAGGAGATCGCCGCGGCGCTCGCGCGCTCGCCGGTCACCATCGTGAGCGGGGCCACGGGCAGCGGCAAGAGCACGCAGCTGCCGAAGATCTGCCTCGAGCTCGGTCGTGGTGCGCGCGGCCTGATCGGCCACACCCAGCCGCGTCGCATCGCGGCACAGGCGCTGGCGGGGCGCATCGCGGCGGAGATCGGCACCGCGCCGGGCGATCTCGTCGGCTACCAGGTGCGCTTCGTCGATCGCACCAGTCCGCGCACGCTGGTCAAGCTGATGACCGACGGCGTGCTGTTGCGCGAACTCGAGGGCGACCCGACGCTGCTGCGCTACGACACGCTCATCATCGACGAGGCGCACGAGCGCAGCCTGAACGTCGACTTCCTGCTCGGCGTCTGTCGCCAGCTGGTGCTGCGACGGCCCGAGCTGCGCGTGATCGTCACCTCCGCCACCATCGAGACGCGGCGCTTCGCCGAGTACTTCGGCGGTGCGCCGGTGATCGACGTCGAGGGCCGCAGCTACCCGGTCGAGGTGCGGTACCGTCCACTGCAGGAGGACGACGAGAACGAGCCGTCCCTGCCCGAAGCGGTGCGCGGCGCACTGGCCGAACTCGACCGCGACGCGCGCGGGGTCGAGGGCGACGCGCTGGTGTTCCTGCCGGGCGAGAAGCAGATCCACGAGACGCGCGACCTGCTCGTGCGCAGCCGCGTCGACTGGGACGTGCTGCCGCTGTACGCGCGGCTCTCGGCGCCGGAGCAGGAGCGCATCTTCGCGCCGCATGCGCGTCGCCGGGCGGTACTCGCGACCAACGTGGCCGAAACCTCGCTCACGATCCCGGGCGTGCGCTTCGTCGTCGACGCGGGGCTCGCGCGCATCAGCCGCTACAGCCCGCGGGCCAAGTTCCAGCGCCTGCCGATCGAGCCCGTCTCGCAGGCGAGTGCGGACCAGCGCAAGGGCCGCTGTGGCCGCGAGGGCGAGGGCATCTGCGTGCGCCTGTACTCCGCCGACGACTTCGCGGCGCGGCCGGCCTACACCGATCCGGAGATCCTGCGCACCAACCTCGCCAGCCTGATCCTGCAGATGGCCGCGCTCGGTCTCGGCGCGCCCGAGGACTTTCCCTTCCTCGACGCGCCCGACGCGCGCCTGCTCAACGACGGCTACCGGCTGCTGCAGGAACTGGGTGCCGTGGACGGCGACCGTCGCATCACGCGCCTCGGCCGCCAGCTCGCGGGACTTCCGGTCGACCCGCGCCTCGCGCGGGTGCTGGTCGAGGCGGGCCGGCGCGGCTGCCTCGCCGACGCGCTGGTGCTTGCGGCGTTCCTCAGCATCCAGGATCCGCGCGTGCGCCCGCTCGAGCAGGCCGAGGCCGCGGACGAGAAGCACGCCCTGTTCGCGGACCCGCGGTCGGACTTCGTCGCGGTGCTCAATCTCTGGCGGGCATCGCGCGAGCAGGCGGCCGCCGGTACCCGGGCCTTCCGGCACTGGTGCAAGCTGCATTTCCTGTCGTTCCCGCGCATGCGCGAGTGGGTCGACCTGCAGGAGCAGCTCGGCGAGATCGCCGCGACGCTGCAGCTCGGGTCCGCGGCGGAGACGCCGGCTAGCCCGGCGGTGCTGCACCAGTGCGTCCTCGCGGGCTTCCTCGGCGGCATCGGCGTGCTCGACGAGGGCAAGACGTACCTCGGCGCGCGCGACACGCGCTTCGTGATCGCACCGGGTACGCCGCTGCAGAAGCGTCCCCCGCACTGGATCGTCGCGGCGAGCCTGGTCGAGACCCAGCGCCTGTACGCGCGCATGGTGGCGCAGGTGCAGCCCTCGTGGATCGAGGCGGCCGGGGCGCACCTCGTGCGACGGACCTACGGCGACGCGGAGTGGGATGCGGCCCGCGGCGCCGCGCGCGTCACCGAGACCGTGACCCTCTACGGCCGGGTCCTCAGCAGCGGCCGCAAGGTCGACTTCGCGCCTCTCGATCCGGAGGCGGCCCGGCGCATGTTCGTCGAGGAGGCGCTGGTGCGCGGCTCCGGCATGTCCGCGCACGCGTTCCTCGCGCGCAATGCCGACACCCGCGCGCGGCTCGAGCACGTCGAGTGCTGCCTGCGACGCCGCGACCTGCTCGCGTCCGACGGGCCGCTCATCGAGTTCTTCCTGGCGCGCGTGCCGGTCCAGGTCACCTCGACCCGGCGCTTCGAGAAGTGGTGGGGCGCGGAGCAGGTGCATCGGCCCCACCTGCTCGACGCGCCGCAAGAGGTCTTTCTCTCGGGCCCGCTGCCGGTCGTGCGACGCGAGGACTTCCCCGACACCCTGGCCGTGGACGGCAACGATCTCGCGCTGCGCTACGCCTTCGACGCCACCGACGCGGCGGACGGCGTCACGCTCGACGTGCCGCTGCCGTTGCTGCGATCGCTGCCGGCCGAGCGGCTGGCCTGGCTGGTGCCGGGCTGGCTGCGCGACAAGGTCATCGCGCTGCTGCGGGGCCTGCCGAAGGACCTGCGGCGCGAGCTCGTGCCCATTCCCGAGTGCGCGGACGAATTCCTCGCGGGCGTGAACGCGGACGGCGGCTACGGCGTGGGCTCGCTGTTCGACCGGCTCGCCGAATTCGCCACTCGCCGCGCCGGCGCACGGATCGAGCCGGAGCAACTGGCGCAGATCGAGCTGCCGCCGTGGCTGCGCATCAACCTGCGCGTCCTCGACGGGGAGGGCCGGCCGCTGCGCCAGGGGCGCGACCTGCTGACGGTGCGCGAGGACCTGCTGGCGCGCGCCCACGGGCCCGGCGACTCGGCATCCAGCCATCCCTGGGTCCGCGAGGGCGTGCGCAGCTGGGACTTCGGGGAGATCCCCGAGTCCGTCCAGGTGGCGAGCGGCTCGCTGCGGCTGCGCCTGTATCCCGGGATCGAGGACCGCGGCAGCGAGGTGCGCCTCAAGCTCTATGCGAGCGCCGACGCGGCCCGCAAGGGCACGCGCCAGGGCATCGTGCGGCTCGCGGCGCTGGCCTTGCCGCAGCAGCGCGACTACGTGCGGCGCCGGCTCGGCGAGGATCGACGTTTCGCGCTGCGCGTGGCTGCGGCCGGCGGCGGCCGCGAGTTCCTGGAGGAAGTCGCCGACCGGGCGGTCGCGGCCGCGGTGCTCGGGTCCGGGGGCGAGATGCCGCGCGGTCCGGCTGCGTTCGAGGCCGCCCTCGAGCAGGGCCGGGCGCGGATCGCGGAACAGGGCGAGGCCGTCGCGCGGACGGTCACCGAGGTGCTGGAACTGCACGAGCAGGTGCGCGCGCAACTGGCCGGCCTGACGGGCGCCACGTTCGCCGAGCTGCGGCGCGCGGCGCTCAGCCAGCTCGACGACATCCTCGGGCCCGGCTGGGTGCGCGACACCCCGGATCCCTGGTTAGGGGAGTTGCCGCGCTACCTGCGCGCGCTCGTGAAGCGCCTCGAGCGCGCCCGCCACGACCTCGGCCGCGACCGGCGCCTGCAGCAGCAGCTCGAGCCGTTGCTCGCCGCCGCGATGCAGCTGGTCGTGATCGCCGACACCGACCGCGAGACTCCGGAGCTCGACCGCCTGCGCTGGATGATCGAGGAGTTCCGCGTCTCGCTGTTCGCGCAGGAGCTGCGGACGCGGCTGCCCGTGTCCGCGCAGCGGATCGCCGGGCAGCTCGCGCTCGCGCGCCGCGAGGTCAGTCGCGCTTTGCCGGGTCGAGGAAGGGCCTGATCAGGTCGATCGGCAGCGGGAAGACGATGGTCGTGGTCTTCTCGTTCGAGAGGTCGGCGAGCGTCTGCAGATAGCGCAGCTGCAGCGCGTTCGGCTGCGCGCCGAGCACCTGCGCCGCCTCGACCAGCTGCGTGGCGGCCTGCTTCTCGCCCTCGGCGTGGATGATCTTGGAGCGGCGGGTCCGTTCGGCCTCGGCCTGCTTGGCCATGGCGCGGATCATGCTCTCGTCGAGGTCCATCTGCTTGATCTCGACGTGCGTCACCTTGATGCCCCAGGCATCGGTCGACTGGTCGAGGATGCCCTGGATCGCCACGTTCAGCTTGTCGCGCTGCGAGAGCATCTCGTCCATCTCGTGCTGGCCGAGCACCGAGCGCAGCGTGGTCTGCGCGAGCTGGCTGGTCGCCTCGAACGGGTTGGCGACCTGGATGATGGCGCGCTCCGGGTCGACGATGCGGAAGTAGACGACCGCGTTGACCTTGACCGACACGTTGTCCCGCGAGATGACGTCCTGGGTCGGCACGTCGAGCACGATGGTGCGCAGGTCGACCTTGACCATTCGCTGGATCAGCGGGACCAGGATGATGAGTCCCGGGCCCTTGACGCCGGTGAAGCGGCCGAACGTGAACACGACGCCGCGCTCGTACTCGTTGAGCACCTTGAAGATCTGCGTCGCGATGACGAGCAGCACGACGGCGAAGAAGGCCAGGGTGGCGAAGTTCAGCATGGATGGATCTCCTCGGTTCTCAGTCGCGGTCCGGCTCGACGTCGAGCTTCAACCCTTTCACGGCGACGATGCGCAGTCGCTGGCCCTGGCGCACCGGTTCGCGGCTGGCCGCGCGCCAGATCTCGCCCTGGGTCCGCACCAGGCCCTCGTGCTCGAAGGACTCGACGGCCTCGGCGGCCTCGCGCAGCAGGCCCTCGGCGCCGCTCACCACGGGCCGGCGGCGGGCGCGGACCGCGAAGCTTGCGATCGCCAGCGCGAGCAGGGCGCCCGCCAGGGCCATGGTGCCGATGAGCTGCCAGGCGATGCCGAAGCCGGGGACGTCCGAGTCGAGCAGCATCACCGAGCCGATCACGAACGCGACGACGCCGCCGATCCCGAGCGACCCGAACGAGGGCACGAAGGATTCCGCGACGATCAGCAGCACGCCGAGCGCGATCAGTGCGAGCCCCGCGTAGTTCACGGACAGCACCTGGAAGGCGAACAGGGCGAGCAGCAGGCTGATGGCGCCGACCACCCCCGGCAGGATCGCGCCGGGGTTGTATCCCTCGAGCAGCAGCCCGTAGATGCCGATCAGCATGAGCAGGTAGGCGACGTTCGGGTTGGTGAGCAGGGCCAGCAGGTCGGTGCGCCAGTCCGGCTCCGACTCGCGCAGCACGATCCCGGAGGTCGCGAGCGTGACCTCGCGATCGGCGAGCGCGACCTTGCGGCCGTCGAGCGCCTGCAGCAGCGCGGCGAGGTCGGGTGCCACGAGATCGACGACGCGCGCCGCGACGGCCTCGTCCGCGGGCAGGCTGCGGCCCTCGCGCACCGCGGCCTCGGCCCACTGCGCATTGCGGCCGCGCAGGTGGGCGAGGCCGACGATGTAGGCGGTGGCGTCGTTCACGGCCTTGCGCTCGAGCGCGCTCTCCGGCGCCTTCTCCGCGCCCGGCTGGCCCCCGATCTGCACGGGCGTCGCGGCGCCGAGGTTGGTCGCCGGTGCCATCGCCGCGACGTGGCTCGCGTAGAGGATGTAGGTGCCGGCACTGGCGGCCCGTGCACCGCTCGGGGAGACATAGGCGATCACGGGGACGTCGGCGGCGAGGATGGCCTGCACGATGTCGCGCATGGATGCGTCGAGGCCGCCCGGCGTGTCCAGCGTGACGACCACGAGGTGCGCGCCGTCCGATTGCGCCGCCGCCAGTTCGTGCACGAAGAACGTCCGGGTCGCAGGGCCGATCGGCCCGCGGATCGGGATCACGACCCCGGTCGTTGCGGCCGAGTCCGCGGCCGGCACGGCGGCCGGCGCGAGCAGCACGCAGGCCAGCAGCGCTCGCCAGCACCGGGCCAGCCGGCCGTTGGAGGCGTTCATGGCCGGATCATACCAGCCGTCCCGCCGTCGCCACCGTGTCCTATACTCGATCCGTCGCCACGCCACAGGTGTCCTGCCGTGATGCTTCAACCGGCCCGCTGGTGCGCACTCGCGCTGCTCGGATCGACGGGCGTCCTGGCCGTCTGTCAGGCGCAGACCGCGGTGGAGGCGCCGCCCCGCGCCGACTACCAGGTGCAGTCGGTGCGTCCCAACCTGTTCGTGCTGTCGGGCGCGGCGGGCAACGTGGCGGTCTGGACCGGGCCGACCGCGACCGTGCTGGTCGACGACGGCACGTCGGCGGCGTCGCCACAGCTGCTCGAGGCGGTCGGGCGCGTGGCGCGCGGGCCGCTGAGATTCGTGGTGGACACGCACTGGCATGCCGACCACACGGGCGGCAACGAGGCGCTGGCGAAGGTCGGTGCGATCGTGATCGCGCACGAGGCGGCGCGCGAGCGCATGGGCACGCCGGGCGTCGACGCGGATACCGGCGCACGGCTCGCCGCCGCACCGGCTGCGGCGCTGCCCGTGGTCACCTTTCCCGATTCGATGGCGCTGCAGCTCGACGGCGAGCGCATCGCGCTCGTGCACGTGGCGGCGGCGCATACCGACGCGGACGTCGTCGTTCGCTGGCAGGACGCGGACGCCGTGCACCTGGGCGACCTGTTCTACGCGGGCAGCTATCCGCTCATCGACCTCGACAGCGGCGGCTCGCTCGCGGGACTCGTCGCGGCCCTCGAGGGCGTCCTCGCGCGCATCGACGCGCAGACGGTCGTGATCCCGGGGCACGGGGCGGTGTCGACCCGCGCCGACCTCGCCGCCTACCGGGACATGCTGGTCGCCGTGGGGCGCAAGGTGCGGGCGCAGGTGGAGGCGGGCTCGAGCGTCGACGAGGTGCTCGCGCTCGCGCCGAGTGCCGAGTTCGACGAGCGGTACGGACGGGGCGCGGTGACCCCCGAGAGGTTCATCCGCACCCTGTACCGGGACCTCAACAGTCCGCGCTCAGCCCGCTAGGTCGAAGTTGATGCCCTGCGCGAGCGGCAGCTGCGCGCCGTAGTTCACCGTGCAGGTCTGCCGGCGCATGTAGGCCTTCCAGGCATCCGAGCCGGACTCGCGTCCGCCGCCCGTGTCTTTCTCCCCGCCGAACGCTCCGCCGATCTCGGCACCCGAGGTGCCGATGTTCACGTTCGCGATGCCGCAGTCCGACCCGCTCGCCGACAGGAAGCGTTCCGCGTGCTGCAGGCGGTCGGTGAAGATCGCCGAGGACAGGCCGTGCGACACGTCGTTCTGGGCCGCGATCGCCTCGTCCAGCGACTTGCACGGGATGAGATACAGCACCGGGCCGAAGGTCTCGGTGCGCACGAGGTCCCAGTCCGCTCGCGCGGAAACGAGGGCCGGCTCGACGAAGAAGCCCGGGCCCGGCCGGCGGCGGCCGCCGGTGAGCAACTTGCCGCCGAGCGCCACGGCGCGGGCGACCGCCGCCTCGAACCGCTCGACCGACGCGCCGTCGATCAGCGGCCCCATCAGCGTGCCCTGCGCGAGCGGATCGCCGATGCGCACCTGCCGGTAGGCCGACACCAGCCGCTTCTCGAGCTCGGCCATGCGCGATTCGTGCACCAGCACGCGGCGCGTGGTGGTGCAGCGCTGGCCCGCTGTGCCGACCGCCCCGAACACGATGGCCGGGACGGCGAGGTCGAGGTTGGCGTGCTCGTCCACGATGATCGCATTGTTGCCGCCGAGCTCGAGCAGGCTCTTGCCGAGCCGCTGGGCGACGCGCATGCCGACGTCGCGGCCGACCGCCGTCGAGCCGGTGAAGGAGACGAGATCGACCCGCCGGTCGTCGACGAAGCGCGTGGCCAGCTCGTGCCCGGCGTCGATGAACAGCTGGAAGATGCCAGGCAGGCCGTGCTGCTGCAGCACGCGGTTGCACACGTGCTGCACGGCGACCGCGCACAGCGCGGCCTTCGGCGAGGGCTTCCAGACCGTGGCATTGCCGCAGATGGCGGCGAGGAACGCGTTCCAGGACCACACGGCCACGGGAAAGTTGAACGCGCTGATCACGCCCACCACGCCGAGCGGGTGCCACTGCTCGAACATGCGGTGGCTCGGCCGCTCGGAATGCATCTGCAGGCCGTACAGCATGCGCGACTGGCCGACGGCGAAGTCGGCGATGTCGATCATCTCCTGCACCTCGCCTTCGCCCTCCGCGAGGATCTTGCCCATCTCGAGCGAGACGAGGCTGCCGAGTGCCTTCTTGTGCCTGCGCAGCTCCTCGGCCATGAGCCGCACGACCTCGCCGCGCTTCGGCGCGGGCACGTTGCGCCACTCGCGCGCCGCGGCGACCGCCGACGCCATGACGCGCTCGTACTGGGCCGCCGTCGTGGCCGTGACGCTCGCGATCACCTCGCCGGTGCTCGGGTTGATCGAGTCGATGCGCTTCGCCGCCGGGTCGGACAGCCAGCCGCCGTCCGCCGTCCAGGTGCCCGGATTGACCGCCTCAAGGCCGAGGCTCTTCAGGATCCCGTTCATCAGTGCATCTCCCGCGCGAGTCGCTGGTGGCCGGTCCGGCCCGCGACGATCACGCGGGACGAGACGTCCTTGTTGCCGCCGTCCGCGTAGTGGCGACCGAAGCGGTTCGCCAGCACGTCGGTCAGGCTGAAATCCTCCTGGCGCACGAAACCGCGGTAGCGGCCGCGCTCGCGCATCACCAGGTCCACGACCGCGGTGATGCCGGCCGCGGTGGTGACCTGGATGGCCGACCACAGGCGACCCGCGATCATCTGCGGGTAGATCTTGCTGACGTAGTTCTCCTCGCGCAGCTCGCCGTCCTGGCGGCCCGCGACGGCCACGTACACGATCACCACGTCCTGCAGCGTCTGCGGCACCGCGTTCTCGAGCACGCGCTTGAGCGTGGCGCGGTCGTGGTTCAGCTTCAGGTCGTTCATCAGCAGGCGCATCTGCGCGCAGTGGCCCGGGTAGCGGATGGTCTTGTAGTCCATGGTCTGGACGCGCGAACCGTAGCTGTCGGCCAGCGAGCCGAGGCCGCCCGAGGTGTTGAAGGCCTCGTAGATCATGCCGTCGATCTCGATTTCCTCGAGGCCCTCGAGCGGCGCGGCCTCGACGAAGCGGCCGTCCACCATGGCCTCGCAGGGATTGCCGTACTCGTTGATCAGGCCGTCGGTCGACCAGGTGAGCGAGTACTTGAGCGCGTTGTTCGGGTGCTGGGGCAGGGCGCCGACGCGCAGCTTCACGCTGCGGATCTCCTGGAAGTGCTGCAGCAGCGCGTTCGCCGCGATGCTGATGAAGCCCGGCGCGAGTCCGCACTGCGGCACGAACGCCTGCTCGGCGCCCTCGGCGAGCTGGCGCACGGCGCGGGTGACCGAGACGTCCTCGGTGAGGTCGAAGTAGTGCGCGCCCGCCTGCTTCGCGGTCTCGGCGACCTTCACGTTGCAGTAGTAGGGCAGGCTCGAAATGATCGCGTCCACCGGGTGCTGGCGCAGGTGCGCCACGAGAGCCGCGGGGTCGCGCGCGTCGAAGGCGTGGGCCTCCAGGTTCGGCAGGCCGTGCGCGTCGACCACGGCGCGGGCCGCGGCCGGGTTCAGGTCGGCGACGTGGACGCGGTAATCGCCGCTCTCGGCCAGCAGGCCGGAAATGAGCGCGCCGATCTTGCCCGCGCCGAGGATGAGGACCTTGTGCATGATGACTCCTGGCAGCTGCCGCCCGATCGCGTCGCGGCCGTGCGTCGGCCGGGTCGGGCGGTCGTTGAGAGGGGCGCGATTCTGCCAGTCCGCGGACTTTCCCAACACCCCCGGCTTTTTGCGGTGCAAAGATCCGCTAGACTCACGACATGACAGCCGCGCCGAAACCCGGGGACTGGGCGCCCGACAGCTGGGCCCGCCGCCCGGCCCGCCAGCAGCCGGTCTACCGCGACCCGGAGGCCCTGCGCCACGCCGTGGAGGCGCTCAGCCGCCTGCCGCCGATCGTCGTGTCCTGGGAGGTCGAGGCGCTCAAGCGCCAGATCGCCGAGGCCCAGCGCGGCGAGCGCTTCCTCCTGCAGGGCGGCGACTGTGCCGAGAGCTTCGAGGACTGCGAGTCGGGGCAGATCGCCCGCAAGCTGAAGATCCTCCTGCAGATGAGCCTGGTCCTGCTGCACGGGCTCAAGAAGCCGGTGATCCGGGTCGGCCGCTTCGCCGGGCAGTACGCGAAGCCGCGCTCGGCCGACACCGAGACCCGGGACGGCGTGACCCTGCCGTGCTACCGGGGCGATCTGGTCAACCACCCCGAGTTCACGCCCGAGGCGCGGGACCCCGACCCGGAGCTGCTGCTGCGGGGCTACGAGCGGGCGGCGCTGACCCTGAACTTCGTGCGTGCGCTGATCGACGGCGGCTTCGCCGACCTGCACCACCCGGAGTACTGGGACCTCGACTTCGTGCACCACTCGCCGTGGCGCGACCAGTACCGGCAGATCGCCGCGTCGATCGCCGACTCCCTCGACTTCTTCGAGGCGATGAGCGGCAGCCGCGTGCACGAGGCGAGCCGTGCCCCGTTCTATGCGAGCCACGAGGCCCTGCACCTGCTGTACGAGCAGGCGCAGACGCGCTTCATCCCGCGCCAGAACCGCTGGTACAACCTCTCGACGCACCTGCCCTGGATCGGCCTGCGCACCGCCGAGCTCGACGGCGCGCACGTCGAGTACTGCCGTGGCATCGCCAATCCGGTCGGCGTGAAGGTCGGCCCGTCGATGGACGCGGCCTGGGTGCAGGGGCTGTGCGAGACGCTCAATCCGCTGCGCGAGCCCGGCCGGCTGGTGCTCATCCACCGCGTCGGCGCGGCGCGCGTCGAGTCGCAGTTGCCGGCGCTCATCAGGGCCGTCCAGGCGACCGGCGTGCCGGTGCTGTGGATCTGCGACCCGATGCACGGCAATACCGAGTCGACGAGTTCGGGCGTGAAGACGCGGCGCTTCGAGAACATCGTGCACGAGCTCGAGACCGCGGCGCAGGTGCACAAGGCCATGGGCAGCTACCTCGGCGGCGTGCACTTCGAGCTGACCGGCGAGGAGGTCACCGAGTGCATCGGCGGCGCCCGCGGCCTCGCCGAGGGCGACCTGGCGCGGGCCTACCGCACCCAGGTCGACCCGCGCCTCAACTACGAGCAGGCCCTCGAGCTCGCGATGCGGATCGCGGCGAACGCCCGCTCGGTCTGACGGGCCGGGCCGCCGCCAGCACCCGCTCGGCTTCGGCGACCGCCACCGCCCGCCATTCCCCGGGCGCGAGCCCGTCCACCGTCCACGGACCGATGGCCCAGCGGATCAGGCGCAGGGTCGGCAGCCCGATCGCGGCCGTCATGCGCCGGACCTGGCGGTTGCGGCCCTCGTGCAGCTCGATCTCGATCCAGCGGTCGGGGATCGCCTTGCGCACCCGGATGGGCGGGACACGCGCCCACAGGTGGGCCGGCTCGTCGATGCACCGGGCGGCGGCCGGGCGGGTCGGCCCGTCCTTCAGCACCAGGCCGCGGCGCAGCGGTTCGAGGTCGCGGTCGGACGGCAGGCCCTCGACCTGGACGCGGTAGCGCTTCGCGAACGGCGATCCCGGCTGGCTGAGGCGGGCCTGCCAGGGCCCGAAGTCCGTCAGCAGCATCAGCCCCTCGCTGTCGAAATCGAGCCTTCCGGCCGGGTAGACGCCTTGCAGTGCGACATAGTCCCGCAGGCAGGGGCGGCCGTCCGGACTCGTGAACTGGGGCAGCACGCCGTAGGGCTTGTTGAACAGGACCAGCTGCACTTCGGCACCCGCGGCCGGGGAAATTCACACTTGATCCGGCCGGGGGCCAAGTCTATTCTCTTTGTGCGGTGCAACACGCCGTCGGTTCGGTCGCGCCGGCCCCTTCCGGACGCGGCCCCTCGTCACGGAGTACGCCTTGAGCACACAGCCGAAGCTCGACCTTCCCCCGGGCTGCGAGATCGTTGCGACCTCGCGACCGGGCTTCGAGACGATCCTCACCCGCGAGGCCCTCGATTTCGTGGTCGAGCTGGCCCGCAAGTTCGGGCCGCGGGTCGCCGAACTGCTGGCCCGCCGCGAGGTCCGCCAGCAGGAGATCGACGCCGGCAGGCTGCCCGACTTCCTGGCCGAGACCCGCGCCGTACGCGAGGGCGACTGGCGCGTCACCAGCATTCCGGCCGACCTGCAGGACCGCCGCGTCGAGATCACCGGCCCGACCGAGCGCAAGATGGTCATCAACGCGCTCAATTCGGGTGCGAAGGTGTTCATGGCGGACTGCGAAGACTCCATGACGCCCACCTGGGACAACGTGGTGCAGGGCCAGATCAACCTGCGCGACGCCGTCGCCCGGCGCATCGAGTTCACCAGCCCCGAGGGCAAGGTCTACCGGCTCAACCCGACCATCGCCACGCTGTTCGTGCGGCCTCGCGGCTGGCACCTCTACGAGAAGCACATCCGTGTCGACGGGCAGCTGGTGCCCGGTGCGTTCGTCGACTTCGGCCTCTACCTGTTCCACAACCACGCCGAGCTGAAGGCGCGCGGCACCGGCCCCTATTTCTACCTGCCGAAGACCGAGAGCCATCTCGAGGCGCGCCTGTGGGCCGAGGTCTTCCGCCCCGCCGAGGCTCGCCTCGGCCTCGCGCCGCAGACCATCAAGGCGACGCTGCTGATCGAGGTGATCCTCGCCGCGTTCGAGATGGACGAGATCCTGTACGAGCTGCGCGACTACATCGTCGGGCTCAACTGCGGGCGCTGGGACTACATCTTCAGCTTCATCAAGAAGTTCAGCCGCTACCCGGACAAGGTGCTGCCCGAGCGCGGCCAGGTCACGATGACGACGCATTTCCTGCGCTCGTACTCGAAGCTGCTGATCAAGACCTGCCACCGCCGCGGAGCGTTCGCGATGGGCGGCATGGCGGCGCAGATCCCGATCAAGGGCGACGCGGCGGCCAACGACGCGGCCATCGCCAAGGTCCGCGCGGACAAGGAGCGCGAGGCCGGCGACGGCCACGACGGCACCTGGGTCGCGCACCCCGGGCTCGTGCCCGTGGCGATGGAGGTGTTCGACCGGCTGATGCCGACCCCGAACCAGCTGCACCGGCGGCTCGAGGACGTGCAGATCGGCGCGGCCGACC
>JBPOHK010000037.1:0-5393 GCA_052035645.1 Pseudomonadota bacterium
CCCCCCCGGCCAGGCCCGGGCGGCGGCGCAGTCGGGCGCCGTGCCGGGGCCCGGCGCGGCGGCCCGTGCCCCGGTGGCCCGCGGGGTGGCGGGGGGCCGCGGCGGCCGCGGCCGGCGCGGCATCGCCCGCGTCGGCCTCGACGACGCATTCCGCGCCGGCCGGCAGGCTGAGCGCCGCACCGTCGCAGGCTGCCTCGATCCAGCCGGCGCGGGCGGACGGATCGTCCCACAGCGCGGCGACGGCCTGCGGCAGCCGCTGCCAGGCCTGCTCGAGCAGGGCACGGAAGGCACCCTGGTCGGCCCGCCGCGCCGCCGTGTCGAGCGCAGCGCGCTTCTCGCCGACGGCGCGCTCGAACTGGCGACGCTCCTCGGCCACTGCCTGTCCGAGGCGGGCCCGCGCTTCCTGGCGGGCGCGGACGACGATCGCGTGCGCCTGCTCCTCGGCCGCCGAGCGGATGGCGAGGATGCGCGACTCGCGCTCGCGCGCCACGCGGCGCAGCAGGTTCTCGGTCTGGGCCTGCAGCAGGCTGACGGTGTCGTTCATGCCTCGATCCCCAGGGCGGCGCGCACCTCGCGCGCCAGGTCGGGCGGGGCCTGCCGGCCGAAGGCATCGGCCGCGATGGCCACCAGCGGGCGCTCGCCCTGCAGCGCGTCCTCCAGCACGGCGACCGGCAGGCGCGCGGCGAGCGGGGCGGCGAGCAGCACCAGTTCGGCCCCGTCGTCGGCTGCGCGCCGCAGCGCGCCCGCGGCGTCGGCCGGATCGGGCGCGATGGCGCGCACGCCGGCGAGGCGGTACGCGGCCGCGGTCGCTTCGTCGCCGAGGTACACCACGAGGGCCATCTCAGCCGAGCCGGTTCAGGATCAGGATCGAGACGATCAGGCCGTAGATCGCGATGCCCTCCGCGAGACCCACGAGCACGAGCACGCGGCCGAACAGCTCGGGCTTCTCGGCCAGCGCGCCGAGCGCCGCGGTGCCGACCTGCGCGACGGCGTAGCCGGCCCCGAGCGCGGCGAGGCCGGCCGAGACGGCGGCGGACGCGAAGCCCCAGCGCAGCACGCCCGGGTCGAGCGCCGCCGCCGCGGCGCCCTCCGGCGCGGCGAGCGCCGGCGCGGCCAGCACCAGCGCCACGGTGGCGACGAGCGCCGTCGCGGCGGTGAAGACGAACAGTGCGAACAGCCAGCGTTGGGCGGGTTTCATGGCGTGGACCCCGGCACAGTGGAAGACGGGCCCGCGTGCGGCGGCAGCGGTTCGAACGGCCGGCCGCGCGCGGTGAGGAAGCGGATGAAGAACTCGAAGAGGATCAGTCGCGTGGTCTGGATGCCGACCACGAGGCCCTCGAGCGCGATGATCGCGGCGTTGCCCACGATCAGCACGGGCCAGTACCCGGGCCCGGCCGCCTCGGCCATGCCGACCACGGCGGTCGAGAGTCCCGCGTGCGCGAGCGCGAACGCGCCGACGCGCACGAACGAGACGGTGTTCACCGCGAGCTGCAGCACGTGCTCGAGCGTGTCGCCCGCGGCCTGCCCGAAGGCGAGAGCGCGGTCGCGGCTCGCGACCAGGGCCGCGCCGCCGAGCGCCCACGCGATGCCGGCCGGCAACAGCCACAGCGCGCGTGCATCGAGCAGCGACCCGACCACGCCGAGGTAGGCGAGCAGCACGCCCGCCGGCGAGGCCAGCCAGCGGCCGAACGCGCCGCGCCACGCGTGCTGGGCCGCGTCCAGGCACTGGCCGAGCGTGATCACCGCCGCGCCGAAGGCGAGGGCGGTGCCGAGCACGGTCAGCGGCGACTCGAGCGGGTGCAGCCACAGCGGCGCGAGGACGTCCTCGCGCGCGAACACGCTGCCGAACGCGAAGCCGAATGCCACGGCGACGACGCCACCGGGCACGAGGATGCGCAGCGCCGGCACGCGGCGCCCGAGCAGCCAGCCGCCGACGGCGACGACCGCGCCCTGCATGACGTCGCCGAACATGAAGCCGAACATCAGCGGCGCGAGCAGCGCGACCACCACGCTCGGGTCCGCCTCGCCGCCGGCCGGCACGCCCATCAGGCGCGTGAAGACCTCGAACGGCCGGGCCCAGCGCGGGTTGGCGAGCACCGACGGCGGTACCTCGCCCTCGGGCGTGGGGGCGAAGCGCAGCAGGTAGTGCAGGCCGCGCGCCTCGAGCGCCGCGCGCAGCTGGCAGTCGTCGCCGTCGGCGCACCAGCCGGTCACCCAGGCGAAGTGCTCGGTAACCGGCAGCTCCGGGACGTGCGCGACGACCCAGGCCGCCAGCGAGATCTCGCCGAGCGCGTCGGCGAGGCCGTGCCGCTCGGCCAGGTGCGCGAGCGAGTCGCGGGCCGCCCGCTCGCGCGCATCGAGGCGGCTGCGCTGGCCGGCCAGCTGCCCGGCGAGCCCGGCGCGTTCGCGCGGAAGGTCGGCCGGCAGCGGGACGAGCCGGGCCTTGCGCGCCGTCAGCGCCTGGTCGAACTCGCCCATGTCGTCGCGCGGCCCGACCGCGATGAGGAACACCTCGTCGTTGGCCGCGAGTCGTTGCGTGATCACGCCCGGCGGCAGCGACAGGCCGGGCCCGCCGGCGGGCATGCGGTAGACGCGGCTCGCCAGCACCGGCCCCGCCGCCGCGACGCGGTCGAGGTGCGGCAGCGCGTCGCCGCCGGCCTGCTGCAGCTGCTCGAGCAGGGCGGCGGCCTCGCGCTCCTGGACGACGGCCTCGAGTTCGGCGACCACCGGGTCCGCGTCCCGGGCCCAGCGGCGCAGCGTATCGAGCGCGGCCAGCGGCGCCTCGGTCAGCGGGCGCGCCGGGTCCGGCGCGTGCAGCCGGGCCGGCGGCCATCCGTGGGCATGGCGGCGCGCGAGGGCTTCGTACTCGTCGAGCACGTGGCGCAGGTCGGGCAGCGCCAGGCGGGACTCGGACCGGCTGTAGGCCTGCAGCTGCACGCTGCCGGTGTGCGCGAGGCAATCGAGCACGGCGCCGAGCTCCTCGCGCGAGGTCAGCAGCTCGAACCACCGGGCGAGGCGCGGACGCAGGCTCATGCCTCGCCTCCGGCGCCCTGCACGGCGCGCACGGCGACGCAGCCGCGCAGCTGCAGCAGGTCGAGGCCGACGAGGCCCAGCCAGGCCACCGCCGCGAGCGGGGTGAGCGGGTGGCGGCGCAGGTTCGCGAGCAGCCGCTTCTCCAGCCGGGCGAGTGGCGCGGCCGAGCGGGCGCCGGGGGCGGCCGACTGCAGCTCGCGCCGGACCGCGGCGACTTGGTGCAGCAGCCGCTCGAGCGCCGGTGCCTGCCCGCCTGCGGCGGGCCACGTCCGCCGCCAGTGACGCGACCACGCCGCGCTCACGTCGGGCCGGGCCGCGAACCCGTCCGCGAGCGGCGCGAACTCCTCCCGCTGCAGGCGCTCGGCCCGCAGGCGCGGATCCTCGGCCACCAGCGGGCCGAGCACGGCATCGGCGCGCATCCACTCCGGCGGCACGCCGCCGCGCGCCAGCTTCTCGAGCGCCGGCAGGTAGGGCAGCCAGCGCAGCCAGCGGACGGCGCCGCGCCAGCGCGGTGGCTGCCACGCGGCGACTTCGTCGACGCTCGCGAGCCAGTGCTGGCGCAGTCGCGACTCGAGGACGTGTACGGGCAGGTGCGCGCCGAGGTCGCGCGTGCAGGGCGCGAGCGGCGTGGCGCCGGCGAGCTGCAGCAGTGCGCCGAGCTCGCGCGCGCCGTGCAGTCGCTGCCAGTCGGCGGTGCCGATGCGCGCGCCGAGGCGGGCCTGCAGCCGCGCCTGCGCGTAGCCGAAGGCGCAGTCAGGGCCGCCCACGTTCGCTCGCGATCAGGCGGCGGGCCAGTTGCGCGATCGCGCGCGCCGCGAGGGTGTCGGGGGATTCGTCGGGCAGGCCGCCGCCCGCGGAGCCGGCCTCGAGACGCGCGAGCGCTTCCTCGAGCTGCGCCTGGGCGCGCACGTGCAGGCGCGAGGCGCGGTCGCGTGCGCGGTCGAGGATGCGCCGGCGTGTCTCGCGCGCGACGCGCAGCAGCGACTCGGCGTCGGACTGGGCGGCGAGGATGGCGTCGGCGGCTTCGCGCTCGACGTCGAGGACGCGATTCATCGCGTCGGCGACCGGGATGTCGTGCTGCGCATTCGACATGGCGCTGGTTGCGCCGCGCGAAGTGCCTGGTTCGTGCGTTGCGTGCCTGCGCGGCGCCGCTCCACCCTCACCTTACGGGGCGGCCGGCGCAGTCGAATCCGCAGAATTCCCTACCGGACAGGGAGTTGCCGCCGATCCGGCGGCAATGCGCTCAGCCGTGGTGGCTGTCCATCATCAGGCCCGTGCCGCCGCGCGAGACGTGGGCCACGACCGCGGTGCGGCGGTGGATCTTGGTCACGGTGCCGAGGGTGATCGCGAAAGCGAGCTCGACGGTCTGGCCCTTGCGCAAGCCCATGTCGCCGGTCTCGACGAACACGCCGGTGGCGCTCAGGTTGCGCGCGCGGCACAGGCGCCGCCGGTTGCCCGGCAGCAGCACGTAGACGGACGTGCGGGCGCGGTGACGGGTTGTGAGTCTGCGTTCCAAGGCCTTGTTCTAGTCGTTGTCCGGCGCCGCGGGTACGCCCGCAATTATGCACGGACTGCGCGCGCAGGGAAGGGGTACGCCGCGCCGCGCGTTATGTCGCGTGTGCCTGCGGTATGCTCGACGCATCCCGTCCACCGGTCAGCGTTGACATGCAGTCTCAATCCGGCACCGACGTGCATGCGCCCATCGGCGTGTTCGACTCCGGCGTGGGCGGCCTCACCGTGCTGCGCGCACTGCTGCGCACGCTGCCGACCGAGAGCTTCCTGTACCTGGGCGACACCGCGCGGCTGCCCTACGGCACCAAGAGCCCGGAGTCGATCCGCCGCTATGCGCTGCAGGCCGCGCGGCTGCTGGTCGGCCGCGGCGTGAAGTGCCTGGTGATCGCCTGCAACACGGCGTCGGCGGTCGCGCTCGACGTGCTGGCGCAGGAGTTCGCGCCGCTGCCGGTGCTCGGCGTGCTCGAACCCGGCGCGGCGGCCGCGTGCCGCGCCACGCACGGCGGTCGCATCGCCGTGCTCGCCACCGAGAGCACCGTGCGCGGCGGCGCCTACCAGCGCGCCATCGCGCGCCGGCTGCCGACCGCCACGGTGACGGCGCGCGCCTGTCCGCTGTTCGTCGCGCTGGCCGAGGAGGGCTGGACCGAGGGACCGGTGGTGGAGGCGGTCGCGCACCGCTACCTCGACGAACTGTTCGCCGCCGGCGCCGATGCGCCCGACACGCTGGTGCTCGGCTGCACGCACTTCCCGGTGCTGGCGCCGGCGTTGCGGGCCGGGGTAGGCCCCCGCGTCGCCAACGTGGCCGCGGCGGCGAAGACCGCCCCCGCGCACCCGGCCGTGCAGGCGGA
>JBPOHK010000145.1:0-13757 GCA_052035645.1 Pseudomonadota bacterium
TCGTGTACCAGGCGCTCGACCGGCCCGTGCGCCACGTGCGGGTGGAAGGCGCCTTCCAGCGGGTGTCGCCGCCGGAGATCGAGAGCGCGGTGACCGAGGTCGCGCGCGGCGGAATGGTCTCGGTCGACCTCGACCGGGTCCGCGCGCGGATCGAGCGGATCGACTGGGTCGACGGCGCGGTGGTCAGCCGCCAGTGGCCGGACACGCTGCGCGTCGCCGTGGTCGAGCAGGTGGCGGCGGCGCGCTGGAACGACGGCGGGCTGCTGAACGCGCGCGGCGAGCTCTTCATCCGCAATGCGCGCTTCGTGCCGCCCGAACTGCCGCTGCTGCAGGGCCCGGACGGCAGCGAGTCGGCCGTCGCGCAGCTCTACCTGGAGGCCCAGGGCCGGCTGGTCGAGGCGGGACTGCGCCTCACGGGCGTGCGCCTCGACGAGCGCGGCGCCTGGGAACTTCAGCTCGGCAACGGACTCATCGTTCGCCTCGGCCGCTCGGCCGTCACCGACCGGCTCGACCGGTTCGTCCGGCTCGCGAGCCCGATGGTGGCCAAGCGGGCCGCGGAGATCGACTACGTGGACATGCGCTACACCAACGGATTCAGCGTGGGCTGGAACAAGAGCTCCGCCCTGGCCGTCGCCCCGCAGGAGGACGCGACACCCGATGCCTAGGAAACCAGAGAGGAACCTCATCGTCGGCCTCGACATCGGCACCTCGAAGGTGGTGGCGATCGTCGGCGAGCTGACGGCCGCCGGCGCGATCGAGGTCGTCGGCCTCGGTTCGCACCCGTCGCGCGGCCTGAAGAAGGGCGTGGTGGTCAACATCGACTCGACCGTGCAGTCGATCCAGCGCGCGGTCGAGGAGGCCGAGCTGATGGCGGGGTGCGAGATCCACTCGGTGTTCGCGGGCATCGCGGGCAGCCACGTGCGCAGCCTCAACTCGCACGGCATCGTCGCGATCCGCGACAAGGAAGTGGCGGCCGGCGACGTCGACCGCGTCATCGACGCGGCGCGCGCGGTGGCGATCCCGGCCGACCAGAAGATCCTGCACATCCTGCCGCAGGAATTCATCATCGACGCGCAGGAGGGCATCCGCGAGCCGATCGGCATGTCCGGCGTGCGCCTCGAGGCCAAGGTGCACATCGTCACCGGCGCGGAGAGCGCGGCCCAGAACATCGTCAAGTGCGTGCAGCGCTGCGGCCTCGAGGTCGAGGACATCGTGCTCGAGCAGCTGGCCTCGAGCTACTCGACCCTGGCGGACGACGAGAAGGAGCTCGGCGTGTGCCTGGTCGACATCGGCGGCGGCACCACCGACATCGCGGTCTTCTCGGGCGGCGCGATCCGCCACACGGCGGTGATCCCGATCGCCGGCGACCAGGTCACCAACGACATCGCGGTGAGCCTGCGCACGCCGACGCACCACGCCGAGGAGATCAAGGTCAAGTACGCCTGCGCCCTGTCGCAGCTCGCCAACCCGGACGAGACGATCGAGGTGCCGAGCGTCGGCGACCGGCCGCCGCGCCGCCTCGCCCGCCAGACCCTCGCCGAGGTGGTGGAGCCGCGCTACGAGGAGCTCTTCGCGCTGGTGCGCGAGGAACTGCGCCGCGCGGGCTTCGACCAGCTCATCGCCGCGGGCGTCGTCATCACCGGCGGCAGCGCCAAGATGGAAGGCGTCATCGAGCTGGCCGAAGAGGTCTTCCACGCGCCGGTGCGGCTCGGCATCCCGCAGGGCGTGACCGGGCTGGTCGACGTCGTGCGCAACCCGATCCACGCCACGGGCGTCGGGCTGCTGCTGTTCGGGCGCGAGAACTACGTGCGCAGCGGCCGCTCCTCGCCGGTCACGAGCAGCGCGCGCGGCGTCATCGATCGCATGCGGGATTGGTTCAAGGGCAATTTCTGAGGCGCCGCGGGGCGGCGTTCGCGGGGCAAGGGATTTTCTTCGTCATCGGTCATCGGTCTTTCCACACTTTCCATCGGAGCAGCAAACCATGTTCGTACTCGCAGACTCGGAGAACCAGGGGGCGGTCATCAAGGTCGTCGGCGTCGGCGGCGGCGGCGGCAACGCGGTGACCCACATGGTCAATTCCGGCATCGAAGGGGTCGACTTCATCTGCATCAACACCGACTCGCAGGCGCTCAAGCACTCCAAGGTGAAGATGAGCCTGCAGATCGGCCAGAACATCACCAAGGGCCTCGGCGCGGGCGCCGACCCCGAGGTCGGCCGCCAGGCCGCGATGGAGGACCGCGACCGCATCGTCGACCTGATCGACGGCTCGGACATGATCTTCATCACCGCCGGCATGGGCGGCGGCACCGGCACGGGCGCCGCGCCGGTCGTCGCGCAGGTCGCGAAGGAACTCGGCATCCTCACCGTCGCCGTGGTCACCAAGCCGTTCGAGATGGAGGGCAACAAGCGCCTCACGCTCGCCGAGCAGGGCATCAACGAGCTCGGCAAGCACGTCGACTCGCTGATCACCATCCCGAACCAGAAGCTGCTCACGGTGCTCGGCGGCGACACCACGTTGCTCGACGCGTTCCGCTCGGCCAACCAGGTGCTGCAGGGCGCCGTGCAGGGCATCGCCGAGCTGATCACCCGCCCGGGCCTGATCAACGTCGACTTCGCCGACGTGCGCACGGTGATGGCCGAGACCGGCATGGCGATGATGGGCTCCGGCGCCGCCACCGGCGAGAACCGCGCCCGCGCCGCCGCCGAGGCCGCGATCTCGAGCCCGCTGCTCGAGGACGTCAACCTCTCCGGCGCGCACGGCCTGCTGATCAACGTCACCGCCGGCATGGACCTGCGCACCAGCGAGTTCCACGTCGTGGGCGACACCGTGAAGCAGTACGCGTCCGAGGACGCGACGGTCGTGGTCGGCTACGTCATCGACCCGGAGATGACCGACCAGATCCGCGTCACCGTGGTGGCGACGGGCATCGGCCGCCAGGCCGCCCTGCGTGCGGTGCCCTCGGGCAGCCAGCCGAAGGTCGAGGTCGTGGCGAACAACAACCGTCGGCGCGCCGTGGACACGGGCGTCTATTCGGACTTCGACACGCCCGCGCACATGCGCCGCCGGCCCCGTGCGGTCGGCGACGACGTGCGCCCGGATGCCTCGGACGACTCCTACCTGGACATCCCGGCGTTCCTGCGCCGCCAGGCCGACTGATCGACCACCGACCGTGACCGAGCGGGAACCCGGTGTCTGCTCCGGCACCGGGTTCCCCACGAGGCTCCGCCGCCATGGACTTCGCCCTCGACGCGACGACCCGCGAACTGCAGCTGCGCACCCGCAGCTTCATCGCCGAGACCGTCGTTCCCTATGAAAGAGACCCGCGTCAGACGCCGCACGGCCCGACCGAGGCGCTGCGCGCCGAACTCGTCGGGCACGCGCGCCGCGCGGGCCTGCTGACGCCCCATGCCTCGACCGAACTGGGCGGGCTCGGCCTCTCGCACGTCGCCAAGGCGGCGGTGTTCGAGGAGGCGGGCTATTCCCACCTCGGTCCCGTGGCGCTGAACATCCACGCGCCCGACGAAGGCAACATCCACCTCATGGAGGCCGTGGCCTCGCCGGCGCACAAGCAGCGCTGGCTCGCGCCGCTGGTGGCCGGGCGCACGCGCTCCATCTTCTGCATGACGGAGCCCGCTCCCGGCGCGGGCGCCGACCCGTCGATGCTGAACACCACCGCCGTCCGCGACGGCGACCACTACGTCATCAACGGCACCAAGTGGTTCATCACCGGTGCCGAGCACGCCGCATTCGCCATCATCATGGCGCGCATGGAGGACGGCACGGCCACCATGTTCCTCTCGGACGTGGACCGCCCCGGCATCCGCCTCGTGCGCCTGATGGACTCCATGGACAGCTGCTTCACCGGCGGCCACGGCGTGGTCGCCTTCGAGGACCTGCGCGTGCCGGCGACGGACGTGCTGGGCGAGATCGGCAAGGGCTTCCGCTACGCGCAGGTGCGCCTCGCGCCGGCGCGGCTCACCCACTGCATGCGCTGGCTCGGCCAGGCCCGCCGCGCGCACGACGTCGCGGTCGGCTACGCGCGCACGCGGCAGTCCTTCGGCAAGGCTTTGGGCGAGCACCAGGGCGTCGGCTTCATGCTGGCGGACAACGAGATGGACCTGCACGTGGCCCGTCTGGTCATCCGCCACTGCGCCTGGGTGCTCGACCGGGGCGAGCGCGGCAACTACGAGTCGAGCCGCGCCAAGGTGCTGGTGTCCGAGGCCGTCTGCCGCGTGGTCGACCGCTGCGTCCAGGTGATGGGCGGGCAGGGCGTGACCGACGAAGCGGTCGTCAGCCGCATCTACAAGGACATCCGCGGCTTCCGGATCTACGACGGGCCGAGCGAGGTCCACCGCGACAGCCTGGCCCGCAAGATCCTCGCCGGACGGGTTCCGGAGTGAGTCCGGAATGTCGGTAAATGCCGGCAAATCAGTAATTTAGGTTCACTCGGCCGCCTGTGATAGACTGCGCGGCCGATTTTGGGCGGGAAGGCATGTTGCAGCAGCGCACCCTCAGGAATTCGATCCGGGCCACGGGAGTCGGCCTGCACACGGGCCGCAAGGTCCTGATGGTGCTGCGCCCGGCGCCGCCGAACACGGGAATCGTCTTCCGCCGCACCGACCTCGACGAGCCCGCCGACATCCCGGCCCAGGCGCACAACGTCGGCGAGACCACGCTCGGCACCTCGCTGGTCTACGGTAACGCCCGCGTCTCGACCGTCGAGCACCTGATGTCCGCGCTGGCGGGCCTCGGCATCGACAACCTCGTGGTCGAACTGAGCGCGGGCGAAGTGCCGATCATGGACGGCAGCGCCGGTCCGTTCGTCTTCCTGCTGCAGTCCGCCGGGATCGAGGAGCAGAACGCCCCGAAGCGGTTCGTGCGCGTCAAGAAGCCGGTCGAGGTGCGCGACGGCGACAAGTGGGCGCGCTTCCAGCCGTACGACGGTTTCAAGGTGAACTTCGAAATCGAGTTCGACCACCCGGTGTTCAAGCGGCGCTCGCAGACCGCCACCATGGAGTTCTCGACCTCGGCATTCCTGCGCGAGATCAGCCGGGCGCGCACCTTCGGCTTCATGCGCGACCTCGAGTACATGCGCTCGCGCAACCTCGGGCTCGGCGGCAACCTCGACAACGCGATCGTGCTCGACGACTACCGCATCCTCAACGAGGACGGCCTGCGCTACGAGGACGAGTTCGTGAAGCACAAGATCCTCGACGCGATCGGCGACCTGTACCTGCTCGGGCACAGCCTGATCGGCGAGTACAGCGGCTACAAGTCGGGCCACGGCCTCAACAACCGCGTGCTGCGCGCGCTGATCGACGACCGCAGCGCGTGGGAGGAAGTGACCTTCGACGCGCCGGAAAACGCGCCGATTTCCTATCTGTCGGCGGCCGCCGCCACCGCCTGACGCACGGCTCAGCCGCCGCCCGCGGCGCCGCGCACCTTGACCCGTACCGCCCCGATCGCCGGCTCGCCGCCGGCCTCGAGCTGCGCCTTCAGGCGTCGCCCGGCGTAGCGCACCCGGGCGGACCACGCGGCCGAATCCACGATCACCACGAGGTCGGCGTCGCGACGGCTCGCGGACAGCACGTGGGGTCGCACGGCGTCCGGCAGTTGCCCGCGGACCCGCTCGGTCAGCGAGCGGGCCGCCGAGGCCTTCCGGGAGAGGGCCTCCAGGGCCGGCATGGGCCGGCCGAAGAGCGGTTTGAGCGGGTCCGACATTGTGAACTATTTATTTACAAAAGCCGCTTTTCGTTGCGACGCCCGGGCGATTCGTCCATAGTCTGCCGACCGACGGCCGGGCGGGTCCAGCGCCAGCCGTCCCGGCGACTGACTTTGCAGCCTGGCGCGAACAGGGCCCTCTCAACAAGAGGCCCCGCTCAGCGATCGGACTTTCGTGACACGGTGCTCCCCGCGGGGCGCACGAGGCGTGGATGATCCGCCGGCTGCCGAGAGGGAAACGAGTCGAGATGCAGCTCCAGATCCTATCAGGCCGCGGCGCCCGCGCCCGCCACATCGACCTGACCCAGCCCCGCACACTGCTCGTGGCCGGCGGCGGCCTGCTGCTGTTCGTGGCGGCCGTGTTCGTCCTCGGCATCGTGCTCGGGCGCTTCGTGCTCGCGAACTCCGCGCAGAACCGCGAATTCGCCCGCGCCCTCGCGGAACAGCAGCAGGAGATCGTCGCCGCCCGCGGCCAGATCGACGGCAAGGTCGACGCGCTCGCGACGCGCGTCGGCACGCTGAACGCGCAGCTGATCCGCCTCGACGCCCTCGGCCGGCGTCTCACCGATCTCGCCGGGCTCGACCGGGGCGAGTTCGATTTCGACAAGCCGCCGCCGGCGGGCGGTCCAGAGCAGCGCGTCGCGACGGCGGACGGCTCGGCCCAGGTGCCGGAGCTCGAGCAGTCGCTCGCCTCGCTGCAGGCGCAGGTCGACGACCGCGAGCGCCAGCTGATGGCGCTCGAGAGCCTGCTCGCCTCGCGCCAGCTCGGGCAGCGGATGCTGCCGGGCGGCCTGCCGCTCATCGGCGGGTGGATTTCCTCGCACTTCGGCTACCGCACGGACCCGATCACCGGCCACGGCGCCTTCCACGCCGGCGTCGATTTCGCGGGCGTGCCGGGCAGCAAGGTGCTCGCCGTCGGGGCGGGCGTCGTCGTGTTCTCGGGTTACAAGAACGGCTACGGCAACGTGGTCGAGATCCAGCACAGCTCCGGCCACCTGACGCGCTACGGGCACAACGCGCGCAACCTCGTGCGCACCGGACAGAGCGTCGAGCGCAACCAGGCGATCGCGGTCATCGGCAGCACCGGACGCTCCACCGGCACGCACGTGCACTTCGAGGTGGAGAAGGACGGCAAGGTGCTGAACCCGACGCGCTACCTGCAGGGGCCCTGAGCCCAGGCACGCCCGCCGCGGGGCCCGCGGGGCCCGCCCCTTGAAGATCGCGGCCCCCCGCCCAATGGTGGTGGCTGGGCTGAACTCCAGCCCGCCGCCCCGGTCCATCCGCGAACCTCAGCGAGCGCCCGCTTCCTGTAAAATCCCCGCCTTTCACCCAGGCGCCCGACCCCGGAGCCCCCGTGGCCAATTGGCTTACCAGCATTTTCGGCAGCCGCAACCAGCGGCTGGTCGCCCAGTACAACGCCGTCGTCCGCAGGATCAATGCGCTCGAAGCGTCCCTCCAGGCGCTCTCCGACGAGGCGCTCGCCGACCGGACGCGCCAGTTCCGCGAGCAGCTCGCGGCCGGCAAGACCCTCGATGACGTCCTCCCGGAGGCCTTCGCCGTGGTGCGCGAGGCGTCCAAGCGCACGCTCGGACTGCGGCACTTCGACGTGCAGATGATCGGCGGCATGGTCCTCAACGCCGGCAAGATCGCCGAGATGCGCACGGGTGAGGGCAAGACGCTGGTCGCGACGCTCGCCGCCTACCTGAACGCGCTGGCCGGCAAGGGCACGCACGTCGTCACGGTGAACGAGTACCTCGCCCAGCGCGACGCCGACTGGATGGGCCCGATCTACCGCTTCCTCGGCATGACCGTGGGCGTGGTCAAGTCCGGGCAGAGCACCGAGGAGAAGCGCGCGGCCTACTCGGCCGACATCACCTACGGCACCAACAACGAGTTCGGCTTCGACTACCTGCGCGACAACCTCGCGTTCCGGATCGAGGACCGCATGCAGCGCGAGCTCGCCTACGCGATCGTGGACGAGGTCGACTCGATCCTGATCGACGAGGCGCGCACGCCGCTGATCATCTCCGGCCCGGCCGAGGAGAGCACCGAGCTCTACCTGAAGATCAACGAGCTGGTGCCGCGCCTGAAGCGCCAGGCCGAGGAAGAGGGCGCCGGCGACTACTGGGCCGACGAGAAGGGCAAGCAGGTCCACCTCTCCGACGAGGGCCACGAGCACGTCGAGGACCTGTTCCTGCAGGCCGGCCTGCTGCAGGAGGGCCAGAGCCTCTACGATCCGGCCAACATCCGCCTGATGCACCACCTCAACGCCGCTCTGCGCGCCCACGCGCTCTACAACCGCGACGTCGAGTACATCGTGCGCAACGGCGAGGTGATCATCGTCGACGAGTTCACCGGCCGCACCATGCCGGGCCGGCGCTGGTCCGACGGCCTGCACCAGGCGGTCGAGGCCAAGGAAGGCGTGCGGGTGCGCGAGGAGAACCAGACGGTCGCCTCGATCACCTTCCAGAACTACTTCCGCATGTACGGCAAGCTCTCGGGCATGACCGGCACCGCGGACACCGAGGCGTTCGAGTTCCAGCAGATCTACGGACTCGAGGTCGTGGTCATCCCGACCCACAAGCCGATGGTGCGCAAGGACGAGGCGGACCTCGTCTACCTCACGCAGAAGGACAAGTACGAGGCCATCATCGAGGACATCCGCGACTGCGCGAAGCGCCGCCAGCCCGCGCTGGTCGGCACCACCTCGGTCGAGACCTCGGAGTTCCTCTCGGGCCTGCTCGGGAAGCACGGCATCCCGCACGAGGTGCTGAACGCCAAGCAGCACGAGCGCGAGGCGCTCATCGTCGCCCAGGCGGGCCGCCCCGGCGCGATCACCATCGCGACCAACATGGCGGGCCGCGGCACGGACATCGTGCTCGGCGGCAGCCTCAAGGTCGAGCTCGAGCAGCTCGGCGAGGTCGACGCGGCGACCCGTGCGGGGGTCGAGGCCGACTGGAAGAAGCGCCACGAGGAAGTGGTCGCGGCCGGCGGCCTGCACATCATCGGCACCGAGCGCCACGAGTCCCGGCGCATCGACAACCAGCTGCGCGGCCGCTCGGGCCGACAGGGCGACCCGGGCTCGAGCCGCTTCTACCTCTCGCTCGAAGACAACCTGATGCGCATCTTCGGCGACCCGGAGCGCACCAAGCGCTGGCTCACGACCGCCGGCATGAAGGAAGGCGAGGTCATCGAGAGCCGCATGCTGTCGCGGCAGATCGAGCGCGCGCAGCGCAAGGTGGAAGCCTACAACTTCGACCTGCGCAAGAACCTGCTCGAGTACGACGACGTCGCCAACGACCAGCGCAAGGTCATCTACCAGCAGCGCACCGAGCTGATGGCGGCCGAGGACATCGCCGACTCGGTCGTCGGCATCCGCGCGGAGGTCGTGAACAACCTTGTCGACACGTACGTCCCGCGCGAGAGCCCCGAGGAGGAGTGGAACCTCACGGGCCTGGCCGAGGCGGTCGCGCGCGACTACAACGTGGAGATCCAGCCGCAGCAGTGGCTCGAGGCCGACCACGGCCTCGCCGAGGCGGGCCTGCGCCAGCGGGTGGTCGATGCCGTCGAGCAGGCCTACCAGGCGAAGGTCGAGTCGGTCGGCCCGCCGGTGATGCGCCACCTCGAGAAGGCCGTGATGCTGCAGGAGCTCGACCGGCACTGGCGCGAGCACCTCGCGGCGATGGACTACCTGCGCCAGGGCATCCACCTGCGCGCGTACGCGCAGAAGAACCCGAAGCAGGAGTACAAGCGCGAGGCCTTCGAGCTGTTCGGCGCGCTGCTCGACCGCATCAAGGGCGACACGATCTCGCTGCTCTCGCGCCTGCAGGTGCGCACCGAGGCCGAGATCGAGGCCCAGCAGCGCGAGCGCGAGGCGGCGCTGGCGCGGCGGCTGCAGATGCAGCACGCGGCGCCGCAGTCGGCGATCTCCGCAGACGAGGCGCCGGCCGCAGGCGGCGCCGGTGCGCCCGCGTCGGCCGGCGCTGCGCCGGTCGGCGGAGCGCCGAGCGGGCCGGAGCAGCTGGTGCCCGTCGTGCGCGACGGCCGCAAGGTCGGCCGCAACGAGCTCTGTCCCTGCGGCTCGGGCCGCAAGTACAAGCACTGCCACGGCCGGCTCGAGCACGGTTGAGCGACGCGCCGGTCATCGAGGTCGTCGCCGGCGCCCTGTACGACGCGGCCGGTCGCGTCCTCATCGCCCAGCGGCCTCCCGGCAAGGCACTGGCGGGCCGCTGGGAGTTCCCGGGCGGCAAGCGGCACGCGGGCGAGTCGGCGTTCGACGCGCTGGTGCGCGAGCTGCGCGAGGAGCTGGGCGTCGAAGCCCGCGCGGCCGAGCCGCTGATGCGCTACGCCGTCGAGTACCCGGGCCGCACCGTCTGGCTGGACATGTGGGTCGTCACCGACTGGCGCGGCGAGCCGCGCGGCCTCGACGGCCAGGCCCTGTGCTGGGTTTCGCCGGCGGAGCTGGCGCAGCACGACATCCTGGAGGCCGACCAGCCCATCGTCGCCGCTCTGGCGGGCCGGCCGGCGCCCGGCGCGTAGGCTTGCGACGTCGGTGGATCGCCGGTTTGCGGCCGCCGCGACGCATCGAATAGCATCGCGCGCAACCACCTGACGGGAGCACGATCCTGGAACCTTCCAAGAAACGGGCGCCGCGGCGCGCCGGCTGGGCACTCGCCCTGGGCTGCCTCGCGCTGGCGGGCGCCGAAGCCGCCACCCGCCAGGATCCGCTGCTGCCGCGCGGCGTCACGCTCCCGAAGGACGTGGCGGTGCCGAACGACACTTCGCTCGCCATCTACTTCCCGGCCGTCGAGCTGAATTCGCGCAGTTACGTGCAGTCGCTCGGGCTGTGGGTCGAGCCGGGTCGCGCGCTGCAGGAGGCGCGCAGCGAGGTCGCGGTGAAGCTGTTCCCGCAGACGATCGCGGCCGCGCCGGGAGGCACCGGGCGGTACGGGTTGCTGATCGCGGCCCACCCGCTGTGGAGCGTGGCCGCCGGCGTGATGCGCCTCGAGCTGAAGTACCGCGTGTACGACCCGGCCGGCCAGCAGCTGCGCGAGGGCTCGCAGGTGCAGACGGCGCGCATCTCGGCCAACACGGCCTCCATCCGCGCGGTCACCTACAAGGCCATGCAGATGGTGCTCGTCGACGTGCTGCGCGAACTCGCGCCCTCGGCCGCGAAGTATCCCGCGAGCGGCGAGGTCGCGACGATCGCGCCGGCGATCCTGGTGCGGCGCGACGCGCCGGTGAGCACCGGCACGGGCTTCTACGTCAATGCGGCCGGGCAGATGCTCACGGCGGCGCACGTGCTGCGCGACTGCGTGGTGATCGAGGCGCAGAAGGACGGTGCGACGTTTCCCGTGACCCGCCGCGTCGAGAGCAGCCTGCTCGACCTCGCGGTGGTCGATTCGGGCCGCGAGAACGCCGTGGCGCTGCCGCTGCGCAGGGAGCAGTCGCTGGTGCTCGGGGAGGCCGTCACCAACGTGGGGTTCCCGCTGTCCGGCCTGCTCGCGACCTCGCCGAACCTGACGCGCGGCAACGTCAGCGCGCGGGCCGGCCTGAAGGGCTCGGTCGGGCTGTTCCAGTTCTCGGCGCCGATCCAGCCGGGTTCGAGCGGCGGGCCGGTGGTGTCCGACGGCGGCGAACTGCTCGGCGTCACCGTCAGCACGCTCAACGTGGCGGCGCTGGTGAACCAGGGCCTGCTGCCGCAGAACGTGAACTTCGCGCTCGACGCAAAGTACGCGGCGGCGTTCCTGCGGCGTGAGAACGTCGCGTTCACCGAGGTCGAGCCGCGCACGAACGGTTCGATGCAGCAGGCCAACGACGCGGCGCTGGCCGCGGTGGTCCAGCTGAGCTGCTACCAGTGAGGACGCCCGCCATGCTGCGACCGATGCTGTCCGTGCTGACCGGCCTGCTGGCCGTGCTGGCGTCGGCCCAGGCCGCCGATCCGCCGGCGCCCGTCGTCGTCGAAATGCCCGTCGCCCCGCCGGTGCAGGCGGCGGCACCGGCCGCGGGCGCGCTCCCGCCGATGAACTTCTACGCGTCGGTCGCCGGCAACGAGCTGTTCGCGAAGGTGAAGGCCTCCGCCACCTTCGCGCGCGCCGAGAAGGAACTCGTCGGCAGCCCCATCCAGCTGCGCGTCTCGCACAGCCTGATCCCCACGGCCGGCGGCCAGGCGGCGGGCCTGCTGTCGGCGATCTGGGCCGGCAGCACGCTCGGCCTGCTGCCCGTGGTCACCAACAACAACCTCGTGCTCACCTACGAGGTGCGCGTGAACGGCAAGGAAGTGTCGCGCTACGAGTACCAGCGATCCTTCACCCGCGCCGTGAACATCTGGGCCAACCAGAACGACGCGACCTACGGCCTCGGCGAGGACGGGCTGGCGTGGGTGCTGTCGACCGCGGACGAGTTCGTCGCGCGTGCCGCACAGGACCCGGCGCTGCACGCGCTGGGTGCCGAGTACGCCTTCTACTTCGGGAAGGATTCGCACTGACCGGTGCGGGCCGCGCCACGGCCCGGCGCCCGGGCGAATTCAGTGCCGCTGCGGCGAACCGGGGGGCGTTTCCGTCTCCGCCGACGCCGGCAGTTCCTCGCCGGGAATCGCGCGCTGCTCGCTCATCCACGCGCCGAGGTCGAGGAGCTTGCAGCGTTCGCTGCAGAACGGGCGCCACGGCGACGCCTCCGACCACTGCACGGGCCGCTGGCAGGTGGGGCAGGCGACGGTGGCCATCGGCGGATCAGGTGCAGAGCGAGAGCGTGAACGGCACGTCGTCGGTGGTCTGCAGCGGATGGGTCGCGGCGTCCTGCCAGACGAGGAAGCGCACGCTCACGCGGTAGTGGCTGCCGCTGATCTCGGGATAAATCTCGGTGCCGTGCGGCAGCGAGATTCGGATGAGCTGCACCGGCACGTCGCGGTCGAGCGTGAGGTGGAAGATTCCGCCGGCGGCGACCTCGGGGCGCGAGCGACCCTGCTCGCGGGTCATCCAAAGCAGTTCCGACACGGCGTCGCCGAGCGGGCGGATGATGGCGAGCCAGTGCGCGAAATCCGCGCCGCGCACCTCGTCCGGCTGGTTGAGCCAGTGCGTGTAGTCCGGCAGGTCGAACTCGCAGGTGCCGCCCGGGATCGTGCTGCGGTGCTTCACCGCGTTCAGGAACTCGGAGTCGCGCAGCTTCTGCATGAACAGTGCGCCGATCGAACTCAGTTCCTCGCGCATGCGGTGCAGCTTGGTGAGCAGGATGCGCAGCCGCTGCGCGTCGACGCCGGGGCGCGTGGTGTAGGTCGAGAGCTGCGCCATCTGCCGCTCGAGTTCCTTCAGCACTTCGCCGCGCACGTCGCCCCGCTGGGTGATCGCGAGGATCTCGAGCAGCGCCGACACCGCCGCGCGCGTCGACCACGCGTCGGGCTTGGTGTGGTGATGGACGGCCTGCTGGTACAGGAAGTCGAGGCGCAGGAAGTTGCGCATCCGCTCGTTCAGCGGCTGCTCGTAGGCGATGACGCGCGGGGCGACATCCGCCGAGGGCATTGCGACCTCGTTGGCGCTCATGACCCGTTATTGTGCGTTACCGGGGATTGGGGGCACAACCCGGCACAGAGTGTGAGGTAGGTCTCGTGCAGGCGCGCGACCTGGGGCTCGAGGTCCTCGACCCGCCCCGAGTTGACCACCACGTCGTCGGCCAGGGCCTGCCGCTGCCCGCGGCTGGCCTGCGCGGCGAGCGAGGCGAGGGCCTGCTCCCGGCCGACCCCGTCGCGCTGCATGAGTCGCTCGACCTGCACGGCCTCGGGGACGTCGACGAGCAGCACGCGGTCGACGTGATCGCGGCGTCCGCCCTCGGCCAGCAGGGGAATGACCAGCAACTGGTAGGGCCCGCCCGCCGCCCGCGACTGGCGTTCCATCTCCTGGCGGATGGCCGGGTGCAGGATCGCCTCCAGCCGGCCCCGGGCGGCCCGGTCGGCGAAAATCCGCTCGCGCAGCTGGCGCCGGTCGAGCTGGCCATCGGGGCCGAGAATGTCCGGACCAAACGCCGACACGACGGCTGCGAG
>JBPOHK010000110.1:0-10086 GCA_052035645.1 Pseudomonadota bacterium
AGCACGCCGAGGTGCTCCATGTCGAGCAGCACCGGCACCAGCGGCTGCTCGATCTCGCGGTACAGATTCGCGAGCGCGGGGATGGCTTCGAGCTGCGGCCACAGCGCGCGGTGCAGGCGCAGCGCGACGTCGGAATCCTCGGCCGAATACTCCGCCGCCCGGTCCACCGGCACGTCGTTGAACGAGAGTTGCTTCGCGCCCTTGCCCGCCACGTCCTCGTAGTGGATGGTCTCGACGCCGAGGTACTTGAGCGCCGTCGAGTCGAGGTCGTGGCGCGTCGCGGTGCTGTTGAGCACGTACGACTCGAGCATCGAGTCGTACTGCATGCCGGCGAGCTCGATGCCGTGGTTGCGCAGCACGTGCGCGTCGTACTTGAGGTGGTGGCCGAGCTTGGCGCGCGCCGGATCCTCGAGCAGCGGCTTGAGGCGCGCCAGGATCTCCTCGCGATTCAGCTGCTCGGGCGCGCCCGCATACGTGTGCGCGAGCGGCACGTAGGCCGCCCGGCCGGGCTCGATGCTGAACGAGACGCCGACGATCTCCGCCTGCATGTAGTCCAGTGAGGTCGTCTCGGTGTCGAACGCGACCAGCTCCGCCTGCTGCAGGTCCTTCAGCCAGTGCGCGAACTGCGCCTCCGTCAGTACGCAGTCGTAGCGGCGCTCGACGGCGGGCGCGGTGGCCTTCGGCGGGTCCGCGGCAGGGGTGGCAACGGCGTCGGCCGGGGCCGCGGTCGGCGCCGCGCCGCCCCCCTCGAGCTGGCGCAGCAGCGCGCGCAGTTCGAGGCGCCGGTAGATCTCGCGCAGGGTTTCGACCTGCGGCTCGCCGCGGCGCAGGTCGTCGACCGCGACCGGCAACTCGAGGTTGCAGTCGATCGTCGCGAGGCGCCGCGAGAGCGCCAGCTCGGCGAGGTGGGCGCGCAGGCTCTCGCCGACCTTGCCCTCGATCCTGTCCTGGTGCGCGAGCAGGTTGTCGAGCGTCGTGTACTCGCCCAGCCACTTGGCGGCCGTCTTCGGCCCCACCTTCGGCACGCCCGGGATGTTGTCCGAGCTGTCGCCGACCAGCGCGAGGTAATCGACGATCTGCTCGGGGTAGACGTCGAACTTCACCTTCACGCCGGCGCGGTCGAGCGAGGAGTTCGTCATGGTGTTCACGAGCGTGATGCGCTCGTCGACCAGCTGGGCCATGTCCTTGTCGCCGGTCGAGATCAGCACGTCGAGCCCGCTCGCGGCGGCGCGGGTCGCGAGCGTGCCGATCACGTCGTCGGCCTCGACGCCCGGCAGGCGCAGCAACGGCAGCCCGAGCGCCTGCACCGCGTCGATCAGCGGCTGCACCTGTGCGCGCAGGTCGTCCGGCATCGGCGGGCGGTGGGACTTGTACTCGGCGTACAGCTCGTCGCGGAACGTCTTGCCCGGCGCGTCGAACACGACGCCGATCAGCGCCGGATCCTGCTCCTTGACCAGCTTCAGCAGCATGTTGAGCACGCCGAGCACGGCCCCGGTCGGCTCGCCCTTCGAGTTCGTCAGCGGCGGCAGGGCATGGAAGGCCCGGTACAGGTAGGACGAGCCGTCCACCAGCACCAGCTTGCGGGCGCCGCTCACCGCGGAGTGCCGGAGTTCGAGTGCGGCAGGTCGGGGGGCGGCAGGGGCGGCTCCGTCGGCGCTGACACAGGCTGCTCGGCGGGTGCCGTCCCGCCGTCCGCGGGTGCCGACTCGGCCGCGCCCTGTGCGGCCGGCGTGCCCTGGCTGCGAATCACCATGTTGGTGGTCTTCTCGGGCTGGGTCAGCGCGCCCTTGAGGCCGCAGCCTGCGAGGGCGGTCGTGGCCGCCAGCAGGGCGGCGAGTGCGGTCCAGGCATGGTGTCGGTGGTTCATGCGTCCTTCCCGTCACTGGCGGGCCGGCTCTCCAGGACCGACATGGTGAGCCGCGAGACGCAGGTCAGCCGTCCTTCGTCGTCCTCGATGCGGATGTCCCAGACCTGGGACCGGCGGCCGAGGTGCACGGGGCGCACCGTGCCGGTCACCCGGCCGTGCCGCGCGGACCGGAGGTGATTGGCGTTGATCTCCTGGCCCACGCAGTAGAATCGGCTCCCGTCCACGCAGCAGTTCGCGGCGACGCTGCCCAGGGTCTCGGCGAGGCTCACCGAGGCCCCCCCGTGCAGCAGGCCGAACGGCTGGCGGGTCCGCTCGTCCACCGGCATCGAGGCGCGGAGATAATCCGGGCCGACCTCGGTGAAGCGGATGTCCAGGTGCGCGCCGAGGCCGTCGGCGTTCAGGCGCTGCAGTTCGTCCAGCGTGTAGGGGCGAAACCAGATGCTCATCCGGACCTCGGGGTGAGTCGGGGATTGTATACCCGGGCAGCCGGCCGCCATTTCCCGTCATGGCGCCGGGCGGCCGGGCAGGGCAGAATTGTTGCACAGCACAAAACCGGGAGCAGAACGATGCCGGACTACCAGGCACCGCTGAAGCAGATGCGCTTCACGATCGACCACCTCGCCGAGTTCCGCGAGGTCGCCGCCCTGCCGGACTTTTCCGCCGTCGACGGCGACATGGTCGACGCGGTCCTGGAGGAAGCGGGCCGGTTCGCCGCCGAGGTCCTGGCGCCGACCAACTGGATCGGCGACCAGCAAGGCGCGAAAGTCGTCGACCGGGCCGTGCAGGTGCCGGCCGAGTTCGCGGCGGCCTACGCGAAGTTCTGCGAGGGCGGCTGGCCCGGCATCGCCGCGAACCCGGAGTTCGGCGGCCAGGGTCTGCCGAAGACGGTCTCGCTGGCCTGCGACGAGATGTGGGCCGCGGCCAACGTGGCGTTCGCGCTCTGCCCCGAACTGTCGCAGGGCGCGATCCTCGCCCTCGACCGCCATGCGACCGACGAACTCAAGCAGGCCTACCTCGCGAAGCTGGTGTCCGGGCAGTGGACCGGCACGATGTGCCTGACCGAGCCGCAGTCGGGCTCCGACCTCTCCACGCTCACGACTCGCGCGCAGCCGGTCGAGGGCGGCAGGTACCTGATCTCGGGCCGCAAGATCTTCATCACCTGGGGCGACCACTCCATGACGGAGAACGTCGTCCACCTCGTGCTGGCCCGCCTGCCGGACTCGCCGCCGGGGACCAAGGGCATTTCGCTGTTCGTGGTGCCGAAGTTCAAGCTGAACGCGGACGGCACGCCCGGCGAGCGTAACGACGTGTACCCGGTGTCGGTCGAGCACAAGCTCGGCATCCACTCGAGTCCCACCTGCGTGATGGCGTTCGGCGACGGCGGCGGCGCCGAGGGGTTCCTCGTCGGCAAGGTCAACGAGGGCCTTGCGGCGATGTTCACGATGATGAACTACATGCGCCTCGGCGTCGGCGCGCAGGGCGTCGGGCTGTCCGATCGCTCGTACCAGGCGTCCGTGACCTACGCGCGCGACCGCAAGCAGGGCCGGGCGCCGGGCGAGAAGGGCGTGGTGCCGATCATCCGCCACCCCGACATCCGCCGCACGCTGCTGCTGATGCGCACGCTCACGCAGGCCTCGCGCGCCATCGCCTACTACTGCGCGTCGTGCCTCGACCGGGGCAACCACGGCGCCGACGCCGAGCAGTCGGCCCTCTGGCAGGCCCGCGGCGAGCTGATGACGCCGATCGCCAAGGCCTGGCCGACCGAGATCGGCCAGGAAGTCACCTCGCTCGGCATGCAGGTGCACGGCGGCATGGGCTACGTCGAGGAGACCGGCGTCGCGCAGTTCTACCGCGACGTGCGCATCGCCTCGATCTACGAAGGCACCAACGCCATCCAGGCCATCGACCTCGTCGGGCGCAAGCTGCTGCGAGACGGTGGCGCGACGGTCTCGGCGTTCGTCTCGGAGATGCGCGAGCAGGACGCCCCGCTCGCGAATGCCGGCGAGGAGTTCGTCCTGCAGCGGCAGATGCTCGCCCGGGGGCTCGACGAGGTGGTGCTGTGCTCGTCCTACCTGCTCTCGGGCGACAAGAAGGATCCCGAACTCGTGAGCGCGGCGGCCTTCAACTACCTGATGCTGCTCGGCACCGTGGTCGGCGGCTGGCAGCTCTCGCGCGGAGCGCTGGTGGCCGCGGCGGAACTCGGCAAGCCCGGCGCCGACCGCGTGTTCCTCGAGACGCAGAAGCTGATGGCGCAGTTCTACGCGGAGCAGGTCATGCCGCGGGCCTTCGCCTTCGGCACGGCGGTGCGCACCGGCAGCCGTTCGACCATGGCGCTCGCGGCCGAGAACTTCTGAGGCTGCGATGAGCTCGCCGGTCGCCAGCGTTCCGGGCGCGGCCCGCGCCCCGGGTCCGGACGGCCCCTGGGTGCCGCTCGAGGCCTGCGCGGCCCTCGCGCCGGCGTGGCTCGTGCCCTGGCTGGCCGAGCCGGGCCTGCTGACCGCGCGCGTGCGCGCGGCCGGCGGTTCCGCCACGCAGTTCCGCCTGCTGCGACTCGAACCGGCGCCGCTGCGGCCGGACCTGCGCGCGCGCCTGCAGGTCGGCGACGAGACGGGCCTCTTCCGCGAGATCGAGTTCGCCTGCGACGGCGTCCGCTGGGTCTATGCCCAGTCGGTGTTCCCCGACACGACCCTGGCGCGCTACCCGTGGCTGCGCGAACTCGGCGGCTCGCCGCTCGGGGAGGCCCTGCAGCGCGTCGAGGACGTCGTGCGCGAGCCGCTCGAGTACGCGGAACTGCCGGCGCAACACCCGCTGGCGCGCCTCGCCGCGCCCGACGGCGGGTCGCTGTGGGCCCGGCGCGCGGTGTATCGCCTCGCCGGCGCGCCTATCATCGTCCAGGAAGTCTTCCTGCCGGCGCTCGGCCGCCGGGCCACGGAGTCGCCATGAACTACGCCTTTGAGCCCGTCGGGCTGCCGACCGTCGAGATCGCCGGCACCGACGCCCGCTTCCCCGTGCATCGCATCTACTGCATCGGCCGCAACTACGCCGACCACGTGCGCGAGATGGGCGCGGACCCGAAGCGCGACCCGCCGGTGTTTTTCTCCAAGCCTGCCGACGCGGTCGTCGCGAACGGCGAGGCCGTCCCGTATCCGCCGCAGACGACGAACCTGCACCACGAGATCGAGCTCGTGATCGCGCTCGACCGCGGCGGCCGCGACATCCCGGTGGCGACGGCGCTCGATCACGTGTTCGGCTATGCGGTCGGCAACGACCTCACGCGCCGCGACCTGCAGCATGCCGCGAAGAACGGCGGCGGGCCCTGGGACACGGCCAAGGGCTTCGACCACTCCGCGCCGCTGAGCGCCATCCGCCGCGTCGCCGACGCGGGCCACCCGAAGAGCGGTGCGATCTGGCTCGAGGTGAACGGCGAGCGGCGCCAGGGGGCCGACCTCTCGGAGATGATCTGGTCGGTGCCGGAGATCGTATCGGCGCTGTCGACCTATTACGAACTGCGCCCGGGCGACCTGATCTTTACCGGCACGCCCGCGGGCGTCGGTGCAGTGAAGCGCGGCGACAGCATCGTCGGCGGCATCGACGGACTGGAGACCCTGCGCACGACCGTCGTCTGAGGAGGGCAGCGTGGCCTTGCAGCTCTATTCGTACTGGCGCAGCTCGGCCGCCTACCGCGTGCGCATCGCGCTGGCCCTGAAGGGACTGCCGTACGCGACGATCCCGAAGCACCTCGTGCGCGACGGCGGCGAGCAGCGCAAGGCCGATTATCTCGCGGTCAATCCCGAGGGGCGCGTGCCTGCGCTGGCGGTCGGCGAGCACGTGCTCTCGCAGTCGCTCGCGATCTGCGAGTACCTCGAGGAGACGCACCCCGAGCCGCCGCTGCTGCCCGGGCCGGCGCTCGATCGCGCGGCCATCCGCGGCCTCGCGCAGCTCGTCGCCTGCGACATCCATCCGCTCAACAACCTGTCGGTGCTCGGCTACCTGCGCCGCGAGTTCGGCGCGGACGAAGCCGGCGCGGACCGCTGGGTCGCGCACTGGATCCAGCGCGGGTTCGCGGCGCTCGAGCAGCGCGTGCGGCAGGGGCCGAACGACGGCCGTCACTGCTACGGCTCGGCCGTCACGCTCGCCGACGTGTTCCTGGTGCCGCAGATGTACAACGCGCGGCGCTTCAAGGTCGACGTGTCCGCGTTTCCCACCCTCGTCGCGATCTGTGCGCACCTCGAGGGCCTGCCGGCGTTCGTCGCCGCGCGGCCCGAGGCGCAGCCGGACGCGGAAATCGCCTGACGTTCGGGAGGTCGTGCATGGTGACGGCAGTGGTGCTGATCAAGGCGCAGACGGACAAGGTGCCGGAGCTCGCGCAGAAGATGGCGGACCTCGAGGGTGTCACCGAGGTGTTCTCGGTCGCCGGCCAGTACGACCTCGTCGCGCTGGTGCGCGTGAAGGAGAATGAGGACCTCGCGCGCGTGATCAGCGAGAAGATGCGCAAGCTCGCGGGCATCACGAGCTCCGAGACGCTGATCGCGTTCAAGGTCTACTCGAAGAAAGACATCGAGGCCGCGTACTCGATCGGGCTGGACTGAGGCGCGGCAGGCTCGCTTCCCTCCACGCAAGAAGCAGGGGTTGTCAGGGTGCGCCTTGCGTTTTCGATGCTGTTGCTGATCCTCTCATTCGCTGCGTGGCTGCTGCTGGCTCCACACCTGGCAGTCCCACATGTGCCGGCTCATCTCCGGCAACTATGGGATCACGGCGGTACGCCGGCGTTGCTGCTGGGCTTTGTGCTTGTTCCGGCGCTGTACGGAATCCTTGGATTCGGCGCACTGGTGACGTGGGTCGTACTGTCGAGCCGGATTCTGCCGCGCGATCAACTTGAGAGGCTGATAGGGCAAGACATTCTCGGTGGGAGCCTTGGCCGCTTTGAGTCGTGGCTGCTCGACGGGCTCTACGCAGAGCGACGATGACCTATCCGGCCCCGGAGGCACATGGCCTGCGGCCTGCTCGTCGGTTGCACGGCGCAAGCCGGGCCTGATGACCAGGCATTCATCGGAATCGGCGCTGTTTACTCGATGGATGTCCGTGACAATCAGGCGCGGCGGTATAGATCGCCAAGGGCCTTCGTGCGTGTCGATTGCCTCTTCCGGTTCGGAGCGATCGCGGGCCTAGAGCGTCCCGCCGAGCCGCCGCAACGCATCCGGGCCGAAGTCCGTGGCCTTGCCCTTGGCATTGAACTGCATCGGCTCCTTGATCTCGTTGTCCCACCCGCCGGTGATGTAGCTGCCGGCGTTGAGGTCGTGGACCATCCCGAACCGGTACCACGGCACCACCGCGTCGTAGCACTGCATCATCCCGAGCAGCGCGGCGCGCCACAGGCCGCCGCGCGTGTCGTAGGCGTCTTCGGCCACGACGCTCCAGCTGTCCTCGTCGAGATAGAACGTGCGCTTCGAGTAGATGTGCCGCTGGCCGGGCTTCAGCGTGGCTTCCAGCACCCAAACGCGATGCAGTTCGTAGCGCACCAGGTCGGCATTGATCGTGTGCTTGCCGATGATGTCCTTGTACTTGAGCGACTTGTCGGACAGCTTGTACACGTTGTAGGGCACGTAGACCTCGCGCTTGCCGAGCAGCTTCCAGTCGTAGCGGTCCGGAGCGCCGTTGTAGCCGTCGACCTGGTCCGTGACCACCATGCCCTCGGAGCCGTCGTTGACGCCGTCGTAGGCGAGGTCCGGCGCCCGGCGCACGCGTCGCGCGCCCGCGTTGTAGATCCACGCGGAGCGCTGCTCGGCCACCTGGTCCACCGGCTCGTGCACGAGGAAGATCGTGCCGCGCAGCGTGGCCGGCTCGGTGAAATAGCCGAGCGCGTAGAACAGGCGATTCGGCTCCGCACCCTCGACGTTCTGCGCGTAGATGCGCTGCGAGCGGAAGCCGATCTTGTAGTAGTCGCCGTTCGGCCGCACCGGGAAGGAGTGGCCGGAACGCACGACCCCGCCGCCGAGGTAGCGCACGAGATGGTTCCAGATCGCCTCGAGGCCGTTCTGCGGGATCGGGAACGGCGTGGTCGAGCCGCCCAGATCCTTGAGCCCGAAGCCCTGCAGCGTGACCTTGCCGGCCTGCGCCGCCACCCGGTCCGTCACGTCCTTCGGCAGGGCCGCGGTCCGGCGAGTCGTGTAGACGTTGATGCGGTACTCGGGGAACTTCTTCAGCAGCGCGACCTGCCCGGCGGTGAGCTTCGACTGGTACTGCGCCACGTTCGCCGCGGTGATCGTGAACAGCACCTTGTCGCTCGCGAACGGGTCGATGTAGCCCTGCTGCGGCGTCCAGCCGGCGGGCGGCTGCGTGAGGCCGCCGTCCCACGCCGGGATGGTGCCGTCCGCGTTGCCGGCGCGTTCCGCGCCGATCGGCGTGAGGTCCTTGCCGAGGCGCGAGTAGTCGGGCGCGGCGCCATGGACGGCCGTTCCGAGCAGGCAGGCGCCCAGCAGCGCCAGGCGCGCAGTACGAATCCGGGGCATTGGGGTCTCCAGGGCAGGTCGATCGTGCGACGGGCTAGTCATTCACCACAGCCGCGAGCCCGGTCTGCTGCATCAGCCGGTCGTAGCGCGGGTCCTGTCGGATTGCGTCGAGCAGTGGGTCGACGGCCAGTTGCCCGACGAGGCCGGGATCGTGAACCCGACGTGCATTTTCGAGCCAGCGGAACGCGCCGTCGACGTCACCCAGCTGTGCACTGATCTGGGCCAGCTGGTACGACGGCGCGTCGCCGAGCTGTCGGTGCAGTTCGTCCATTTCCTTGCGAGCCTCGTTCACGCGCCCGGTCCGGGCGAACACGAGGGCACGGCCGGTCATCCGTTGCCACCGCACGGACTCCTTCTCGAATTCGGCGAGTGCATCGGCGTCTTGCCGCTGGCTCAGCAGCACCATGCCCAGCGTATAGTGACTGGAGGTGTGGTCCGGTGCGAGCGCGATGGCGCGTCGCGCCGCCTGCTCGGCCTCGGCAAAGCGGCCCGCGAAGTAGTACGTGCTCGCGAGTCCGACGTGCGCCTCGGGCGAGAGCGGGTCGAGCTCCGCGGCGGCCAGTCCGGACGCGATCGCTTCGTCGCGACGCCCGATCGAGCTCGCCAGCTGCGAGTAATTGCCCTGCACGTCGAGACTGCCCGGATTCAGTGCCAGGGCGCGCTCGGCCGCTTCGAGCGAAGCCTTCTGGTCTCTCTCGACGAAACCCAGCGTGATGCTCAGGGCGACGTAGGATTCGGCAAGGTCGGGCGCCAGCGCCATCGCCTGCTGTGCGGCGCGCCGTGCCTGCTCGAATGCCGTATCGAACGGCAGGTAACCGTTGGACCCGAGCCGGACGAGGATCTCGCTGCGACCGACGTGGGCGCGCGCGTATTTCGGGTCCAGGCGGATCGCCTCGTCGAAGGCCGCCAGCGCCTTGCGCAGCGTGTCCTCCGCGTAGCCCTGGTTGCGGAGGAAACGGCCGCGCAGGTACGCATCGTAGGCGTCCGGAACCTGGGTGCCGCCGACCTCGCGATTGGTCGAAGTGCCCTGGAGCAGTCGAAGCTTGAGCGCTTCCACCACTTCGCCCGAGATCTCGTCCTGCAGAGCGAACACGTCGTCGAGATTGCGGTCGTAGGTCTGCGACCACATGTGCGAGCTGTCCGATGCCCGGATCAGCTGCGTCGTGATGCGCACCTTGTCGCCGGACTTGCGCACGCTGCCCTCGAGCACGTTGTCGACCTTGAGTTCGCGCGCGACATCCGCGATCTTCACGTCCTTGCCCTTGTAGGCGAACGACGAAGTGCGTGCGATCACGCGCATGCCCTGCACGTTCGCGAGAACGTTGAGCAATTCCTCGGTCAGTCCGTCCGAGAAATACTCGTTCTCCCTGTCGTCGCTCATGTTCACGAACGGGAGTACGGCGATCGACACGGCCAGGGCGGCGCCGTCGGCCACGGCGGCTACCGCGCCCGGCGCGGCCGGAGTGCCCGCGGATTGCGCGGGAGCGGCCGCCCGGTGATTCAGCAGGCGGTCTGCCGCGACGAGGCCGATGGCGGCGACCAGCAGGACGATGACGGTCAGGTCCAGCTTGCGCGCCGTGTGAGCCGTGATCGAGGCATCCGGCGCCACCTCGTGCTCGCGTCGGAGCCCTTCGGGCGTCAGCTCGTAGATCCAGGCGAAGATCAGTGCCGGAACGAATCCGAGCAGCAGCATTCCCAGCAGGAGGCGCA
>JBPOHK010000114.1:0-5473 GCA_052035645.1 Pseudomonadota bacterium
GAACCGGCCGCGGCCCGTTTCGCCGCGGCGCGCGCGACCGACCAGGACCGCCAGACGATCCGCGCGGCATACACGGCGATGGAACGCGCCGTTGCCGGCGACGGCGAGTACGTCCCGGCCGACTCCGCATTCCACAGCAGCATCCTCGCAGCGTGCGGGAACCCGTTCATACAGCGGATGGACGAGGCGCTGTCCGCCGTGCTGCGCACCAGTTTCGAGATCGTGTCGAAGACACCCGGCGGGCCGGCAAGCTCGCTGCCGATGCACCTCGCCTTGTGCGAGGCGATCGAGCGCCGCGACCCACCTGCCGCCGAGCAAGCGGTGCTCGACATCATCGCTCGCGCCGAGGTCGATCTCGAGCGCCGCATCAGGCTCACCCGCCGCCCGACTCCCACCATGCATGCCAACCGTAGCGCCCGCCTTTAGGACGACGACTTCCCGACATGTCCACCAGCCTCTTCAGTCTCGCCGGCCGTACGGCACTCGTCACCGGCTCTTCGCGCGGCCTCGGCTTCGCCATCGCCGAAGGCTTCGCCGCCGCCGGCGCCAAACTGGTCCTGAACGGGGTCGATCCGGCGCGTCTTGCCGCCGGCGCCGCCAAGCTGCGGGCACAGGGCCACGACGTCGTCGAGGCCCCCTTCGACGTGGCCGACGAGGCGGCGGTGGTCGCCGCCTTCGCCCGCCTCGACGACGCGGGGGTCGCCGTCGACATCCTCGTCAACAACGCGGGCATCCAGTTGCGCAAGCCGCTGGTCGACCTGACCGGCGCCGAGTGGCGGCACGTCGTCGACACCAACCTCAATGCCGCCTTCCTCGTCGGGCGCGAGGCCGGACGGCGGATGATCGATCGCGGCCGCGGCGGCAAGATCATCAACATCGGCTCGCTGACGAGCGAGGTGGCCCGGGCGACGGTGGCGCCGTACACCGCGGCGAAGGGCGGCATCAAGATGCTGACCCGGTCGATGGCGGCCGAGTGGGCCGAGCACGACATCCAGGCCAACGCGATCGGACCCGGCTACATGCTCACCGAAATGAACAAGGCGATCATCGAGAACCCCGCGTTCGACGCCTGGGTCAAGGGGCGAACGCCGGCCCGGCGGTGGGGGAAGCCCGAAGAACTGATCGGCGCGGCGCTGTTCCTGGCGTCGGCGGCGTCGAGCTACGTCAACGGCCAGATCATCTACGTCGACGGCGGCATGCTCGCCGTGCTCTGACGGCCGCCCGGTTCGCCGCGGACGCTGCCCCGGCGGGCGCGGCTATGCCATCGCCTGCAATGCTTCCGCCAGCTTCCGCTTGCCCAGCGCACGGACCGCTGCCAGCTTTTCAAGTTGCGCCGGCTTCGGCCGCGCCTTGTCGTGCTCCCAGTTGTAGACCGATTGGGCGCTGACGCCCAGCAGCTTGCCCAGGTCGGCCGCGGACAGATCCATGCGGGCACGCAGCGCCTGCAGCCCCTTGGCGGAAAACCGCGTGCGCGGCGCGGTGGCATCCGGCCGGTCCGCCGCCGCGACCGAACCGGGACCCGCTGCCCTCCTGGTCAGCGCCTTCACCTCCCGCTCGAGCTGGCCGATCCGGCTCTTCAGCGCCGCGATCTCCTTGCGCTGCTGCGTGTTGGCCTTCCTGGTCGAATCCACTTGCTGCCGGCTTTCCTTGCGGGCAAGACGGGTGATCTCCTGCTTCAGTGCGGCGCCGATATTGGCCATTTCCTGCTTTCAGGTTCTTCGACGGCAACGTTGCCGCCGGCACGTTACCAGAATTCAGCGGGCGACCCCACCGCGTGCGGCAAAGATCCGCGGGCCGGGCGACCGGCTGGCGAGCCGCATGCCGATGCGCGCCTACCCGCCTGGCGTGTGGGCGAACGTGTACTCGCCGAGCGGCCGGTCGCCCATGGGGTCCACGGCGACGAGCCGGACGCGGAACACGTGGGCCGGCAACTTCTTCAGCGCCGCCGCCGAGGGCAGGTGGAGCACCGCGTCGGCCTGCGGGTCGAAGGGCACGTCCTCCACCCGCCACCGCTGCACGCGGCCATCGCCAGGGTCGAGGCTCTCCAGCGCATCGACCCGCGCGACGCCCGCGAGCGGCACGAGCATTTGGCCAACGACCGCGTCGTCCTCCGCGCCGATCGTGCACGCCACGCGTTCGCCGGGCGCCAGCCGGTACTCGCGGATGCGCATTCCCTGCCGTTTCATCTGCTCGAGGAAGGGCCGCGTGATCACCGCCCGCACCGCGCCATGGCGCACCGCGGCGCGTATTCCGGAGCCCAGCGCGGCCAGTTCCCCGAGCCGTCGCGTGCAGGAGGCGCAGCCGAAGAAGTGCTCCTCGACCACCGTTGCGGCCGGCTCCGGCAACTCGCCGAGCCAATACGCGACCAGCGTCTCGAATTCGAGCGGCGTCGCACAGCGAGCCCGTGTCATGGCGGCTCCCCACCCATGCACGCGCGCAGCCGCGCGAGCGCGCGGTGGCGGATGACACGGACGTTGCCGGCGGAGACGGCGAGTTCCCTCGCCACTTCGTCACCCGACTGCTCGGCGAAGAACGAGAGCACGACCACGGTGCGCTCGCGCTCGGCGAGGGCCTGCAGGCACGCGGCGAGCTTGCCGGCATCGTCGACCGCGAGCGGCGCAGGCGCATCCACCGCTTCCGGCGTGTCGCCGTAGGTGGCGAGCAGCGTCTCCCGCCGCCAGCTGCCGCGCCGGATCTCCAGCACCACCATGCGACACATGCCCAGGACGAACGAGACGATCCGCTCGGGCTCGCGCAGCCTGCCGGCGCGCAACCGCTCGAGTGTCATGAGGAGCACCTGCTGGACGAGGTCGTGCGCGGCGTGCGGGTCGCGCAGGTGGCGCAGGCCGTAGAGCCGCACCCGCGGCGCGAGCCGCCGGCAGAGCTCCGCCTCGGCGGCGGAATCGATCCGCATCCCGGCCGCCGCAATGCGGCGCGCAAGCGCGGCGTCATCGAACGTGTCGAGGTCGGGGCCCACGACCGGAGGATAGCGACCATTGGCCGGGTTGTGTAACGCCTGGGATGTTCGTCGCACAACCGGGGGCATCCCAACCACGGAGGATCCCATGATCACCAACGGCACCAGCGGCACCAATATCCACGAAATTGCCCAGGACATTTTCCGGATCAACACCCCGGTCGACCTCCCCGGCGGCGTCGGCTTCAGCTTCAACCAGTACCTGATCGCCGACCAAGAGCCGCTCGTGTTTCACTCCGGGCCACGCCGGCTGTTTCCGCTGGTCGCCGAGGCCATTGCGAAGGTGCTGCCGGTGGAGACGATCCGCTACGTCGCCTTCTCGCACGTCGAAGCCGACGAATGCGGCGCATTGAACGCCTTCCTCGCCGCCGCGCCCGGCGCGGTGCCGGTCTGCAGCCAGGTTGGCGCCATGGTCTCGGTGAACGACCTCGCCGACCGTCCCGCCCGGGCGCTTGCCGACGGCGAGGTCCTGGCGCTCGGGACGCATGCGCTGTGCTGGCTCGACGCCCCGCACGTGCCGCACGGCTGGGACTGCGGCTTCATGATGGAAACGGCGACGCGCACGCTGCTGTGCGGCGACCTCTTCACGCAGGGCGGCAGCGGCGCGGTGCCGATCACCGAGTCCGACATCCTCGGGCCGAGCGAGGCGATCCGCTCGCCGATGGACTACTACGCGCACGCCCCGCACACCGCCTCGGTCCTCGAGCGTCTGGCCCGCGAGCAACCACAGGTGCTGGCGTGCATGCACGGCAGTGCCTGGCGCGGCGACGGCGCCGCATTGCTGCGGGCGCTGGCGAAAGCCCTCGATGCGAGGCCGCTGGCAGCCGCGGCGTGAGCGTGGCGTGAAACGCGCCGCCGAGCCGGCGGACGTCGCGCGTCACGCAGCCGACGAGGCGTGCGGCTATTTCAGCGCGGCCGCGTGATGCGCGATGTGCTCGGCGACCAACGTCGCGATGAAGTAGTACCCGTGGTCGTAACCCTCGTGCTGCCGCAGCGTCAGCGGCTGCCCGGATGCGCGGCACGCCGCCGCGAAGGAATCGATGCCGAGATGCCGGGGCAGGAACTTGTCCGCGAGCCCCTGGTCGACGAGGATCTCGGGGGCGCGCGCTCCGGCCGCGATCAGCGCCGTCGCGTCGTGCTGGTGCCACGTCGAGCGGTCGCTCCCCAGGTAGCCGTCGAAGGCCTTGCAGCCCCAGAGGCTCTGCGACGGCGTCGCAATGGGCGCGAACGCGGAGATGCTGCGAAAGAGTTGCGGATGCCTGAGGCCGAGCGTCAAGGCACCGTGCCCGCCCATCGAGTGCCCGAAGATCCCGGCACGCCCCGGATCGGCAGCGAACTCCGCGAAGATCAGCGCCGGCAGTTCGCCCGCGACATAGGTCTCCATTTGCCAGTGCTGCCGCCACGGTGCGCGCAGCGCGTCCAGGTAGAAACCCGCCCCGTCGCCGAACTCCCAGTCGGCGTCGGCGCCCGGAACGCCCGTCCGGCGCGGGCTCGTGTCCGGCGTGACGAGCATCAATCCGTGACTCGCGGCGTGCCGCTGCGCGCCGGCCTTGATCGCGAACGTCTCTTCGGTGCAGGTCAATCCGGCGAGGTAGAACAACACGGGGACACGCCCTGCCGCAGCCTGCGGCGGGCGATAGACACCGAACTTCATCGGCAGTCCGATGACGGCGGATTCGTGCTGGTAGAAGCCCTGCGTGCCACCGAAGCAGGCGTGCTCGCTCAGGACGGTGATGCTGGCCACGTCCGCATCGTCCTAGTAGATGACCACCGAGCGGATCGACTCGCCGCGCTGCATCAGGTCGAACCCTTCGTTGATCCGCTCCAGCGGCAGCCGGTGGGTGATCAGGTCGTCGATGTTGATCTTCCCCTCCATGTACCAGTCGACGATCTTCGGCACATCGGTGCGGCCGCGCGCCCCGCCGAAGGCCGAGCCCTTCCACTGCCGCCCGGTGACGAGCTGGAACGGCCGGGTGCTGATCTCCTGGCCGGCAGCCGCCACGCCGATGATGATGCTCTGGCCCCAGCCCTTGTGGCAGCACTCGAGCGCCTGGCGCATCGTCGTCGTATTGCCGATGCACTCGAAGCTGTAGTCGGCACCGCCGTCGGTCAACTGCACCACGGCATCGACGACGTTGGCCACCGCACTCGGGTTGACGAAGTGGGTCATGCCGAATTTGCGCGCCATCGCCTCGCGCGCCGGGTTGAGGTCGATGCCGACGATCCTGTCGGCGCCGACCAGCCGCGCCCCCTGGATGACATTGAGGCCGATGCCCCCGAGGCCGAACACGACGACGTTGGCGCCGGCCTCCACCTTGGCGGTGAATATCACCGCGCCCACGCCGGTGGTGACGCCGCAGCCGATGTAGCAGACCTTGTCGAACGGCGCGTCGGAGCGGATCCTAGCCACCGCGATCTCCGGCACGACGATGTGGTTGGCGAACGTGCTCGTTCCCATGTAGTGCAGGATCGGCTGGCCGCGCAGCGAGAAGCGCG
>JBPOHK010000015.1:0-14751 GCA_052035645.1 Pseudomonadota bacterium
GGCGCCCCACACCGCCGGCGTGGGGGCGGCGGCGCGCCGGCGCCCGGGGCCCCCGGGCCCCCCCAAGACCCCCGCCACGCCCGGCTGGCGGGCGGAGACGCAGAGGCGGCGCGCGGATCGCGCCGCCGGAGTGTTCTCACTAGCGAGATTCGGGCGGCCGTCGGGCCGCCCGAATCGCCGTTGGCGCGGCGCGCCAATCGCGCGACCGCGCTCTCTTCGGCGCAACCGCGCCGCCCGGGGCGACAGCCTTCGGGGCCGCTTGCGAACCCGGGCGCCGCAGGGACGCGGCGCCGGGAGCCTACTGGGATGTATTCACGGCGTTTTCGCAAGCGGCCCCGGAGGGTGGCGCCCCGTGTCCGTGATTCGGTTTTGAATCCCGCGGTTCGCGATCGGAACGCAACTCGCGGTGGCCCGGGGGCGCTGCTAGAATCCGCGCGCTTTTCCGAACGCGAGCTCGCGGAACGACCCCAGAATGAGCCAGTCCTACACCGCCCAGGACATCGAGGTACTGAGCGGACTCGAACCCGTCCGGCGCCGGCCCGGCATGTACACCGACACGAGCCGGCCCAATCACCTCGCGCACGAGGTGATCGACAACAGCGTCGACGAGGCGCTCGCGGGCCACTGCAGCCGCATCGACGTCACCGTCTACAAGGACGGGTCGCTCGAGGTGGTGGACGACGGCCGCGGCATGCCCGTCGACATCCACCCGAAGGAGAAGGTGAGCGGCGTCGAGCTGATCCTCACGCGCCTGCACGCGGGCGGCAAGTTCTCCGCCGACTCCGGCTACAAGTTCTCCGGCGGCCTGCACGGCGTCGGCGTGTCGGTGGTCAACGCGCTCTCGAAGCACCTCGAGTGCTGGGTGCGCCGCGGCTGCAAGGAATACAACATCACGTACAAGAACGGGAAGGTGCACACGAAGCACGAGGACGTCGTCGACGTCGGCAGCAGCAACACCGGCACCACCGTGCGCTTCTGGCCGGACACGACGTACTTCGACAGCCCGGATTTCGCGGTGCCGAAGCTCAAGCACGTGCTCAAGGCCAAGGCCGTGCTGTGCCCCGGCCTGAAGGTGCGCTTCCACCACGAGAAGACCGGCGAGAAGGAAGAATGGTTCTACACCGAGGGACTCGCGCAGTACCTGCGCGAGTCGCTCGAGAGCGGCGAGTTCCTGCCGGACGAGCCTTTCACCGGCAAGGTGGCGGGCGAGCAGGAAGGCGTCGACTGGGCGGTGGTGTGGCGCACGGACGGCGGCACTCGCTTCGAGGAGAGCTACGTCAACTTGATCCCGACCGCGCAGGGCGGCACGCACGTCAACGGCTTCCGGCTCGGCCTCACCGAGGCGGTGCGCGAGTTCTGCGAGTTCCGCAACCTGCTGCCGCGCGGCCTGAAGCTCGCGCCCGAGGACGTCTGGGACGACACCAGCTACGTGCTCTCGATGAAGATGCGCGACCCGCAGTTCGCCGGGCAGACCAAGGAACGGCTGTCCTCGCGCGAGCCGGCGGCGTTCGTCTCGGGCATCGTCAAGGACCAGTTCGGGCTGTGGCTCAGCCAGCACCCCGAGCAGGGCGAGCGGATCGCGCAGCTCGCGATCGCGAATGCCCAGACGCGCCTGCGCGCCAGCCAGAAGGTCGCCCGCAAGCGCGTGGTCGCGGGTCCGGCACTGCCGGGCAAGCTCGCCGACTGCAGCAGCGGCGACCCCAAGCGCGCCGAACTGTTCCTGGTCGAGGGCGACTCGGCCGGCGGATCGGCCAAGCAGGCGCGCGACCGCGAGTACCAGGCGGTGATGCCCCTGCGCGGCAAGATCCTCAACACCTGGGAGGTCGAGCCGGGCGAGGTGCTGTCGTCGCAGGAAGTGCACGACATCACGGTCGCGATCGGCGTCGACCCGGGCGCCGCCGACATCTCCAACCTGCGCTACGACAAGGTCTGCATCCTCGCGGACGCCGACTCGGACGGCCTGCACATCGCGACGCTATTGTGCGCGCTGTTCCTGCGCCACTTCCGGCCGCTGGTGCTGGCCGGGCACGTGTACGTGGCGATGCCGCCGCTCTACCGCATCGACTACGGCAAGAGCGTCGAGTACGCGCTCGACGACGCCGAGCGCAACGGCATCCTCGAGCGCATCCGGGCGGAGCACCCGCGCGCGAAGCCGGTGGTGACCCGCTTCAAGGGCCTCGGCGAGATGAACCCGCTGCAGCTGCGCGAGACGACGATGGCGCCCGAGACTCGGCGGCTCGTGCAGCTCACGGTCGAGGCGCAGGACCAGGCGGACCAGGTGATGGACATGATGCTGGCCAAGAAGCGCGCCTCCGACCGGCGCGAGTGGCTGGAGACCAAGGGCAACCTGGCCTCGGTGGCGGCCCCGCTCGATGCGGGCGCGACCCCGGCCGAGACGGACGACGACGCACGATGAGCAAAGACAAGGACGGCGGCCAGCCGCCGCTGCAGTTCGAGGGCGTCGAGCGCGAGCCGCTGCGCAGCTTCACGGAGCGGGCGTACCTCGAGTACTCGATGTACGTGATCCTGGACCGCGCACTGCCGCACGTCGGGGACGGTCTCAAGCCCGTCCAGCGGCGCATCATCTACGCGATGAGCGAGCTCGGCCTCGCGGCCACGGCCAAGCACAAGAAATCGGCGCGCACGGTCGGCGACGTGATCGGCAAGTTCCACCCGCACGGCGACTCGGCGTGCTACGAGGCGATGGTGCTGATGGCCCAGCCGTTCTCGTACCGCTATCCGATCGTGGACGGGCAGGGCAACTTCGGTTCGCCCGACGACCCCAAGTCGTTCGCGGCGATGCGCTACACGGAGTCCAAGCTCACCCGCTACGCCGAGGTGCTGCTGTCCGAGCTGGGGCAGGGTACGGTGGACTGGCAGCCGAACTTCGACGGCTCGCTCGACGAGCCGGCGCTGCTGCCGGCCCGCCTGCCCAACCTGCTGCTGAACGGCGCCACCGGCATCGCCGTCGGCATGGCCACCGACATTCCGCCGCACAACCTGCGGGAAGTCGCCGCCGCCTGCGTGCGGCTGCTCGACGAGCCGAAGGCCACGGTCGCGCAGCTGTGCGAGCACATCCAGGGGCCGGACTTCCCGACCGGCGCCGAGATCATCACGCCGAGGGCCGAGCTGGCGAACCTCTACGCCACCGGCAACGGCACGTTCCGGGCCCGCGCGCGTTTCGAGGTCGAGGACGGCGAGATCGTCGTCACCGAGCTGCCGTACCAGGTCTCCGGTGCCAAGGTGCTCGAGCAGATCGCGGCGCAGATGCGCGCCAAGAAGCTGCCGATGATCGAGGACCTGCGCGACGAGTCGGACCACGAACACCCGACGCGCCTGGTCATCACGCCGCGGTCCAACCGCGTCGACACGGACCAGGTGATGGCGCACCTGTTCGCCACGACGGACCTCGAGCGCACCTACCGCGTGAACCTGAACGTGATCGCGCGCGACGGCCGGCCGCGGGTCATGGGCCTCAAGCCGCTGCTCGAGGAGTGGCTGTCGTTCCGCATCGACACCGTCACGCGCCGGTTGCAGTACCGGCTCGAGAAGGTCAACGCGCGGCTGCACATCCTCGACGGCCTGCTCGTCGCGTTCCTGAACCTCGACGAGGTCATCCGCATCGTCCGCACCGAGGACGACCCCAAGGCCGCGTTGATCGCGCGGTTCCAGCTCTCCGAGGCCCAGGCCGAGGCGATCCTCGAGACCAAGCTGCGCCACCTCGCGCGCCTCGAGGAGATGAAGATCCGCGGCGAGCAGGGCGAGCTCGCGAAGGAGCGCGACCAGCTCGAGAAGCTGCTCGGCAGCAAGGCGAAGCTCCGCAAGCTGGTGCGCGAGGAGATCCTCGCCGACGCCGAAAAATACGGCGACGTTCGCCGCAGCAAGCTGGTCGAGGGCGCCGTGGCGGCGCAGGCCATCGACGAGACCGAGCTGGTGGCGAGCGAGCCGGTCACCGTCGTGCTCTCGAAGAGCGGCTGGGTCCGCCAGGCCAAGGGCCACGAGATCGACCCGCGCTCGCTCTCCTACAAGACCGGCGACGAATACCGGTCGTGCGCGCGCGGGCGCAGCACGCAGCTCGCGGTCTTCCTCGACAGCACGGGCCGGGCCTACAGCCTGCTGGCGCATACGTTGCCTTCGGCGCGCGGGCAGGGCGAGCCGCTGTCGGGCCGGCTCGATCCGCCGGACGGCGCGACCTTCGCCGGCGTGCTGATCGGCGATCCGCCGGATCGCTGCGTGCTCGCGAGCAGCGCGGGGTACGGCTTCATCGCCAGGCTCGAGGACCTGCACAGCCGCAACCGCGCCGGCAAGGCGGCGCTCAACGTGCCGGACGGCTACTCGGCCATCGGCCCGGTGCCGCTCGCGAGTGGCGAGCAGGTGCTGCTGGCGGCGCTCAATTCCGAAGGGCGGCTGCTCACGTTCCCGGCGGCGGACCTCCCGGAGCTGCCGCGCGGCAAGGGCAACAAGATCTTCGGCATCTCGACCAGGAAGTCGCTGGTCGAGCCGGAGTCGCTGCTCGCGATCGCGACGGTGGCGCCGGGACAGACGCTGCGCCTGCTGATGGGCGAGCGGCACATGAGCCTCTCGTACAAGGACCTGGGCGAGTACCGCGGCGAACGCGGCCAGCGCGGCGCGGTGCTGCCGCGCGGCTGGCGCAAGGTCGAAGGACTCGAGATCGAGGCCTGAGGATCAGCCGATCGTGACCTGTTCGGGGCTGTTCACGAAGTAGCCCTGGATGAACTCGACGCCGAGCTGCCAGAGCACGGCCATGGTGTTCGCGTCCTCGACGCGCTCCGCGATGGTCGTGATGTGGTGCTCGCGCGCGATGTCGACCAGCGCCTTGACCTTGTCCTGCAGCGGCCGGTCGTTGGCGAGGCCCTGCATCAGGGCGCCGTCGATCTTCACGTAGTTGATCGGCAGCCGGCTCACCAGGGCGGCCGGCTCGCCGCTCGAGCCGAAGTGCTCGATGGCGAGTTCCATGCCGAGCAGCTTCAGCAGCTTCTGCAGCTGGCGGGCCTCCTTGATGTGGCGCGTGGCGAGTTCCTCGCCGAGCTCGATGACGACCTTGCCCGGCTCGATGCCGGAGGCCTTGAGCTGCTGGTGGAGCCAGGCGCCGAGCGTCTGGTCCCTGAGCGAGTCGCGCGAGAGGCGCACGAACACCCGGTGGGGCTTCTTCGACGCGCAGAACGACATCGCGGCGCCGACGACCCAGCGGTCGATGTTCTTCATGAGGTCGATGCGCTCGGCGGCCGCCAGGAACTCCGAGGGCAGCACTTCCTGGCCCTTCTCGTCGAGCATGCGGACCACGATGTCGAACATCGCGCGGTCCTCGCCGACGAGGCTCGCGATGGGCTGCTGCACCAGGCGGAAGCGGTTGGCCATGAGTGCCGACTTGATCTGCGCTGCCCACGTGCGGTCGGCTTCGCCGAGTTCCGGCTTGCCGCCGGCCGCGGGCGTCTCCCGACGCAGGACCCGGTTGCCGCCGGCCCGCGCGGCGTCGCGCTGGGCCTCGATGGCGGTCTGCAACGGACGCGCCAGCGGCTCGCCGCCGGCGAGGCAGGTGACGGCGCCCGCGCTGCACGTGGCCCGGACGTGGCCGCCGTTGCTCTTGTGGGGCGTGGCCGCGAGCCGGCCGAGCACCAGGTTCACCCAGGCCTCGAGGTCGCGGGAGTTGCCGCGCTCGAACAGCACGGCGAAGCCGGCCGGCGACACCCGGGCGGCGAGGTCGCCGCTCTGCAGCTGGGCGTGCAGGGTGTGGCCGACGCTGTTGAGGAATTCCTCCGTCGCCAGCGGCCCGTTCTCCTCCTCGAGCGTTGGGAGGTTGTCCGGCTCGAAGTAGGCGATCGCCCGCAGGCCGCCCTTCAGCGTCTGCGCGGCGCGGGCCGTCGCCAGCTCCAGGAAGCCCTGCCGGCGCAGCAGCCCGGTGGCCGGGTCGTGGCGCATGGCGTCGTCCAGCTGGCGGGTCAGCGATTCGAGGTCGCGCCGCTGGGTCGCCACGCGCAGGCGGATGGCAGGCTCGCCCTCGAACTCGAACTTCTCGAGGGCCAGCTCCAGCGGCAGCCGGGTGCCGTCCTGCTGCACCGCGGTCGTGCTGAGCGAGTGATCCGACCAGCGCCCCTGCGCGGCTGCGACGAGCGCGCCCTTGAGGGCCACGTGACTGGTCGACTCGAAGTGGTCCATCAGCGGCTGGCCGACCAGCGCGTTCGGGTCGTGGAAGCCGAAGAGTTCGGTCCAGGCCGGGTTCACGTCGACGACGATGCCTTCCTGCACGTGGGCGATGGCATCGGTCGAGCCCGTCATGAACGCCTTCATCTGGTCCCGGTACGAGCGCGCCGAGGCGAGCGTTCCGGACAGCGTCTGGTCGAGGCGCGAGGACTGGAGTTCCCGCGCCGCAACGGCCTGCAGGCGGCCCCGCGCGGCCAGCGTGACGACGTCCTGCGCGCCGAGTTCGATGCCCCGCACGAGGTCCTGTTCGCTCAGCGCGTCGCGCACGAGGATCGTCGGGACGCGGGTCGCCAGGCGCCGGCGCAGTTCGAGCGCGGCCCGGGCCTCCTCGGGATCGTTCAGCACGAGGAAGATGAGTTGCGGCGCGTGCTGCCCGAGGGCGTCCCCGAAGTCCGCGAGGTCCCGGATCCAGGCGCAGTGCACCGGGTGGCCGGCGTTGCGCAGCGCGCTGTTGATGATCTCGACCGGATCCTGCTGACGGGACAGGACGACGAGCGGTATGGGTCTGGTATCGGCCAAACAGGCCCCCGTGGGTTCGGCCGTCGCAAGCGGCGGCGATATGTCAAGGCGGGCGGATCATAGCACCGGGTTTTCAGGGACTTGCGTGACGCAGGTGGCAGCCTCGCGAGCCGGTGTCGCGACCCCCGGGGCCGGTGCGGAGCCGGCCTCGGGCGGGGGGCTGACTGGAGCGGGCGGCGGCGGGTATGATGCCGGGCTGCGCTGCGGCGAGCCGCAAGCAGCCACCCCGTCCACGGACCACAGGCCAGCCGCACATGTCCAGCTACAGCACGAACGAGTTCAGGTCGGGTCTCAAGATCATCCTCGACGGCGATCCGTACACGATCGTCGAGAACGAGTTCGTGAAGCCCGGCAAGGGCCAGGCGTTCAACCGGGTGCGCATCCGCAATCTCAAGACCGGCCGCACCCTGGAGCGCAACTTCAAGTCCGGCGACACGGTCGAGGCCGCCGACGTGGTCGAGGTCGACATGCAGTACCTCTACAACGACGGCGACTTCTGGCACTTCATGGTGCCGGACAACTTCGAGCAGCACACCGCCGGCAAGGAAGCACTCGGCGGCAACGAGATCTGGCTGAAGGACGGCGTGAGCTGCAAGGTCATGCTCTGGAACGGCGTGCCGCTCGCGATCGAGCCGCCCGCCCACGTCGAGCTGAAGATCGTCGAGACCGATCCGGGCGTGCGCGGCGACACGGCGACCGGCGGCCAGAAGCCCGCCAAGCTCGAGACCGGGGCGGTGGTTCGCGTGCCGCTGTTCATCAACGAGGGCGAAGTCATCCGCGTCGACACGCGGACGTCCGAGTACCTCTCGCGCGCCAAGGGCTGAGCCCGCATCGGCGCTGCGCGGCCGCCCGGGACGGGCGGCCGGAGGGGTCGCACGACGCGGCTAGGGCCCGGCCCGCTCCGGGGCGCAATGCCGCAGGAAGACGCGCACCAGCGCCTCGAGTCCCGCCGCGTCGTCGGCGTCGAAACGATTCGTCACCGGGCTGTCCACGTCGAGCACGCCCAGCAGTCGCCCGTCCGCCACGACCGGCACCACCACCTCGGAGTTCGAGGCCGCATCGCAGGCGATGTGGCCGGGGAACAGGTGCACGTCCGGCACCAGCACGGTTTCCCGGCGCGCCGCGGCGGTCCCGCAGACGCCCTTGCCCGGCGCGATGCGCACGCAGGCGGGCTTGCCCTGGAACGGCCCGACCAGCAGGTCGCCGGATGCCGCATCGAGCAGGTAGAAGCCGACCCAGTTGACCTCCGGCAGCGACCAGTACAGCAGCGACGACATGTTCGCCGCGCCGGCGATCAGGTTGCTCTCGCCGGCGAGCAGCCCGTCGAGGTCCCGGGCCAGTTCCGCGTAGGCCGCGCGCTTGTCGTCCGGCAGGCGTCTGGGTTCGTGCACCGCTGAGTCCCTCAGGCGCGCTCGAAGGGGAAGGCCACGACGTCGTCGATGCACGCCGCGCCCACGGCCGTCATGACCACCCGGTCGAAGCCGAGCGCCACGCCGGCGCACGCGGGCAGGCCGGCCGCGAGTGCCGCGAGGAAGTGCTCGTCGGCCGCCCGCTGGGGTCGTCCACGGGCCTGGCGCGCAGCGAGATCCGCGGTGAAGCGCGCACGCTGTTCCACCGCGTCGCCGAGTTCATGAAAGCCGTTGGCGAGTTCGAGCGGGCCCCAGAACGCCTCGAAGCGCGAGGCCACCGGGCCGCGAATCCGGGCCAGCGCCGCCTGGCTGGCCGGGAAATCGTGCAGGAAGGTGATTCGGTCCGGGGCGAAGGTGTCCGCGACCAGCGTGCCCATGGCGAGGTCGAGCAGGTCGTCCCGGCCGGCCTCCCGCATCGAGGGCGGCACCGAGCCGCCGTGCGCCTCGATCGCCCGGCGCAGCGCGGCGACGTCGCAGGCGAGCGGGTCGAGGCCGAGGACCCGCTGGAAGGCGTCGACGTACGTGACCTTGACCGTCGGCCCGACCGGCCGGTGCGGTTCGATCAGCCGGCGCAGCAGTTGCTCGACGTCGTCCATGAGCGCGTGATGGTCGATGCCGAGGCGGTACCACTCGACCATCGTGAATTCCGGGTTGTGCCGGCGGCCGCGTTCGCCTTCGCGGAAGACGTGGCAGACCTGGTAGATGTCGGGCGACCCCGCGCACAGCAGGCGCTTCATCGCGTACTCGGGCGAGGTCTGCAGGTAGCCGATCGTGCGGCCGCCGGCTTCCCCGACCGCGAGCGCCTCGAGGTGCACGTCCGTCACCGCGGCGCGCACCAGCACGGGCGTCTCGACTTCGAGCGCCCCGGTGGCCGCGAAGTGCTCGCGCACTCGCGCGAGCGCATGCGCGCGCAGGCGCAGCACGTCGAACGTGGCGGTCGGTCGCCAGTCGCCGGCGCTCATGCAGCGTCGAAGCGCGCGAGCGCCTCGCCCAGGCGCACGGCGGTGCCGGGCCGGAGCCGCGCGTCGAACGAGGCCGGGCGGCCGAACAGGGCCACCACGGTCGAGCCCATGTTGAAGCGGCCGATCTCCTCGCCGCGCGCGAACTCGCGGCCGAGGCCCGCCTCGATGTTGCGCACCGCGCCCCGGCGGACCGGCGGCGGATTGATCTCGCCGGCGTGCACGGTCTCGATGCTGCCGACGAACAGGGCCCCGACCAGCACCAGTGCCAGCGGACCGAGCGCCGTGTCGAACTCGCAGACCACCCGTTCGTTGCGGGCGAAGAGGTCGGCGACCGTGCGGGCCGTGGCCGCATTCACGCTGAAGAGGTCGCCCGGCACGTAGCGCGTGGCCGTCAGCCGGCCCGCGAGCGGCATGTGGATGCGGTGGTAGTTGTAGGGGGCGAGGTAGAGGCAGGCGAAGCTGCCGCCCGCGTACCTCGCGGCCGCAGCCTCGTCGGCGAGCAGGGCGGCGGCCGTGTAGCGCATGCCCTTGGCCTGCAGCAGCGTGCCGGACTCGATGCGCCCGAGCTGGCTCACGGTGCCATCGACGGGGCAGGCGGCGGTGTCCGGTGCCTCGACGACCGGGCGGGCGCCGGCCCTGAGCGCGCGCGTGAAGAACGCGTTGAACGACTCGTAGGCGTACGGGTCCGGCTGTGCGGCCTCGCCGAGGTCGATCTGCGGATAGGCGTTCAGGACCGTGCGCAGGATCGCATCGCGCACCAGCGGCCGGCGGCTGCGGGCGAGCCGGTGCATGGTGCGCGACAGCCAGTGCTGCGGGATCAGCTGCTGCAGCAGGGCGAAAGCCTGATCCGATGCGCCCGAGAGTTCGCTGTCCCGCTTCATCGGTCGTCCTCGCGCCAGGCGATCAGCTTGCGGTAGTCGCGCGCCAGCGCGGCGGCATCGCGGGCGCTGGAGCTCAGGGCGGCGAGCGCGCCCGCCGGATCGACCACGAAGATCCCGGCGCCGTGGTCCATGGTGTAGCCGCCATCGGCCAGCGGGACCCGGGCATACGGCACCGAGAACGCCGCGGCGGCCGCGGCCACCTGGGACGCGCTGCCGGTGGCGCCCACGAACGTCGGGTCGAAGAACGTGACATAGGCGGCCAGGCGGGCCGCGTCGTCGCGCTCCGGGTCGACGCTGACGAACAGGACCTCGGGCACGCGGCCGTCGGGCAGGTTCGCGAGGTCGCGGCGCACCTGGGCCAGCATCGCGAGTGCGGTGGGGCAGACGTCGGGGCAATGCGTGAAGCCGAAGAACACCAGTGTCCAGTGTCCCCGCAGCCCGGCGTTGTCGAGCCGGGCGCCGTCGTGGCGGACCAGTTCGATCGGCGGCAGCGCGCGCGCCTGCGGCAGGACGGTGAGCAACTCGGTCGCGGGCGCGGCCGGCCTGGACGGCAGCCACGAACGCGCGAGGAACACCCCGAGCGCAAACGCTACAATCGCAATGACGCCGATGCGTGCGAGGCGTGCTGTCATGCCGGGCCGAGGTGTCCGTGCCAGGAGCGGCGGAAGCGTCATTATCCCACAACGTCACCGAACCATGTCCCGAACCCCGACCCTGCAGGCCCCGCTCCCGGCCGAACCCACGGTGGCCGACCTCATCCGCCACGGCGCGGAGGCGTTCGAGCGCGCGCAGCTTGCGTATGGGCACGGCATGGGCGACGCGATCGACGAAGCGGCGGCGCTGGTGTTCCACGCGCTCGGCCTCGCGCACGGGGATGCCGGGCAGGTCTACGACACGCGCCCGGGCGCGCAGGGCGTCGGCGAAGTGCTCGCCCTGTTCGCCGAGCGGATCGAGCGGCGCGTGCCGGCCGCCTACCTGATGGGGCGCATGTGGTTCGCGGGCCTGGAATTCGAGGTCGATCCGCGCGTCATCGTGCCGCGTTCGCCGTTCGCCGAGCTGATCGAGGCCGGTTTCGCGCCCTGGATCGATCCGGCATGCGTGCGCCGCGTGCTCGACGTGGGCACCGGGTCGGGCTGCATCGCGATCGCCTGCGCGCGGCGCTTCGGCGAGGCGCGGGTGGACGCCGTGGACCTCTCCCCGGAGGCGCTGGCCGTCGCTGCCCGCAACGTCGCCCGCCATGGCGTGGGCGGGCGCGTCCGCCTGCTGCAGGGCGATGCCCTCGCGCCGGTGCGGGGCGAGCGCTACGACCTCATCGTGTCGAACCCGCCCTACGTCAGCCATGCCGAGATGGACGCACTGCCCGAGGAGTACCGGCACGAGCCGGACATGGCGCTCAGGGCCGGGGCCGATGGTCTCGACGTCGTGCGCCGGCTGCTCGCAGGCGCCGCCGCGCTGCTGGAGCCCCAGGGCGCGCTGTTCGTGGAAGTGGGCGACAGCGAGGAACGGCTGCAGGCCGCCTATCCACGCGTGCCTTTCCTATGGCTCGAGTTCGCGCACGGCGGCGGCGGCGTCTTCATGTTGACGAAGCACGAGCTCGAAAGGCACCGTGCGGATCTTTGCGGGGCGGACTGAGGCATGGCCGGCAACACCTTCGGACAGCTCTTCACGGTGACGACGTTCGGCGAGAGCCACGGGCCGGCGCTCGGCTGCGTCGTCGACGGCTGCCCGCCCGGCCTCGAGCTCGGCGAGGATGACCTGCAGCGGGACGTGGAGCGGCGCCGCTCGGGCACGTCCAGGTTCACCAGCCAGCGCCGCGAGCCGGACACCGTGCGCATCCTCTCGGGGGTGTTCGAGGGCCGCACCACCGGCACGCCCATCGGCCTGCTGGTCGAGAACACGGACCAGCGCTCCTACGACTACGACAGGATCAAGGACCGGTTCCGGCCCGGCCACGCCGACTACACGTACTTGCAGAAGTACGGCCTGCGCGACTACCGGGGCGGCGGACGCTCGTCGGCCCGCGAGACCGTCATGCGCGTGGCGGCCGGCGCGATCGCCCGCAAGTACCTCGCCGTCCGTCACTCCATCCGAATCCGCGGCTACCTGGCCCAGCTCGGCGCCATCCGGCTGGAGGCGCTCGACCTCGATGCCGTGGACGACAACCCGTTCTTCTGCGCGGATCCGCAGCGGGTGCCGCAGCTCGAGGCCGCCATCGAGCAACTGCGCAGGGAAGGCGACTCGGTCGGCGCGCGTGTCACGGTGATCGCCACGGGCGTGCCGGCCGGCCTCGGCGAGCCGGTGTTCGACCGCCTCGACGCCGACCTCGCCCACGCGATGATGAGCATCAACGCCGTCAAGGCGGTGGAGATCGGCGACGGTTTCGCCGTCGTGGCGCAGCGGGGCTCCGAGCACCGTGACGAGATGACCCCGCAGGGATTCCTCTCCAACCACGCCGGCGGCACCCTGGGCGGCATCTCGAGCGGCCAGGACGTCGTGGTCAGCATGGCGATCAAGCCGACCTCGAGCATCGTCCGGCCTGGCCGGACCATCGACCTGGGCGGCCAGCCGGTCGAGGTCAGCACCACTGGCCGGCACGACCCCTGCGTCGGGATAAGGGCGGTTCCCATCGCCGAGGCCATGCTGGCCCTCGTGCTGATGGACCACTGCCTGCGCCACCGGGCGCAGAACGCGGAGGTCGTGCCCCCCCTGCCGCCGATCCCGCCGCGCGCCTGATCCCCCGCCGTGCGGCGGAAATGTGCGCCGCGTCCGCTTATGTCCGCCGCCAAAGGTCTAAAAAGGGCGGCACCACCCAAGGGAAGGTTGGGTGCAATGCCGTCGTGGGCTATAGTTATGTTGAATTTGTCGAAACGACGTGAACATGTGCCGGCAGGACGCCCGACCGGCGACGCGTGGCTACACGTCGAGTGGGAGAGCCGATGAAGACTGCCGTTCGCCGCATCCTCCTCCTGAGTGCGCTGATGTCGCCCGGTGCGCTGTACGCGCTGGGCCTCGGCGAGATCCACCTCAATTCCGCGCTGAACCAGCCGTTCGATGCCGACATCGACCTGGTCTCCGCCACCCAGGAGGATCTCGGCGCGTTGCGCGCCTCGCTCGCGAACGGCGACACGTTCGCGAAGTACGGGCTCGACCGGCCCAGCTTCCTCACCGATTTCGCATTCCGCGTGACCAAGGGCCCGAACGGCCAGGACGTCCTCAAGGTCACCTCGCCGCGACCGGTGACGGAGCCCTTCGTCACGCTGCTCGTCGAGGCGAGCTGGCCCCGCGGCAAGCTGCTGCGCGAGTACACGGTCCTGCTGGACCCGCCGGTGTTCGCGCCGACGCCGGCCGCGGCCGAGCCCCCGGTGCAGGCGCCGCGCGCGGTCTCGTCGGCGGCACCGGCGAGCCGTCCGGAGACGCTCGATGGCTCGGGCACCGCGCCTGCCGGCGAGCGCCGGGCACCGCGTTCCGTCGCGGTCGCGAGCCCCGGCATCGAGCCGGGCTCGTCGTATCGCGTGCGCCAGAACGACACGCTCTGGGACATCGCCAGCGCGGCGAATCCCGGCTCGCGGTCCGACGTCAATCGCGCCATGGTCGCGATCTACCAGAACAATCCGCAGGCCTTCGACGGCAACATCAATGTCCTGCGCGCCGGCAGCATGCTGAAGATCCCCGAGTCGAGCGACATCGCCTCGATCTCGGCCTCCGCGGCGTCGGCCGAAGTGGCCCGCCAGTACCAGATGTGGAAGGAGGGCCAGGGCACGGCCGGGGCCGGCGGTGCCGAGGCCGGCGGGCGCCTGCGTCTGGTCACGCCGGAGCAGGGCTCCGCGGCGCCGTCCACCGCGACGACCGCGACGGCGGGCGCTGCAGGCGGCCAGGGTGCCGAACTCAAGGCCCGGGTGGGCCAGCTCGAGGCCGAACTGGCGGAAGCCCGTCGCCTGCTCGAGGTCAAGAACGCGGAACTGGCGACGCTGCAGGCCCAGCAGGGCAAGCCGGCGGCGCCGTCCGGCGGCGAGGTGGCGGTGACGCCGCCGCCAGGCACCGAGGTCGAGGTTCCGGTCGCACCGACGGGCGAGGCCGCGACGCCGGCCGAGGAGCCGGGCGCGCAGCCGGCAGAGGCTCCCAAGGAAGAAGCGGCCAAGCCGGCCAAGCCCGAGAAGCCGAAGAAGAAGAAGGCCGCTCCGCCGCCCAAGGCCGAGCCCGGCCTGCTCGATCGCCTCGGCGACTACTGGTGGGTGCTGCTCGGGCTGCTCGCCATCGGGGCGGGCGCCGTGGCATTCAAGCGCCTGCGTGGCGACAAGGGATCGACCGAGACCGACCTCGAGGAAGCCCTCGGCAAGGACCTGCGCGCCGCAACCCGCGCCACCGCGCCAGTCGCGCGTGCCACGCGTGACGCCGATATCGTCGTGGAGGAGAAGCGTCCGGTCGAGTCGCCGGCCCAGGAGGCCCCGCGTCCCGTCGAGACGATCCGCAAGCCGGTCAGCATCGAGGACACGCTGTCGGGCGAGGGTGCGGCCAGCATCGAGGCCGGCGACCCGCTCGCCGAGGCCGATTTCCACATGGCCTACGGCCTGTACGACCAGGCAGCCGACCTCGTGCAGCTCGCCATCAAGCGCGAGCCGCGCCGGCGCGAACTGAAGCTGAAGCTGCTCGAGATCTTCTTCGTCTGGGGGAACAAGGAGCGCTTCCTCGAACTCGCCCGCGAGATGGGCGGATCGCGTGCGGACGCCGCGGCGGGCGAGTGGGACAAGGTCCTCATCA
>JBPOHK010000172.1:0-34455 GCA_052035645.1 Pseudomonadota bacterium
CTGCGGCTGCTCGCCTGCTGCGTGATCACGCTCGAGAACGGACTCATCAAGCGCATCGAGGAATACGTCGACCCGGCCCAGGCCGCGGTCCTGCGCGAGAAAGCCTCGGCCTGACGCTCGTCAGCGCAGGCGCTCGATCACCATCGCCGAGCCGACGCCCGTGGCTCCCGTCGCAACGACGAGGCCGAGCGTGCCGTCGGCATCCGCGAGCTGGTCGAGCAGCGTCGAGACCAGGATGGCGCCCGTGGCGCCCATCGGGTGGCCGCGAGCGATGTGCCCGCCCGCCACGTTCACGCGTGCGGGATCGGCCGGGCAGTCGCGCAGGAACTTCGCGATTACCACCGCGAAGGCTTCCATGAACTCGATGCGATCGAAGTCCGCCAGCGCGAGTCCCGTGCGCTTCAGGACCTGTTCCATGGCGCTGAAGCCGGCCAGCAGGGATGCTTGCGGGTCGCCGCCCGCCTCGGCCCAGCCCAGGATCCGGGCGCGGGGTCGAGGCCCGTTGCCCGGCTCGCCGCCGACGACCGCGAGACCGGCGCCGTCGCACACGGGCGGGGCGTGGCCGATCGTGTGCCGATGGTCGATCGGGCCGTCGAGCGCCGAAGCATACTGCTCCGCGAGCGCGGCAAATCCCGGCTGCATGGCGGCGAGCGATGCGGCCGTCGTCTGTGGACGCACGCACTCGTCGGTCGCCACCGGACCGAGCGAGACGCGCGATGCGAACGTCGCGGGCCGCGCCTCCGCGGCCGCCGCCTTCTGCTGCGACGCCAGCGCGACCGCATCGAGTTCGGCCCGCGAGACGCCTTCGGCCTGCGCCAGGCGATCCGCGGCCAGCACCACGGGGATGAAACGGCTGCGCTTCGGGAACGAGGCATCCGAGTAATACGCCGCGTGGTCGCCGAGGAACGGCACGCGCGACATCATCTCCATGCCACCCGCGAGCGCCCGATCGACGACACCGGCCTGCACCTGCGCGGCCGCGTGGCCGATCGCGGTGAGGCCCGAAACGCAGTAGTTGTTGAGCGTGAACGCGCTCGCCGATTCCGCCACGCCGGCGCGGAGCTTCGACACCAGCGCAATGTTGCCGCCCTGGTCGCCGAACTGCCCGACGCAACCCAGCACCAGCGTCCCGGCGCCGCGCGGCGCCTGGCCGCGCGCCTCGAGGCCGTCGACGAGCCCGGCCACCAGGTCCTGCGGCTTCTGGGCGGCGAGTGCGCCGTCCGGGCGGGCCTTGCCGCGAATCGTGCGCACCGCGTCGTAGATGTACACCGCCATGGCCGTCAGTCCCGCAGCCCGACGACGAAACTCACCACCGTGCCGAGCGACCCGCCGATGTTGAGGGTCTGGCAGGTGCGCGCGCCGGCGACCTGGTAATCGCCTGCCGTGCCGGTCACCTGCCGCCCGGCATCGAGCATCAGTCGCGCGCCGGTCGCGCCGACTGGGTGACCGACGCCGATGAGCCCGCCCGAGGCGTTCACCGGGCAGCGGCCACCGAGTTCGATGGTGCCCTGCTCGACGGCCTGCCAGCTCTGTCCCGGCGGCGTGAGCCCGAAATGATCGATCGCCATGTACTCCGTCGACGTGAAGCAGTCGTGGGTCTCGATCGCGTCGAGCGCCTCGACGCCGCCGATTCCCGCGCGGCGCCACGCGTCGGTGATGGCCTGGCGCACGTGCGGGAACATGTACTCGGCGCCCCGGCTGCGTTCGAGCTTGTCGAGGAAGCGGATGCCCGCGTTGGTGTGGCCCCAACCGAGGATTTGCGGGAACCCGGCGACACGCGCGCCGCGCCGCGCGGCGTACGCCTGCATGAACCGGTCCGAGGCCAGCACGATGGCGACGGCCCCGTCGGTGATCTGGCCGCAGTCCTGCCGGCGCGTGCCGGGCTCGATCACGGGATTGGCGGCATCGTCGTCGGTGAACGTCTCCGGCGTGAACGCCCAGCGTCGCGTCTGCGCCCGCGGATTGCGCTTGGCATTGCCCATGTTGATCTCGGCGATGCGGTTGAGGTAGCGGCGATCGAGGCCGTAGCGCTCGCCGTACGCCATCGCGATCCGGCCGAAGACCGCGGGCCAGACGAACTTGCAGTCGAGCCCCTCGTGCCCCTGCCACGACGCGGCATTCTGCACCTGCGAGGCCTGGTCGCCCGGCAGGTTCTTCTCCTCCTCGACGCCGAGCACGAGGATGCAGTCGTAGCGACCGGCTTCGAGCTCGGCCGTCGCCGCGAGGATCGCGAGCGAACTCGACGCGCAGGCCGCCTCGTGGCGCATCGCGGGCTTGCCGAAGAACTCCGGCTTGACCTGCGCCACCATCGCGGCGAGGTGGCCCTGGCCGCGGTACAGCTCGCCGAACGCATTGCCCACGTGGATCGCGTCGATGTCGCCGGGTTCAAGGCGGCAGGACTCGAGCGCGCCGTCGATCGCCTCGCGCATCATGGCGGTGTAATCGAGGCCCTCGCGCGACCACACGCGCGCGAAGTCCGTCTGGTAACCGCCGATCAGGTGTATGGCCATGCCGCGTGCCCTCGATCCAGGGGCCGAGGATACCGCATCAGTTCAATAATGCCAGCCAGCCGCCCTCCCCGCCCGCGGGAGAGGGGCGGGGCGAGAGGATCAGCCGCAGGCGGCGATCGCGCGGTCGAGGCGCTGCAGCGTGGTCTCCCGGCCCAGGATCTCGAGCGTGGCGTCGATCGGCGGCGAGACCGATCCGCCCGAGACGGCGACGCGGATGGGCTGGGCCACCTTGCCCATGCCCGCCCCCGCGCCGGTCGCCACGGCCTGGATGACGCCGTGGATCGCTTCCGCCCGCCACCCGGCGAGCGCCGCCAGTTGCTCGCGCACCGCGCGCAGCAGCGGCGCCGCCTCCGGCGTGAGATTCTTCTTCGCGGCCTTCTCGTCGTAGCTCGTCACGTCGCGGAAGAAGAACAGGCTGTTCTCGGCCATCTCCTTCAGCGTCTTCGCCCGCTCCTGCTGGGCCCTGGCGACGGCCGCGAGCTTCGCGAGGTCGTCGGTCTCGACCCCGAGCGCCGCCAGCTGCGGCCGCAGGTAGCCGGCCAGCCGCTCGGGCGCGGCGCGCATGATGTGCTGCTGGTTGGTCCAGAGCATCTTGTCGACGTTGAGGGCCGAGGCCCCCTTGTTGACGTCGTCGATGTCGAACAGCCGCGTCATCTCCTCGAGCGAGAAGATCACCTGGTCGCCGTGGGACCAGCCGAGCCGGCCGAGGTAGTTGAGCAGTCCCTCGGGCAGGAAGCCGTCCTCGCGGTACTGCAGCACGCTCACCGCCCCGTGGCGCTTCGAGAGCTTGGCGCCGTCCGGCCCGAGGATCATCGGCACGTGGGCGTACCGCGGCGGCTGGACGCCCAGGGCCTTGAGCATGTTGATCTGGCGAGGCGTGTTGTTGATGTGGTCGTCGCCGCGGATCACGTGGGTGACCTGCATGTCGTAGTCGTCGACCACGACGCAGAAGTTGTAGGTCGGCGTTCCGTCCGAGCGCGCGATGATGAGATCGTCGAGTTCGCCGCTGTCGAAGGTGATCGGGCCGTGCACGACGTCGTCGACCACGACCGTGCCCTCGTCCGGATTGCGGAAGCGCACCACCGGGTTGACGCCCGGCACCGGCTCCTTGCGGTGGCGGCAGCGGCCGTCGTAGCGCGGCTTCTCCTTGCGCGCCGTCTGCGCCGCGCGCATCTCGTCCAGCTCTTCCTTCGAGCAGTAGCAGTGATAGGCCTTGCCCTCGCGCAGGAACTGCTGGATGACCTCGCCGTACCGGTCCATGCGCTCGGTCTGGTAGAACGGGCCCTCGTCGTGGTCGAGCCCGAGCCACTGCATGCCCTCGAGGATCGCGTTGACCGCCTCCGGCGTGGAGCGCTCGCGGTCCGTGTCCTCGATGCGCAGGATGAACGTGCCGCCGTGCCGCCGGGCGTAGAGCCAGCAGAACAGCGCCGTGCGCACGCCGCCGATGTGCAGCATGCCGGTGGGACTCGGAGCGAAGCGGGTGCGGACGGTCATGGCGAGGTCCCGAAATGACTACGCCGGCTGGGGGCCGGCGTAGGTGACTGGTGGGCGGTGATGGGATCGAACCATCGACCCCTGCCGTGTGAAAGCAGTGCTCTACCGCTGAGCTAACCGCCCATTCAAGGGGCGCGTAGTTTAGGGGGACGCGCCCGTCCGGTCAAACCCTCCGTTCAGCCCGGTTCACCCCCGATCAGGTCCAGCAGCTGGGCGGTCATCTCCCGCATCAGGGCCTCGTTGCCGCGGCTCTCCACGTTCAGCCGGATCAGCGGCTCGGTGTTCGACGAGCGCAGGTTGAAGCGCCACTGGCCCAGCTCGACGCTCACTCCGTCCGTGTGGTCCACGTCGCGGGCCAGCGGCTGGTACTTCTCCAGCACCGCGGCGATCGTCGCCCGGGCGTCCGGCACGCGCCGGTTGATTTCGCCGCTGGCCGGGAACAGGCGCATGCGCTCCCCGACCAGCTCGGACAGGGTCTTGCCCGACACCGACATCAGCTGCAGCACCAGCAGCCAGGGGATCATGCCGCTGTCGCAATAGGCAAAGTCGCGGAAATAGTGGTGCGCGCTCATCTCGCCGCCGTAGATGCCGTCGACCTCGCGCATCTTGGCCTTGATGAAGGCGTGCCCGGACTTCGACTGCACCGCCTCGCCGCCGTACTTGGCGACGATGTCGAGCGTGTTCCAGGTGAGGCGCGGGTCGTGGACGATGCGGCTGCCCGGCGACTTCTGCAGGAAGGCCGCCGCCAGCAGGCCGACGATGTAGTAGCCCTCGATGAAGCCGCCGTGCTCGTCGAACAGGAAGCAGCGATCGTAGTCGCCGTCCCAGGAGATCGCGCAGGCGGCGCCATGCTTCTTCAGGGCTTCGACCGGCGCCCGGTGGTTCTCCACCAGCATCGGGTTTGGCACGCCGTGAGGGAAGCTGCCGTCCGGCTCGTGCTGCACCTTGATGAACCGGAACGGCAGGTGCGGCTCGAGCTTGTCGATGATCAGGCCGGCCCCGCCGTTGCCGGCGTGCACGACGACCTCGAGCGGCTTGAGCCGGCTGCGATCGACGTAGGACAGCAGGTGCTCGATGTACTCGGGCATGATGTCGACGGCGAAGCGCTCGCCCACGCGCGCCGGCCTGGTGAACTGCCCGGACTCGGCGATGCGCCGGATCTCCTGCAGACCGTTATCGCCGCTGATCGGCCGCGAGCCCTCGCGCACGAACTTCATGCCGTTGTAGTCGGGCGGGTTGTGGCTGGCGGTGACCATGATCCCGCCATCCATCGCCTTCGCGAAGGTGGCGAAATAGACGACTTCCGTGCCGCACAGCCCGATGTCGTACACGTCCACGCCGGAATCGAGCAGGCCCTGTTCCAGGGCCTTGCCGAGCAGCTCGCTCGAGAGCCGGATGTCGCGCCCGACGATCACCTTCCGGGGCTTGACGAATTCGGCGTAGGCGCGTCCCACCCGGTACGCCACGTCCTCGTTCAGTTCCTCGGGAATGCGCCCGCGCAGGTCGTAGGCCTTGAAGCCGCTGATGGTGATCGGAGTCATGCGCGTCACGCCCCCTGGCGACCGTAGATGTCCTCGAAGCGCACGATGTCGTCTTCGCCGAGATAGCTGCCCGACTGCACCTCGATGATGTGCAGCTCCACTTTACCGGGATTCTCGATGCGGTGCCGGGCACCCATCGGGATGTAGGTCGACTCGTTCTCGCCGAGCAGGAACACTTCCTCGCCGCGGGTGATGCGCGCCGTGCCGGACACGACGATCCAGTGCTCCGCTCGGTGATGGTGCAGCTGCAGCGACATGGACGCGCCCGGCTTGACCACCAGCCGCTTCACCTGGAAGCGCTCGCCGCTGTCCACGCTGTCGTAGCTGCCCCAGGGACGGAACACCTCGCGGTGCAGCGAGGTCTCGTAGCGATTCTGCGCCTTCAGCTGGCTGACGAGGCTCTTGACGTCCTGCACGCGGTCGCGCGGCGCCACCAGCACGGCATCCTTCGTCTCCACGACGACGTGGTCGCGCAGCCCGACGGCGCCGATCAGGCGGCTGGTCGAATGCAGGTAGCAGCCGGTGGTGTCGTGTGTGAGCACGTCGCCCGAGATCACGTTGCCGCGTTCGTCCGTCGGCAGCGCGTCCTGCAGGGCCGACCACGAGCCGACGTCGCTCCAGCCTGCGTCGAGCGGCACCACCACGGCCCGCGCGGTCTTCTCCATGACGGCGTAGTCGATGGAGTCGCCCGGGCAGGCCGCAAACTCGTCCTTCGGCAGGCGCGTGAAATCGAGGTCGCGGGCGCCGGCCGCCACGGCCGCCTCGCAGGCCGCGCGCATCGCCGGCGCGTGGCGCTGAAGCTCCTCGAGATACACCGAGGCGCGGAACATGAACATGCCGCTGTTCCAGTAGTACTCGCCGGAGGCGACGTAGCCCGCCGCCGTCGCGGCGTCCGGCTTCTCGACGAACTGCTGCACCGGGTAGGAAGGCCCGCTGCCCGGGCTGCGGCGGATGTAGCCGTAGCCGGTCTCGGCTCGGTCGGGAACCACGCCGAAGGTCACGAGTTGCCCCGCCTCGGCGGCGCCGAGCCCGATCGTCACCGCCGCCTGGAACGCCGCGGTGTCGCGGATCACGTGGTCGGCCGGCAGCACCAGCAGGACGGGATCGGTCGCCGCGTCGCCGGCGGCCCTGACCCGACCGAGTGCGACGAGCGCGGCCACCGCGACGGCCGGCGCCGTGTTGCGCCCCACCGGCTCGAGGACGATGGCCTGGGTCGCGGCACCGGACTCCCGCAGCTGCTCGGCCACCATGAACCGGTGGCTCTCGTTGCAGACCACCACCGGACCGGCGAGCCCGGGCAGGCCGCTCACGCGGGCCACCGTCTCCTGCAGCATCGTGTGGCGGCCGACGAGCGGCAGCAGCTGCTTGGGGTAGAGCTCGCGCGACAGCGGCCAGAGGCGCGTGCCGGAACCACCGGAGAGGATGACGGGAATGAGCATGCGTTGCACCAGTGCTGCTGAGGCCGGAACCGTGGCTAGTCTAGGGGTCCGCCGGCGCGTCCGGTCGCGGCCGATGCGACTTCGGTCACACCGTGGCAAAGCCGGCCGCGCCGGGGCGACCGGCCCGGCCCTCTAGGCGGGCAGCCGCTCGCCGCGGCCGATCGCGAAATACTCGAGCCCGAAGGACTTCACGAAGGACGGCTCGTAGAGGTTGCGTCCGTCGAAGATCACCGGATGGCGCAGCGCGTCCCGGATCGCGTCGAAGTCCGGGCTGCGGAACTCCTGCCACTCGGTCATGATCGCGAGCACGTCGGCGCCCGCGAGGGCCTCGTCCTGGCCCTTCGCCAGCTCGAGGTCGGGACGCTGGCCATAGATGCGCGCGCACTCGCCCATCGCGACGGGATCGTAGGCCCGCACCTTCGCGCCCGCCTTCCAGAGCGCTTCCATCAGCTCGCGCGCCGGTGCCTCGCGCATGTCGTCGGTGTTCGGCTTGAAGGCGAGCCCCCACAGCGCCACCGTCCGGCCCCGCAGCTCGCCCTTGAAGTAACGCCGGATCTTGTCGAACACGACCTGCTTCTGGCGCTTGTTGACGGCCTCCACGGACTGGAGGAGCTGCGGCTCGAAGCCGTACTCGCCGGCGCTGTGCACCAGCGCCTTCACGTCCTTCGGGAAGCACGAGCCGCCGTAGCCCGCGCCCGGGTAGATGAAGCTGAAGCCGATGCGCGAGTCCGAGCCGATGCCGACGCGGACCTTCTCGATGTCGGCGCCCATGCGCTCGGCCAGGTTCGCGAGCTCGTTCATGAAGCTGATCTTGGTCGCCAGCATGGCGTTGGCCGCGTACTTGGTGAGCTCCGCCGAGCGCACGTCCATGACGATCATGCGGTCGCGGCTGCGGGTGAACGGGTCGTAGAGCGTCTTGAGCAGCTCGGCCGTGCGCGGGTTGTCGGTGCCGACCACCACGCGGTCCGGCTTCATGAAATCGGCGATCGCCGCGCCTTCCTTCAGGAACTCGGGATTCGACACCACGTCGAACTCGACCTTCACGCCGCGCTCGCCGAGCGTCTGCTCGATGCGCTCGCGCACCTTGTCGGCCGTGCCGACAGGCACCGTCGACTTGTCCACCACGACCCGGTACTCGGTCATGTGGCGGCCGATCGTCTCGGCGACCGCCAGCACGTGGGTCAGGTCGGCCGAGCCGTCCTCTTCCGGCGGCGTGCCGACGGCGATGAACTGGAACAGCCCGTGCCGGATGCCCTCTTCCGCGTCCGTCGTGAAGCGCAGCCGGCCCTTGTCGAAATTCCGCTTCACGAGGGCGTCCAGCCCCGGCTCGTGGATCGGGATGTCGCCCTGCTGCAGACGCTCCACCTTGCGCGCGTCGATGTCGACGCAGACGACGTGATTACCCGCCTCGGCGAAGCAGGCCCCGGTGACCAGGCCGACATAGCCTGAACCAAACACTGTCACTTTCACGCGTAACCCTTTGCTTTTGAATCGCTTATTCCAGGGCGCGACGGCGTCCGAGACCCCTCATTCTAGCAGACGGCGAGGCGCCGGACCCCGTCCGGGCCTCAGGCTTCGAGACCGGCCCGCCGGCGCAGGGCCGCGACGCAACGCCCCGCCGCCTGCCCGTCCCAGAGCGCCGGCCGGCGCCCCGTCGGCCAGCGTCCCGCCAGCACCTCCTGCACCTGCGGGTACAGGTCCGACGGGCGGACGAGCCGGTTCGATCCCTCGGTGAGCGTCACCGGGCGTTCCGTGTTCTCGCGCAGCGTCAGGCAGGGAATGCCGAGGTAGGTGCTCTCCTCCTGCACGCCGCCCGAGTCCGTGATGACCGCGCGTGCGCCGCACACGAGGTTCATGAACTGCACGTAGCCCAGCGGCTCGGTCAGTCGGATCCGCGCCTCGGCGGCGAGCCGGGCCAGGAGCCCGTACTCCTCGAGCTTCTTGCGGGTGCGCGGGTGGACGGCGAAGACGAGCTGCAGGTCGCGCGCCACCGCCAGCAACTGGCCGACCAGCGGCTCGAGGTCCTCGCGGCGGTCGACGTTCGAGGGCCGGTGCAGGGTCACCACCGCGTAGCTGCCCGGCTCCAGGCCCATGCCGGCCCGCGTGCCGTCGGCCTCGATGGCGCCGCGCATCATCTCGAAGGAGTCGAGCATGATGTTGCCGACGCGGTCGATCTTCGCCGCCGGCACGCCTTCGCGGGCGAGGTGCTCGTCCGCGTCCGGCGAGGGCGTCCAGTACACGTCGCAGATCGCGTCCGTGACCAGCCGGTTGATCTCCTCCGGCATGCGGCGGTCGCCGCTGCGCAGGCCCGCCTCGAGGTGGATCACCGGGATCCAGAGCTTGGTGCCCACCATGGCGCAGGCCGCGGTCGAATTCACGTCGCCGACGACGACGATCCAGTCGGGCTTTTCCGCCATCGCCACCTTCTCGTAGGCGATCATCACGCCGCCCGTCTGCTCCGCGTGCGTGCCGCTGCCGACCTCGAGGTGGAAGTGCGGCTTCGGCAGGCGCAGGTCGCGGAAGAAGGCGTCCGACATGTTTGCGTCGTAGTGCTGGCCCGTGTGCACGATGGCCGGACGGCACCAGTCGCACGCCGCCAGCGCGTGGTACAGCGGCGCGATCTTCATGAAGTTCGGCCGCGCAGCCGCGATCAGGTGCACCGACAGCGGCGGGCGGCTCATGCGCCCCTCCAGCGCCGCACGCGCTCGAGCAGGGCCTGCAAGTGCGGCGGGCCCTCGGGCCAGTGCGCGCGTTCCACCGGTCCGGCCATCGAGCCGGCCAGCTTCTTGCCGAGCTCCACGCCCCACTGGTCGAAAGGATTGACGTCCCACAGGACGCTCTGCACGTAGACCTTGTGCTCGTACCACGCGAGCAGGCGGCCGAGCGAGCGCGGTTCGAGCCGCGGCAGCAGGATGATCGAGGACGGACGGTTGCCGGCATGCAGCTTGTGCGGCACCAGGCGCTCGATCTCCGGCCCGGCCGTGCCCCGGGCCACGAGGTCGGCGCGCACCTGCGCGGCATCCTGGCCGAAGGCGAATGCCTCGGCCTGCGCGAAGCAGTTGGCGAGGGCGAGGTCCTGCGCCCGGGCGTAGCGGCTGGAGGCGTTCACGGGGGCGACGAAATCGAGCGCGACCCGGGCCGTGCCCTGGTGCAGCAGCTGGAAGAACGAATGCTGGGCATTGTTGCCCGGCTCACCCCAGACGACGTTGCCCGTCGCATGGCGGACGGGTGCGCCGTCACGCGTCACGCTCTTGCCGTTCGACTCCATCTCGAGCTGCTGGAGGTAGGCCGCGAAGCGGTGCAGGCGGCGGTCGTACGGCAGCACGGCGAGCGAGTCGAGGCCGAGGAAGTCGTTGTTCCAAGCGCCGATGAGGCCCATCAGCACCGGCAGGTTCGCCTCGAGCGGGGCCGAGCGGAAGTGCTCGTCCATCTCGTGGGCGCCCTGCAGCAGCTCCTCGAACGGCCCGAAGCCGAGGGCCAGGGCGATCGACAGCCCGACCGCGGACCAGAGCGAGTAGCGCCCGCCGACCCAGTCCCACATGGTGAAGCGCGCCTCGGGTGCGATGCCGAAGGCGTCCATGGCGGAGTGGTTGGTCGACACCGCGACGAAGTGCCGCGGCACGGCGGCCTCGCCCAGTTCGTGGGCCAGCCACTCGCGGGCCGCCTGTGCGTTGGTCAGCGTCTCGAGCGTGGTGAAGGTCTTGGAGCAGATCACGAACAGCGTCGAGGCGGGATCGACCTGCTCCAGCGTGTCGGCCAGCTCGACGCCGTCCACGTTCGAGACGCAGTGCAGGCGCAGGTTGCGGTTGCGGTAGCGGGCCAGCGCCTCGGTCGCCATGACGATGCCGAGGTCGGAGCCGCCGATGCCGATGTTGACGACGTCGGTGTAGCGTCGCGAGGTGAAACCTGTCAGCCGTCCGTCGTGGACGCGCTCGACGAACCCGCGCATCTTCGCGAGCTCGGCCTGCACCGCGGGCATGACGTCCACGCCGTCGGCGAACATGGCGCGGCCGGAGCGGTTGCGCAGCGCCATGTGCATCGCGGCGCGCCGCTCGGTGTGGTTGACGGGTTCGCCGGCGAACAACGCGCCGATGCGCTCTTCCAGCCGGCAGGCGCGGGCCAGCGCGCAGAGCAGCCGCAGCGTCTCGGCCGTGACCCGCTGGCGCGAGAAGTCGTACAGGAGGTCGAGCGCCTCGACGCTGGTCGCGGCAAAGCGGCCGGCCGGGTCGGCGGCGAACAGGTCCCGCAGGTGGCGCGTGCCGATCTCGCCCGCGTGCGCCTGCAGTGCCTTCCACTCGGGCAGGTCGGTGCGCTGAGCCATCACTCTCCCCCGCCTCAACCCAGGTTGACGACCTTGGGGTCCTGGGGACCTTCGTCCCGGTAGTACTCGAGGTACCAGTCCACGAACGCGCGGATGCCGACCTCGACCGGCGTGGCCGGCGTGTAGCCGACGTCGCGCGTCAGGTCGTCGATGTCGGCCCAGGTGTCGGGCACGTCGCCGGCCTGCAGCGGCAGCAGGTTCTTCTCGGCCTTGCGGCCGAGGCACTTTTCCAGCACCTCGATGTAGTGCAGCAGCTCGACCGGGCTGTTGTTGCCGATGTTGTAGAGCCGGTAGGGACCCTTGCTCGACGCCGGGTCCGGCGCGTCGCCGTCCCAGCCCGGATTGGGCCGGGCGATGCGGTCGCAGGCCCGCACGACGCCCTGCGCGATGTCGCCGACGTAGGTGAAGTCGCGACGGTGGTGGCCGTGGTTGAACACGTCGATCGGCTTGCCGGCGAGGATGTTGCGCGTGAACAGGAACAGCGCCATGTCCGGCCGCCCCCACGGCCCGTAGACCGTGAAGAACCGCAGCCCGGTGACCGGCAGCGAGTAGAGGTGCGCGTAGGTGTGCGCCATCAGCTCGTTCGCCTTCTTGGTGGCGGCGTAGAACGAGAGCGGGTGGTCGACGTTCTGGTGCACCGAGAACGGCATCTTCGTGTTCGCCCCGTAGACCGAGCTGGTCGAGGCATAGACGAGGTGCTCGACGCCGTTGTGTCGGCAGCCCTCGAGCACGTTGGCCATGCCGACCACGTTGCTGTCGACGTAGGCGAGCGGGTTCTGGATCGAGTAGCGCACGCCCGCCTGCGCGGCGAGGTTGATCACCCGGTTGAACCGGCCGCTGCGGAACAGCTCGGCCATGCCGGGCCGGTCCGCGAGGTCGAGCTTCACGAAGCGGAAGTTCGGGTACTTCTCGAGGATCGCCAGGCGGCCGTGCTTCAGCCGGACGTCGTAGTAGTCGTTGAGGTTGTCGAGGCCGACCACCTCGTCGCCGCGCTCGAGCAGGATCCGCGACGTGTGGAACCCGATGAACCCGGCCGCGCCGGTGACGAGGACCTTCATCACAGCCGCCCGTCGACCTGGTCGCCGCGGAAGACGTACTTGATGTCGTACAGCACGTGCTGCTTCTTCGCGAGCGCGCGCACCCGCTCGATGCCCATGGCGCGGAACTCGCGGTGCGCGACGCCCATGAGGACTGCGTCGTAGGTGCCGTTCTTCAGCCGGGCCACGGGGCGCAGGCCGTACTCGTGCTCGGCCTCGTCAGCGTCCGCCCACGGGTCGTACACGTCGACCTTCGCGCCGTACTTCTCCAGTTCGCGCACCACGTCGACGATCTTGGTGTTGCGCACGTCCGGGCAGTTCTCCTTGAACGTGAGGCCCATGACGAGGATGCGGGCGTCGCGCACCTGGATCCGCCGCTGGATCATCAGCTGCGTGACCTGCTGGGCGACGTAGATGCCCATGTTGTCGTTGATGCGCCGCCCGGCGAGGATCATCTCGGGGTGGTAGCCGATGGCCTGCGCCTTGTGCGTCAGGTAGTACGGGTCGACGCCGATGCAGTGGCCGCCGACCAGGCCCGGGCGGAACGGCAGAAAGTTCCACTTGCTGCCGGCGGCGAGCAGCACCTCCTCGGTGTCGATGCCGAGGCGGTTGAAGATCAGCGCCAGCTCGTTGATCAGCGCGATGTTGACGTCGCGCTGCGTGTTCTCGATGACCTTGGCCGCCTCGGCCACCTTGATGCTGGAGGCCTTGTGGGTGCCCACGCGGACGATCGAGCCGTACAGCGCGTCGACGAAGCTGGCCACCTCCGGCGTCGAGCCCGAGGTCACCTTCTTGATGGTCGGCAGCCGGTGCTCCTTGTCGCCCGGGTTGATGCGCTCGGGGCTGTAGCCGGCGAAGAAGTCCTTGTTGAACTTCAGGCCGGACACGCGCTCGAGGATCGGCACGCACACTTCCTCGGTGCAGCCGGGGTACACCGTGGACTCGTACACCACCACGTCGCCTTTCTTGAGCACCTGGCCCACCGACTCGCTCGACTTCACGAGCGGGGTGAGATCCGGTCGCTTGTATTCGTCGATCGGGGTCGGCACGGTGACGATGAAGACCTTGCAGGACTTCAGGTCGGCGAGCTTGGTCGTGTAGCTGAGCTTTCTCGCTTCCTTCAGCTCGTCCGAGTCGACCTCGAGCGTGCTGTCGTGCCCCTTGCGCAGTTCGTCGACGCGGTCGGGCTTGATGTCGAAGCCGACGGTGTTGAAACGCTTGCCGAACTCCACGGCGAGGGGCAGGCCGACGTAGCCGAGGCCGACGACCGCGACCTTGAGATTGCGCAGATTGAATTTGGGCATGGGAGGCTTTGTTTGAGGAAAGGGTTCCTGGGCGGGGGTCCGTCCCGCTATTACATAAAGAATGCCATACAAGCCAGCCCCTGAATTGAGACGGCCATCAAGCTACCGGGGGGCATGACCGTGCGGCCCGCACGCTAGAGCAGCCACAGCACGGCCGCCAGCCCGACCGAGGTCATGACCGCGAAGTACGGCAGCGCCATCCAGAGCATCCGGCCATAGCCCAGCCGGATGAGGGGCGCCAGGGTCGAGGTCAGCAGGAACAGGAAGGCCGCCTGCCCGTTCGGCGTGGCGACGCTCGGGATGTTGGTGCCGGTGTTGATCGCGACCGCGAGCAGGTCGAACTGGGACCGGTCGATCGCCGAGCGCAGCAGGGCCGCCTTGATCTCCGTGATGTAGATCGTGGCCACGAAGACGTTGTCGCTGATCGTCGAGAGCGCCCCGGTGGCCAGGTACAGCAGCGCCGCCTGGGTCCGGCCCTCCGCCTCCAGCACCCACAGCATCAGCGGCTCGAACAGGTGCTGGTCGTGGATGCCCGCGACGATGATGAAGAACACGACCAGCAGCGCCGTGAACGGCAGCGCCGCCTCGAACGCCTTGCCGATCCGGTGCTCCTCGACGATGCCGGTGAACGAGGTCGCGAGGATGATGACCATGAGGCCGATCAGCCCGACCTCGGCGACGTGCAGCGCGAGCGACAGCACCAGGATGACCACCACCACGGCCTGCACCACGAGCACCTGCCGGTCGCGCGGGGTGGCGCGCTCGCGGCGCTGGCGGGCGTGGTCCTCCAGCACCGCGCGGGCGGCATCCGGCAGCGGCGTGCCGTAGCCGAAGAGCCGGAAGCGCTCCACCGTCACGCACACCGCGAAGCCGGCCAGGGCCACCGGCACCGACACCGGCGCCACCCGCAGGAAGAACTCGATGAAGTCCCAGCCGGCCTGCTCCGCGATCAGCAGGTTCTGCGGCTCGCCGACCTGGGTCATGACGCCGCCGATGGCCGTGCCCACGGCCCCGTGCATCATCAGGCTGCGCAGGAACGCCCGCAGGTCCTCGAGCGTCTCCCGGTGCAGCACGCCGACGCCGTCGTCGCTCGACGCATCGTGGTCGGGCGCGGCGTGCGGCTTGCCGGATGCCACCTTGTGGTAGATCTCGTGCAGCCCGCCGCCGACCGTGATCGCCACCGCCACCACCGTCAGCGCGTCGAGGAACGCCGAGAGCAGCGCCGCCAGGGCGCAGAACAGCAGCGACAGGACCGTCGCCGAGCGCACGCCCAGGATCAGTCGGGTGAACACCACCAGCAGCAGGTCGCGCAGGAAGTGGATGCCGGCGACCATGAACACGAGCAGCAGGATGACGGGGAAGGCCGCCGTCACCTCGTGGTAGACGCTCTCTGGCGTGGTCAGGCCGATCAGCACGGCCTCGATCGCCAGCAGGCCGCCCGGCTGCAGCGGATAGCAGCGCAGTGCCATCGCCAGGGTCAGGATGAACTCGGCGAGCAGGACCCAGCCGGCGACCACCGGCCCGGCCACGATCGCAAGGACCGGGTTGGCCACCAGGAACGCGACGATCGTCAGCTTGTACCAGGCGGGCGCGTGACCGAGGAAGTTGCGCGCGAACGCCTGGGCGACGGTGCCCGTCATGAGGCGCCCGACCCCGCCTCGCCCGCGTCGATCCGGCGCCAGGCGGTGCGGCCGCCGCTCGCCTTGTCGAGGATGCCGAGCAGCGCGTCGTGCGCGGCACGCTCCTCGTCCGTGGCGCGCAGCACGCGCAACTCGCCGGCGGGCCGCGTCGCACGGCGCACGACGGACTTCTGCCCGGGCTGCTCGCTTTCCTCGTCCAGCACCAGCGCGCCCTGCCCGCCCGTCATGGCGAGGTAGACCTCGAGCAGCAGGTCCGCGTCGAGCAGCGCGCCGTGCAGGTCGCGGTGCGAGTTGTCGACGGAGTAGCGCTTGCACAGGGCGTCGAGGCCGTTGCGCTGCCCCGGGTGCATCTGGCGCGCCATCGCGAGCGTGTCGAGCACGGCGCACAGGGCGGCGACCCGCCACTGCCCGGCCTCCTCCGGCAGGCGGGCGAACTCGGCATCCAGGAACGCGACGTCGAACGGCGCGTTGTGGATGATCAGTTCGGCGCCGAGGATGAATTCGTGCAGGTCCCGGGCGACCTCCGCGAAACGAGGCTGCTTCGCGAGGAACTCGTTGGTCAGGCCGTGCACCTGCAGGGCGCCCGGATCGACCTCGCGGTCGGGACACAGGTAGCGGTGAAACTGCCGGCCGGTGCGCCGGCGGTTCACGATCTCGATGGCACCGATCTCGATGATGCGGTGGCCCTGCTCGGGCTCGAGGCCGGTGGTCTCGGTGTCGAAGACGATCTGTCGCATCGGGCGTCCGTCAGCCCACGGCCTCGGCCACGGCGTCGACCACGGCGCGCTGCTGCTCGTCCGTGAGATACGGGTGCATCGGCAGGCTGATGACGCGCCGGGCGGCCGCCTCGGATGCCGGGAAGGCGCCTTCCGCCTGGCCGAGGTGGGCGAACACCGGCTGCATGTGCAGCGCCAGCGGATAGTGCACGGCCGTCGGCACGCCGAGCGCCTTCATGCGGGTCTCGAAGATCTCCCGCTGCTCGACCTCGATCGTGTACTGCGCATAGACGCAGGTGTTCCAGGACTCGACGTGGGGCGCGCGCACCCTGGCATCCGCACCGGTGCCGAAGCGCCCGGCGATCAGTTCCGTGTAGCGCGCGCCGAGCCGGATGCGGGCCTCGACCTCGTCGTCGAAGATCTCGAGCTTCGCGAGCAGCACGGCTGCCTGGATCGAGTCCAGCCGGCCCGTCAGCCCGAGGCGCGGATGGTGGTAGCGGCGATCCTGCCCGTGCACGCGGATCTCGCGCATCAGCTGCGCGAGCCGGTCGTCGTCGGTGAACAGCGCGCCGCCGTCCCCGTAGCAGCCGAGCGGCTTGGACGGGAAGAACGAGGTGGCGCCGATCGCCGTCATCGATCCCGAACGCCGGCCCCGGCTGGTGGCGCCGAAACTCTGCGCCGCGTCCTCGATCACCGGCAGCTCGTGCCGGCAGGCGACGGCGTTGATCGCGTCGAGATCGGCGCACTGGCCGTACAGCGACACGGGCATGATGGCCCGCGTGCGCGGCGTGATCGCCGCCTCGAGCCGGGCCGGGTCCAGGTTGTAGGTGCGCGGATCGATGTCCACGAACACCGGACGGGCCCCGGCGAGGGCGATCATCTCCGCCGTCGCGAAGAAGGTGAACGGCGCCGTGACGACCTCGTCCCCGGGCCCGATCCCGAGCGCCATCAGCGCGATCAGCAGAGCGTCGGTGCCGCTCGCCACGCTCACGCAGTGCCGGCTGCCCACGTAGGCCGCCAGCTTCGTCTCGAGCTCGACCACCTCCGGGCCCATGACGTACTGGCCGTGCTCGAGCACGCGCGCGATGCGCTGGTCGACCGACGGCTTGATGCGCCGGTACTGCGACTTGAGGTCGATGAAGTCCATGACGGGTCCGTGCGCTGGGAAACCGGCGCCATTCTACGGCAGGACCGGCATGCCCTGGCGACTACGCGGGCGGTGCGCCGCCGCCGCGCAGGCCCTCGATGCCCAGGTTGGCGAGCTGGTCGGCGCGCTCGTTGCCCGGATGGCCGGCATGCCCCTTGACCCAGTGCCAGCTGACCTCGTGGCGGGTGATCTCCTGCTCGAGGCGCAGCCAGAGGTCGGCGTTCTTCACGGGCTTGCGGTCCGCGGTCTTCCAGCCGCGCCGCTTCCACTGCGGCAGCCACTCGGTGATGCCGTTGCGCACGTACTGCGAATCCGTGTAGAGATCGACGCGGCAGCCCTGCTTCAGCGCCGCCAGCGCCTCGATCGCCGCGGTGAGCTCCATGCGGGTGTTGGTCGTCGCCGGCTCGCCGCCGTGGAGCTCCTTGCGGTGCTCGCCGGAGAGCAGCAGCGCGCCCCAGCCGCCGGGACCGGGGTTGCCCTTGCAGGCCCCGTCCGTGTAGATCGTCACCGTGCGGGTCACGCGGCGTTTCTCGAGGTCGGCTCGGGGGCGGCGACGACGACCACCGGGCGGCGCGCCCGCACGGGCCGGATCGGCGTCAGCGCGTGCATGCGCTTGCGCGCCTTCAGCAGGTAGGCACCCGCGAGCGGCGGCGCGAGTACCGGCCCGCGCCGCTCCAGCCAGGACCGGGTACGCTCCGGCAGCACCTGCGACCACGGCGGCGCGAAGAAGTAGCGCCGCGACCCGACCACCTCGAAGCCCAGCAGGTGCAGCCAGTCCCGCACGCGCGTCTCGCTCAGCAGGCGCACGACCGGCGGCGGGAAGCGGCGGCGCGAGACGAGGTGGCGCAGGCCCCAGGGTCCGCGCGGATTGAACCCGCACACCAGCACGTGACCCTCGCCGACCATCACGCGATCGACCTCGCGCAGCAGCTCGTGCGGATCCTCGGCATACTCGAGCGTGTGCGGCAGCAGCACGGCCTCGACCGAGGTCGAGGCGATCGGCAGGTGGTGCAGCTCGGCCCGGATCGCGCCGGGGCCGTGGGCATCCGGCGCGATCCAGCAGCGGTGCTGCGTGCGCGCGCCGGTCACGAGCTGTCCCGCGGGGCCCCAGCTGCCGACCTGCAGCAGCTCGAAGCCGAACACGTCCCCGAGCGCCTCGTGCAGCAGCGCGCACTCGCGCGCCAGCACGGATTCCCCGAGCGGAGTCTCGAGCCAGCGGTGCACGGTGGCGGTGTCCATGGCGCCAAGAATAGCGGCAAGACCGTCGGGGACGGTGAAAAACGTGCGACTTATTCTGGAATTTTCCGGCCCGACCCGGTCTAATACGCGCGCCCGGACTCTTGGCCCGCTCGACGGGGGGTCGCGATGCTTCAGGTGAGCCCGGTGCGGGCCTTCTCGGACAACTACATCTGGCTGATCCGCTCGCCGGCCGATCCGGCGGCCGTGGTCGCGGTGGATCCGGGCGACGCCCGGCCGGTCGAAGCCGAACTCGCCCGCGAGGGCCTCGCGCTGAAGGCCATCCTCGTCACCCACCACCACGGCGACCACGTGGGCGGCGTCCGGCAACTGGCGACGGCGCACGGGGCGCCGGTCTGGGGCCCGGCGCGCGAGGAACTCGCCTGCGATGCGCAGCCGCTCGACGATGGAGACGCGATCCGCCTTGAACCGCTCGGCCTGGAATTCCAAGTGATGGCAGTGCCGGGGCACACCCTGGGCCACATCGCGTATCGCGGCCACGGCGCCCTCTTCTGCGGCGACACGCTGTTCAGCGGCGGCTGCGGCCGGCTGTTCGAGGGCACGCCGGAGCAGATGTTCGGATCGCTCGAGCGCATCGCCGAATTGCCCGACGACACGATCGTCTATCCCACGCACGAGTACACGCTCGCGAACCTTCGCTTCGCGGCCGTCGCCGACCCCGGCAATGCCGAGGTCCGCGCCGCCCTCGCCGAGGTCGAGGCGCTGCGCGCCGCCGATTCGATCACGCTGCCGACGCGGCTCGGTCGCGAGCGTCGGATCAATCCCTTCCTGCGCTGTCGCGAACCCGGCGTGCGCGCCGCGGCCGAGCGGGAGGCAGGCCACGCCCTGGCCGCGCCGGTCGACGTGTTCGCCGCCGTTCGCCGCTGGAAGGACGGGTTCCGCTAGATGCATCACTCCCTGCGATCCTGGTGCTGCGCTGCCGCGCTCGGGCTCCTGCTCGCCGGCTGCGCGACCACCGACACGACCTACTCGAGCCTGCCGCCCGCCCCGGAGCACCCGCCCGGCAGCGGCGAGGCGACGCCCGGCGAGAGCGGACCGGCCGAGGTTCCGCCGCCGCTGCGCCCGGTGCCGCAGCTCGAGGCCGAGGACTACGTCGACGTGCTCGACCGCATCCGGGCCGGCTTCGCGCTCGCGGACGTGCAGAACTTTGCGGTCGATCGCGAGGTCGAGGCCTACCGCGCGCGTCCGGACTTCCTCGACCGCACCTTCAAGCGCGGCGCCCGCTACCTGCACTACATCGTGGGCGAGATCGAGAAGCGCGGCATGCCGATGGAACTCGCGCTGCTGCCCGTCGTCGAGAGCGCCTTCAACCCCGTGGCGTACTCGCGCAGCCGCGCCTCCGGCCTGTGGCAGTTCATCCCGAGCTCGGGCCGGCACTACGGCCTCGAGCAGAACTGGTGGATCGACGAGCGACGCGACGTCATCGAGTCGACCGAGGCGGCGCTCACCTACCTCGACTACCTGCACGACTACTTCGACGGCGACTGGTTCCTCGCCATCGCCGCGTACAACGGCGGCGAGGGCACCGTGCGCGGCGCCATCGAGCGCAACCGGCGGGCCGGCCTGCCCACCGACTTCTTCAGCCTGAGCCTGAAGCCCGAGACGCGCGACTACGTGCCGAAGCTGCTCGCGGTGCGCCGCCTCGTCGGCAACCCCGAGCTGTACGGCCTGCAGTTCGCACCGATCCCGAACGCTCCGTTCTTCACGGCCGTGGATCCGGGCCAGCAGGTGCACCTCGGCCAGGCCGCGGATCTCGCGGGCATCAGCCGCGACGACATGTTCGCGCTCAACGCCGGCTACAACCGCATGACCACCCCGCCCAAGGGGCCGCATCGCCTCCTGTTGCCGGTCGAGCGGGCCGAGGCGTTCCGCCTCGCGATGGCGAATCCGGAGGCGACGGCGACGGTGGCCGCGGCCGCGGTCGTCGAACCGCCGCCCACCGTCGAGCACCGGGTGCGCTCGGGCGAGAACCTCACCGCCATCGCGCGCCGGTACGACGTGCCGGTGGACGCGATCCGCGAGGCGAACGGCCTCAGCAACTCGGTCATCCACCCGGGCGACGTGCTGACGATCCCCGCCCCCGGCGCCGCGGCCACGGTCGCCTCGCTGCCGGAGGCGCGCCCGGACATCTCGTCCGCCCAGTTGCCCGAACACCAGTCCGCGGCACGCTCGTCCCGCGCCCGCAGTTACACGGTGCGCTCCGGGGACACGCTCTGGGGCGTCGCGCGCAAGTTCGGCGTGTCGGTGCCCCAGCTCGCCGATGCCAACGGGCTCGGCACGGGCAGCGGCCTCAAGGCGGGACAGCGCCTGCGCATCCCGGGTGCCGACGGCGGCGCCGGCGAGGCCAACCGCCTCACCTACAAGGTGCGCCGGGGCGACACGCTTTCGGAGATTGCCGACAAGTTCAACGTGTCGGTGCGCGAACTGATGACCTGGAACCGGCTGCGGCAGTCCTCGACGCTGCGCACCGGCCAGCGCCTGGTGGTGTACGTCGATTCGAACCGGCAGAACGGAGGCTGAGCACGTGGGATTCCTGGCAGGCAAACGCGCCCTGATCGTCGGGCTGGCGACCGAGCGTTCGATCGCCCATGGCATCGCGACGGCCATGCACCGGGAGGGCGCCGAACTGGCGTTCACCTACCAGAACGACCGCCTCAAGGACCGCGTCGTCGAGATGGCCGAGGGCTTCGGCGCCCGGCTGGTCATGCCCATGGACGTGGCCTCGGACGCGGAGATCGCGGCTGCGTTCGCGCAGCTGGCGACGACCTGGGACTCGCTCGACATCATCGTGCACTCGGTCGCGTTCGCGCCGCGCGAGCAGCTCGCCGGCACCTACCTCGACAGCGTCACGCGCGAAGGCTTCCAGGTCGCGCACGACATCTCGAGCTACAGCCTCGCCGCGCTCGCCAAGGCGGGCCGCCCGCTCATGCAGGGACGGGCCGGGGCGATCATCACGCTGTCGTACCTCGGTGCCGTGCGCTCGATCCCGAGCTACAACGTGATGGGCCTGGCCAAGGCCAGCCTGGAGGCGAACGTGCGCTTCCTCGCCGCGGACCTGGGCCCGCACAACATCCGCGTGAACGCCATCTCCGCCGGCCCGATCAAGACGCTGGCTGCGGCGGGCGTCAGCGGCTTCCGCAAGATGCTGGGCCAGGTGGCCGCGGCGACACCGCTGCGCCGCAACGTGACCACCGAGGAAGTCGGCAATGCCGCGGCCTTCCTCTGCTCGGACCTCGCCTCGGGCATCACCGGCGAGGTGCTCTACGTCGACGCGGGCTACAGCCACGTGGGGATGACGTTCCCCGAGTAGGCGGCCGCCCGGCGCGGACGCGAAAAAAAGGCCGGCAATGCCGGCCTTTTTCACGGGCGCCGATGCGCGGGCGTCACTCGCCGAAGACCTGCTCGCCCTTCTCGATGCGCGCGGTGCGGCGCAGCTCCTGCGTGTAGGCCGCGAACTCGGCCGCCGACTGCTGCTCCGCCGCCTGGCGGGCGGTCTGCGCGCTCAGCAGCCGCAACTGCTCCGCGGACACGCCCGCATCGCCGCTGCGCACGGTGCTGACCACCACGACCGCCGCGTCACCGTTGGCCAGGGCCGCCGTGCCGACCGAACGCGCACCCGGGGCCGGCTGTGCCAGCAGGAAGGCCGACTTGACGATCTCCGGGGCCACTCCCTCGGCGCCGACGCGCGTCAGCGGCTGGAGCCCGCTCACCTTCGCGTCCGGCCCGACGGCCGTGCCGAGCGACTCGCCGCCCGCGACCTTCGCGACGGCCGCCTGGGCCGCCGCCGCCGCCGCCTTCCGGGCCGCCTCGGCACGCAGCTTCGCCTCGACGTCGGCCTGCACCTCGGCGAGGGGACGCTGGCGCGGCTGCTGGTGGTCGGTGACCCGCAGCACCACGACCCGGTCTTCGCCGAGGCTGATCGGCTGGCTGTTCTGGCGCTGCTGCAGCACGTCGGCCGAGAACGCCGCGTCGATGAGCTTGCGCTCGGCGCCGAACGGCCCGCCGCCCTGGCGCGTGTAGCCCTCGACCGTCTTCAGCGGCAGGCCGAGCTTGCGGCCGACGGACTCGAGCTCGCTCAGCGCCGCGAACGACTCGTCGGCGAGCTGCTGCGACTTCTCGTAAAACGCGCTCTGGGCCTGGTCCTTGCGGTAGTCGGCCTCGAGCTCGGCGCGCACGTCCTCGAAGCTGCGCTGGTGCGCGGGCTGCACGTCGTCCAGCCGGATCACGTGGTAGCCGAAGTCGGTCTTCACCGGGCCGCGGATCTCGCCCTTCTGCATCGCGAACAGCGCATCGGCGAACGGAGCGACGTAGGCGTCGCGCGTACCCCAGTCGAGGTCGCCGCCCTTGTCCTTCGAGCCGATGTCGGCCGAGTTCTCGCGCGCCAGGCGCGCGAAATCCTCGCCGGCGCGGGCGCGGGCCGCGATGTCCTCGGCCTTCTTGAGCGCGGCGGCGGCGTCGCCGCCCGCCTCGATCAGGATGTGGGCGGCGCGGCGGCGCTCGGGATCCGTGTACCGTTCCGGGGCGACCTGGTCGTAGTACGCGTGCAGGCCCGCATCGGTGACCTGCACGGCCGCGGCGACGTCCGCGAGGTTCAGCTCGAGGTACTGCAGCGCCACGGTCTCGGGCGTCATGAAGTCCTGCTTGTGGCCGTCGTAGTACGCCGCGACGTCCGCCTCGGCGACGGTCGCGGCGCTCGCGTAGGCCGACGCCGGCAGGACGGCGAACTGCACGTCGCGCGATTCGGCCTGCAGCGCCACGCGGCGGCGGACCTCGCCGAGCGTGACGAACGCGGAGACCGCGAGGCCGCCGCGCAGCTGCGTGGTCTCGAGGTCGCGGCGGAACTCCTGCTCGAACTCGGGCTCGCTGCGGCCCTGCTGGCGCAGCAGCGCCGCGTAGCGGTCGCGCGAGAACTTGCCGTCGACCTGCAGCGCCGGGATCGAGAACAGCGTGCGCGCGAGTTCCTCGTCGCTGACGACGTAGCCCATCTCCCGGGCGCGCTGCAGCAGCAGCTCACGGTCGATGAACCCGTCGAGCAGCGCCGCCTGCTCGCGCGCGATCTCCTCCGGCGGGATCTCGCCGCGCGCCTGCACCTGCAGCTGCGTCTGGCGGTCCTGCCAGGCCCGTCTCACCATCTCGAGCGGGATCTTCTCGCCGTTGACCGTCGCGGCCGCCTTGCTCGCGGAGGATTCGAAGCGAATCCCCCAGAAGACGAACACCACGGCGATCGCGCCGAGGAACACCACGGCGAACCAGCCATGCAATTTGTCGCGGATCTGCTGCAGCATGCTTCACCCTGCATACGAAAAAGCCCGCTCGCGCGGGCCTTCGACTGGGTCGGACCAGAGTTGGCGGAGTGGACGGGACTCGAACCCGCGACCCCCGGCGTGACAGGCCGGTATTCTAACCAACTGAACTACCACTCCGCGTGCATCTGGTGGGTGTTGAGGGGATCGAACCCCCGACCTTCGCCTTGTAAGGGCGACGCTCTCCCAGCTGAGCTAAACACCCGCCTCGTCTGGGAGCCGACTAGTTTACTGCATCCTTCAGGCCCTTGCCAGCCTTGAAGCCCGGGACCCGGCTGGCCGGGATCGCGATGGCCTCGCCGGTGCGCGGATTGCGTCCGGTGCGCGCGGCCCGCGACTTGGTCACGAAGGTTCCGAAGCCCGAGAGCGTCACGGAATCCCCGCTCTTCAGGGCGTCCGTCACGGCAGACAGGACGGCCTCGACGGCGCGCGCCGCGTCGGATTTGGCGAGCGAGGTTCGCTCGGCCACGGCATCGATCAGGTCGTTCTTGTTCACGGTCCTCTCCTCGGCTGGGCGCCCGTCAGTGGGCGTGCACTTGTTTCCCGGAACGGCGGCCGGGCCGCTTGGCGGACTTCGCCGCCGCCCCCTCCGCGCCTTCCGGGGCCACGGCCTGCGGCTGCGGCATGTTCCTGAGCGCCACCGCGAGCACTTCGTCGATCCACTTGACCGGCTTGATGTCGAGGTTGCCCTTGATGTTGTCGGGGATCTCGGCGAGGTCCTTCACGTTCTCGTCCGGGATCAGCACGGTGCGGATGCCGCCGCGGTGCGCGGCCAGCAGCTTCTCCTTGAGACCGCCGATCGGCAGCACCTCGCCGCGCAGCGTGATCTCGCCGGTCATGGCGACGTCGCTGCGCACCGGGATGCGCGTGAGCGCCGAGACCAGCGACGTGCACATGCCGATACCCGCACTCGGGCCGTCCTTGGGCGTGGCGCCCTCCGGCACGTGGATGTGCACGTCGGCCTTCTGGTAGAACTCGGACTCGAGCCCGAGCACCGCGGCGCGGCTGCGCACGACCGTCATGGCGGCCTGGATCGACTCCTGCATCACCTCGCCGAGCTGGCCGGTGTGGGTGAGCTTGCCCTTGCCGGGCATGACGGCGGCCTCGATCGTCAGCAGCTCGCCGCCGACCTCGGTCCAGGCGAGCCCCGTCACCTGGCCGACCTGGTCGTTCTCCTCGGCGCGGCCGTAGCGGAAACGCTTCACGCCGAGGTACTTCGCGAGGTTCTTCGGCGTCACCGAGACCGCCCGCCGGTCCTTCTCGAGCAGCAGCTCCTTGACCGACTTGCGGCAGATCTTGGAGATCTCGCGCTCGAGGTTGCGCACGCCGGCCTCGCGCGTGTAGTGACGCACGATCTCGAGCAGGGCCGGGTCGGAGACCTTCAGCTCCTCGGGCTTGAGCCCGTTCTGCTTCATCTGCTTGGGCAGCAGGTAGCGCCGCGCGATGCTGGACTTCTCATCCTCGGTGTAGCCCGGCAGGCGGATCACTTCCATGCGGTCGAGCAGCGGCGGCGGGATGTTCAGGCTGTTCGCGGTGCACACGAACATCACGTCGGAGAGGTCGAAGTCGACCTCGAGGTAGTGGTCGTTGAAGGCGGAGTTCTGCTCCGGGTCGAGCACCTCGAGCAGGGCCGCCGAGGGGTCGCCGCGGAAGTCCATCGCCATCTTGTCGACTTCGTCGAGCAGGAACAGCGGGTTCCTCACCCCGGTGCGCACCATGTTCTGCACGATCTTGCCGGGCATCGAGCCGATGTAGGTGCGGCGGTGGCCGCGGATCTCGGCCTCGTCGCGCACGCCGCCGAGGCTCATGCGCACGAACTTGCGGTTGGTGGCGCGCGCGATGCTCTGGCCGAGCGAGGTCTTGCCCACGCCGGGCGGGCCGACCAGGCAGAGGATCGGGCCCTTGAGCGTCTGCACCCGCTGCTGCACGGCCAGGTACTCGACGATGCGCTCCTTGACCTTCTCGAGGCCGAAGTGGTCCTCGTTCAGCACCTGCTCGGCGCCCGCGAGGTCGTGCTTGACCTTGGTGCGCCGGCGCCACGGGCACTTGACCAGCCAGTCGATGTAATTGCGCACCACCGTCGCTTCGGCCGACATCGGCGACATCAGCTTCAGCTTGGCCAGCTCCGACTTCGCCTTCTCGCGGGCCTCCTTCGGCATGCCGGCGCGGCCGATGCGCTTCTCGAGCTCGGCAATCTCGTTCGGCGCGTCGTCCAGCTCGCCCAGTTCCTTCTGGATCGCCTTCATCTGCTCGTTGAGGTAGTACTCGCGCTGGCTCTTCTCCATCTGCTGCTTGACGCGGCCGCGGATGCGCTTCTCGATCTGCAGCACGTCCATCTCGCCCTCGATGAGCGCGAGGATGTGCTCGAGGCGGCGGCGGACGTCCTGGATCTCGAGCACCTTCTGCTTGGCGTCGAGCTTGAGCGACATGTGGGCGGCGACCGTGTCGGCGAGCCGGCCCGGCTGCTCGATGCCCGCCAGCGAGGTGAGGATCTCCGGCGGCACCTTGCGGTTGAGCTTGACGTACTGCTCGAACTGGGTGACCACGGAGCGCACCAGCACGTCCATCTCGCGCTCGTCGTAGCGCTCGTTGTCGGTGAGCGGCTCGGCCCGGGCCACGAAGAAGTCGCCCGAGGTGAGGTCCGAGACGGTCGCGCGCTCGACGCCCTCGACCAGCACCTTGACCGTGCCGTCCGGCAGCTTGAGCAGCTGCAGGATCGTGGCGATCGTGCCGACGTCGTACAGGTCGCGCGCCGAGGGCTCGTCGACGTCCGCCTGCTTCTGCGCCAGCAGCAGGATCTGCTTGTTGACCTTCATCGCCTGCTCGAGCGCGAGGATGGACTTCTCGCGGCCGACGAACAGCGGGATCACCATGTGCGGGTACACGACGACGTCGCGCAGCGGCAGCACGGGCAGCAGGTTGTTGGCCGGGGCGGCGGGAGCAGGGCTGGGACTGTCTTGGGAGGTGGTCACTCGGGTCTCCGGGCCAGGGGCAGGCGCACGGACCGCCGGGGCGGGCCCCGGCGGCGAATCCATCGGTCAGACGCCATCTTTGTGCACGAGACGGCCAGATTCAAGAGAGATTTTCATCTCCGCATCCAATTCGGCGGGGCCGGGAAAAAGGAGTCGCGCGCATGCACCGACGCGAGGCGGTCGCGCCGGCGCCCGTCGGCAGGGTTCGCTCAGTGGTCGGAACCGGTGCGGCGTTCTTCGACGGCGGCGAGGCGCGGCTCCTCGACGCCGTAGACGAGGTAGGGCTTGCTCTCGCCCTGGATGACGTCCTCGTCGATCACGACCTTCTGCACGTTACGCATGCCGGGCAGGTCGTACATGATGTCGAGCAGCACGTTCTCGAGGATGGTGCGCAGGCCGCGCGCGCCGGTCTTGCGCTGCATCGCCTTGCGCGACACGGCGCGCAGCGATTCCTCGCGGAACTCGAGGTCGACGCCTTCCATGTCGAAGAGCTTGCGGTACTGCTTGGTGAGAGCGTTCTTCGGCTCGGTGAGGATCTGCATCAGGGCGGCTTCGTCCAGCTCGTCGAGCGTGGCGACCACCGGCAGGCGGCCGACGAACTCGGGGATCAGGCCGTACTTGATCAGGTCCTCCGGCTCGACGTCGTGGAACAGGTCGCTGCCGTGCTGGCGCGCGTTCGGCTCCCGCACGTCGGCCACGAAGCCGATGCCGCTCTTCTGCGTGCGGTTCATGATGATCTTCTCGAGACCCGCGAAGGCGCCGCCGCAGACGAACAGGATGTTCGAGGTGTCGACCTGCAGGAACTCCTGCTGCGGGTGCTTGCGCCCGCCCTGGGGCGGGACCGAGGCGATGGTGCCCTCGATCAGCTTCAGCAGCGCCTGCTGCACGCCCTCGCCCGAGACGTCGCGCGTGATCGAGGGGTTGTCGCTCTTGCGCGAGATCTTGTCGATCTCGTCGATGTACACGATGCCCGTCTGCGCCTTCTCGACGTCGTAGTCGCACTTCTGCAGCAGCTTCTGGATGATGTTCTCGACGTCCTCGCCGACGTAGCCCGCCTCGGTGAGCGTCGTGGCGTCGGCGATCGTGAACGGCACGTTCAGCAGCCGCGCCAGCGTCTCGGCCAGCAGCGTCTTGCCCGAACCCGTCGGGCCGATCAGCAGGAGGTTGCTCTTGGCGAGCTCGATCTCGTCGCGCCCGCGCTCGGCGCCCTTGTTCTGCAACCGCTTGTAGTGGTTGTAGACGGCGACCGACAGCACCTTCTTGGCGCGGTCCTGCCCGATCACGTACTCGTCGAGGACCTTCTTGATCTCGTGCGGCTTCGGGAGCTTCTCGCGGGTCTTCTCCGCCTTCTCCTCGAGCTCCTCGCGGATGATGTCGTTGCAGAGCTCGACGCACTCGTCGCAGACGAAGACGGACGGGCCCGCGATCAGCTTGCGGACCTCGTGCTGGCTCTTGCCGCAGAAGGAGCAGTAGAGAAGCTTGCCGTCGTCGTGCTTGCCGCGGGAATCGTCAGCCATCGTGAGGAACCTTGCCCCTGGATCGGGCCCGTGTGGGCTGCTCCGGTTTATACCACGGAGCACCCCTGCCGCGCAAAAAACCCATGCTCGGACAGTGACTTAACAGGCGATTACGCCTCAGCCGCGCTGCGGCTCGCCGCTCTCGCCCCGGTGCAGCAGCACGCTGTCGATCAGGCCGTAGGCCTTGGCCTGCTCACCGGTCATGAAGTTGTCGCGGTCGGTGTCCTGGCGGATCTTGTCGATCGACTGGCGGGTGTGCTTCGCGAGGATGGCGTTCAGCCGGTCGCGGGCGTCGAGGATCTCGCGGGCGTGGATCTCGATGTCCGTCGCCTGGCCCTGGAAGCCGCCGAGCGGCTGGTGGATCATCACGCGCGAGTGCGGCAGGCAGAACCGCTTGCCCTGCGTGCCGCCCGCGAGCAGCACGGCCCCCATGCTGGCCGCCTGGCCCACGCAGATGGTGCTGATGGCCGGCTTGATGAACTGCATGGTGTCGTAGATCGCGAGACCCGCGCTCACCGAACCGCCCGGCGAGTTGATGTAGATCGCGATGTCCTTCTCGGGGTTCTCCGACTCGAGGAACAGCAGCTGGGCCACCACCAGGTTGGCCATGTAGTCCTCGACCGGACCGACCAGGAACACCACCCGCTCCTTCAGCAGGCGCGAGTAGATGTCGTAGGCGCGTTCGCCGCGGGCCGTCTGCTCGACGACCATCGGCACCAGGTTCAGGGCGCGGGGTGAGAGGCTCATGGTCGCTTACGCTCCGAAGTTCATCAGGTCCTTGAACGTGGACGGCTGCTCGCTCTGGTTGGCCCGCTCGAGCAGGTGATCGATGACCTGGTCCTCGAGCACCATCGTCTCGACCTGGCGCAGCGCTTCGGCGTTCTGCCGGTAGGCCTTGAGGATGGAGTCCGGGTCCGGATAGGCCGCCGCCAGCTCGGCGAGGCGCTCCTCGACGCGGGCGCCGTCGAGCTGGATGCCGCGCTGCTTGATGACCTCGCCGATCAGCAGGCCGAGCGCGACCCGGCGGCGCGCCGGCTCGACGAACGGCTCGGGCGGCGGGATCTGCGAGGCGTCGCGCGCGCCGATGCGACGCGCGGTGTCGATCTGCATCTCGCGCACCTGGGCGTCCACCAGCGCCTTCGGCACCTCGATCGGGTTGGCGGCGAGCAACTGGTCGAGCAGCTGCTGCTTGATGCGGCCGCGGATGTTCTGCGCGAGTTCCCGGCGCATGTTGTCGGCGACCTCGGCGAGCAGACGCTCCATGCCGCCTTCGGTCACGCCGTAGTCGCGGCAAAACTCGTCGTCGAGGGGCGGCAGCTGCTTCTCGTCCACCTTCTTCACGTGGACGTCGAAGCGCGCGGTGCGGCCCGCCAGCGACTTGTTGTGGTAGTCGTCGGGGTAGCGCACGTCGATGGTGCGGCGCTCGCCCGCCTTCAGGCCGGTGATGCCGGTCTCGAAGTCCTTGATCATGCGTCCGCCGCCGAGCACCACGGCGACGTCGTCGCCCTTGCTGCCCTCGAACGGCTGGCCGTCGATCTGGCCCTCGAAGTCCATGGTCACGCGGTCGGTCTCGCGGCTCTCGCGCTCGACCGGCTCGAAGCGCGGGCGCTGCTCGCGCAGGTTCTGCACCATCGCCTCGATGTCGGTTTCGCTGACGTCCGCCGTCGGGCGCGCCACCGCGAGGCCGTCGATCTTCGCCAGCGAGATCTCCGGGAAGACCTCGAAGATCGCCCGGTAGCGCAGGTCCTCGCCGGGGCCGGCGGTGATCGGCTCGATGCGCGGGCCCGCGGCCGGGTTCAGCTTCTGCTCGCTGACCGCCTGCGCGAAGCTGCGCTGCATCATGTCGCTCAGCACTTCCTGGCGGACCTGGGCGCCGAACTGCTGCTTGATGACCTTGAGCGGCGCCTTGCCCGGCCGGAAGCCCTTCAGCTTCGCCGTGCGGCTGACCTGCTTCAGGCGCGCGTCGATCGCCTGCTCGATCTGCTCCTTCGGGACGCTCACTTCCATCCGGCGCTCGAGGGCGCCGGTCGACTCGACGGAACTCTGCATGGTGCTCATCGAACCTCGACAGGACCTGGGGCGGCCGCCTGGCCACCCGGAAAAGCCGGCTATTCTGCCACGAACCGACCGGTCATGCCGGCCGGAAATCGGGCCGGCGGTGGTGCGAAAGGAGGGACTCGAACCCTCACGGGGGTTGCCCGCTGGAACCTAAATCCAGTGCGTCTACCAGTTCCGCCACTTTCGCCCGACCGGTCGGGCCGGGTCCGCGGTCGGCCCGGATTCTATAGTGGAACGCTCCCCGCCGCCGCTCCCGCGGTCTCGAGCCAGATCCGGCTCACGTAGAACGTCCGGCCCTGCGTCGGGCGGGGCACGAAGAGCATCACGTCCGCGATGGCGGCCAGGTCCATGCGCCGGCCGCGGGGCGCACGCTCGACCACGTCCAGCGGGACCCGCACCGTGAGCCGGGTCCGGGGCGGCACGGTCAGGACCTGGTTCAGCCGGTCCCAGGTGGCCCAGTCGGTGGTGGCATCGACGATCCGCAGGACCAGGGGCAGTGGCTCGACGCCCGGGTTGGTGAGGTCGACCGCGACCGCCTGGTAGCCACGCCAGTCGTGGGCCGGCTCGAACACCTGCAGGCCGGACGCCGCGCCCGGGCGGATGTCGACCTTGAAGGCCGGCGCATCGCCGGCGCGACGATAGGCCTCGGGCAACGCCGCGCGGGCCACGCTCGCCTGCTCTCCCCGCAGGAAATACAGGTTCGACGCGCTGGCGGCCCGAGCCAGCACCGGAAAGTCCGCGGCACGGCGGGCGTACGCCAGCGCACAGGTGGCCGGATCGCGGGCCAGCACGACCAGCATGGCGAGCGCGACCGCGAGGCCGCCTCGACCCATCGCCCCCCGACCGCGACGTTCGACGGCGGCCAGCACACCGAGACCGCCGGCCGCGCCGGCCGCGTCGTGCGCCAGGTCCGCGAGCGACATCGAACGGTCGGGCATGAAGTGCTGGACGATCTCGGCCGCGGCGCCGAACAGGACGGCGAGCGCAAAGGCCTTCGCCAACTGGCCGGGCGAGCGCAGTCCGGGCGGTACGGACGGACGGGCCATGAGGGCCATCACCACCGCGATCACCGCGAACACCGGACCGTGCGCCGCGTCCTGCAGGACCTTGCGCCACAGCTCCGGGCCCGGCAGCGAGAGGAACAGCACGGTCGCCAGCCGCGCGGCTACGACCGTCACCCCCGTGACGCGGCCGAGGCGGCTCACGGCCGGGTCCGGCGGGAAAGGCGGGCTGCGCCGGCCTGGCGCCGGCGCGCGGCAGCTGGGGCTGGGCGCGTCACGCGCGCAACGCTAGCACAGGGCCGGCCGGCGAGGCGCAGGCTGCCGCCGGATCTCAGGTGACGGCGGGCCTGAAGCGCGGACACCAGCGGCCGATCACCGCGCTGAGCTGCTCCAGCTGGAACGGCTTGCTCAGGAAGTCGTCCATGCCCGCCTGCAGGCACAGCTCGCGGTCCCCGGCCATCGCGTTCGCGGTGAGCGCCACGACCGGCATGCGGCGCCCCGTGTCCTCCTCGCGCTCGCGCAGGCGCCGCGTCGCCTCGTAGCCGTCCATCTCCGGCATCTGGCAGTCCATCAGCACGAGGTCGAAGTCGTGCGGATCGACCAGCCGCTCGAGCGCGCAGGCGCCGTTCTCGGCGATCTCGACGGCGCACCCCGCGGTCTGCAGCAGCCCGCTCGCCACGAGCTGGTTGATGGCGTTGTCCTCGACCAGCAGCACCTTGACCGGGCGCGCATCCATCAGCGAAGCGAGGCTCGGCCTCGGCAGCAGCATGGTCAGCGTCTGCAGTCCGCTCGCCGGCTGCTGGCTGCGCTGCAGCCGCACCGTGAACCAGAAGCGCGATCCGGCCCCGTATTCGCTGGTGACGCCGCAGCGGCCGCCCATCAGCTCGGCGAGCCGGCGCACGATGGCGAGCCCGAGTCCCGTGCCGCCGTACTTGCGCGTGACCGAACTGTCGGACTGCGTGAAGGACTCGAAGAGCTGCGGGATGACCTCGGGCCGGATGCCGATGCCGGTGTCCGTCACCGAGAACTTGACGACGAAGCCCGACGGGTCCTCCGCCTGCACGGCGGCGTGCACGGTGATCGAGCCGCGCGGGGTGAACTTGAGCGCGTTGCCGACCAGGTTCGTGAGGATCTGGCTGAGGCGCACCGGGTCGCCGAGCACGGTCTCGGGCAGACCGTCGGCCCAGTGCACGTGCAGCGCGAGCCCCTTGGCCGCGACCGCGGGCTCGAGGATGTGCAGCGCCCGGTCGACCACGTCGCGCAGCGCGAAGGCCGTGGACTCGATCACCATGCGCCCGGCCTCGATCTTGGAGAAGTCGAGGATGTCGTTGAGGATGTGCAGCAGCGACAGCGCGGAGTGGCGGATCGCGTCGGCCGACCGGCGCTGGCCGTCGTCGAGCGGCGAGCGCAACAGCAGCTCGGTCATGCCGAGCACGCCGTTCATCGGCGTGCGCAGCTCGTGGCTCATGGTGGCGAGGAAGACCGACTTGGCCCGGCTCGCCGCCTGGGCCACCTCGTTCAGGTGCACCAGCTCCGAGTTGCTGCGCTCGAGCTCCTGCATGGCATGGGTGAGCGCCAGCGTGCGCTCCTTGACCTGGCTCTCGAGCGCAATGGCCGCCTGGAACAGCGAGAACGAGTTGCCCTGCCGGTCCATGTCGCGCTCGACGCGGTCCATGAGGACCTGGTTGACGCGGGCGAGTCGCGCGTTCTCGGCCTCGAGCGCGGCGATGCGGGCGTCCGACGCCTGCCTCGCCTCCTCCTGCCGTGTCCGGTCCATCACAGCCTGCATGCGACGCTAGCGCGGGGAACCGATCGCGATTCCCGTGAACGTCTGGTTGACGTGCATGGCGTTGAACTGCTCGCCGTAGGTGGCGAAGCCCACCACGTTGTTCGCGACGAAGATGTCCCCGATCTTCTCCTTGATGTCCTCACGCTCCGTCTCCAGCCGCCGCAGTACGCAGTCGCAGCCGAGCACGAGATCGGGGGGACCGATCTCGCGGCGCACCGAGTCGAACGCGGCCTGCAGGTTGTCCACCATGTCGGCGCCCTCGGCGATCGTGAGCACGATGCCCTCGTCGATGGCGCAGAAGAAGGTGAGGCTCTCGTCCTCGTTGACGCGGGCGATCGAGCGCACGAAGTGCTGCCCGCCGAGGCGCACGACGACCGGGTGGCACGCGAAGGTGAGCGGCGTGAGCTCGGCGAGGTCGAGGCCCAGCAGCCGCGCGTACTCCCGGCCGGCGGGCAGGCCGTCGATCTCGTGGACGATGCGCCGCGAAGCGTCTGCGCGCGTGACGACCATGCGCCGGCCGGTCGGCGTGAAGTGCTGCGCCCGGAAGGCGACGAACGGCAGGTCGGTGCGCACGAGGGCGAGCACCGCGCCCCGCGCGTGGAACCTGCCGTCGTGGAAGACGTGGGTGGATTCGAAGCGCACGTCGTCGGCCGCCGAGCCGCCGATCAGCGAGATGCCCCTCAATTGAGCATAGACCGCGCTGACGACGCGGTCCTCCTGCATCGCCAGTCCGTCGATGAGCAGGAACGCGAACGTGTCCGCCGCGCTGGCCGGCCCGGTGCCGGCACCCTCCAGCTGCGCCAGGGCCTGCGCCACGGCGCCTGCGATCGCCGCGCTGTCGAGTGCGTCGAGCGGGAGGAACTTCGTCGCCACCTGCAGCGACGGCGAGGCGAGGCTGACGCCGGTGAGCGTTCCGTGCAGGTAGCCGAGCGGCGTGATCTCGCCGGCGGTCGTGCACCCGATCAGCTCGACGCCCTGGAACTCGCGCGCCAGGGCCGCCGACAGTCGCTCACGGTCGAAGTCCGCGGCGCAGTAGACGAACGCGAGCCGGATGCCGGGCTGCTCCAGCGCCTCGCGCAGCTCCCGGACGGCCACGTCGACGTCGCGGCTCTGCGCGACCCCCTTGCGAACCGACAATGGCGCGGACATGTGGACGCAATCCAAGGACCGGAAATCCCGGCAACGTGATTATCGACCGGGATGGCGGACCCTTGAGCGGGCCGCTGCCGAGAATTGCGTCCACCGCGAATGGAGCGGCCCCGGCGAGTTGCCGGCCTGGATCCAGGTGAGCTTATCGACAGATAGCTTGCAGATGATTCCGAGCACATGGTTTACACATTTCCGCATTTGGGGGAGGCCCTCCAGATGCCCTGGAACGAGTGTAAGCCGATGGATGAACGCCTCCGATT
>JBPOHK010000099.1:0-21991 GCA_052035645.1 Pseudomonadota bacterium
TGTTCGCCATTTAAAGTGGTACGCGAGCTGGGTTCAGAACGTCGTGAGACAGTTCGGTCCCTATCTGCCGTGGGCGTTGGAGAATTGAGGGTGAGCTGCTCCTAGTACGAGAGGACCGGAGTGGACGCACCTCTGGTGTACCGGTTGTCACGCCAGTGGCACTGCCGGGTAGCTATGTGCGGACGGGATAACCGCTGAAAGCATCTAAGCGGGAAGCCCCCCCCAAGATTAGTTCTCCCTGGACTCTCGAAGTCCCTGAAGGGCCGTCGAAGACTACGACGTTGATAGGCTGGGTGTGTACGTGCAGTAATGCATTGAGCTAACCAGTACTAATTGCCCGTGAGGCTTGACCATATAACACCCAATCGGTCTGGAACCTGGTTCCGGCCGTTGGCGTGGTGAATGACTCATATCGAGCTTGTATCGCTCAGAAGGCGACACGCTTGCGTCCTTACCCGAATTCGAATTCATCGCCCTGCGTTGCGGTCACGATCGTGACTCAGGTGCGTGAGCCAGTTTGCCTGGCGGCCATAGCGAGCGGGAACCACCCGATCCCTTCCCGAACTCGGAAGTGAAAACGCTCAGCGCCGATGGTAGTTTGGTCTTCGACCATGCAAGAGTAGGTCACTGCCAGGCTCTTAAACCAAGAACCCCCGCGGAAGCGATTCCGCGGGGGTTTTTCTTTTGCGCGGGCGGCGGCGCTCAGCGGGCCGCGTTCTGCTTCGCGTCGAGTGCGGCCCAGCGCTCGAAGGCCGTCTCGAGCTGCTGCTCGATCTCGACCGCGCGGGCGGCATCGCGGCGCAGCGCGTCGGCGCCGCGCTTGTGGTACTCCGGCCCGGCCATCGCCTCGGCGAGCGCGCGCTGCTCGGCCTCGAGCGCCTCGATGGCCTGGGGCAACTGCTCCAGCTCGCGCTGCTCCTTGTAGCTCAGCTTGCCGGTCGCGGGCTTCGCCCGCGGCTCCGTGGTCGCGGGTCGTTCGGCCGGCGCCCGCGCGGCCGCGGCCGGCGTCGGTGCGGCCGGCCGCTGCCGCAGCCAGTCGCCGTAGCCGCCGGCGTATTCCTTCCAGCGCCCGCCGCCTTCCGCCGCCAGCGTCTGCGTGACCACGTTGTCGAGGAACGCACGGTCGTGGCTCACGAGCAGCAGGGTGCCCGGGTAGTCCTGCAGCGTGTCCTCGAGCAGCTCGAGCGACTCGATGTCGAGGTCGTTGGTCGGTTCGTCCAGCACCAGCACGTTGGCCGGCCGGGCGAACAGGCGCGCGAGCAGCAGCCGGTTGCGCTCGCCGCCCGAGAGCATCTTCACCGGCGAGCCCGCGCGCTGCGGCGAGAAGAGGAAGTCGCCGAGGTAGCTGATCACGTGCTTGCGCTCGCCGCCGACCTCGACCCAGTCGGAGGCCGGGCTGATCGTCTCCGCGACCGTCCGCTGCGGGTCGAGCTGCCCGCGCAGCTGGTCGAAGTACGCGACGGCCAGGTTGGTGCCGAGGCGGACCTGCCCGGCGTCGGGCGCCAGCTCGCCGAGGATCAGCTTCAGCAGCGTCGACTTGCCGGCGCCGTTCGGCCCGACGATGCCGATGCGGTCGCCGCGCAGGATGCGCAGGTCGAGGTCGCGCACGACCGGGCGGCCGCCGAACGACTTCGCGACGCCCGTGAGTTCGGCCACCAGGCGGCCCGAGCGTTCGCCGGCATCGAGGGTCAGGCGCACGTCGCCGATGCGCTCCCGGCGCGCCTCGCGCTCCGCGCGCAGGTGCTCGAGCCGCCGGACGCGGCCCTCGTTGCGCGTGCGCCGGGCCTCGACGCCCTTGCGGATCCACACCTCCTCCTGTGCCCAGAACTTGTCGAACTTGCGCCGTGCCACCGCCTCCTCGGCGAGCTGCTCCGCCTTGCGCCGCTCGTACGCCGCGAAATTGCCCGGGAAGGAGCGTAGCAGGCCGCGGTCGAGCTCGACGATCCGCGTCGCGATGCGGTCGAGGAAGCGGCGGTCGTGCGTGATGACGATCGCCGCCGGCGCCTCGAGCACCTGCTTTTCGAGCAGCTCGATGCCGTCGATGTCGAGATGGTTGGTCGGCTCGTCGAGCAGCAGCAGCTGCGGCTCGAGCGCGAAGGCGAGGGCGAGGGCCGCGCGCTTGCGCTCGCCGCCGGAGGCGCCCGCGGGCGATGCCGTGCCGTCGAGGCCGAAGCGGTGCAGGAACTCGACCAGGCGCGCGTCGGCCCGCCAGCGCGCGCGTTCGTCGTCCAGCGCTTCGATTCCGCCGCGCGCGCACAGCGATTCGCGCAGGGTGGCCCGCGCGGGCAGCGCCGGCTCCTGCTCGACCAGCGCGACACGCAGGCCGTCGGCGCGCTGCAGCGTGCCGTCGTCGAGCGGCAGCGTCCCGGCGATCACGGCCAGCAGCGAGGACTTGCCCGTGCCGTTGCGGCCGATCAGGCCGAGGCGCTCGCCGGGCTCCAGCGCGAAGGCGGCGCGGTCGAGCAGCGGATTCAGTCCGTAGGCCAGTTCGGCGTCGATGAGTTGCAGCAGGGGCATGGTTCCGTGTCGCGTGTCACGCCAGCCTGACGTCGGCGCGCCGAATGGAGTCGAGCATTGCGTAGGTTAACCCGGGCGAGGCGCAGGCTTAGGTACAAATCCGTAGTGGTATGACCGGGTGCCGCTTGCTGCGCTGCGGTCGGATCATGCGCGCACGGTGCTGCCCACCCACGGAGCGCATTTATCATGTTGAGCTTTCGATCGCGAGCCCTGACCCTCGGGTCCAGCCTGCTCGTTGCCCTGGCGCTGGCCCTGCCGGCGACCCTGCGTGCCGAGGACGACGCGGCCAAGCCGCCGGCGATCCCGAGCGCGAAATGCACCGACGGGTGCCACGAGGACGTCAAGTTCGAGTCGCCCGCGCACACCGACACGCAGTGCGCCGAGTGCCACACGAACATCACGCTCGCGAACCTCAGGGACCACGAGCAGATCCCCGAGGAGCAGCAGCTCAAGGCGGACGAGATCTGCGCAGGCTGCCACGGCATGGCGCAGAAGCAGCTCAAGAAGAGCGTGCACGCCAAGAAGACCTGCAAGACCTGCCACGGCAAGCCGCACGAGATCGACACGGGCGAGGAGCCCGACTCGCGCCTCTCCGCACTCGGGCAGATCGAGACCTGCGGCAAGTGCCACGACGACATGCTCGAGGGCTTCAAGACCAGCGTGCACGGCGAGGGCCTGCTGAAGTCCGGCCTCACCAAGGCGGCCCCGGCCTGCAGCAGCTGCCACGGCACGCACGGCATCCAGGCGCACGACAACGAGAAGTCGCGCATGAGCCATGCCAATGCGCCGGACACCTGCGGCGCGTGCCACGAGACCGTGCTGCTCGAGTGGAAGGACCACAGCGCCCACGGCCTCGCCTGGCAGGCGGGCAAGAAGGGCCCGGTCTGCCTCGACTGCCACATGGACTCGCACTCGATCAAGGACCCGCTTTCGCCGGAGGTGCGCAAGCACGTGCCGAACGAATGCGGCGACTGCCACGAGGAGGTCACCGAGACCTATCGCGACAGCTTCCACGGCAAGGCGTCGGAACTCGGCTGGACCCAGGTCGCGGTGTGCTCCGACTGCCACACGCCGCACAAGAACCTCAAGGCGAGCGACCCGAATTCCAGCGTCAACCCGGCCAACCTCGAGGCGACCTGCGGCACCTGCCACGAGGCCGAGGTCAAGAACGCGGGCTTCCTCACGTTCGACCCGCACGTGATGCCGACCAACCCGAACACGCGGCCGGTGCTGCGGTTCATCTTCTACTTCATGACCGGGCTGCTGCTCGGCGTGTTCGCGTTCTTCTTCATCCACGACTTCCTGTGGCTGCAGCGCGCGCTGGTCGGCAAGCTGCGCGGCGAGTTCAAGTCGGGTCACGGCGGCTCCGGTCCGTACGTGAAGCGCTTCTCGAACCCGCAGATCTGGCTGCACGTCAGCATCGTGCTGAGCTTCCTGCTGCTGTCCGTCACCGGCCTGCCGCTGAAGTTCGCGCACGCGCCGTGGGCCGGCCAGCTGATGTCGGTGCTCGGCGGACCGCACGCCGCGGGCCTGCTGCACCGCTTCGCGGCCATCGTCACCTTCGGCTACTTCGCCGTGCACCTGACGATGGTCGTCTGGGGCGCGTTCGTGAAGGGCGAGAAGGGCTTCTTCTGGGGCTGGCGCTCGATGGTGCCGCAGCTGAAGGACGTGCAGGACTTCATGGGCAACATGAAGTACTTCCTGTACGTCGGCGAGCGGCCCAAGATCGACCGCTGGGCGTACTGGGAGAAGTTCGACTACCTGGCGGTGTTCTGGGGCGTCGCGATGATCGGCTTCTCCGGCCTCATGCTCTGGTTCCCGGGCTTCTTCACGAAGTTCGTGCCGGGCTGGGTGCTGAACGCGGCCTACATCATCCACAGCGACGAGGCGCTGCTGGCGACCGGCTTCATCTTCATCTTCCACTTCTTCCACACGCACCTGCGTCCGGAGTCCTTCCCGATGGATCCGGTGATCTTCACGGGCTCGATGCCGCTCGAGAAGTTCAAGGAAGAGCGCCCGCTCGAATACGAGCGACTGGTGGAGACCAAGCAGCTCGAGAAGTACCTCGTGCCGGCGCCGGAGGCCGCCAACCTCAAGGTCGCCTACGTCTTCGGCTTCTTCGCCGTGGCGGTGGGCCTGGCCTGCGCGGTCGGCATCTTCGCTGCGCTTTGGCAGCAACTGGCCCATTGACGGGCTGAGTCACCGGGGGCGGCGGCCAGGGCGCCGCCGCCCCCGTTCCTTTCGGTAAACCGCAGGGCGGTAGGCGGCGCCGACTCGGCGCGCTATGCTCCCGCGCCATTGATCCAAGGGGGGTTTCCGATGCTCAAGAGCTACTTCACGCTCGTCACCCGCAACCTGCTGAGCCTGGCCGGGACGGCCATCGCCACCGTGGCGGCACTGCTGTTCGTCACGCTGTTCGGCATGCAGCTGGCGGGACTCGAGGGTGGACCGTACCTCGGCATCATGACGTACCTCGTCATCCCGATGTTCTTCGTGCTCGGCCTGCTGCTGATCCCGGTGGGGATCTGGTGGCACCGCCGCCAGGAGCGCCAGGCGGCGGCCCGCGGCGAGTCCCCGAAGCCCGAGCTGCCGGTGATCGACCTGAACGACCCCGAGAAGCGCAAGGTGGTCGCGGTCTTCGGCATCGGCTCCCTGGTCGCTGCCGTCATCCTCGCCGTCTCGACCTACAAGGGCGTCGAGACCATGGAGTCCGTGGAGTTCTGCGGCCAGGCCTGCCACACCGTCATGCAGCCGGAGGCGACGGCCCACGCCCGCTCGCCGCACGCGCGCGTCGCCTGCGCGGACTGCCACATCGGCGCCGGCGCCGACTGGTTCGTGAAGTCGAAGCTGTCGGGCAGCTGGCAGCTCATCGCCGTCACGTTCAACCTCTATCCGACCCCGATCCCCTCGCCGGTGCACAACCTGCGCCCGGCGCGCGAGACCTGCGAGCAGTGCCACTGGCCGCAGAAGTCGGTCGGCGACCGCGTCAAGATCCGCGTGCACTACGACGAGGACGAGGCCAACACCGAGAAGCACTCGGTGCTGCTGGTGAAGGTGGGCGGCCAGCACGGCCGCCAGTCCTCGGGCATCCACTGGCACGTCGACCCGGGCGTGCAGATCCGCTTCCTCACGGATGCCAGCCGCGAGAAGATCTACGACGTCGAGATGAAGACGGCGGACGGCAAGACGAAGGTGTTCAAGGCCGCGGACGCGGCGCCCGCGGGCGCCGAGTGGCGCACCATGGACTGCGTCGACTGCCACAACCGGCCGGCCCACATCTACCGGCAGGCGGCCTGGGAGGTCGACGGCGCGATGAGCGGCGGCTCGATCGACAAGTCGCTGCCGTTCATCAAGCGCGAGGGCCTGCGCGCGGTCCAGGTGGACTACCCCTCGCACGAGGCCGCCCGCACGGGCATCGCGGCCGACATCGAGAACTTCTACCGCAAGAACTACCCGGACGTGGCGAAGGAGAAGGCCGACGCGGTCCGCGAGGCCGGCAAGGCCCTCGGCGACATCTATTCGTGGAACGTGTTCCCCGCGATGAAGGTGACCTGGGACACCTACCCGAACCACATCGGCCACAAGCAGTCGCCGGGCTGCTTCCGCTGCCACGACAAGAAGCACAAGACGACCGACGGCGACAAGATCAGCAAGGACTGCGACACCTGCCACACCGTGCTGGCGGACGACGAGGTCGACCCGGCGATCCTCTACCAGCTGAACGGCGAGGAGCCGCCTGCGGCCGAAGGCGAAGCGGCCGCCACGTCCGAGTGACGCGGACCGCGCAGTGATGGAAGGACGGGCCGGCGCAAGCCGGCCCGTCCGTTTTCAGGGCCGGGACCCGCCGGTCGGGCTGGCCGGGTCGTCGTGCGCGTCGCAGCCGTGGCAGTGCGCGTCGCCGCGGGCGGACCGTGCGAGGCGCTGCGCCAGTCGCGCCGCCGCATTTGTCGCCTGCGGTCCGCCGGTGGCGGCGACCAGCCGCTGCGCCAGGGAACGGCGGGTCGTGACCGGCACCAGCGCCCAGACGGCGTACAGGAAGGCCGCGGCGACGATGACGGCGACGAGCAGGCGTTCCAGCAGGACGCGCATGGGGTCTCTCCCTAGGCCAGCAGCCAGGTCGCCGCGTGGTAGGTGAGGAAGGCGGCGCCGTAGGCGAGTGCGAACAGGTAGCCGGCCATCATCAGCGGGTAGCGCCAGGAGTTGGTCTCCCGCTTCACGACCACCAGCGTGGAAAGGCACTGCGGCGCGAACACGTACCACGCCAGCAGCGACAGTGCGGTGGCGAGACTCCAGGTGCGCGCGATCATCGGCACCAGCGCGGTCGACACGTCGGCGTCGGTGCTGCTCAGGGAGTACACGGTCCCGAGCGCGCCCACCGCGACCTCGCGCGCGGCGAGGCCCGGCACCAGCGCCAGCGAAATCTGCCAGTTGAAGCCGAGCGGCGCGAACACGACCTCGAGCGCGCGGCCGAGCATCCCGGCGTAGCTGTAGAGGATCGCCGGGCCCGGCGCGCCGGGCGGCGGGGCCGGGTAGGTCGAGAGGAACCACAGCACGATCATCATGGCGAGGATGATCGTGCCCACCCGCTGCAGGAACACCTTGGTCCGCTCCCACAGGCCGATCGCGAGGTTGTTGAGGTGCGGCCAGTGGTACTCGGGCAGTTCGAGCAGCAGCGGGTGGTAGCTCGAGCGCATCGCCGTGCGCTTGAGCAGCCAGGCCACCGCCATGGCGGCGAGGATGCCCGACACGTAGAGCGTGAACAGCACCAGGCCCTGCAGGTTGAACGGCCCGACGTCCCGCGCCGGGATGAAGGCCGCGATGACCAGCGCGTACACCGGCAGGCGGGCCGAGCAGGTCATCAGCGGGGCGATCATGATCGTCGCCAGGCGGTCGCGCAGGTTCGGGATGGTGCGCGTCGCCATGATGCCCGGCACCGCGCACGCGAAGCTCGACAGCAGCGGGATGAACGCGCGGCCCGACAGGCCGACGCTGCCCATCAGCCGGTCCAGCAGGTAGGCGGCGCGCGGTAGGTAGCCGCTGTCCTCGAGCGCGAGGATGAACAGGAACAGGATGAGGATCTGCGGCAGGAAGACCAGCACGCTGCCCGCGCCGGCGATCACGCCGTCGACCAGCAGGCTGTTCAGCAGGCCCGCCGGCAGCGCCTCGCCGAGCCGGGTGCCCAGCGCCGTGATCGCCCCGTCGATCCATTCCATCGGGGCCGCGGCCCAGCTGAAGACCGCCTGGAAGATGAAGAACAGCAGCACGGCGAGGATCGCCGGCCCCGCGACCGGGTGAAGCACGAGCCCGTCGAGGCGCGTCAGCGCGCGCTTGCGCAGCGGCTCGCGGTAGCCGGCGACCTGCAGGATGCGGCGCACCTCGCGCTGCGTCTCCTGGATGGCCTCGAAGCTCGGCTCGCGCCACTCGACGCGCTCGCGCGGACCGGGATGCGGCAGGCTCTCGAGCTTGGCGACCAGCGAGCGGTGGCCCGAGTGCGTGACGGCGACGGTCTCGACGACCGGCACGCCCAGTTCCTGCTCGAGCCGCGCGCGATCGAGGCGGTAGCCGCGGTTCGCGGCGAGGTCGCTCATGTTGAGCGCCACGACCATCGGCACGCCGACGTCGCGCAACTCGAGCACCAGCCTGAGGTTGAGGCGCAGGTTGGTCGCGTCGACCACGCACACGACGAACTCCGGGGCCGGCTCGTCGGCCAGCCGGCCGAGCAGGAAGTCGCGCGTGATGGCCTCGTCGAGCGTGGTGGGCGTCAGGCTGTAGGCGCCGGGCAGGTCGAGCACGCAGTACACGCGCTGGCGTTCGGGGCCGACGAAGCTGCCTTCCTTGCGCTCGACCGTGACCCCGGCGTAGTTCGCGACCTTCTGCCGGCTGCCGGTCAGGCGGTTGAACAGCGCGGTCTTGCCGCAGTTGGGAACGCCGACCAGCGCGATGCGCATCGGGTCGAGCGGGGACGCGTGGACGGTCATGGACTCAGCGCGCGTCGGCGTCGATCAGCACGGCTCCGGCTTCGCGGCGACGCAGGGCGAAGGTCGTGTTGCCGACGCGGACCGCCATCGGGTCGCCGCCGGGCCAGACTTCCTCGATCACCTCGACGGCCTCGCCCGGCACGAACCCGAGCTCGAGCAGGCGCCGGCTGACGGTGGACTGGGCCTCGTCGCCGAGGCTCTGCGCGTCGTCGTGCACGCGGATGACGGTGCCGCGGGCACCCTTGCGCAACGCGGCGAGACTGACGGGGGGCATGGTGATCGCTGGGCCTGGACTTTCCTGAGTCCGCAGTCTGTAGATAATGAGAGTCGTTCGCAACACGGTAAACGCCTAGCGGTCTATGCATTGACCCGGGGCGGATCCATCGGTTGCCTGTCCATTGCCCCGGCCTATCGACTGTATAGCCAAGACCTATACAAACCCTATATGTACGTGTTTATACTTAACCCGTCGATTGATCCCATCGTCAGTGCCGACAGCCACTGAACTCCGAGCGAGGTGACTGCCATGACCGATTCCGTGCTCTCCCGCGTGGCCCGAGGCGACCAGCGTGCGGTGCGTGAATGCATCGACGAGTTCGGCGGGCTCGTCTGGTCGATCGCGCGACGCATGACCCGCAGCCGTGCCGATGCCGAGGACGCCGTGCAGGAGATCTTCGTCGACGTCTGGAAGAGCGCCGGCCGCTTCGACCCGGCGCAGGGTTCCGAGAAGGTCTTCGTCACGACCATCGCGCGCCGCCGCCTGATCGACCGCATCCGCCGGGGCCGCATGAACTCGATGATGGACGGCGAGGAAGCGCTCGAGGACCTGCGCTTCGCCGAGCCCGGCAACGACGGCGAGGTGCGCGTCGATGCGGTGAAGGCCGCGTCCGTCGTCGCCCGCCTGCGGCCCGACCAGCGCAAGGTGCTGCGCATGGGCCTGCTCGAGGGCATGACCCACTCCGAGATCGCGCGCGCCACCGGCATGCCGCTCGGCACCGTCAAGACGCAGATGCGCCGCGGCCTGATCCAGGTCCGCCAGTGGATGGGCCTCGCCGCGCCCGCACGATTGGAGCCGGCGCCGACCTGAGTAGAATCGGCCGATGCCTGAGGACATCGGCCGGGATCCGCCAGCGAACGCCGCCACCCGAGGGGCCGCGGATGCGGTCCTCATGGTGCGGCCGGCCCGCTTCGGCTGGAATCCCGAGACCGAGGCCAGCAACGCGTTCCAGCGCGAGGTGCGCGGGCTCGCGGCCGGGGCCGGCGAACTGGCTCGGTCCGAGTGCGACGCGCTGGCCGGCGCCCTCGGCGCCGCGGGGGTCGCGGTGCGCGTGTTCGAGGACCGCGCCGATCCCGTCTGTCCCGACGCGGTGTTCCCCAACAACTGGCTCAGCCTGCACGCCGACGGCACCGCGGTGCTGTACCCGATGCTCGCGCCGAATCGCCGGCGCGAGCGCCGCCGCGACATCCTCGAGGCACTCGAGCGCGAGGGCCGCGTGCTGCGCCGGGTGGTCGACCTGAGCGCGCACGAGGCCCGGGGCGAGTATCTCGAGGGCACCGGCAGCCTCGTGCTCGATCACGCGGCGCGCGTCGCCTACGCGTGCCGCTCGCCGCGCACCCACCCCGCGCCGCTGGTGGCGTTCTGCGCGGCCCTCGGCTACCGCCCGTGCGTCTTCGACGCGACCGGCAGCGACGGCCGGCCCGTCTACCACACGAACGTCGTCCTGTCGGTGGGGCCCTCGCTCGCGGTGGTCGCCGCCGAATGCATCGCCGACGCCGACCGCGGGCGCGTGCTCGCCGAACTCGAGCGGACCGGCCGCGAGCGGGTCGTCATCGATCGCGCGCAGGCCGCGCGCTTCGCCGCCAACGTGCTGGAACTGCGCGCGGCGGATGGGGCGAGCGTGCTCGCGCTGTCGGCGGCCGCCGCGGCCGCGCTCGATGCGCCGGCCCGCGCGGCGATCGGCCGGGCGATCGACCGCGTCGTCGCGGTGCCGGTGCCGACCATCGAGACGCTCGGCGGCGGTTCCGTCCGCTGCATGCTGGCCGAGATCTTCCTGCCGCAGGGGAGTCCCCGATGATCCGCAAGTCCTCGCCCACCGGTCCCGTGCTCGCCGAGGCGCTCGTCGGCGCCTGGCGCCTCGTGAGCTGGCACATCGAGTACCCGGCCAGCGGCCGGATCACCGAGCCGTTCGGCCCTGCGCCCGAAGGCCTCATCCTCTACACCGCGGACGGCCACATGTCGGCCGCCATGCAGCGGCCCGCGCGGGCGCGGTTCGTGCGCGAGAACCTCGCCCAGGTCGGCGACGCCGACAAGGCGGCGGCGTTCGTGTCCTACCTGCAGTACTGCGGGCGCTGGCACGTGGCGGGCGGCGACGTGCACCACCTCATCGAGCTCGCGATGAACCCGAACCTGCTCGGCACCCGCCAGGTGCGCGGCGCGCTGCTGCACGGCGAGGAACTCGAACTGCGCGCGTCGGAGCCGCTCGAGGGCGAGGGCGCCGTGCGCCTGCACCGCATCCTGTGGCGCCGCGCCCGCGCCCACCCGATCGTGGCGCAGGGCGGGGCGTGATGCAGGTGCGGTGCTAGAATCGCGGCCCTTTCTCGGGAGTCCGCCGTTGCTCGAACTCGGGGTCAAGACGCTGCTCGCCTACCTGCTCGGCTCGCTGCTCGGCAGCCTCGTCATGGGCCGGCTGCGCGGCGTGGACATCCGCGAGCAGGGCAGCGGCAACGCCGGCGGCACCAACGCGCTGCGCACGCAGGGCTGGCGCTTCGCGCTCGGCGTCATCGTGATCGACGTCGGCAAGGCCCTGCTCGCCGCCGGCTGGCTGCCCGGCGCGGCCCTGCCGCTGGTGGCGCCGGATCCCACGCTCGATCGCGACTGGCTCGCCGTCAGCTGCGCGGCCGCCGCGGTGATCGGTCACGTCTATCCCGTGTGGTACGAGTTCCGCGGCGGCAAGGGCGCGGCGACGCTGATCGGCGCGGTCGCGGTGCTCGAGCCGCTGGCGCTGCTGCCGGTGCTGCTGGCGTGGCTCGCGGTCGTGACGCTCACGGGCTACGTCGGGCTCGGCACCATGCTCGGCGCCGCCTCGCTGCCGGTGTACTTCGCGTGCCAGCAGCCGCGCCTGCTGCCCTACGTGCTGTTCGGCCTCGCGATGGCGCTGTTCGTCGTCTACACGCACCGCTCCAACATCGCGCGCATGCGCGCCGGCAACGAGAACCGCGCCCGGCGGCTGTGGCTGCTGCGACCGCGATGATCCCGAAGCGTCAGCGCCTGCTGGCCCGGCTCGCCGACGGCGCGCTGCACTCGGGCGGGACGCTCGCGGCGGAGCTGGGCGTCACGCGCGCCGCGGTGTGGAAGCTGGTGGCCGAGCTGCGCGAGCGCGGCATCGAGGTGCGCAGCCACGACCGCCGCGGCTACGACCTGCCGGCCGCGGTCGAGCTCGTGGACGCCGGGCGCATGCGGGCGGGCGCGGGCGCGGGCGGCTGGCCCTGGCCGGTCGAACCCGAGGTCCTGTTCGAGGTCGGCTCGACCAACGACTACCTGTACGCCGCGCCCGCACCGCCGCCGGGTGCGCCGCGCGTCGTGTTCGCGGAGCTGCAGAGCGCCGGCCGCGGCCGCCGCGGCCGCCAGTGGCTGGCGCCGTTCGGCTCGGGACTGACGTTCTCGATCGGCTGGACCTTCGCCGACACGCCGGCCGACCTCTCCGCGCTGAGCCTCGCGCTGGGCGTGCAGGTCGCGCGCGGCCTGCACCGCGTCGGCGCCATGGAGGTCCGCCTCAAGTGGCCCAACGACCTCGTCCTCGCGCGGCGCAAGCTCGGCGGCATGCTCACGCAGCTGCGTTCGGAGGCGGGCGGCCCGGCCTGCGTGGTCGTCGGCCTCGGCCTCAACCTCGATCTCGGCGCCGAGGCGCGCGCGCGGATCGCCGGCCCCGGGGTCACGCCGGCCTGCGACCTGCGCGAGGCGCTCGGGACGGCGCTGCCGCCGCGCAACGTCGTCGCCGCCAGCGTCGTCTCGGCGATGCTCGAGGGCCTGGCGCGATTTGCGGTCGAGGGCTACGCGCCGTTCGCGCCCGCCTGGGCGGCGCTCGATTCGCTGCACGGCGAGCCGGTGCGCATCGTCCAGGGCAGCGGTGCCCTGGAAGGCATCGCTCGCGGCGTCGATCCGGACGGCGCCCTGCGCCTCGAGCGCGACGGGCGCATCGAACGCTACGTCTCCGGCGACGTCAGCCTGCGCGCCGCGGGGACACCCGCGTGATGCTGCTGGTCGACGTCGGCAACTCTCGGGTCAAGTGGGCCGAGTGCCGCGACGGCCGCCTGGCGCCCCAGCGGGCCGCCGAGCACGCACTCTGGCTGCCGGAGGACTGGCGGCGCGAACTGCTCGCCACGCCCGGCCTGCGCCGCGTCGTCGCGGCCTCCGTCGCCGGCGGCGCCCCGCTCGAGGCACTGGCGGCCGCCGCGCGCGCGGCGGGTTGCGAGTTCGAGCGCGTGACGACGAGCGCCGCGGCGGCCGGCGTGCGCAATGGCTACCCCGACCCGCGGCTGCTGGGCGTCGACCGCTGGCTCGCGGCGATCGCGGCCCACCACCTCGCGGGCCGCGCCTGCTGCGTGTTCGACGTCGGCACGGCGGCCACCATCGACACCGTGCGGGCCGACGGCCAGCACCTCGGCGGCTTCATCCTGCCGGGGCCCGCCCTGATGGTGAATTCGCTGCTGAGCGGCACCCGCGACCTCGCCGCGCACTCGGCGGCGAGCGGGGAGGCGGGTCGCGCCTTCTTCGCGGACAACACGCGCGATGCCATCGTGCGCGGCGCCCGGGTCGCCCTGGCCGCCCTCGCGGACCGTGCGACGGTCGAACTGGCCCGGCTGGACGGCGGGCCGGCGCTGCTGATCGTCAGCGGGGGGGCCGCAGCCGAGGTCCTGCCGTACCTGCAGAGCCCCGCCCGGCACGAGCCGGACCTCGTCCTGCAGGGCCTCGCCCGCCTGGCCGGGGCCTGAGGCCGACCGGCCCCGGCCCCCCCCTCAGGGGGTGTCAACCGGCGCGGCGATCCCGCGTTGATTTCCCCTGAGCACGGGCTGTACAGGCCTGGGCGGGGCGGTGAAGCCCGGCGGTCCGCTTCGGTATATCCGACGTGCAGTCGCGTGGTGGGCCGCTATCATTGCGCCGAGCTAGAAGGGGTCCGACCGGGCCCCGGCACCGGTAGGACGGAGGTTCAGATGAAACTGTCTCGCATGATCGTCATGAGTTCGGCCGTGATGGCCCTGGCCAGCTGGGGCGTGCCGGCCCACGCCGACGCCGCTGCCGCGAAGAAGATGTTCGCGGACGTCTGCTCGGAGTGCCACGAAGTCGGCGACTACGAGGGCGAGAGCGTGGGCGACCTGACCACCATGATGAAGAACATCGTGGCCGGCGGGAAGATGAAGAACGGCAAGGCCCACAAGAAGGCGCTGAAACTGTCGGACGCGGAAATCGCCGACATGGCGGCCTACCTGTCGGCCGGCAAGTAAGTCCGCCGCGACTGCCGCGACGAGGCCCGTCCCGCGAGGGGCGGGCCTTTGTCTTTGGATTTGGCTAACATGCGCGCGAAACCACTTGCCGGTGCCTGACGTTGCGCGCCCTGTTCCTGCTGCTGCTGCTCGCGAACCTGCTGTTCCTGGCCTGGGCCACGTGGATCTCGCCGCCGGCGCCCCTGGCCGGCCAGGCCACGCCGAGCGCGCCGGACCGCAAGGCGATCCGCCTGTTGCGCGAGGCGCGGGAGGCCGAACCGGCCGCCGCCGCGGCCGGCGCCGCCGCCACTGCGGACCTGCAGGCCGCGGCCTGCGTCAGCCTGGGCCCGTTCCTCACCCCGGCGCAGGCGGAGGCGGCGGGGGCGCGGCTCACCCGCCTCGGCTTCACCTATCGCACGCGCGCCGCGACGGACGAGGTCCGCGTCGGACTTTGGGTCCGCGTGGCCGATCTCGCGACACCCGAGGATGCCGCCACCGCCCTGGCCGCCCTGCGCACGGCCGGACTGGCCGACGCGGAGGCGGTCACCGACGAGACCGCGGGCAACCTGATCTCGCTGGGCGTGTTCGCCGAGCCGGAGCGGGCCGCAGCGGTGGCCGAGCGGGCCCGCCAGGCGGGCTATGCCACGGAAACCAGCGACCGCACACGTGCGGCCGACGTGTCTTGGCTGGACGTGGATCGCCAGGCGAACGGCGGGTTGCCGGCGCTGGACGCGACCGGCATCGAGGCCGGTGCGGGCGAGCCGCCGCTCGAACTGCGCGCGTGCCCTGCGGCCGAGGCCCCTGCCGGTTAGAATCCGGCCGCGCGCCGGCTTAGCTCAGTTGGTAGAGCAGCGGTTTTGTAAACCGCGGGTCGGGGGTTCGATTCCCTCAGCCGGCACCAGCCCGTCGAAGGCGCGGTGCGTCACTGCCCGACGCGCTCGCGTTGACATGCCCGGTCGGGGCTGTGTCACGATCCCAGCCCTGCCCCGGATCGACCGTCCCGTTGGAGGAGCGCGCCATGGCTCTCTGGAAAGACCCCGTCAAGGATTCCCCCACGCCCGCAGGTGCCCCGATGAACACGACCCCCGAGACCACCCCACGTCCCGCCGTCGCACCCGTTCCCTCGCCCGAACCCGCCCGGCGCACGCCCGGTCCGGCCGGCAGCGCCAAGGAATCGCTGATCGCGGCCGACGTCACCATCGAGGGCAAGATCGAAGGCGCCGGTCACGTGCGCATCGCCGGCCGCTTCAAGGGCGACGTGAACGTCGAGGGCAACTGCACGATCGAGCAGGGCGCCCACGTCACGGGCCAGGTCGCGGCCTCCACCGTCGTCGTGAGCGGCGAGGTGCACGGCAACATCAACGCCAGCCAGAAGGTCGAGCTGCTCGAGACTGGCGTGATCAACGGCGACGTCAAGGCGGCGGTGCTGACGGTCGCGGCCGGCTCGCGCATGCGCGGCAACGCGGACTTCGGCTGGACCGACAAGCAGCCGAAGTAGCGGCCCGCCCGAGGCCATCGATGCTGCCGGGACGGGCCTCCTCCGCAGGCGTGGGGCGCACTCGCACGTGTCCCCACTGCAAGGCCACGATCCTCGAAAGCTCCGCGATCTGCCCGCAGTGCCGGCACCACCTCAAGTTCGGCGCCGCGGCGGCGCCCGGCGTGCAGGCGCGCAAGGGCGAGACGGCGTTCCGCATCGAAGGCGAGCTGCGGCACACGGCGGCCGCGGGCGACTGGGAGTATTCCGTGGTGCTGACGCTCTGCAACGAGAAGGGCGAGGAGATCGCGCGCCAGGTGGTCGGCGTCGGCGCGCTGCGCCCGACCGAGGCGCGCAGTTTCACGCTCGCGGTCGAGGTGGTGAAGCCGCCCGGCGGTGGCCGGCCGTGATCGCCAGCCTCGTCAGGCGCTTCGCGTCCGGGCTGCGCTTCCCGACGCTGTTCGCGCTCTCGGCGCTGCTGTTCGTCGCCGACCTGCTGGTGCCCGACCTGCTGCCGTTCGCCGACGAGATCCTGCTTGCGCTCCTGACGCTCGCTGTCGGGGCTTTCCGCAAGCGCGGTCAGGCATCTCCGACGCCCGGGCTGCCGCCGGACCGTTGAGTTGGGGCCCCGCCGGGGGCACACTGCGGGCATCTACCTATTTGTTGCGCCTGCAAGGTTTGCGAGCCTGCCGCGCATTCCGCGGTCCACTGCCGCGGGGGGAGAACGAGCCGATGTGCCTCGCCGTGCCGATGAGGATCAAGACCGTGGATGGCTTCAATGCGCTCTGCGAGGCGAAGGGCATCGAGCGCGAGATCAGCCTGTTCATGCTCCAGGGCGAGGACATCCAGCCGGGCGACCACGTGCTGGTGCACGTCGGCTACGCGATCCAGAAGGTGAGCGAGGAAGAAGCGCGCTCGGTCTGGGAACTGTTCGACGAGGCGCTGGAGCATGCATGAGCTCGCCATCTGCCAGGCGCTGATCGAGCAGGTCGAGCGCGTCGCGCGCGAGCACGAGGCGCGGCGGGTGGTGCAGGTGGTGGTGTCGGTGGGGCCGCTCTCCGGCGTCGAGCCGAAGCTGCTCCAGCACGCATATCCGCTCGCGGCGGCCGGCACGCTGGCGGAAGCCGCCCCGCTGGTGGTCGAGACCGAGCCGGTGCGCGTGCGCTGTCGCAGCTGTGCCGTCGAGAGCGAGGCCCTGCCGAACCGCGTGCTGTGCGGCGCCTGCGGCGACTGGCAGGTGGACGTGGTGTCCGGCGAGCAGCTGCTGTTGAGGCGCGTCGAGATCGAGCGGGCCGACACGCCCGTGCACTGATCCCGCGAGGAGACGACCGTGTGCCGTGACTGTGGATGTTCCCTGGGCCCGGCGGCGAACCGGGCGCCGCTCGCCGCGCATGCACATGCGCATGCGCCGGGCGGGCAGGTCGAGTCCATCGAGGTGATCACGCGCATCCTCGACGAGAACGACCGCATCGCCGCGCACAACCGCACGCACTTCGACGAGCACGGCGTGCTCGCGATCAACCTGATGTCCTCGCCGGGCTCGGGCAAGACCTCGCTGCTCGAGGCGACGATCCGTGCGCTCGACGGCGAGCTGAAGCTCGCGGTCGTGGAGGGCGACCTCGCCACCGAGAACGACGCGGCGCGCATCCGCGCCTGCGGCGTGCCGGCCGTGCAGATCACCACCGGCAACGCCTGCCACCTCGACGCGCAGATGGTGCACGACGCGCTGCACGACCTGCCGCTCGCCGGCCTCGACCTGCTGGTGGTCGAGAACGTCGGCAACCTCGTCTGCCCGGCGAGCTTCGACCTCGGCGTGCATCGCAACATCACGCTGCTGTCGGTGCCCGAGGGCGACGACAAGCCGGCCAAGTACCCGGTGATGTTCCGCGGCGCGGACCTCGCGCTCATCACCAAGATCGACCTGCTCGCGCACATCGAGGAGTTCCGCCTCGAGCGCGCGCAGGCCTCGCTGCGCCAGGTCGGCTACGGCGGACCGGTGATCGAGCTGACGAAGCGCGGCGGTCCGGGATTCGAGGCGTGGCTGGCGTGGCTGCGCGCGGAGGTCGCCGCGCGGCGCGCGAGCGCCACTGCCGGGGGGTGAAGCCATGACGACCGGTGCCGAATGGCTGGAGCGCATCCGTGCGCTGCCGCTGCCCGAGAACATCAAGGTCATGAACGTCTGCGGGGGCCACGAGCGGTCGATCACGACCGCCGGCCTGCGCAAGGCGATCCCGTCGAACATCGAGCTGGTGCCCGGGCCCGGCTGCCCGGTGTGCATCTGTCCCGAGGAGGACATCTACGAGGCGATCCAGCTCGCGCTGCGCGAGCAGGTGATCCTCGTGGCCTACGGCGACATGCTGCGCGTGCCGGTCAACGCGCCGAAGAGCGAGCCGCGCTCGCTCGAGCAGGCGAAGGCGGCCGGGGCGGACGTGCGCCCGATCGCGAGCCCGCTCGAGGCGGCCGGCATCGCGCTCGCGAACCCCGGGCGCACCGTCGTGTTCCTCGCCGCGGGCTTCGAGACGACGACCGCGCCGGCCGCGGCGCTGCTGGCGCAGGGCGCGCCCGCGAACCTGCTGTTCCTGATGTCGGGCCGCCGGACCTGGCCGGCCGTGAAGATGCTGCTCGACTCCGGGCAGCCCGGCTTCGAGGCGCTGATCGCGCCGGGGCACGTCGCGACGGTCATGGGGCCGGAGGAGTGGGAGTTCGTGCCGCGCGACCACGGCCTGCCGACGGCCGTCGCGGGCTTCGCGCCCGACTCGCTGCTCGCGGCGCTCTATTCGGTGCTGCGCCAGAAGATCGAGGGCCGTTGCTTCCTCGACAACTGCTATCCGCAGGTCGTGCGCCCGGGCGGCAACCCGGCGGCGCAGCGCTGCATCGATTCCACGATGGACGTCGTGGACGGCAACTGGCGTGGCATCGGGCCGATCCCGGCCTCCGGCTACGCGCTCAAGGCGCACCTCGCCGCGCACGATTCGCGCGTCCGGCTGCCGTCCTACACGGAGATGGCGCGCAAGCGCGCGGGCGAGATGCCGCCGGGCTGCGACTGCGCGAAGGTCGTGCTCGGGCGCATCTACCCGAACCAGTGCCGCCTGTACGGGGAAGCCTGCACGCCGCGCCACCCCATCGGCCCGTGCATGGTCTCGGACGAGGGCGCCTGCCGCATCTGGTGGGCGAACGGCGTGCGCGAAAACGCCTGGTCCGGCCGCAAGGCTGCGGGCGCCGCACCCTGAACGCCCGACGGCTCGTGCTGACCGGCCGCGTGCAGGGGGTCGGGTTCCGCCCGTTCGTGTATCGACTGGCGCACGAGCTCGCGCTCGCCGGCCACGTGCGCAACCTGCGCGGCGACGTCGAGGTCGTGATCGCCGGCGAGCCCGCCGTGCTCGACGCGTTCGCCCGGCAGGTGATCGAGCGGGCGCCGCCGCTCGCACGGCCGGTACTGCGCAGCAGCGCGGAGGCACCGGTCCCGCCTGCCCCCGGGTTCCACATCGCCGCGAGCAGCGCGGAGCAGCAGCCGCAGATCTCGGTGCCGCCCGATTTCTTCGCCTGCCCCGACTGCCTCGCGGAGCTGGCGGACCCGGGCGACCGGCGCCACCGCTATCCGTTCATCAACTGCACCCAGTGCGGACCGCGCTACACGCTGATCGAGGCCCTGCCTTACGATCGCCCGAACACCAGCATGAAGGCCTTCGCGCTGTGCGCGGACTGCCGGCGCGAGTACGAGGATCCGCTCGACCGGCGTTTCCACGCCGAGCCGGTCGCCTGCGCCGCCTGCGGCCCACACCTGTGGTACGCGGCCCCGGGCGAGCCGGCCCTGCACGGCGACGAGGCGGCGCTGCGGTCGGCCGTCGCGGCGCTGCAGGCCGGCCGCGTCGTCGCGGTCCGCGGCATCGGGGGCTACCACCTGCTCTGCGATGCGCGCAGCGAGGCGGCGGTGGCGCGCCTGCGCGAGCGCAAGCACCGTCCGGACAAGCCGCTCGCGGTGATGTTCCCGTGGCGAGGCACCGACGGACTCGACGCGCTGCGCGAAGCCGCCGACCCCGGCGAGGCGGAGCGCGCCGCGCTGCTCGATCCCGCCCGTCCGATCGTGCTGGTGCCGCTGCGGGCCGGTCACGCGCTGGCGCCGGGCATCGCACCGGGGCTCGCGGAGGTGGGAGCGTTCCTGCCGTACAGCCCGCTGCACCAGTTGCTGCTCGATGCGCTGCGCGGGCCGGTCGTGGCGACCTCCGGCAACGTCAGCGGCGAACCGGTGCTCACCGAGCCCGCGCAGGCCGAGGCGAGGCTGGCGCAGGTCGCCGATGCCTTCCTGCACCACGACCGCCCGATCGTGCGGCCCGCGGACGATTCCGTGATGCGCGTCGTCGCCGGGCAGGCGCGGCCGATCCGACTCGGCCGGGGCGTGGCGCCGCTCGAACTGGAATTGCCGCGCGCGCTCGGCGAGCCCGTGCTCGCGGTCGGCGGCCACCTCAAGGCCACCGTGGCCCTGGCCTGGGATCGGCGCGTGGTCGTCTCGCCGCACATCGGCGACATGGGCACGCTGCGCAGCGAGCAGGTGTTCGCGCAGGTGGCCGAGGACCTGCAGCGGCTCTACGACGTGCGGGCCGGGCGCGTGCTGCACGACGCGCACCCGGGCTACGCGACCACGCGCTGGGCACTGGCGAGCGGCCTGCCGGCCACCGCCGTGCTGCACCACCACGCGCACGCGTCCGGGCTCGTGCAGGAGTGGGCCGTCGAGGAGGCCGCCATCGTGTTCGCGTGGGACGGCGTCGGGCTCGGCGCCGACCGCACGCTGTGGGGCGGCGAGACCTTCGTCGGCCGGCCCGGCCGCTGGGAGCGGCGCGCGAGCCTGCGGCCGTTCCGCCTGCCGGGCGGCGACAAGGCCGGCCGGTCGCCGTGGCGCAGCGCGGCCGCCCTGTGCTGGGAGGCCGGGCGCTCGCTGCCCTTCGCCGTGCCCGACCCGATCGTGCGCGGGGCCTGGGAGCGCGGGCTGAACGCGCCGCAGTCGAGCGCGGTCGGCCGGCTGTTCGACGCCGTCGCCTCCCTGGTGCTCGGGCTCGCCGAGACCAGCTTCGAGGGCCAGGGCCCCATGTGGCTCGAGGCGGTCGCCGTCGACGACGCGCCGTTCCCGGAACTGCCGATCGTGCCGGACGAGGCGGGGATCGCGCGCATCGACTGGGCGCCGCTGCTCGACTGGTCGCTCGAGCACGGCCGCGGCGTCGCCGAGCGCGCCGGCGCCGTGCACGGCGCACTGGTGGACGCGCTGCGGCGCATCGCTGCCCACGAGCGCGACCGCATACGCAGCAATCTCGTTGGCCTGACGGGCGGCGTGTTCCAGAATCGCCGCCTCGGCGAACTCGCGCGGGCGGCCCTCGAGGCGGACGGTTTCCGCGTGCTGCTTCCCGGGCGCATTCCCTGCAACGACGGCGGCCTCAGCTACGGGCAGGTCGCCGATTTTCTCGGACGAATGGACTAGACTGCCGCGATGCTGTGGTTCGAACGCCCCTTCCTTGCCCTGCTGCGCCACGAGTACGCGGGCGCGATGCGCTTCACCGAGGACGAGGCGGGCGACGCGATGCCGGCCGCGCCCGCCGGCCCCTGCCAGCTGTACGTGCACATCCCGTTCTGCGAGGTTCTGTGCCCGTTCTGCTCGTTCCACCGCGTGCGCTACCAGCCGGCGAAGACCCAGCGCTACTTCCAGGCGCTGCGGCGCGAGATCCAGCTGTACCACGACCTCGGCTTCCGCTTCCGCGACGTGTACGTGGGCGGCGGCACGCCCACCGTCGACGCCGACGAGATGCTCGCCACGCTCGACCTCGTGCGCCGCCTCTGGCCGGTGAAGGCGATGTCGATCGAGACGAACCCGAACCACCTCGACCGCGACACGCTGGTGCGCTACCGCGACGTGGGCGTCACGCGCCTCTCGGTCGGCGTGCAGAGCTTCGACGACGGCCTGCTCGCGGGCATGGACCGGCTCGAGAAGTACGGCAGCGGGGCGCTGATCCGCGAGCGGCTGGCGGCCATGCGCGGCGTGTTCCCCACGCTCAACGTCGACATGATCTTCAACCTGCCGGGCCAGAGCCTGGCGATGCTCGACGCCGACATCGACGCGCTGCTCGCGCTCGAAGTGGACCAGGTGTCCTTCTATCCGCTGATGACGGCGCCCACGGCGCGGCACAAGATGGAGAAGAGCATGGGGCGCGTCGATCCCACGCTGCGCCACGCGATGTACGAGCGCGTGCTCGACCGCCTCGCCGGCCACTACCACCCGAACTCGGCGTGGTGCTTCTCGCGCGACAGCGGCATGTTCGACGAGTACATCATCGACGAGGACGACTACGTCGGCGTCGGCAGCGGCGCGTTCAGCTACGTCGAGGGCCAGATGTACTCGACGACGTTCTCGCTCAACCACTACTGCCGCCGCGTCGAGGGCGGGCAGAGCGGCATCACGCAGCGGCGCACGCTCGGCCTCAAGGAGCGGATGCGCTACGATTTCCTCGTGCGCCTGTTCGGCGGCGAGCTGCGCCGCGACTACGTGCGCAGGCGC
>JBPOHK010000070.1:0-19006 GCA_052035645.1 Pseudomonadota bacterium
GGCGCCGTCAAGGGCAAGACCGGCTCGCTGACCGCGCTGCCGATCATCGAGACGCAGGCGGGCGACGTGTCCGCGTTCGTGCCGACCAACGTGATCTCGATCACCGACGGCCAGATCTTCCTCGAGACCGACCTGTTCAACGCCGGCATCCGTCCCGCCATCAACGCGGGCATCTCGGTGTCGCGCGTGGGCGGCGCGGCCCAGACCAAGGTCATCAAGAAGCTCGGCGGCGGCGTCCGCCTCGCCCTCGCGCAGTACCGCGAGCTGGCGGCGTTCGCTCAGTTCGCCTCGGACCTCGACGACGCCACCCGCAAGCAGCTCGAGCGCGGCAAGCTCGTGACCGAGCTGATGAAGCAGCCGCAGTACTCGCCGCTGTCGGTCGCCGAGCAGGCGATCACGCTGTTCGGCGTGAACAAGGGCTACTTCGACGACGTGGACGTGAAGCGCGCCCTCGCGTTCGAGTCCGCGCTGCGCGCCCACGTGAGGAGCAAGTTCAAGGACCTGTTCGACCGCATCGAGACGACGAAGGACCTCAACGCCGACGACGAGAAGGCCCTCGCCGCCGCGATCGAGGACTTCAAGAAGAACGGCGCGTACTGAGCCCCGTCCGTCCGCCGCACAGGAACCGAACATGGCCGGAACCAAGGAAATCCGCCTCAAGATCAAGAGCGTGCAGAACACGCGCAAGATCACCAAGGCGATGGAAATGGTCGCTGCCTCGAAGATGAAGAAGGCGCAGGAGCGCATGCGCTCGGGCCGGCCGTACGCCCAGCGCATCCTCAACATCACGATGCACGCGGCGCGCGCGAACGCGGAGTACAAGCATCCGCTGCTGACCCGTCGCCCCGAGGTGAAGCGCGTCGGCGCCGTCGTCATCACCACCGACAAGGGCCTGTGCGGCGGCCTCAACACCAACGTCCTGCGCCTGGTGCTGAACCAGCACAAGGAGTGGACGGCGAAGGGCGTCGAAGTGGAGTACTGCTGCATCGGCAACAAGGGCGTCGGCTTCGTGGGCCGCATGGGCGGCAGGATCGCCTCGCAGGTCACCAACTACGGCGACCACCCGTCGCTCGAGCGCCTGATCGGGCCCGTCAAGATGCTCATCGACGCCTATCTCGAGGGCAGGATCGACGAGGTCCACATCTTCGCCACCCGCTTCGTCAACACGATGAAGCAGGAGCCGGCGCACAGCACCATGATCCCGATCCCGCAGGAGTGGGTGCTGCCCGGCGGCGAGGTGATGAAGGACGAGAAGGTCGGCGAGGGCAACTGGGACTACCTGTACGAGCCCGACCCGAAGGCCGTCCTCGACCAGCTGCTGGTGCGCTACCTCGAGACGGTGGTGTACCAGGCCGCGGCCGAGAACATCGCGTCCGAGCAGTCGGCGCGCATGGTGGCCATGAAGGCGGCCTCCGACAACGCCCGCAACATCATCGACGAGCTGCAGCTGGTCTACAACAAGAGCCGGCAGGCGGCGATCACCAAGGAACTCTCGGAGATCGTCGGCGGCGCGGCGGCGGTCTGACGCGCGGCCCGGCACGGATTCGAAACGCGACGAACAGCAACAGATTCAACCAAGGCACACGATCATGTCACAAGCTCTCGGCACCATCGTCCAGACCATCGGCGCGGTCATCGACATCGAGTTCCCGCGCGAAGCGATGCCCAAGGTCTATGACGCGCTCGTCCTCGAGGACAGCGGCAACGCGCTGGCCGAGAAGGGCCTCACCTTCGAGGTCGAGCAGCAGCTCGGCGACGGCGTCGTGCGCACCATCGCGCTCGGCTCCTCCGACGGCATCCAGCGCGGCATGAAGGTGCGCAACACCGGCGCCCCGATCTCCGTGCCGGTCGGCCCCGGCGTGCTCGGCCGCGTGATGGACGTGCTCGGCCGCCCGATCGACGAGCGCGGCCCGGTGCAGGCGGACGAGAAGCGCGCGATCCACCAGCCGGCCCCGAAGTTCGACGAGCTGAGCCCCTCGGTCGAGCTGCTCGAGACCGGCATCAAGGTCATCGACCTGATCTGCCCGTTCGCGAAGGGCGGCAAGATCGGCCTGTTCGGCGGCGCCGGCGTGGGCAAGACCGTGAACATGCTCGAGCTGATCAACAACATCGCCAAGGAGCACTCGGGCCTCTCCGTGTTCGCCGGCGTCGGCGAGCGCACCCGCGAGGGCAACGACTTCTACCACGAGATGTCGGACGCCAAGGTCATCGTGCAGGAAGACCTCAGCCAGTCGAAGGTGGCGATGGTGTTCGGCCAGATGAACGAGCCGCCGGGCAACCGCCTGCGCGTGGCGCTGACCGGCCTCACCATGGCCGAGCGCTTCCGCGACGAGGGCCGCGACATCCTGTTCTTCGTCGACAACATCTACCGCTTCACGCTCGCCGGCACGGAAGTGTCCGCGCTGCTCGGCCGCATGCCGTCGGCGGTGGGCTACCAGCCGACGCTGGCCGAGGAAATGGGCAAGCTGCAGGAGCGCATCACCTCGACGAAGGTCGGCTCGATCACCTCGATCCAGGCCGTGTACGTGCCCGCGGACGACCTCACCGACCCGTCGCCGGCCACCACCTTCGGCCACCTCGACGCGACCGTCGTGCTCTCGCGCGACATCGCGGCGCTCGGCATCTACCCGGCCGTGGACCCGCTCGACTCCACGTCGCGCCAGGTCGACCCGAACGTCATCGGCGAGGAGCACTACCAGACGACCCGCGCCGTGCAGGCCGTGCTGCAGCGCTACAAGGAGCTGCGCGACATCATCGCGATCCTCGGCATGGACGAGCTGTCGCCCGAGGACAAGCTGACGGTCGCCCGGGCGCGCAAGATCCAGCGCTTCCTCTCGCAGCCGTTCCACGTGGCCGAGGTGTTCACCGGCAGCCCGGGCAAGTACGTCCCGCTGAAGGAGACCATCCGCGGCTTCAAGGCCATCGTCAACGGCGAGTACGACCACCTGCCGGAGCAGGCCTTCTACATGATCGGCTCGATCGACGAGGCCGTCGAGAAGGCGAAGACGCTGCAGTAAGGAACCGTCATGGCGACCATGCACATCGACGTCGTGAGTGCCGAGAAGAGCATCTACTCGGGTGAAGCCGAGTTCGTGGTGTTGCCCGGCATCATGGGCGAGCTCGGCATCTATCCGCGCCACGCCCCCCTGATCACGCAGATCAAGGCCGGCACGGTGCGCATCAAGGTGCCGGGCAAGACCGAGGAGGAGATGGTGTACGTGCAGGGCGGCTTCCTCGAGGTGCAGCCCGACCACATCAACGTCCTCTCCGACACGGCCATCCGCGCCGGCGACCTCGACGAGGCCAAGGTGCTCGAGGCCAAGCGCGTCGCCGAGGAAGCGCTGCGGGCCCGCACCGACAAGCAGGAGATCGCCAGCGTCGAGGCCGAGCTGTCGGCCCTGTCGGCCCAGCTGCAGGCCATCCAGAAGCTGCGCAAGTCGCGCGTCTGATCGCCGCCGACCCCCCGAAGCCCTCTTCCGCGCGAGCGGGAGAGGGCTTTTTCATGGCCCTCTCCCCACGCCGCGGGAGAGGTGAAAGAATGCGCGGCGACTGCCGAGCAAGGACCCGCCGATGCCCATTTCCGTCGTGATCCTGGCCGCCGGCCAGGGCAAGCGCATGAAGTCCGACCTGCCGAAGGTGCTGCAGCCGCTCGCCGGCCGGCCGCTCCTGCAGCACGTGATCGACACCGCCCGCGAGATGCAGGCGGCCGACATCCACGTGGTCTACGGCCACGGCGGCGAGCGCGTGCGCGAGGCGCTGGACGCCCCCGACCTGGGCTGGGCGCTGCAGGCCGAGCAGCTCGGCACCGGGCACGCGGTGATGCAGGCGATGCCGGCGGTGCCGGACGACCACCTCGCGCTGATCCTGTACGGCGACGTGCCGATGGTCGAGCCGGCCACGCTGCGCCGCCTGGTCGAGGCCGCCGGCGAGACGTCCATCGCCGTGCTTTCGGTGCGGATGAAGGACCCGACCGGCTACGGCCGCATCATCCGCGACCGCGCCGGCAACGTCGCGCGCATCGTCGAGCACAAGGACGCGAACCAGAAGGAGCGCGCCGTCGACGAGGTGAACACCGGCCTGATGGCCGTGCCGGCGAGGCGCCTGCGGGAGTGGCTCGGCCAGCTGAAGAACGACAACGCGCAGGGCGAGTACTACCTCACCGACATCGTCGTGATGGCCGCGAAGGCCGGGCTGAAGGTCGATGCCGTGCTGGCCGACCGCGAGGACGAGGTGCTCGGCGTCAACGACAAGGTGCAGCTCGCCGAGGTCGAGGCCGTCTATCGACGCCGTCGCGCCACCGGGCTGATGCTGCAGGGCGTGACCCTCGCCGACCCGGCGCGCTTCGACGCACGCGGCCCCGTCGAAGCCGGCCGCGACGTGTTCATCGACGTCAACGTCGTGCTCGAGGGCACGGTGAAGCTCGGCCACCGCGTCCGGATCGGGCCCAACGTGGTCATCAAGGACGCGACCATCGGCGACGACACCGTGGTATTCGCCAATTGCGTGATCGACAGCGCGACCATCGGTGCCGGGTGCAACATCGGCCCGTTCGCGCGCTTCCGACCGACCTCGACGCTGCAGGCCGGCGTGCACATCGGCAATTTCGTCGAGGTCAAGAACAGCCACCTCGGCCCCGGCAGCAAGGCCAACCACCTCGCCTACGTGGGCGACGCGGACATCGGCAGCAAGGTCAACGTCGGCGCCGGCACCATCTGCTGCAACTACGACGGCGCCAACAAGTGGCGCACCGAGATCGGCGATGGCGCCTTCATCGGCTCCGGGGCCATGCTGGTGGCGCCGGTGAAGATCGGTCCGGGCGCCACGATCGGCGCCGGCTCGACGATCACCAAGGACGCGCCGGACGGCAAGCTGACGCTCGAGCGCTCGAAGCAGGTCACGCTCGAGGGCTGGAAGCGCCCGGAGAAGCAGCCGAAGAAATAGCGGCCGACGCGGGCGGTGCGGGGGGGCGGCTGGACGATTCGCCGGTCCTCGCCCGGCTGGAACCGCGAACGGGCTGATATCCTGTCGGCCGGCTCCGATAGACGTCGCCCACCTGCGGGAAAGCTCCAGCCATGCGCATCCACTCGATCCTCCGCCGTCACTGGCCGATTGCCGCGGGCCTGCTCGCCCTGGTCGTCGGGCCGGGCGCCGGCCACGCCGACGGCGCGCCGCCCGCCTTCAGGCACTACCTGACCGGCAACGCGGCCGACGTGGTCCGGCCGACCTCCGGCCTGCTGGTGCTGCAGGGCGGGGGTGACGACGTCGACGAGAACTACGTGCGGATGGGGGCCCGCGGCGGTGGCGGCGACTTCGTGGTGTTGCGGGCGACCGGCGACGACGAATACAACAAGTACATCTATCCACTTTGCCATTGCGACTCGGTGGAGACCCTGATCGTCGACAGCCGCGAAGCCGCTTTCGACCCCTACGTCGTCGCGACCGTCCGCAACGCCGAGGCGCTGTTCATCGCGGGCGGCGACCAGTCCAACTACGTGCGGTTCTGGAAGGGCACGCCGCTCGAGGACGCCATCCACTTCGTGGCCGCGAAGCCGGCGCCGATCGGCGGGACCAGCGCCGGGATGGCGATCCTGGGGGAGTTCTCGTACTCGTCGATGACCCCGGCGAGCCTGACCAGCGCGACGGCACTCGCCGATCCCTACGCGGCGGACGTCACGCTGGAGCGCGACTTCCTCACCCTGCCGCGCCTGAAGGGCCTGATCACCGACCAGCACCTCCAGGAGCGGGACCGGATCGGGCGCACCGTCGCCCTGCTGGCGCGGCTGCTGCAGGATCGCTGGACGACCGAGGCGCGCGCCATCGCCGCCGACCGCGAGACTGCGGTCCACATCGATCCCCTGACCGGCATCGCGCAGGTGTTCGCGACCAAGGACCACCCGACGCCGTACGCCTACTTCATGAGTTCGAGCCAGTTGCCCGAGCGTTGCGAGCCCGGCCAGCCGCTGACGTTCCGCGACGTCGAAGTCTATCGGCTGGGACCGGGCGGTACCTTCGACCTGGCGGCCTGGAAGGGCGAGGGCGGCCTGGCCTACCGGCTGAGCGCGGAGGCGGGCGTGCTGCGTTCGTCGCGCGGGGCCGCCTACTGAACTGAGTCTCGGCGTGTCGCAGGCAAGCAACTTGTTGCCTGAATCGCGACGCTTGCGATAGGCTGGCTGGCCATTGTCGTCGATAAGAATGGTTGGGAGACCGGGCGCGATGAACAACAAGAACGTGGGTGATGCCTGCATGACGACCGCTCTCGAGCGTCCCGGGACGGCGGCTGCGCCGGGCCGGTGCCACCCGATGTCGCCGCTCACCGCCGCGATACTCGCGGTGCTGTACCCCGGCGCGCTGACCCTGGCGCAGACCAGTCGTGCCGAGTCCCTGCAGCTGGAAGAAATCGTCGTCACGGCGACCCGCCGCGACCTGAACCTGCAGAGCGTCCCGCAGAGCGTCACGGCGTTCTCGACCGCCGACATCGACAAGCTGGCGATGCAGGGCGCCGCCGACGTCATCTCGGCGCTGCCGAGCGTCAACCTCGTCGCCGCGATGCCGGGCCGCAATGCGATCGTCATGCGCGGCGTCTCGACGGGCTCCTCCGAGTACCGCACCGACAGCCAGGTCGCCGTGTACCTGGACGACCAGCCGATGACGTCGATTTCGACGCAGGTCGAAGTCCGCACGATCGACCTCGCCCGCATCGAGGCGCTGCCGGGCCCGCAGGGCACGCTGTTCGGCTCGAGCTCGCAGTCCGGCACGATCCGCTACATCACCAACAAGCCCGACACGCGCGGATTCTCCTCGCGGGTCGACGCCGAGCTCGGCACCACCAAGGGCGGCGAGGAAAGCTACGACGTCAGCGGCCACCTGAACATCCCGCTGAGCGACAACGTCGCCGTGCGCGCCGTGGGCTACTACTCGGTCGAAGGCGGCTACGTCGACAACGTCCTCGGCCCGACGCTGGCGGGCGACCGCGACAACGCCGACGTCGTGGAGAAGGACTGGAACGACTACAAGACCTGGGGCGGGCGCATTGCCGCGCGCTGGCAGATCAACGACGGGTGGGAATCGACGCTGAGCCTGATCGCGCAGAACAGCGAGGCGGACGGCGCCTGGGAATCGGACCCGGCGCTCGGCGACTACAAGATCACGCGCTTCTTCGACGAGTACCGCGACGACAACTGGTACCAGACTTCGCTCAACGTCAAGGGCGACCTCGGCTTCGCCGAGCTGTCCGCGACGGCCTCGTTCTTCGATCGCAGCATCAAGTACGAGTGGGACAACGCTAACTACAGCCAGTGGCGCAGCGCCTATTACGGCGGTTTCGACCCGGACTACGGCACCGGCTACGACAACATCTACAACACCGGCGTGCTGATCGGCACGACGTTCAACGACCAGAAGCAGAAGCGCTCGGCGTACGAAGTGCGCCTCACCTCGCAGGGCGAGAGCCGCTTCGCGTGGATGGCCGGCGCCTTCTTCGAGGACGTCGAGGATTCCTGGCACTACGGTGCCCGGCTGCCGGGACTCACCGGCACCACCGCGTGGAACGTCGCGAACAGCTACGCCTGCTACTACGCAGACCTCGGCTACGACGTCCAGTGCCCGCTCACGAACACCGACTGGTACTACTCGGACAAGTACAAGAAGACGATCAAGCAGACGGCGCTGTTCGGCGAAGTCACCTACAAGCTGACCGACCGGTGGTCGATCACCGGCGGGGCGCGCTGGTTCGAGTACGACCGCGACCAGCGGGACGTCTACAACATCCCGCTCGGGCTGCCGATCGGCAGCGACTTCGAGGGCGGCGGCATCAACGCCAGCTCGGGCAAGGAATCGAGCACGGTCTTCAAGGCCGGCACCGAGTTCCGCTTCAACGACGACGCGATGGTCTACCTGCTCTACAGCGAGGGCTACCGCCTCGGCGGCAGCAACAGCCCGCGGGCCTCCGAGAGCGGCCTGCTGCCGCTGAAGTACAAGCCGGACACGCTGAGCAACTACGAGGCCGGCCTCAAGAGCCAGTGGCTGGACGACTCGGTGACGCTCAACGTGTCGCTCTTCTACATGGAGTGGAACGACATCCAGCTGAACGCCTCGGGCAGCGCGGCGAACAATCCCTTCTGGATGCGCGGCACCTTCAACGGCGGCAAGGCCGAGCAGAAGGGCGTCGAGATCAACGGCGCCTGGCAGGTCACGCCGCAGTTCCAGATCCAGGCGAGCGCGTTCCTGGCCGACCCGGAGTTCTCCGAGGAGACCATCTACCCCGACGGCGGCCTCGCCATCCCGGCCGGCACGGTCATGCCGATCTCGCCGAAGAGGAAGTACTGGGCCGCGCTCGATTACACGCTGCCGAACTTCATGGACCTGGACGGCAAGATGTGGACACGGTTCTCGTACAGCTACCAGTCCGAGGTCTGGAAGAGCACCGGCGCGATCGCGGACTGGGTGGACGCCTCGACCCCGGAGGAGAAGGCCGCGGCGCGCGAGCTGCTGCTCCCGTCCTACTCGACGTCGACGCTGCAGATGGGATTCACGGCCGACAGCGGCTGGGAGACCGCGCTGATCGTCCGCAACCTCTTCGACGAGCAGGGCTACAACTACATCAGCAGCAACAACTACGGCGATTCGCCCGCCATCGGCTGGAACGACCCGCGCTACAAGTACATCCGCAGCCTGCAACGGCCACGCACGATCAGCCTGACGTTCACCAAGAAGTGGTGACGGTCGGGACCGGGTGAACGGTGGAGCGGCGCGCGCGGCGCGCCGGATCGCATGAAGCTCGTCACCACGTCCGTGGTCCGCGGCAGCCACCAGGGTGAGAGCCACGGCGGCGTGTACCTGATCGACCTGGACGGCGGCCAGGTCCGCCAGACGCTCGACTGGAACACGGTGGACATCGACTGGCAGGGCCGCGGCTGGGACCGCGGGCTGCGCGGCATCGCGTTCGACGGCGAGACCGTCTACATCGCCGCGAGCGACGAGCTGTTCGCCTATACGCCCGGCTTCCGCCGGATCGGCTCGTGGCGCAACCCCTACCTGCGTCACTGCCACGAGATCGCGGTCCACGAGCGGCGCCTGTACCTGACCTCGACCGCGTTCGACACCGTGCTCGGTTTCGACCTGGACGCGCGGGAATTCTCCTGGGCGCTGCACATCGCCTCGCACCAGTTCCAGTTCAAGGGCAACGTGTTCGACCCGCGCGCGCCGGAAGGGCCGCTGCCGCTCAACAAGCTGCACCTGAACAGCGTGCACTGCACCGAGGGCGGCCTGTACGTCACGGGCCTGAAGACCGGCGGGATGCTGCTCTACAACGGCACGCGCGTGCAGATGTCGGTGGAACTGCCGCCCGGCACCCACAATGCCCAGCCGTTCCGCGACGGCGTGCTGTTCAACGACACCGAGGCCGACGCGCTGCGGTACTCGGGGCGCGGTGAAGGCCGCGAGGACCGCGCCATGAAGGTGCCCCGCTATCCGGCCGGCGAACTGCTCAACACGAACCTCGACCAGACCAGCATCGCCCGCCAGGGCTTCGCGCGGGGACTGTGCGTCCTGTCGAGTTCCGTCGTCGCCGGCGGCTCGTCGCCGTCGACCGTCTCCGTCTATGACCTCGCGGCCAACACCCGGCTGCTGTCCGTGAACCTGACCATGGACGTCCGCAACGCCATCCACGGCCTGGCCGTGTGGCCGTACGACTGACCGCCGGGGCCGGGCCTCAGAGCCCGGCGTTGCGGACCGCCGGCGGCAATTCCTCGAGGATGTCGGCGAAATCCTCCTGCCACAGGCCCAGGTGCCGCTCGAAGTGGCGCCAGTGGCCGAGCGCGTCCGTGTAGATCGGCCGACGGACCTGCTCCGAGCTCGCGGTCTTGACCGCACGGCGGTTCTCGTGGAACCGGACGCAGGCCTCCTCGAACGGCAGGCCGCAGTGATCGAGGATGCGGCGCACCTGCGTCTCGAGGTCGGTCACCGTCTCCTCGTAGTGCACGTCCAGCACCTTGCCCGGCAGCACCCGGTGCCAGTGCCGCATCGTCTCGTGGTACTGGCGGTAGTACGCCGAGAGATCGGCCATGTCGTAGGTGAAGTTCTGTCCCTTGCCGAAAAGCTGCTTGTAGCCGCCGAGGCAGCTGTCGAACGGATGCCGGCGTGCGTTGATGACCTTGGCATTCGGCAGGATCAGGTGCAGCAGGCCGACGTGCGAGAAGTTGTTCGGCAGCTTGTCGGTGAAGAACGGCCGGCCGGTCACCCGGAACGCGCGGGTCTCCTCGATGTACTGGCGCCCGTAGGCCCTGAAGTCCTTGCCGCGCAGGTCCGCGACCGACTCCGGATAGCGCTTCTGGTCCGGCCGGTAGCGGCCGATGGAGTAGGCGAGCCGCATCAGCACCGGCAGTTCCGCGGTGCCCTCGACCTGGCTGTGGCTGGCCAGGATCTGTTCGATCAGGGTCGAGCCCGAGCGGGGCAGGCCGACGATCAGGATCGGGGATGCGTCTTCGAAGCCCTGCCCGGCATGCCGTTCGAACAGTTCGCGCGTGAACACGTTCGCGATCTGCTCGTGGCGCAGTTCCATCGCGACCGGGTCGTGGAACACGCGCTTGCGCTGGCGCTCGTTGCCGGTGTCGTAGTAGTGCCAGGCGCGGTCGTAGTCGCGCGCGTCCTCGTAGGCCTTGGCGAGCGCGAAGCGAAAGTGGATGTCGGCGCTCTCGCTCAGGTCGTCGCGCTGCAGCTGCCGCTCCATCGCCTCGATCTCGGCCGGCTCGAAGCGGAAGACCTTCAGGTTGGCCATGCTCCAGTAGACCTCGCCGAAGTCCTCCCTGGCGGCGATCGCGGCGCGATAGGCGCGCAGCGCCGCCTCCTGGTCGCCGCGCGTCTTGAGGACGTGGCCGTAGCTGAGATTCACGTTCGGCGCGTCCGGCTGCAGGCGCAGCGAGCGCTCGAACGCCTCGATGCTCTTCTCCACGTCGCCGACGTGCGCGTAACCGTTGCCGAGGCCGGCCCAGGCCGCCGGGTTGTCGGGCTCGATCCGCGTGGCCGCGAGGTAGCACTCGATCGATTCCGCGGGGCGCTCGGTCTCGTGCAGCATCGTGCCGAGCAGCATCCACGCGGCCGTGTACGTCGGGGCCAGCGCGATCGCGCGGCGCAGCAGCGCCTCCGCATCGCTCTTCTGCTTCTCGTCGCGCCAGTAGATCTGCGCGAGGAAGCGCATCGCATCCACGTTGTTGCCGTTCTCGCGCAGCGCGCTGCGCAGCGTCGCGATGGCCTCGGTCTTGCGCCCGGCGTGCATGTGATCGAGCGCCAGCGCGACCTTGCCGCGGGCGGAGTCCAGCTCGAAGAATTCCTCGAACGCGGCGTCCGCATCCTGTCCGCGGCCCAGCGCGGCGAGCGCCTGCCCGAGCTTCTTGTGCGCCAGCGGCAGGCGCGGCTCGAGCTGGATGGCGCGCTCGAAGCAGGGCACGGCCTCCTCGTAGCGCTGCTGCAGTGCCAGCACGCTGCCGAGGTCTTCGTGCAGGTGCGGGAAGTCCGGCTGCAGCGAGATCGCAAGACGCACCGTCTGCTCGGATTCGGCGTAACGACCCTGCTTGCCGAGCGAATTGCCCAGCAGGCGCAGGTGTTCGATGCACCCGGGGCTGGCCTCGAGGTACGCGCGGCAGATCTCCTCGGCCCGCAACGGGCGGTTGCCCTGCAGCGCCTCGATCGCCGCCGCGAGACTCGCTTCCCTGGCGGAACCTGCGGGCTGGACAGGCTTCATCGCGCGCAGCTCGAGACCGGAGAACCAGGGGAAGAGGGGGCGCTCATGGACATCCTGCGTCGCGGGGAGTCCGCTAATGTACGATGGCGACTGCAGCGATCCAAGACCGTGCTGCGCGCAGCGCCGGGCTCACAGGTCGCCCACCTGAGCGAGGATCGCGTCGCGCACCCGCCCGCCGCCGTCGCCGTTGGTGAAGATGACGAGGCCGGAACCTTTCGCGCGGTTGAACTGGCCGAAGGTCCGGAAGCCGGAGCTGTTCGACCCCGAGTGCTGGACGATGTCGCCCTCCGCACCGACGTCGATGCTCCAGCCGAGCGCCCGGTAGGTGGCCACCGCCCGGGCCAGCCCGGGCCGCATGAATGCGTCCGCGTCGTCCACGCGCACGGCCCGTTGCAGCATCAGCTCGACGCTGTCGGGCGAAAAGGCATGGGCGCCGAGGGACTCCGGGCGCATCAGGGTCAGCATCAGGGCCGCGTAGTCGGTCGGCGTCGTGTACAGCGAATAGGCGCCGTTGGCCTTGCGATAGCGAGTCCGCTCCTTGAAGCTCCCGTCCTCGCGATGGCCGCTCGCCAGGTCCTGCTCGACGGCCGGCGTCCAGACGTAGCTCGTGTGCTTCAGGCCCAGCGGCGCGAACAGGCCCTGGTTCGCGTAGCGGTCGAGGCTCGTCCCGGCGATGGCCTCGACGGCACGTTGCAGGAACAGCATGGCTTCGCCCGAATACGTGTACTCGGACCCCGGCGCCAGCAGCATCGGCAGCGGCCCGCCCATCTCGTCGTAGCCCGTCCGCCAGTTCGGCAGCCCGGTGCGGTGCGTGAGCACCATGCGCGCCGTGACGAGATGCTGCCGGGGCTCGTCCCGCAGGTAGTCGTGGCCGAGGTACCGGGTCAGCGGCGCATCGAGGTCGAGCCGTCCCTGCTGGATCAGCTGCAGCGCGCTGAGCGCGAGGATGGGCTTGGACATCGAGCAGGCTTCGAAGATCGTGTCGGTCGTCACCGGGTCGCCGCGGCGGGCATCGCGGACGCCGAAGCCCTGCGCCCAGCGCACGCGGCCGTCCTGGATGATGGCGATGGACACCCCGGGCACGTGGTGCTGCTTCATCAGGACCGGGACCTGCTGCTGCAGCCACGCCAGGTACGCGCGGAAGCGCTCGTCGGTGATGGGTGCCGGCGGCACGACGCTCTGCATGGCCGCGGCGGCCGCCAGCCGCACGTCGGCTTGCGCATCCCGCAGCGACGCCGTGATCTCGGGGACGGCCGCGCGGGCGCCCGGGCCGATGCTCCCGAGCGTGGCGAGGGCCGCGCGGCGGATGTCCGTCTGCGGGCTCGACAGCAACGCGCGCAGTTCGGGGACCGCGGCCACGCCGCTGGACCGCGTGCGCGCGAGCGCGGCTAGGCTGGCGATCACGAGTCGCTCGTCGTCCTGCGCCAGTTGTCGCGCCAGTGCCGGCACGAAGCGATCGATCCCGGCGCGGGACTGGTACAGGGCCACCGTCGCGGCCCAGCGCTGCTGCGCGGTGCCCTGCGCGAGGATCCGGTCGATGGTGTCGAAGGCATCGACACCCGCGGCGGCCAGCGCGCTCGCGGCCTTGCCGGCCACGTAGAGGTCGCGGTCGTCGAGCAGCGCGGCGACGCGCCGCAGCGTCGCCCCGGACGTGTCGGGGGCCGCGATCAGCCGATCGAGCGCGGCCTCGCGCTGCTCGGCCGCCGGGGCGGCCAGCGCCGCCTCAATGCCGGCATCCTCGCGCGACGCCGCGGCGGCGGTCGTGGCGACGACGAGCAGCAGCAATCCGCAACCGGCGACCCGGCCCGGCGGCCGACCGAAAGACAGACCCATGCGAACATCCTCCCGCGAACGACCGGTATCCTAAAGCGTCCGGCACGGGATCCGCTGTCGCGCCCGGGGGCCAAATTGCCCAACGGCGCCGCCTGAAGTAGCGTACGGCGATGGACATCGACGTGCCGATCCGATGCCTCGGGCAGGTTGCCATGCAGGACCTGTCTGCGGCCATCCTGTCCCAGGACGAGGCGGCCTGGAACGAGAATACGCAGCGGCAACAGGACTACGAGGTTCACGAGCAGACCCGTTCGATCGTGCTGCTGTTTGCCGACGTCGATGCGTGGCCGGAGGCGAGCATCGCCCGCAAGCAGGGCTGGGAGCGCCTGGGCCCGGTGGCCGAGCCGGTCATGCAGGAGATCCTCGCGCGCCACTACCCGCCGGGCGGCAGGATCCTGCGCGCCATGGCGGCCAAGCTGCTGGCCGGCGGGCGCATCCTGCCCCACCGCGACACGCATCCGTCGTTTGCCGCGGGCCACCGGATCCACGTGCCGATCACCACCAGTGCGCGGGTGCGCTTCACGATCGACGGCCGGCCCTGCCGCATGGAGGTCGGCCAGGCCTATGAAATCAACAACCAGAAGATGCACAGCGTGATGAATGGCGGCACCGACGACCGCATCACGTTCATCTTCGACTACCTGCCGCCATGACCCGGACCACCCGTCAGTTCACGATCTCGGCGCGCGGCAAGCCCGCGGCCATGCCGATCCAGATGTTCATCGAACAGCACTTCGGCGACATCCCGGTCGGGCAGATCGACAGCTTCTTCGGCTTCACCACCGAGAAGAGCACGTTGTACGGCGGCCGCCTCTACGGCGGCACGGAGCTCAGCGCGTACGATCTGCGCTCGATGTACAAGATGGGCATCGGCCTGCGGCTGCCGCTGACCAACCACGAAGCCACGCCGGAGGAGTACGAGGCCAACCTCCCGATGCTGGAGAAGCATCACCGGCCCGGCAATTCGATCATCATCACCAACGACAACCTCGCGCGCTGGATCCGCAGGGACTTCCCCGAGTACCGCCTCGAGGCCAGCGTGATCAAGAACATCGACAGCCTGGCGAAGATCGACAAGGTCGCCGGGCTGTACGACAGCATCATCCTGCCCATGAGCGCCAACCAGGACGAGGCGTTCCTCGCGTCGATCGAACAGAAGGACCAGATCACGCTGTTCGCCAATGCAGGCTGCGCCCTGACCTGCCCGTCGAAGATCTGCTACCCGAGCATCTCGAAGGCCAACAAGACCGGCGACCGCTCGCTGTTCGCGTGCTCGCAGAAGCTGAAGTACCGCGAACTGCTCGGGATGCAGGACTTCGATCTCGACCACCTCGAGAGTCTCGGGTTCCACCGCTTCAAGCTGCTGCGCGCGCGCGACGGCAACGTCACCGGCGTCTGAGCCGGACGGGCCCGGTCCCGAGGCGGCGGGGGGGCACCGGTCGCCTGGTGGAGGTCGCGCCGCTCGACTAGAACTCGACCGCCGACAGCTCCAGCACGCTCGAGATCGCACGGCCGTCCCAGCCGTAGGCATAGTGCTTGCCCTGCGAGCACGGCGCCACGACGTCCGGCCAGAAGGCGGCCACGCACTGTCCGCCCGGGCGGCGGACACTGTCGTACGCGATCCCGTTGGAATTCCGCGAACGCAGGTCGCGGGCGAAAGCCTGGCTCGCCGCGTAGCTGTCCGGGTCGTGCAGGGTCGGGTGACCGCCGCGGATGTCGTGCAGCGCGAGCCTGACCGCGCTGACATAGCACCGCATCTGGACCTGCTGCGGAGGCTCGTCCGTGCGCGCGAGGAAGCGCTCGCGATGGAACACCGTCTCGCGGATCGCCGTCTCCAGCTCGCGCGCGGCATAGAACACGCCGTAGCTGCCGTCCGAGAAGCGCGAGCCTTCCGGGTTCAGGTGCGTGAACGCCGCCATCACCGGCGTCGTGCCCGGCCCGCTGACGCGACGCTCGCGCGGGAGGGTCGCGAGCACGCCGAGTTCCTCCCGGATGCGCGAATTCGTGAGTCCCTCGATTTCGGCGAGCGCCTCGAAGTCGTCGGGCGAGGCGATGCGATCCCACGGGCCGACCGGCGGGAAGCGGCTGGGCACGAGACGATGGACGCGCCCTTCGACGGTGCTCGACGGCACCGCGCCCGGCCCGGCGCTCACGAGCCGCCGCGCTGAGCGTCGAGGTACTGGCGCACCACGAACAGGTCGCTGACGTTGCCGCCGAGCATGCGCTCGAGCGCGCTCTGGCCCTGGAACAGCGGCGCCGTGTTTGGCCGGCCGACCCACGCATCCGCGCGGGCCGCCTCCGGGAACAGGATCTGCAGCGCCTTGTAGATGCCGAGGACGTAGCTGATGCGCTCGAGCACGTCGCGCGAGAGGTTGCCGGCCTGGTCCTTCTTCCACTTGAAGAACGTCGACGACGGCGGGTTGCCGAGCAGGGCCCGCTCCTGCGCGGCGCTGAGGCGCCATGCCTCGGCGATCCGGAAGAAGGCGCGCAAAGCCGGCCCCGACAGGTCGCGGACGGGACGCGTGGCGGGAACAGCGGACGGAGCGGGACGGCGCATGGCGGGATCTCCTGTCGACAGGATACTCTTGGAATGGAGCAATGACAATGTGATCTCCATTTGTGGACAATCCCTCGTCGACGCACCGAAATGTTAAGTCCCGCACCGCCGTAATCCGCTGAGAACCCTAGAATTTCCGCTGGACCGGACCCGCGCAGGCGCCGTGGAGGCAGCGTAGGTCTTTGATGCAACAGCAAAAACTGCTAGCCTCGCGCCCCCGCAGAGAAAGGACCTGCCATGTGTGGAATCGTCGGTGCCGTCGCGGAACGTGATGTCGTCCCCATCCTGATCGAGGGACTCCGCCGGCTCGAGTACCGTGGCTACGACTCGGCGGGCGTCGCCGTCCTGAACGGCACGGGCAAGATCAAGCGCCTGCGCACGGTCGGCAAGGTGCGCACGCTGCAGGACGCCCTCGACTCCGATCCGACGCACGGCCAACTCGGCATCGCGCACACGCGCTGGGCCACGCACGGCGTGCCGAGTGAGCGCAATGCGCACCCGCACATCTCCAAGGACGGTATCGCGATCGTCCACAACGGCATCATCGAGAACCACGAGGACCTGCGCGACGAGCTGAAGAAGCTCGGCTACGAGTTCACGTCGGAGACGGACACCGAGGTCATCGCGCACCGGATCCACCACCACCTGAAGGCCACACAGGACCTGTTCAAGGCCGTGCGCGCCACGGTGGCGGAGCTCGAGGGCGCCTACGCGCTCGCCGTGATCTCCCAGGCCGACCCCGAGCGGCTCGTGCTCGCGCGCGAAGGCTGCCCCGTGGTCGTGGGCCTCGGCGAGGAAGAGAATTTCGTCGCCTCCGACGTCGCCGCGCTGCTGCCGGTGACGCGCCAGTTCATCTTCCTCGAGGAAGGCGACGTGGCCGAGGTGCGCCGCAAGACGGTGCGCGTGCTCGACCACGACGGCAACACCGTGCAGCGCAAGGTGCACGAGAGCGAGCTGTCGGCCGATGCGGCGGAGAAGGGCGACTTCCCGCACTACATGCTGAAGGAAATCCACGAGCAGCCGCGCGCCGTGGCGCAGACGCTCGAGGAGCGCGTCGCGGGCGGCAAGCTGCTCGAGGCCGCGTTCGGCCCGGCGGCCCAGGCCGTGTTCGCGAAGACCGAAGCGGTGCGCATCGTCGCGTGCGGCACCAGCTTCCACGCGGCCTCCGTCGCCAAGTATTTCATCGAGCAGATCTGCCGCCTGCCGTGCTGGGTGGAGATCGCGAGCGAATACCGCTACCGCAACCCGGTGGTGCCGAAGAACACGCTGTTCGTGAGCGTCTCGCAGTCGGGCGAGACCGCCGACACGCTCGCGGCGCTGCGTCTCGCCAAGCAGGCGGGCTATCTCTCGCAGCTGGCCATCTGCAACGTTCCGGAGAGCTCGCTGGTGCGCGAGTCCGAGCTGGTGATGCTGACGCGCGCCGGCCCCGAGATCGGCGTCGCCTCGACCAAGGCGTTCACGACGCAGCTCGCGGCGCTCAACATGCTGGTGGTGGCGCTCGCCAAGTTCCACAGCGCGGATGCGGAGCGCGAGCGCGGCCTCGTGCATCGTCTGCTCGGAATTCCGTCGCTGATCGAAGCCACGCTGAAGCTCGACCCGGTGATCAAGGATCTCGCGAAGCGCTTCGTCGACAAGCGCCACGCGCTGTTCCTCGGCCGCGGCCCGATGCATCCCATCGCGATGGAAGGCGCGCTGAAGCTGAAGGAGATCTCGTACAGCCACGCCGAGGCCTACCCGGCCGGCGAGCTGAAGCACGGCCCGCTCGCGCTGGTGGACGTGGACATGCCGATCATCACCGTCGCGCCCAACAACGACCTGCTCGAGAAGCTGAAGAGCAACCTGCAGGAAGTGCGCGCGCGCGGTGGTGAGCTCTACGTGTTCGCGGACCCCGAATCGGGGATGACGTCATCCGACGGCGTGCACGTGATCGAGATGCCGCGCCACGTGAGCTACTTCCAGGCGCCGGCGGTGTACACGATCCCTCTGCAGCTGCTCGCGTACCACTGCGCGATCCTCAAGGGCACGGACGTCGACCAGCCCAGGAATCTCGCGAAGAGCGTGACGGTCGAATAGGGCTAGGGAATTTGCAGGAAGGCCACTCCGGCCTGAACGACTTTCCTGCCCGGCGAATGACCAGGCATCGGCCGTGGGCCGCCTGCCCCGGAAATGCGCGCTGCGCGGCCGGGCGTGAGCCCGGCAACGCAGCCGATGGCCGCAAGGCCTACTTGCAGCTGAACGTGCGCGTCGCTTCGGCCGCGCCGCCCGCGCTGCGCTTGACCATGACCAGGTCGAGGGCCTTGAGCGACTCCGCCGCCGCGATGAGGCGCTTCGCCGCCTCGACGACCGCCTCCGGATCCTCGCCCGCCTTGGCCTTCCCGGCATAGTTGATGGCGGACTCCGCGTTCTTGCAGCGATCCTTGTTGCCCGGATCGTCGAACGCCGCGCCCTTGAGCGCATCGATCGCTCCGCAGAAGCGCCCCTGTGCCGTCTGCGCCCACACCGGCATGTTCTTGCCGCCGTTCTTGATGTGCTCGCCCGTCAGGCCGGAGCAGGTCTTCTTCATGGCCTCGATGTAGGCGGCCGCCGCCGCCTCGTTGGCGTCGTATCCGTCGGGCTTCTGGCTCTTGCCGAGCAGCGCGAGTCCCGACTGGGGGTAGACGTAGATGACGTTCTTGCCGGCATTGGGCGAATCCGCCGGATAGATCGGCTGGGTAGCGGCGGCGACCATCGCGTCGGTGCGCTGGATCCACACCTGCGCGGCGGTGTCGCCCCAGGCGAATGCGGCGGAAGAGAAGGCGAACGCGCCGGCGGCGAGGCAGAGGCCGGCGACGGCCCTGGGCATGCGGTACATCACGAGGACAGTCCCTTTGTTGTCGTGG
>JBPOHK010000095.1:0-15174 GCA_052035645.1 Pseudomonadota bacterium
GTCGTCTACGGTTCGCAGACCGGCAACGGCAAGCGCCTCGCCGAGCGACTCGGGCGCGCCGCCGAGGCGGCCGGCCTCGCGGTCCGGGTGTCGGCCGCCGGGGCCTATCCGCTCAAGGACCTCGCGAAGGAGCGGCTGCTGGTCGTCGTGATGAGCACGCACGGCGACGGCGACCCGCCGGACGATGCCCGCGGCTTCCTGGAATTCCTGGCCTCGCGACGCGCGCCGAAGCTCGAGCAGCTGGCCTACTCGGTCCTCGCGCTCGGCGATTCCAGCTACCCGAAGTTCTGCGAGACCGGTCGCGTCGTCGACGAGCGGCTGGCCGCCCTCGGCGCGCGGCGCCTCGTCGAGCGGGCCGACGCCGACGTGGACTTCGACCGCGTCGCCACCCCGTGGCTCGAAAAGGTCGTCGCCGGGGCGCGCGATTCGCTCGGCGCGGCCCCGGTCGCCACGGTCACGCGCCTGCGCACGCTGCCGGCCGCCCCGCAGTACACCCGCGAGGCGCCGTTCGCGGCCGAAGTGATCGACAACCAGCGCATCACCGGTCGCGGCGCGACGCGCGACGTCCGCCACGTCGAGCTTTCGCTCGAGGGCTCGGGTCTCGCCTACGAGCCGGGCGACGCGCTCGGCGTCTGGCACGAGAATCCGCCTGCGATCGTCGACGGCGTGCTCGCGGCCGTGCAGGCCACCGGCGAGGAGACCGTGGCGGTCGACGGCGAGACGCGCAGCCTGCGGGCCTGGCTCACCCACGCGCGCGAGATCACGCGCCTGACGCGGCCGTTTCTCGCGCAGCACGCCGCGCTGGCCGGGGACGCCGCGCTTTCGTCGGTGCTCGAGCCGGGCCGGCAGGAGCCGTTGCGCCGCACGCTCAAGGACCTGCAACTCGTGGACGTGCTGCGCCGGCACCCGGCCGCCTGGGAGCCGGCCCAGCTCGTTGCCGCCCTGCGCCCGCTCGCGCCGCGCCTGTATTCGATCGCCTCGAGCCAGGCGGCCGTGGGCGAGGAGGCGCACCTCGCGGTCGCCGTCGTGGACTACGAGATCGACCGCCAGCGCCGCCTCGGCGCCGCTTCGGCATTCCTCGCCGGGCTGTCGGGGACCGAAGCGCGTGCACGGGTCTTCGTCGAGCAGAACGAGCGCTTCCGCCTGCCGCCCGACGCGTCGCGCGACATCGTCATGATCGGGCCGGGCACCGGGGTCGCGCCGTACCGCGGCTTCCTCCAGCACCGCGCCGCCCAGGGCGCCACGGGCCGCAACTGGCTGTTCTTCGGCGCCCGCCACTTCCAGAGCGAGTTCCTGTACCAGCTCGAGTGGCAGGAGGCGGTGCGCAGCGGCCTGCTGACCCGCCTCGACCTCGCGTTCTCGCGCGACCGCAGCATCGCCCGCGAGTACGTGCAGGACCGCATCCGCCGCCAGGGCCGGGATCTCTACGCGTGGCTCGAGGGCGGCGCGTACGTCTACGTCTGCGGCGACGCGGAGAAGATGGCGCCGGACGTGAACGAGGCGCTGGTCGAGATCGTCGCGCGCCACGGCGGGGTCGACCGCGAGGGTGCCGAAGCCTACGTGCGCCGCCTCGGCGACGAGCGCCGCTACCTGCGGGACGTGTACTGAGCCATGGGCGAGCCATCCTCCGTCGAGAAGATCAAGTCGGCCAGCCGCTTCCTGCGCGGCACGCTCGCCGAGAGCCTCGGGGACGCCCACACCGGCGCGATCCGCGAGGACGACCTCGTGCTGATCAAGTTCCACGGCAGCTACCAGCAGGACGACCGCGACATCCGCGAGGAGCGTCGCCGGCAGAAGCTCGAACCGGCCTGGAGCTTCATGATCCGCACGCGGCTGCCGGGCGGCGTGTGCACGCCGCAGCAGTGGCTCGCGCTGGACGAGATCGCCCGCCGCTACGGCAACCAGACGCTGCGCCTGACCACCCGCCAGGCGTTCCAGTTCCACGGGGTCATCAAGACCGAGCTCAAGCCGACGCTGCAGGCGATCAATGCGGCCCTGATCGACACCATTGCCGCCTGCGGCGACGTGAACCGCAACGTGCTGGTGGGCGCCAATCCGGTCGAGTCGCGGGCGCACGCGGCCGTCTACGAGTGCGCGAAGGCGCTCTCGGGGCACTTCCTGCCGAAGACCCGCGCATACCACGAGATCTGGCTCGACGGCGAGAAGGTGGTGGGCGAGGAGTCCGAGCCGATCTACGGCGCGACCTACCTGCCGCGCAAGTTCAAGACCGCGTTCGCGGTGCCGCCGCTCAACGACGTGGACATCTTCTCGAACGACCTCGGCTTCATCGCGATCGTCGAGGACGGCGAGCTGCAGGGCTTCAACCTCACCGCCGGCGGCGGGCTCGGCACGACCCACGGCGACCCGACCACGTACCCGCGCCTCGCGGACGTGATCGGCTTCCTGCGCCCGGCGCAGCTGCTGCCGGTGGCCGAGGCCGTGCTCACGACGCAGCGGGATTTCGGCGACCGCAGCGTGCGCAAGCACGCGCGCCTCAAGTACACCATCGCCAACCGCGGCCTCGACTGGTTCCGCGCCGAGATCACGCGGCGGCTGGGTCATGCGCTCGAACCGGCGCGTCCGTTCGAGTTCACGTCGCTCGGCGACCGTTTCGGCTGGGTCGAGGGCCACGACGGACGCTGGCACCTGGGCCTGCGCATCGAGGCCGGTCGCGTCGCGGACGGCCCGAACGGGCCGCTGCTCACGGGCCTGCGCGAGATCGCGAAGGTGCACCGCGGCGACTTCCGGCTCACCCCGAACCAGAACCTCGTGATCGCCGGCGTGGAGCCGTCGGCGAAGGCGTTCATCGACGCGCTGGTCGTGCGCTACGGCCTCGACCGCCACGTCCGCGCCACGCCGGTGGCGCGCGACGCGCTGGCGTGCGTCGCGCTGCCGACCTGCGCGCTCGCGATGGCCGAGGCCGAACGCTACCTGCCGCGCCTGACGCGGCTCATCGACGAGCGGCTCGCGGCCCGCGGCCTCGCCGGCGAGCCGATCGTCGTGCGCATCACCGGCTGCCCGAACGGCTGCGCGCGCCCGTACCTCGCGGAGATCGCGCTGATCGGCAAGGCGCCGGGCCGGTACAACCTCTATTTCGGCGGCGATGCCCGGGGTCAGCGTCTCAATGCGCTGCGCCTGGAGAACGGCGACGAGACGGCCATCGTGGCCGAGCTCGACGGCGCGTTCGCCCGGTTCGCCGCCGAGCGCCACGACGGCGAACGCTTCGGCGACTTCGCCTGGCGCGCCGGCCTCGTGGGCGGCTCGGCGCAGGCGGGAGGCGCGAGGCCATGAGGGCGCTCGCCTGGCAGCCGGAACTCGCGCTGCAGGAGCCGGCCGTCCTCGACGAGGTGAACGCCGCGCTCGAGCGCATGGACGCCGGGGAGCGGGTGCGCTGGGCCGTCGAGAACCTGCCGGGCCCGCACGCCCTGTCGTCCAGCTTCGGGGCGCAGGCGGCGGTTTCGCTGCACCTGGTCGCGAGCCGGTTGGCGGCCGTGCCGGTGATCCTGGTCGATACCGGCTACCTGTTCCCGGAGACGTATCGCTTCATCGACGACCTGGTGCTCCGGCTGGGCCTGAACCTCAAGGTCTACCAGCCGACGGTGTCGCCGGCCTGGCTCGAGGCGCGTCACGGGCGCCTGTGGGAGCAGGGGCTCGACGGCATCCAGCGCTACAACGAACTGCGCAAGGCCGAGCCGATGCAGCGCGCGCTCGCCGAGCTCGGCGTGCGCACCTGGTTCGCCGGCCTGCGCCGCGACCAGTCCGCGAGCCGCCAGCGCATCCGTCCGCTCGAGCGGCGGGACGGGCGCTGGAAGGTGCACCCGATCTTCGACTGGTCGGACCGCCAGGTCTTCGACTACCTGCGCCGTCACGACCTCCCGTACCACCCGCTCTGGCACGAAGGCTACGTCTCGATCGGCGACTGGCACACGACCCGCTCGCTCGCCGAGGCCGGGGACGTCGAGGCCACGCGCTTCTTCGGCCTGAAGCGCGAGTGCGGCATCCACGGTCTCGAGGGCTGAGCCTTGCGACATTTCCCCCTGTTCGCCGATCTCGCGGGCCGGCGCGTGCTGCTCGTCGGCGGCGGCGAGGTGGCGGCGCGCAAGCTGCGGCTGCTGCTGGACGCCGACGCCCGCGTGCGGCTGGTGGCGCCGCGCGTCGGCGACGCGCTCGTGCCGCTGCTGCAGGACCCGCGCGTCGTTCACCTGGCCGAGCCGTTCGCGACGGCGCACCTGCAGGGCGTCCTGCTGGCGGTCGCGGCCACCGACGACCGGGCCGTCAACGCCGCCGTCGCCGCCGCCGGGCGCGAGCGCGAGGTGCTCGTGAACGTCGTCGACGACGTCGAGCTGTCGAGCTTCATCGTGCCGGCGATCGTCGATCGCTCGCCGCTCGTGATCGCCGTGTCGACCGGCGGCGCTGCGCCCGTGCTGGCACGGCTGGTCCGCGAGAAGCTCGAGGTGGCCATCGACGGGTCCTTCGGCGCACTGGCCGTGCTGCTCGAGCGCTGGCGCGCGCGGCTCAAGGCCGCGTTCCCGGACCTCGCGCGGCGCCGGCAGGCCTACGAGTCCGCCGTGCGCGGCGCCGTCGCCGCATACGTGCGGGCGGGACGGGCGGAGGCCGCGGAGCACGAGCTGCGCGCACTGGTGGCCGGCGGCCACGCGCCGGCCGGCGTCGGCACCGTCACGCTGGTGGGCGCCGGGCCGGGCGATGCCGGACTGCTGACCCTGAACGGCCTGCGCGCGCTGCAGCGGGCGGACGTGGTGCTGCACGACCGGCTCGTCTCGCCGGAGGTGCTGGACCTCGCGCGCCGGGATGCCGAGCGGATCTCGGTCGGCAAGATGGCCGGCGGGCATTCCGTCGGCCAGGGACGCATCCACGAGCTGATGCTCGAGCACGCGCGGGCGGGGCGTCACGTCGTGCGGCTCAAGGGCGGCGACCCGTTCGTATTCGGCCGCGGCGGCGAGGAGCTGGAGTGCCTCGCGGCGCACGGCATTCCCTTCCAGGTGGTGCCCGGCATCACGGCGGCGCTGGCCTGCGGAGCCTACGCCGGGATCCCGCTCACGCACCGCGAGCACGCGCAGTCGGTCCGCCTGGTGACCGCGCACACCGGCGAGGCCCTGGCCGGGCTCGACTGGGCCGCGCTCGCCGAGGAGCGGCAGACGCTGGCGTTCTACATGGGAGTCGGGGGCCTCGCGGCGATCCGCGCCAATCTGGTGGCGCACGGCCGCCCGGCGTCCACGCCCGTGGCCATCGTCGAGAACGGGTCACGCGCGGATCAGCGCGTGACGCTCGCGAGCCTCGCCGAGTTGGACGCCGTCGCGCAGGGCGGCGGCATCCGGTCGCCGGCGCTGGTCATCGTCGGCGAGGTGGCCGCGCTCGCTTCGCGACTGCACTGGTTCGGTGGCGCGCCGCGGACGTTCCGCGCGGCCAGCGTCGCCGCCTAGCGCCGTCGCTGGCGGAACACGAGCGACTGCGCGCTCAGCCAGTCGAAGCCCTTCAGCTCCGATTCGAAGTAGCCGATCCGCCAGCGCAGGTTCGACGCGGCGACCATGGTGCGCGCCAGTTCCAGCACCTCGGGCCGGGCGACGACGACGGTCACGAGCTGGGTGTTGGTCGTCGCGGCGCCGAGCAGCATCGCGTTGGACTGTGCGAGCGCACCGGCGTCCTGCAGGTCGAAGGTGTGCGCCTCGACGTCCAGGTAGTTCAGGATGACGTAACGCAGGTCGTTGAAGCGCGCGTCCTGCGTGACGGTCGTGGTGCCGGCGAAGAATTCCTCCGGGTTCAGCACGCCCCGCACGTGGACGTGCAATCCCCAGGGTTCCTCCCATGTCAGCGTGAATTCCATCCTGTCTCCCCGCGCCTCGCATCCTGCCGCAAGGCGAGGGGCCGGGCCAACTGCGCCCTGCGACGGTCCGCTGGCGATTTCCACGGATTGGATACGCGTCACGGAATCCGGGCCGTCCGGCGACGGGAGGCTGTCGTCCATCGGGTGCTAGGCCGGGTCGGCCGGCTGCCCGGGCCGGACCGGACCGTCGCCGTGCAGCGCCTGCTGCAGGCGGGCGTCGTCGACCTGGCCGCACCACTTGCCGATCACGACCGTGGCGACGCCGTTGCCGATCAGGTTGGTGAGCGAGCGCGCCTCCGACATGAACCGGTCGATGCCCAGGATCAGCGCGACGCCGGCCACCGGCACGTGACCGACCGCGGACAGGGTGGCCGCGAGCACGATGAAACCGCTGCCGGTGACGCCGGCCGCGCCCTTCGAGGTGAGCAGCAGGACGGCGAGCAGGGTGAGCTGCTGCACGAGGTCGAGCGGCGTGTTGGTGGCCTGGGCGATGAACACCGCCGCCATCGTGAGATAGATGGCCGTGCCGTCGAGGTTGAAGGAGTAGCCGGTCGGGATCACAAGTCCGACCACCGACTTCTCGACGCCGGCTTCCTCGAGCCGGGCCATCATGCGCGGCAGCACCGACTCCGAGGAGGAGGTGCCGAGCACGATGAACAGTTCCTCGCGGATGTAGACGATGAACCGCCACAGGCTGAAGCCGCTCAGCCGGGCGATGGCGCCGAGCACGCCGAAGATGAACAGCAGGCAGGTGCCGTAGAAGCACGCCATCAGCTTGCCGAGCGACAGCAGCGTGCCCACGCCGTACTTGCCGATGGTGAAGGCCATGGCGCCGAAGGCGCCGATCGGCGCGAGTCGCATGATGTAGCCGACGATCCGGAACAGCACGCCCGACAGCCGCTCGACGATCCGGAACAGCTCGTCGCCCCGGCCGCCGAGGGCGTGCAGCGCGAAGCCGAACAGGATCGAGATGAGCAGCACCTGCAGCACCTCGCCGGTGGCGAAGGCCCCGAAGATCGTGGTCGGGATGACGTTGAGCAGGAACTCGGCCACGCCCTGCGGCCCCTGCGGGTGCGCGTACTGGGCCACGGCGGCCGCATCGAGCGTGGCCGGGTCGGCGTTCACGCCGGCGCCGGGCCGCGCCAGGTTGACGACGAGCAGGCCGATGACGAGCGCGATCGTGCTCACCACCTCGAAATAGACCAGCGCCAGCCCGCCGGTCTTGCCGACCTTCTTCATGTTCTCCATGCCGGAGATGCCGAGCACCACCGTGCAGAAGATGATCGGCCCGATCATCATCTTCACCAGCTTGATGAAGCCGTCGCCGAGCGGCTTCATCGCCTCGCCGGCCTGCGGGTGCAGGGCGCCCAGCAGAGCGCCGGCCACGACGGCCACCAGCACCTGCGCGTAGAGCGAGCGGAAGATGGCGAGGCGCACGGCGGGTACGCTCAGTGCTCGGCGAGGAACTGTTCGAAGGCGGCCAGTGTGCGCGCCGGGTCCTCCTCCTGCGGCACGTGGCCGAGGTCGTCGAACTCCACGATCCGGCTGTCCGGGATGTGGTGCTGGAACGCCAGGCCGTACTCGCGCGGGATCAGCCGGTCGCGGCCGCCCCAGAGGATCAGCGTCGGCTGCAGGAGCACCTCCAGCCGGTGGACGTTCTTGCCCGGCTCGGCCTGGCGGAAGCGCTCGACGACGGCGCGCCGGTTGCCGGCCCGCAGCGCGAGCTCGTAGTAGCGCTCGACCAGCTCCGGCGTCACCCGGTCCGGGTGGCCGTAGACGTCGCGCAGGCTCGCCGCGACGACCGCGCGCGGCAGCAGTTTCTCCATGTACTTGCCGAGGCGCGGCGACTGAGCGAGACGGAAGGCGAGCGGCGACGACCCCGTCAGGACCTTGTAGCCGGCGGAATCGACCAGCACCAGCAGTTCGATGCGGGTCGACTCGGCGAACGCCGTCTCCCAGGCGATCCAGCCGCCAAAGGAGTTGCCGACCAGCACGCAGCGCTGCAGCCCGAAGTGATCGAGCACGGCGCGCATGAACGCGACGTAGCGCTTCATGGAGTAGTCGCCGTCGGGCCGGGGCCCGGTGAGGCCGAATCCGGGCAGGTCGAGGCGGATGACGCGGTGCTGCCCCTTCAGGCCGGCGACCCAACCGTCCCAGGTGTGCAGCGAGGCGGAGGTTCCGTGCAGCAGCAGGATCGGCCGCGGGTCGTCCCGCGGGCCCTCGTCGCGCACGTGCACCTGCAGGCCGTCGATGGTCACGAACGTCGAGGGCGGCGGCGCCCAGCGGGCCGCGAGGCTCTCCACGGACCGCTCCGGTGCCCAGGCATAGCCGAACAGCGCCGCGGCCAGCGCCGCCAGCGCGAGCACCGCGCCCAACAGGATTCGTCGCACTACTGCACTCCCCAGCTCAATTCCGCGAACGTCGCCCGGCCCCGGCCCGGAAAGTACCGGTAGGTTCCGAAGGCATAGTCCGCACGGTCGGCGTATGCCCGGTCGAGAAGATTGCTGATCCGCAGGCTCGCCGTCCACTGCGGCCCGAGGAACCAGCGGCCCCGCAGGTTCACCAGTTCGTGCCCGCGGTAGCGATGCTCGTTCGCGGCGTCGAGCCAGTACCCGCCCACGCCCTGCCATTCCGCCTCGGCCTGGAAGAGGGCGGAGGGCTGCCACTGCAGGGCCACGCGCTGCAGTCTCCGCGGCGCGGTGTCGATGTCGTTGCCGCGCTCGATGCGCTCGCCCCCTTCCACGGCCCGCGTGAACTCGTAGCGGTGGCGCGCGAAGGTGCCGCCGGTGGACAGCAGCAGCGCGTCGAGGGGACTCCAGGACAGGTCGTACTCGAGGCCGCGGTGCGACGTGCGTCCGTTGCCCACGTTGAAGCCGTTCGACTCGCGCAGGATCACGTCCTGCTTGTCCATGTCGAACGCCGCGAGCGCGAACTGGGCGCGGGCGAAGCGTCCCTTGAGGCCGACCTCGCGCGTGTCGAGCCGCTCCGACTGCAGGTCGGCCACCCGCTGTGCCCGCTGCAGCCGGTACAGTTCCGTCATCTCCGGCGGGCGGAAGCCGCGGGCGACCGTGGCGTACGCCTGCAGGCCTTCGGCCAGCGCGACCGAGACGCTCAGCTTCGGGGCCAGGTCGACGAAGGTGTCCGTGCGGTCGGCCGGCCGGCTGTAGAGGCAGCCGCCGAAGTCGCAGGGCACGCCGCGCTCGTCCGTGTTGCCCGCGAGCATGCGGTTGTCGTAGTCGTACACGACGTACTCCGCGCGCACGCCGGCGTCGACCCGCCAGCGCTCGCCGATGCGGTGTGCATACTCGCCGTAGAGCGCCGCCACGCGCGAGTCCACCCGGTAGTCGTAGTGCCGGCCGGCCGGCCGGATCGCGTTGGCCGCCACGGAGCCGCCCGTCGTCGGCTCGCCCTGCGTCTCGACCAGCGTGGATTGCGCGACCTCGAGGTCGGCGCCGACGACGGCGGAGTCGCCGTTCGACGCCGTCCAGCGCAGTGCCGAGAGCAGTCCCGCGCTGTCCTGGCCGTTGCGCTCCACCGGCTGCCCGAGCAGGAAGTGCTGCAGGAAGTCCATGCGCGAGTGGCGCAGGTACGGCCGCAGCTCGAGCGTCGCGGCGAGCGGGACCGTCGGCGTGAAGCTGCCGGTCAGGCGCAGGGCCCGGGCTGCGCGGTACGCCTCCGGGTTCGGGTTGCTCGCGGCCAGGCGTTCGTCGCGGTAGGCGTCCTGGCCGACGATGAAGCCCGCGGTCTGCTGGTCGAGGTCGGTGGCCGCGAGATCGACGCGCCACGGCGTCGCGCCGTGCCCGCGCGCCCACGTGGCGTTGAGCTTGGCTTCGTCGAAACCCGAGGAATCGCGCCAGCCCCCGTCGTGCGTGTGCAGCGCGGCGAGGCCGAACCCCGTCCGCGTGCCGTCGAGACGTCCTTCGACGCTCGCGCGCCGGTAGTCGTCCGGGCCGAGCACCAGGCCCGCGCCCAGCCGCGCTCGCCCGGAAGGCAGGGGCTGCAGCACGTTGACGATGCCGTGCATCGCGCTCGATCCGTACAGCGCGCCGCCCGTGCCGCGGATCACCTCCACGGCTTCGGCCTGCTCGACGTTGATCTCGAGCATCTCGTTGACGTTGCAGAAGCCGACCGGCCGGATCGACACGCCGTTCTCGAGGAACAGGAACGCGCCGCAGGAGCCGGCGCCGGTGAGCACCGGCGAGCGGATCGCCGTCAGGCTCTCCTGGCCGCTGCCGCGCTGGATCATCACGCCGGGAACGCGGTTCAGCACCTCCGAGGCGTGCGTCTCGCCGACCAGGCGCAGGTCGCCGGTGCCCACCCGGCCGATGCTGAGCGGCGTCTGCAGTGCGGGCTCCGCGCGGCGCTCGGCCGTGACGACGATCTCCTCGAGCGTCGGCGGCTCCGCCCGCGCCGGTCCCGCCAGGGCCAGGAGCGCCCACGCGAGCGCAGGGCCGGGCAAGCCGGCGGCGCGTCGACGTCGGAGGGACTGGAGGGCAGGGTGCGGCATGGTGCGGGCACGGATTATCGCCGCGCCCGGCGTCGCGACGACAGCCCGTCGTGGGTCCCGCTCGGTATCGTCGCCGGCGTCGGCCGGCTAGAATGGCGACCCCTTCCGCACCCAGACCCCTGCATGGCCATCTGTCACGACCAGAACCTGCGCCAGCCGCTGCCCGAGCAGCGCCCCTACGGCATCCGCGTGCGTCTGCGCCGGAACGATCCGTTCCGCGGCCTCGTGGGCGGCGACTGGCAGAAGGAGCACTGGTTCGGGTCGGCGCGCGAGCGCGACGCCGCCCTCGCACAGATGAGCGGGCGCTACGTCTACTTCCGTCCGGGCGACCAGCCGGCGCTCGATTTCGAGAAGGTCGACCCCTGAGCGCCCGGCGCGGCCTCGGGTGAGTGCGCGGCCGTGACCTGGCTCGGCGACTATCTCGGTTACCTCGCGGGCGCGCTGCTCGCGATCCTCCCGATCGTGAATCCGTTCGGCGCGGTGCCGATCGTGATGTCCGCCTCGGCCCACCTGCCGGAGCTGGAGCGGCGGCGCCAGATCCGCCGCGCGTGTACCTACGCGTTCTTCCTGATGGCCGGATTCATGGTGGCGGGCGGACTGATCATGAACTTCTTCGGCATCTCGCTGCCGGGGATGCGCATCGCCGGCGGGCTGATCGTCGCCTTCCTGGGCTTCCAGATGCTGTTTCCCGACGCTCCGGCCGACAAGGCGCAGCTCAGCAAGCAGGCCGAGCTCAAGTACGACATCGCGTTCACCCCGCTCGCGATGCCCGGCCTGACCGGGCCCGGCACCTTCGCCGTGGTGATGAGCCTGTCCTCGCAGGCGAGCTCGCGCCACGGGCTGCAGCGCGTGCTCGACTTCCTGGGCGTTTCGACCGCGATCCTGCTGACCGCGCTGCTCGCGTGGTTCGTGCTGAGCGGCGCCGAGCGCTTCAACCGCCTGATCGGCGACACGGGCATGCTCGCGCTGACCCGGTTGACCGGGTTCCTCATGGTCTGCATCGGCGCGCAGTTCATCATCAACGGCGCCACCATGGTGCTCGCCGATCCGGACCTCTGGTCGGGACTCGCCGAAGCGATGCGCAACGACCCGCGCTGAGCGGACCGCGTCACCCGGATTGCGATGCGTCGAGGGGCGGGCCGGACTCGCGGCCCGGCCGCGTTCTCACTGCGGCGGCGGCGCGCCCGGGTTCGGGTCTTCCATCGGGTAGCTGGTCGCCGGCTCGGTCGTGCCCTCGGCCGGCGCCGCGGGCGCCGCGGGGGGTGACGCCGGCTGGCCGTCCACGGACAGGCCGCTCGGCGGTTGCGGCGAGGCGGCCGCCGCGGACTTGTCGGTGGCCTGCGTCAGCGCCGCCTTGAACTCGACGGCGGCCTCTGGGGCGGAGCCGACGCGGCCGGCCAGGATCTGCGACGCGAGGATGCCGGAGACGCCGTACGCCGACTCGTTGGCCGAGTTGTCGATCGAGATGACCGAGCCGTCCAGCGCGACGCCGGCGAACAGGCCCTCGCTGCGCGAATACGAGAGCACCTGGGCCTTGAAGGTCGCGTCCGTGTTGGCCGAGGCGGAGCGCCCGAGCGGGCCCGCGGCCACGCTCGCGTCGCCGCCGAGCGTGACCTTGCCGCCCGCGACGCCTTCGACGCTCTGGCGCGACATCAGCACCAGCACCACGTCGGTGGACCGGACGCCGAACTGGAAGCCGAAGCTGCCGCCCGCGAGCGTGACGAACACCGGGTCGCTCCACGAGCCGTCCGGGTTGCGCACGGCCATCACGCCCTTGCCGCCGCGGCCGCCGATGGTCAGCGCGACCGAGACCACGTCGGGCACCACCACGATGCCGTACGCGCGCTCGAGCAGCCAGGTCGGGATCGCCTGCTCGCTCAGGTTGGAGAACGATTCGAAGACCTTGCGCGAGTTCTCGAGGCGCTGGTCGGTCTTCGCGTCCGCGAAGGCCGCCGGGCTGCCGCCGAGGCTCATCAGCACCACTGCACAGAGGGCGAGGAGTCGCTGCATGTTCACTCTTTGGGGGTGGGTCGGGGTGGGGGAGACTGTAGCAGAATGCGGCAGACGCGGAACCGCGGCCCGCGATATCCTCGACCGCCCGGTTCCGCCGAAGTTCCATGCGCCGACGCCTTTTCGCTGCCCTCGTCCCGAGCCTGCTGTGCGCCGCCGCCCTCGCGCGTGCGGACGGCCTGCTCGACGAGGTGCTGGCGGCGGATCGGGCGTTCGCGTCGCGCTCGGCCGAGATCGGCGCGCAGGCCGCGTTCCTGGAGTACCTCGCGCCCGACGGCGTCCTGTTCAGGCCCACGGCGGTGTCCGGGCCCGAGTGGCTGCGCTCGCACGACGAGGCCACGGGCCAGCTGGAGTGGTCCCCCGTCGCGGGCCGCGTGAGCTGCGACGGCCGGCTCGCCGTGACGCTCGGGCCGTGGACGTATCGCCAGGACACCGTCACCGCCATGGGCTACTACCTCACCGTCTGGCGCCGCGGTGCGGAGGGCCGGTGGGTGGTGGCGCTGGACCACGGCATCGACGTGCCGGCCACCGGCATGGCCGACCCGTCGCCGCTGGCGGCGGGGGCGGAGCCGTGCCCGCCGGGCGAGGATGCGAAAGCACTCGTGCGGGCGAACGGGCAGTACGACACCCTACTGGCGGACAAGGGCCTCGACGCGGCGCTGCGCCAGCGGGCGTCGGCGTCCACGCTGGTGATGCGCGACGGCCATCCGCCCGCGCCGGCCGGGGCAGGCTGGCCGCTCGACGGGCGCGACTTCGGCGAGCGTATCGTGGCGATCACGCGCGGGGTCTCGGGCGGCGCCGGTTCCGACCTGGGCTACGCCTGGGGCGAACTCGTGACGGCGGGCCAGCGCGGGGCCGGCGGCGGGCCGACGCGTGCCGTGTTTGCGCGGGTGTGGGTTCGGGAGGGCCGCGAGTGGCGGCTGCTCGCCGACATGGTGACGGGCGCGGCGGCGACGCCCTGAGTGCGAGGAGCGAGGCGATGACACAGTCGATCGATGCGCGGACGGTGCACGTGCTGGCGCGGGCCCAGGGCCACGAGTGGATGGACGAGGAGACCGCCGGGCGCATCGCCGTCGCCGCGACGGCGGCGACCGCCGCCGTGGCGGCCGCCGCGCCTCCGCCGGGGCCGGTGCTGGTGGAGGAGGCGGCCGCGGAGTTCGTCGCCACGCTGCACGCCCTGGCCGGGGGCGAGTCGTGAGCGCCGCGGACGAGTTGACCGGCTGGACGCTCGATGAGACCGCGCGCGCCATTCGCGAACGCCGCGTGTCCGCTCGCGAGGTCGCCCAGGCCTGCCTGCGGCGCATCGAGCGCTGGAACCCGGTCGTGAACGCGGTGCTGCGGGTCTTCGACGACGCCGTCGTCGCCGCCGCCGACCGTGCCGATGCCGCCGTGGCGGCCGGCCGGCCGCTGGGACCCCTGCACGGCGTGCCGCTCGCGCACAAGGACATGTATTTCCGCGCCGGCCGCGCCTCGAGCATGGGCTCGAAGGCTTCGCCCGGCGCGGCCCAGGCGACGGCCACGCTGCTCGAGCGTCTCGACCGGGCCGGCGCCCTCGAGATCGCCGCGCTCAACATGGCGGAGTTCGCGCTCGGCCCGACCGGACACAACGCGGCCGTCGGGCACTGCCGCAACGCCTGGAATCCGGCGCACGTCGCCGGCGGATCGTCGAGCGGCAGCGGCGTCGCGGTCGCGGCGCGGCTCGCCTACGGCAGTCTCGGCTCGGACACCGGTGGCTCCGTGCGCCTGCCCGCGAGCGTGTCGGGCGTGCTGGGCCTCAAGCCGACGTACGGGCTGCTGAGCGGCCACGGGATGATGCCGCTCTCGCACTCGGCCGACACGCCCGGGGTGTTCGCCCGCACGACACTCGATCTGGCGCTGCTGCTCAAGGCGATCGCGGGCCACGATCCGCTCGATGCGCGCACCAGCCCCCGGCCGGTGCCGAACTATCCCGCGGCGCTGAGCGAGGACGTGCGCGGACTGCGCGTCGGCGTTCCCACGACCTTCTTTGTCGAGCGGGTGAGCGACGACGTGGCGCGCGCGGTGCGGGCGTCGCTCGACGTGCTGGCCGGTCTCGGCGCCGAGGTCGTGCCGGTGTCGCTGCCGGACTGCTCGCAGCTGACGGAGCTGAGTCGCGTGCTGGTCTATTCGGAGGCCACCGCCATCCACGCCGCGAACCTGCGGGCGCGTTCCCACCTGTACTCGCCGCAGGTGCGGGTGCGCGCGGCGACGGGGCTCGGCATTCCGGCGCCGGTGTACGCCCAGGCGCTCGCGATCCGGCCGCGGCTGGTGGCGTCGTTCGTGCACCAGGTGTTCGAGCAGTGCGACGTGCTGCACCTGCCCACGCTCGGCATTCCGGCGCCGACCATCGAGGAGACGGACGTCGGCGGCGCCGCGGTCATGTGGGAGAAGATCTCGGTGATGGTGCGCTGCACGGCGCCGTTCAACTACCTCGGCCTGCCGGCGCTCGCGGTGCCCTGCGGATTCACGGACAACGGCGTGCCGACCAGCTTCCAGCTCGCCGGACGTCCGTTCGCCGAAGCCACGCTGCTGCGCGTCGCGCACGCGTACGAGCAGGCCACCGACTGGCACACTCGCGCGCCGGTCGCGCCGTAGCGGCGCAAGTCCAGCGAGTTGTGGATCGCCGGGCTCCCGGCTCGGGGATGGCCCGCCCGGGACGCCGCAAGTACATCCCTGTAGGCTCCGCACGCGCCATCCCTGGCGCGTGACGGCCCGGGAGGGCCAGCCCCGAGCCGAGAGCCTCGGCGTGGCGCCGCGGCGGCGCGAACCGCGCGCCGCGCGGGGCGGCCACATCCCG
>JBPOHK010000161.1:0-10377 GCA_052035645.1 Pseudomonadota bacterium
GAGTGTCCCCTATTTTCTGGTTGGAGTTCGCTGCACCGTCGCGGTGCAAGTCTGTGTCGCTGTTGGGGTTTTCCACAATATCTGTTGCAGCGCAGCAATTTGGGCGTAGGATCGGGCTCCTGGACCAGGCTTCCCCCCGCCGGGTCCGGGAGGATCGATGGATCGCACCCTGTTGGAAACCGTCCACCTGCTCGGTTTCGACATCCAGCTGGCCCTGATCGCCCTGTTGTTCGCGCTCGAGGGCCTGCTGCGACTCGTGGAGTCCCTGCGGCACTTGCGGATAATGGACGCCCGTACCCGAGGGCGTTTCCATGTCCGACGAATTGACCGACCTGCGTAACGCCCTCAGGGAGTTCGCCGCGGAGCGCGACTGGGAACAGTTCCACTCGCCCCGCAACCTCGCGACGGCCCTGGCCGTCGAGGCAGCGGAACTGCTCGAGCCCTTCCAGTGGCTCACCGACGAGCAGGGCCGCCAGCTGCCGGCCGCGACCCGGGCGGCCGTCGAGGAAGAGATGGCCGACGTGCTGCTCTACCTCGTCCGGCTGGCCGACCGGCTGGACGTCGACCTTGCCGCCGCCGCCCGCGCCAAGATCGCTCGCAACGCCGCCAAGTACCCGATCGACAAGGCAAAAGGCTCCGCGCGCAAGTACACCGAACTGTAGGGGCCGTCGCAGCCTGCGACGAGCCGCGCGACGAGGCGTTCGTCGCCGGCCCCGGCTTTGGCACAATGGGATCGCCGTTTTCAGGAGGATGACGATGGCCGGTCGATTCGCCCGCTCGCTGGAACTCGCCAAGGCGTCCTGGTCCGTGGTCCGCGCGGACAAGGAACTGCTGCTGTTCCCGGTGCTCTCGGTGTGCGCGCTGCTGCTGATCGTCGGCAGCATCGCCGTGCCGGTGCTCGCGCTCGGCCGGTTCACGCCGGAAGCGGCCGGCGAGGGCGCCTACCTCGTCGCCTTCGGCTTCTACGTCCTGTCGTACTTCATCGCGCTGTTCTTCAACACCGCGCTGGTCGGCGCCGCGATGATCCGCATGGACGGCGGCAACCCGACGCTCCGGGACGGCCTCGCCATCGCGTGGGCGCGGGTCGGCAAGATCCTGGCCTACGCCGTGATCGCGGCGACGGTCGGCCTGCTGCTGCGCGCGATCGAGGAGCGGGTCGGCTGGCTCGGCCGCATCGTCGTCAAGCTGGTCGGCGTGGCCTGGGCGCTGGCGACCTTCATGGTCGTGCCCGTGCTGGTGACCCGTGACGTCGGCCCCGTCGACGCCGTGAAGGAAAGCGCCTCGCTGCTGCGCGGTACCTGGGGCGAGAACCTGATCGGCAACGTCGGCCTCGGCGCCGTGTTCTTCGTCGCGTACTTCGCGCTGATCCTCGTCGGCGGCGGCGCCATGGTCTTCGCCATCAGCGCGAACATGCCGTTCCTCGCCGGGACGCTGCTGCTGATCGGCGTCGTCACGTTCCTGTTCCTCTCCACGCTGCAGGCGACGATGCAGGGCGTGTACTCGGCCGCGCTGTACCGCTACGCGACGAAGAACGGCGCCGCGACGCCGGGCTTCAGCGACGACCTGATGTCGCTCGCCTTCAAGCCGAAGTGAGCCCCTGCCGCCCGGCGGCGAGGCCGGGCGGTCCGAATCCTGCGACCGGATCCCACGCTGGCCCGGCCGGGCCCCGCACCCGGCCGGGTAGGGGCTTGCCACGATGATATATATCACGCCGTGACATATCTTGGCCGGCACCTGAGGCAAGGACTCGTCCGCGGTGACCAAGGCCGAATTCGTCGCGCTCTCCGACTTCCGCTGCCAGATCGCGCGCTTCCAGCGATTCAGCGTGGCGGCGTCGCGCGCGGGCGGGCTCACCCAGACGCAGTACCTGCTGCTGCTGCACGTGGCCGGGCACCCGGAGCGCGAGTGGGCCACCGTCGGCGAACTCGCCGAGCGGCTGCAGGCGAGCCCGCACGGCACCGCCGCGCTGGTGCAGCGCTGCGTCGCGCTCCGGCTGGTCGAGAAGCGGCGCAGCGCCGAGGATGCGCGCCGGGTCGAGGTCCACCTGACGGACAAGGGCCGCCGCCTCGTCGATCGCGTCGCGCAGCAGCACCGCGACGAGCTGCAGAACCTCAAGCGGGTGTTCCGTGTCGTCAACGTCAACTGATGCCGTCGCCAGCTGCGGCGCGGCCAGCGGGCGGTGGCCATGAACTCCCTCGGCCGCAGCCGCGCGTCGTGCGCCCTGGGCCTGCACGACTACCACCGGCGGGTGATCCGCACGCGGCTCGCCGCGAGGCGCGGCGACGACGCCTGGCTCGCGCGCGAGCACCTGCAGCACCTGCAGTTCGACGTCGAGGTGGACGTGGCCGCGCGGGCCGGAGCGGCCGGCCTCGAGCGCATGACCGAGATCGAGGCGGCGGTGTTCCAGCGGGCGCTGCTGCGCCTGCGCCGCGTGCTCGGCCCGATCGTTCCTGCCAGTCCGCCGTCGACCTGGCAGGGGCCGCTCGCTTCGGCACTCGCGATCCTGCGCGAGGCGGCGGGCGAACTGCGCGAGTGGCGGCCGGCGGCAGAGGAGGCCTGTGCATGAAGGCGCCGCGGAACCTGCCGCTGCGGCCGGGCCATCCGGAGCGCGTGTGCTGGGGCTGCGACCGGTTCTGCGCGGCCGACGACATGGCCTGCGGCAACGGCACGGACCGCGCGCAACACCCGATCGAGATCTTCGGGCCCGACTGGCCGGAGGTGGGTGAGCTCGCACCGTTCCCGGAGCTGCCCGATCCCGGGGCTCAACGCACGGTGAAGTGAATCGCGTCGACCGTGCGGCCGTCCGCGTCCTCGAGCGCGAGGCGGTGGTAGCCGGCCTCGGGCGACCAGAGGATCGTCTCGCGCGCATCGCCGAGGTCCCGGGTGCCGAGGCGCACGCGCAGGCCCGCAATCGCGCCGCGCATCCGCAACGGCACGCGCTGGGCCCGCGGCGGGATGTCCGGATCGAGCGCGATCACCGTGCCGTTGGCCGGGCTCGCGATCCGTGCGATCGCGGCCGCCGCGGGCAGCGCCACGATCCGCTCCGTCTGGGTGCCGGTGACGAACCATTCGCGCCGCGGTGACTCCAGCGCCGGCGAGAAGCTCACGTCCACCGCCACCACGCCCTGCGGCGGCTGCGGCGTCTCGCCCGCGCGGTCCCGGTGCAGCTCGTCCATCAGGGCCGACCACACGGGCGCGGCGCCGGTCACGCCGCTCACCTCGTGCATCGAATCGCCCTCGAAGTTGCCGACCCACACGGCCACCGTGTAGCGGCTGCTGAATCCGATGCACCAGTTGTCGCGCATGTCCTTGCTGGTGCCGGTCTTCACCGCGCTCCAGTACGGCGTGTTGAGGCTGCTGTCCGGGCCGAAGGTCAGCACGCGCGCCGCGCGGTCGGCGAGGATGTCCGCGACGACGTAGCTCGCCGCTGCGCTCAGCAGCGCCCGCTCCGGCGGCACCGGCTCGTCGGTGCGCAGGCGCAGCGGCGCGTGGCGCCCGCCGCGGGCGAGCGTGCGGTAGGCCTGTGCCTGCTCCCACAGGCTCACCTCCGCGGATCCGAGCGCGAGCGAGTAGCCGTAGTAGTCGCCGTCCTTCGAGATCGCCGCGTAGCCGAGGTCGAACAGCCGCTCGCGGAACGCGTCGACGCCGGTCAGTACCAGCGTGCGCACGGCCGGCACGTTGAGCGAATTGCCGAGGGCGGTGCGCACGCTCACGCGGCCCTTGAAGTCGCGGTCGTAGTTCTGCGGGATGTACAGGCCGCTCGCGGTGTCGAGGTCGACCGGCGAATCGTCGAGCAGCGACGCCGCCGTCAGGTAGCCGCGCTCGATCGCGAGTCCGTAGAGAAAGGGCTTCAGGGTCGAGCCCGCCTGCCGGTGCGCGCGCACGCCGTCGACCTCGCCGGCGGTCGAGGCCTCGCCTGCCGAGGCGACGTAGGCGAGCACCTCGCCGCTGCGCGTGTCCGCCACCAGCACCGCGCCGTCGCGCACGTTGCGCGCGGCGATCGAGGCGAGCTGGCGCGCGAGCGTGCCGGCGGCCAGCGACTGGATGCGGGCGTCGAGCGTGGTCGCGACCCGTTCGCCCGGCCGCTGCAGCAGGCGCCGCGCGAGCTGCGGGGCCAGCCGCGGCGCGGCCAGCGGTTCGCGCGTGCGCGACAGCAGCTCGCGCGCGGTGGCGCGCAGTACGTCGCAGTCGATGCCGGCGCGCATCGCCGACGCGCGGGCGCACGCCCGACTCGCCACCCGGTCGAGGTCGGCCCGCGGGGCCGGCAGCAGCGCGGCGAGCACGATGCTCTCGGCCGCGGTCAGCCCGGACGGCGCCTTGCCCGCGAGCAGGGCGGCCGCCGCGCCGACGCCCTGCAGTTCGCCGCGGTAGCCGAGCAGGTTGAGATAAGCCTCGAGAACCTGCTCCTTGCTCCAGCGCAGCTCCAGCTGCAGCGCGGCGCGCACCTGGCGCAGCTTGCGCCACGCGCCGGGCCCGCCCGTCGTGCGCGTCTGCGGCAGCAGCTGCGCCACCTGCATCGTGATCGTGCTGGCGCCGCGCCGGCGGTGGCGCAGCAGCGTGTCGCGCGCGGCCGCGAGCACGCCGCGCCAGTCCACGCCGTGGTGGGCGCGGAAGCGACGGTCCTCGCCCGCGATCACCGCGTCCACGAGGGCCGGCGAAATCTCCTCGAGCGACACCCACTGGTAGCGGCGCACGCGCATGTCGAGGCGCTCCTGGTCGAGCACCACGCCGTGGCGATCGAGCAGCCAGGCTTCCGACGGCTGCCAGGCGTCGCGCACGGCCGCGTAGTCGGGCACGCCGGCCGGCCACGCGAACCACGCGACCGGCACGAGCGCGAGCGCGGCCAGTGCGACCGCGGCGCGACGCAGCGTGCGGAGCGTCATCGTCGCGTCACGGGGCCTCGACGGTCAGCGGCGCATTCGGCCGCTCGCCGAACGTCTCGGGCGCGTACATCGCCTCGACGCGCGTCGCCGGCAACTGGAACGTGCCCGGATTGTTGAGCCGCAGCGTGTACTCGAGCGTGAACGCGCCCTTCGGCACGAACCGGTAGTACGCGCGGAAGGCCTCGAAGCGCCGCTCCTCGAACGCCGGCCAGGCCCAGCCCGTGCGCCGCTCGGTGCTCGTGAGCCGTTGCGCCTGGCCGCCGAGCCCGCTGCCGAGCACGGTCGCGCCCGCCGGCACCGGGTCGTCCACGACGACCCAGGTCGCGTCCGACTGCGCATCGACCCGCAGCTTCACGCGCACCACGTCGCCGCGGCTGTAACGGCCGGGCCGGGCCTGCTCGACCGGTTCGACCGTGCGCGTGATCGTGAAGCCGCTCGCGAGCGGCGCGGCGAGCGGCAGGGCCGCATTGGCCTTCACCTGCACCCAGGGCCGGCCGGTGCCGACGTGCGCGACTCCGAGGTTCGTCCGCTGTTCCGGCCAGGGCAGCGACACCTCGCGGACCGGTTCCGCGGCCGGCCAGGCGAACTCGCGGCGCGCCTCGCCGAGCGCGACGCCGGTGCGTCCGGTGACCGGCGTGGACTCGAACTTCGCGGAGAAGCGCTGCACCGCCAGTGTGCCCCAGGCGTTCGCGACGGTCGTGTTCCAGTGGCCGCGCTGCTGGCGGCCGAGCAGGCCGCGAACCAGCCGCGGCATGTCGCCGCTCCACGCCGGGTCGTCGACTGCGGCCAGCAGCAGGCGCGCCGCGTTCGAGTCCGTGGAGACCATCAGCCACCACAGCGCGTCCCGGCGCTCGGTCGAGAACGTCAGCGTGGTGCCGTTGAACGTCAGGCGCGAGCGCAGGATGTTCTTCGCCTCGGCGAGTCGCGCCGCCTGGCCGCGGAGATTCGGCATCCGCTGCAGCACGTCGATCCAGTCGAGCACGGCCGAGGTCGGCCACAGGTTCGGCGACAGCTGCAGGCTGTCGAGCATGTCCGGCTCGGCCTTCCCGTGGCGCGCCAGCGCGGCGACGGCCGCGAGCTTGCGCACCGCGAGGTCGGCGGTCGGCAGCGCGGAGTCGCGGGTGACGTTGCCGCGGACGAATGCGGTCAGCCCCTCGACCATGCGGGCGCGCGACGCGGCCGGAATCTCCCAGCCCGCCGCGTCGGACACGCTCAGCACGTAGGCCGTGAGCCCGTCCTCGCCCTGCAGCAGGTCGGTCGCGAAGTACTTCACGAGGCCCGCGCCGTCCATGTACGCCGGCAGGCGCTGCATCCACGCGTCCCAGTCCGCGCGGCTGTCGAGCGCGACGGCGCGCGAGAGGTTCTGCTCGATGCAGCGGTACGGGTACCACGACATGTACTCGCGCACGCCGTCGAGGCTGGCCGCGAGCTTCGCCTGCACGGCCACCTCGATGCCGCCGCGGCCGGGCACGGCGCCGGCCGGCCGCTCCACGGGCATCGCCCAGGGCCCCGCCAGCTGCGCGATCGTCGCCTGGTAGGTGCGCACCGGGTAGGCCGGAACGACCTGCTGCGACACCTGCAGGCGGTCGCCGGTCGAGCCGTCGGCCTTGCGCAGGCGGACGTCCCAGGCGAGCTGGGCGGCGTCCAGAGGTGCCACGACGGTCCAGGCGACGTCGCGCGCCTCGCCCGGGGCGAGCGTGATTTCGCGGGCCTCGAGCGGCGTGCCGGCCGGCGCGAGACTGGCCTCGAGCACGGCGCGTTGCGGCTGGGCCGAGGTGTTGCGGGCGGTGAACGTCGCGAGGTAGCGGTCGCCCTCGCGCACCAGCGCGGGCAGGCCGGAGAGCAGGATCAGGTCCTGCGTGGTGTTGATCGTGGCGCTGCCGGTCCCGAAGAGCTGCGCGCCCGCGTTCGCCACCGCGACGATGCGGAAGGAGGACAGCGAGTCGTTGAGCGGCACCTCGACCTCGGCCGTGCCGCCGGCGTCGAGCGCCACGCGCCCCTGCCACAGGAGCAGCGTGCCGAAGGAGCGCCGGGCCTGGTCGCGGCCGCCGCCGCCGCCGTGCGGCACGGCCTTGCGGCCATAGTGCCGCTTGCCGACGACCTGCATCTGCGCGGTCGCGGTCCACACCTCGAGGCCGCGCGGCGACATCATCGAATCGAGCAGCGCCCAGCTCGGGTTGGGGGCGAGTTGCAGCAGCGCCTCGTCGACGGCCGCGAGCGCGACCTCGCTGCCGGCCGGCAGGGGCGTGCCGTCGGCGCGCCGCACGCTCACCTTCACGTGCGCCTTCTCGCGCACGCCATAGGTCGGGCGGTCCGGCGTGACGGCGACGTCCAGCCGGTGCGGCTTCCAGCCGACGCGGATCGAGGCGTTGCCGAGCCGGAACGCGGGCTTGTTCAGGTCGACGAGCGCGGTGACGGCGGCGTTGCGGTCGACGGACTTGCCGTCCGGCTTCGGTACGCGACCGCGCACGGCGAGCACCGAGACGAACACGTTGGGCGCGTCGCCGGCCGCGATCGGCACCTTCACGACCGGCGCCTTGCCCGACAGGGTCGTCACGAAACTGCGCAGCACGCCCTCGCGCTCGATCGTGACCAACGCCGTCGCCTTGCGGAACGGCATGCGCACCTGCACGCGCGCCACCTGGCCCGCGTCGTACTCCTGCTGTTCCGGCAGCAGGTCCATGCGGTCGCCGGTCGTGCCGCCGAACCACCAGTCGTCGGCGCCCATGACCCACGAGGACGTCGTCGCGCCCGCCATGCGGCCCGCGGCGTCGCGCGTCTCGGCGCGCAGCAGCACCTGGCCCGACACGCCGGGCGCGACCTCGCAGGCCAGCAGGCCCTGCGCGTCGGTGCGGCCCGCGCAGGCGACGGGCAGCCGCTGCGTATTGCGCGTGCTCTCGTACGCGTAGAAGCCGCCGATCAGCCGCTTGCGGTACGAGTACTCCTCGGCCTGGTAGAGGCTCACCTGCACGTCCTGCTTCGGCACCGGCTTGCCGTCGAGGTCCAGCACGACGACGCGGAAGCGCAACTGCTCGGCCGACCCGACCCAGCCTTCGCGGCGGATGCCGACGTGCACGGCGGACGGCAGCAGGCGGACGTAGCCGGTCTGCGTCAGGCGCTCGCCGTTCGAGTCGGGGTACTCGAGTTCGGCGGTGAGGGTCGCTGCGCCGGTGATCTTCGGCAGCCGGTCGACGTCCACGCGCAGGGCTCCGCTCGCATCGAGCGTCAGCGGCAGCACGCGCACCTTGGGCTGCGACTCGTCGGCCGCGGGAAGCGTCTCGTCCGCCTCGTCCTCGCTCGCGCTGCTGCCGAGCGTCTCGATGCCTTCCTTCACCGGCTCGCCGCCGAAGGCGTAGTCGTCGTAACCGGGGAAAGAAACCGCCTGCGGATCGACGTAGGTGCGCAGCGTGACCGGGAGGCCGCCCGCGCCGCCGCCCGACAGGTAGCCGACGCGCAGGTCGATCGGCACCTGCTGCGGCTGGACCTGCGGGCGGGCCGGCCCGCTCACGTCGGCACGCATCGTCGGCAGGCGGAAGTCCTCGACCTTGAACGAGGCGGTGACGTTCGACGAACCGTCGGCGTCGGCGATGGCCACGCTGTAGCTGCCGGTCTTCGCGCCCGCCGGGATCGGCCACGACTGCTCGGCGATGCCCGACGCGTCGAACGCGACGGCGAACTCGTAGCGCTGGTCGCTGCCGTCGTGCGAGACGACGACCTTGCGCTCGCCGGGCAGCCCCGGCTCGACCACGATGCCGTGCCCGGCGTGCTGGCGCAGGAAGTGTTTCATCGACACCGTCTCGCCCGGGCGGAGCAGCGCGCGGTCGAGCACGGTGGAGTAGAGCTGCAGGTACGAGCGGCTGCCGACCGCCAGGCCGAAGTCGTACGGCGTGATGCCCTCGGTCCACGACGACAGGGCGAAGCTGAAGTCCTCGCCGACCTGCGCCATGGCGATCAGCGGGCGCTGCGGCAGGTAGTCGCAGCCGCTGGCGGTGGTCGGCTCGCCGAGCGACTGCCCGATGCGCGCCACGCCGTCGCGGTCCGTCGTGCCGCTCCAGCGCAGGGTGCCGTCGCAGGCGCCCGTCACCGTGACCGTCGCGCCGGCGACGGGCTTGCCGTCGTCGAGCCGCGTCACCCAGGCCACCGACGACTCGCGGCCCCACTTGAAGTGCACCGCGAGGTTGGTGACCAGCGCGGCGGTCGCGACGTAGCGCGGCCGGTCCGCGCCGAGCAGGCTGCGCCCGAGCCGCGGGCTCGCCAGCTCGACCACGTGCAGGCCGGGTCCGCCGAGCGGCACGCCGACCACCTCGAACTCGCGCGCGCCCTGCGGCTTGGCGATCGCGAAGCCGGTGGCCCGGTCGGCGTCCACGAACACGGACTCCGAGCCGGTGAGCTCCTTCCAGTAGCCGCGGCCGGTCCTCGGATCGCTGATCCACTCGCCGCGGCTCTCCGAGGCCGTCTCCACGCGACGCAGCCACTCGGCCACGGCGGCCGGGTCCGCGCCGATGCGCACGCGCCGGGCCGGGATCGCGGCCGGCGCGCCTGCCGCCGGCTCGTCGAGGTTGCGCAGCGTGACGGGAAGCACGCCGCCCTCGCGTGCCTCGAGGATGCCGAAGCTGCCGGCGAACTTCGCGAGCGGCGGGTATTCGTCGATGCGCACGTCGACCGGGAAGCGCGCCGCGTTCGACAGGGCGCGGCCGGCGTCGTCGCGCAGCCCGTCGGGCAGCGTGACCTTCACCGTGCCCGACGGCGGGAAGGGGCCGTCGAAGCGCAGCGAGTCGACGGTCGGCGACTTCTCGCTGCCGGGGATGACGGGCGCGATCGTCCTGTCGCCCGCGACCAGCCGCAGGCCCAGCGCGAGGCCGCGCGGCACGGGCGACGTGAAGCGCACCTCCACCGGCTTGAACGGCAGGCAGCCGGCGTCCGGATTCGAGCGCGTGCACTCGATGCGCGCCGTGAAGTCCGGGCGCACGCGGAACGCGAGGCGCTGCTCCTCCGCGGTGGCGAGGCCGCTCGCCGCCGCGATGCCCTTGCCCCAGACGAGCTGCACCGCCGCGGCGGGCGGCAGGGCGCGCTGGCAGCGCAGCACGGCGACCTGCGCCTCGGCCGCCTTCAGCGAATCGTCGCGCACGCGTGCGTCGGTGATCTCGCCGTCCTTCCAGAGGATGCGCAGGTACGCGTAGCCGAGTTGCCGGCGCTGCGCGAGCAGCGCGGCCCGCGCCTCGCCTTCGATCACCGTCACCGGCATCGCCTCGGCGAGTCCCTCGACCACGCAGCGCGCGTGGGCGCGGATCGAGTCGGCCGTGGCCGGGGCGTCGAGCTTGAGCAGGAACGCCTGCTCCTCGTCGATCATCTCCGAGCCTTCGTACGGCAGCGAGGCCACGATGGCCGGGCCGCCCGTGTCGAACGCGAAGGGCTTCGCGGCCGACACCGGTGCGCCGGCGACCGTCTTCAGTCCGCGCTTCAGCTGGAACGTGCAGGCGAGCCCCGCCGGCAG
>JBPOHK010000032.1:0-15849 GCA_052035645.1 Pseudomonadota bacterium
CTCGCGTGCGAGCGCCACCGCGAACCAGTGCAGCGTGAGGCCGGGCGGCGGGAACGGGTAGGTGCGATCCTCGGTCGTGAACGCGTACAGGACGATCACCCAGATCGGAGCGTGCAGGAAGAGCAGCCCGGCCGCGGCCGCGAGCTTCGAGCCCAGCGACGGCCGGTTCCAGTCGCGCCGGCGGTCAGAGCGCATCGAAGGCTCCCAGGCGTCGCGCCAGCGTGAGGTAGATCGCGATCAGCAATATCGGCACGACCGAGAACGCGGCCGCGAGCGGCAGGTTTCCGGCGGTGCCCTGCTGCTGGTAGACCATCATGCCGATGAAGTAACCGGGCGCGCCGACGATGCTCGGGATGATGTAGTCGCCGAGCGTGAGCGAGAACGTGAAGATCGAGCCGGCCGCGAGGCCGGGCAGCGCGAGCGGCAGCACCACGGTGCGGAACGTCTGGCCGGGCCGCGCGCCGAGGTCGGCCGAGGCCTGCAGCAGCGAGGCGGGCACGCGCTCGAGCGCCGCCGCGAGCGGCAGGATCATGAAGGGCAGCCACATGTAGACGAACACGATGAACATGCCGAGGTAGGACGAGGCGAGCGAGGGGCCGCCGACCACCGGCAGTTCGAGCGCGCGATCGAGAACGGGTGACAGGCCAACCGCCCCGAAGAACCACGACACGATGCCTTCCTTGGCGAGGATCAGGCGCCACGCGTAGACCTTCACCAGGTAGCTGGTCCACATCGGCAGCATCACGCCGACGTAAAAGAACGCCTTCATCTTGGGACCCGCGTGCCGCGCCATGTAGTTCGCGACCGGAAACGCGATGGCCGCGGAGGCGATCGTCACCGCCACGGCCATGCCGACCGTGCGCACGACGATGTCGATGTGCGCCGGCCGCGAGACGAGCTGGCGGTAGGTGGCCAGTGTGAACTCCGGCACCACCTTCGCCGTGAACTCGTCGATGGCGTAGAAGCTCTGCATCAGCAGCGCGAACAGCGAGCCGAGGTACACCGTGCCCAGCCACAGCAGGGGCGGGGCGAGCAGCAGCAGGAGATAGAACGTGCTGCGGGCGTCGGCGCTGCGGAGGCGGGCCGCCACGGTGCGTCAGCCTTCGAGCGGGACCGCGCTGTCGGGTCGCCAGGCCAGCCGCACCGCCTGGCCTTCGCGCAGGTCCGGGCCGGCGGTGGCCGATTCGGGTCGTGCGACGGCGAGCACGGTCTGTGCATCGAGGCGGACGTGGCAGCGGCTGCTCGCGCCGTGGTAGAGCACGTCGTCGAGCGTGCCCTCGCAGCGCACGCTGCCTTCCGGGGCACGCTCGTCCCCCGCGAGGATCGTGATCAGCTCGGGACGGATGGCGAAGGCCTGGCGCCGCCCGGTCAGCTGCTCGGCGAGGTCGGCGGCGACGACGTTGGCGCTGCCGACGAAGCTCGCCACGAACGCGGTGCGCGGGCGGGTGTAGAGCCGGCGCGGCGTGTCGAGCTGCTCGATGCGCCCCTGGCTGAACACCGCGACGCGGTCCGCCATGCTGAGTGCCTCGCCCTGGTCGTGCGTGACGAACACGAACGTGATGCCGAGCCGCTGCTGCAAACCCTTCAGTTCGGCCTGCATCTCCTCGCGCAGCTTCAGGTCGAGCGCGCCGAGCGGCTCGTCGAGCAGCAGCACCTTGGGGCGGTTGACCAGCGCACGCGCGAGCGCGACGCGCTGCTTCTGGCCGCCCGAGAGCTGCGCGGGACGGCGTTCGCCATGGTCGGCGAGCCGCACCAGATCGAGCATCTCGCGCGCGCGGGCCGCGCGCTCCGCGGCTTTCACGCCACGCACGCGCAGGCCGTACGCGACGTTCTCCGCCACGCTCATGTGCGGAAACAGCGCGTAGTCCTGGAAGACCGTGTTGACGTTGCGGTCGAACGGCGGGACCCCGGTGACGTCCTCGCCGTCGAGCAGCACCTGGCCGCCGTCGGGCCGGTCGAAGCCCGCGATCAGGCGCAGGCAGGTGGTCTTGCCCGAGCCCGACGGACCGAGCAGCGCGAAGAACTCGCCCGGCGCGATGCCGAGCGAGACCCGGTCGAGCGCGACGGTCGCGCCGAAAGCCCGGTGGACCTCGCGCAGCTCGATGGCGGCCGTCAACGGCCGCCCATCACCGCGACGAAGTCCGTGGCCCAGCGGCTGTACGGCACGCAGGTGCCCTGCGTCGCGCAGCTCGCCTCGGGCGTGCGCCAGAAGTGGATCTGGTCGAACTTGTCGAAGCCGTTGGTCGCGCAACCCGCGTCGGTCAGCAGGGCGTTGCCCTTGCACGCTGCGGGCACGGCCGGCACCGAGCCGAACCACGCGGCCACGTCGCCCTGAACCTTGGCATTGAGCGACCACTCCATCCACTTGTACGCGCAGTTCGGGTGCTTCGCGTTCGCGGCGAGCATGGTCGTGTCGGCCCAGCCCGTCGCGCCCTCGGCCGGGATCGTGCTCGCGACCGGCTGCTTGTTCGCCTGCAGCGTGTTGACCTGGAAGGGCCACGAGCTCGAGACCACCACGCCCTCGTTGGTGAAGTCCTGCACCTGCACGTTGGCGTCGTGCCAGTAGCGGTGGATCAGCGGATGCTGCGCGCGCAGCAGCTCGAGCACGGCGGCGTACTGCTGCTCGTTCAGCTCGAACGGATCCTTGATGCCGAGCTCCGGCTTCTTCGCCATCAGGTACAGGGCGGCGTCCGCGATGTAGATCGGGCCGTCGTAGGCCTGCGTGCGGCCCTTGTTGCTCTTGCCGTCGGCGAGCTTCGTCTCCTCGAACACCACCGACCACGAGGCTGGCGGGCTCGCGAACGCCGTGGTGTTGTACATCAGCACGTTCGGACCCCACTGGTACGGCGTGCCGTAGTGCTTGCCGTCCACGAAGTGCCACGCGCCTTCCTTCAGCCGGTCGTCGACGTTCGCGTAGCTCGGGATGCGCGTGATGTCGACCGGCTGCACGGTGCCGCCGCGGATCAGCCGCAGCGAGGCGTCGCCCGAGGCGGTGACGAGGTCGTAGCCGCCCTGCGTCATCAGCGAGACCATCTCGTCCGAGGTGCCGGCGGTCTTCACGTTGACCTTGCAGCCGGTGTCCTTCTCGAACGGCGTGACCCAGTCGTAGCCGCGGTCCGTCTCGCCGCGCTCGATGTAGCCCGGCCAGGCGACGATGTCGACCTGGCCCTCGAGCGCCTCGGACGAGGCGGCGGTCGTGGCGGCGGCACCTTCGGCCGGTGCGCCCTCGACCGGCGCTTCCTTCTTGCCGCACGCGGCCAGTGCGAACGCGACAGCGACGGCGAGGACGAGACGCCGGTCCAGCGCCTTGAACTGCGATTCCATGGTGAGACCCCCGGGGCTAGTCGGACGTTGAGTCGAACAGGGGCTGCGCTCGGGCAGCGGACTCATTCTATGCCGGCCCGCGGGCCGTTTCGAAGGGTCTCAGGGTGCGGCGCGGGTGAGGACCAGCTCGAAGCGGATGCGCACCTCGTTGCCGACCCACTGCGTGTCCTGCCACTCGCCCTGGCCGACGCCGAAGGCCAGGCGCTGCACGGTCGTGCCGCCGGCGAGGACGGCGCTCCTGCCGTCGGCCGACGGCTTGAACGTGAAGGGCAGGCGCACCTCGCGCGTCACGCCGCGCAGGGTCAGGCGGCCCGTGGCCTCGTAGCCGCCGTTCGCGGACGCGCGGAAGGACGTGCTCTCGAAACGTGCCGAGGGCCACTGCTCGACCGCGAAGAAATCCTTCCCCTTCAGCGTGTTATCCCGGTCCTGCTCGCCGGTCTCGGCGCTGGCGGCGTCGATCGCGACGCTGAAGCGCGAGCCGGCGAGGTCGGCCGGATCGAAGAGGATCGTCGGGCTGAAACGACGGAACCGGCCCTCGAACTCGCCGCCGGCCTGCGTCGCCACGAAGGTGAGCCGGCTGCGGGCCGCCTCGGCCGTCCACGGCGTCGCACCCAGCGCCGCCGGGGCGCCGAAGACCAGCAGTGCGCAGCCGAGGACGATCCGCGCGCGCATGCGCCTCAGCGCCGCCCCAGCGGCGACATGCGCTTCAGCACGTCGTCCTTGAGCACGAAGTGGTGATAGAGCGCCGCCAGTGCGTGGCCGATCGCGACCACCGCGAGCACGTTGAACAGCGTCTCGTGGGTCTCCTCCAGGAACTCGTGCAGGTCGTGGCTCTCGCCCACCAGCGCCGGGAACTGGAACCAGCCGAAGAAGGTCACGGGGTAGTTGGCCGCCGACGACATCGCCCAGCCGGTGACGGGCAGCAGGAGCACCAGCAGGTACAGCAGCCCATGGCCGGCCGCGGCCGCCTTCTTCATCAGCCCCTCGCCGACCGGCGCGGGCAGGCCGCGATTCATCGCCTTCCAGGCGATGCGCGCAAGGGCGAGACCGAGCACCAGCATGCCGAACGACTTGTGCCGCGTAATCAGTTGCAGCTTCTCGAGGCCGTCCGGCAGGTCGTGCGCGATCTCCGCGAGGACGTACTGGACGATGATCAGCACGACGATCGACCAGTGCAGGAGCTTCGCGAGGCTGCCGTAGTTCTCAGCGGTGTTGCGCAAGGGCATCATGGACCTCTCGATGGATCGGCAGGGGAGTCGGCATGGTAGCGCAGTCGTTGCGTGCGTCGTGGCGGAGCATTGCGCTTGCGTCGGCGGCCGGGGCGCTGGCCGGGTGCGCCGCGCAGCCGCCCGGGGGCGTCGAAGCACCTGTCGCCGGCTCGGCACCCGTGCCGTCCGTGCCAGCCGATGCACGGGGGTACGCCGTGGATCCGGACGGCACGACCGTCACGCTGCTCGTGCGCCGCGCGGGCCCGCTGGCCCGGCTCGGCCACAACCACGCCATCGTGTCGGGCGACGAGCGCGGCGTGGTGTGGATCGGCCGCACCCCCGACCGCTCGGGCTTCGAGATCCGCGTGCCGGTCGCGGCCTTCGTGGTGGATGACCCCGCGGCGCGGGCCGCCGCGGGCGCCGAATTTCCCGGCACCGTGCCCGACGACGCGCGGGCCGGCACGCGCGCCAACATGCTGCGCCGGGAAGTGCTCGATGCGGAGAACTACCCGGAGGTGGTCGTCCGTGCCGAGCGGGTGACCGGCACCTGGCAGCAGGCGCTTGTGCATGCCACGGTGCGGCTGCGCGACGCGACGCGCGACCTGGACGTGCCCGTCTCGCTCACGGTGGACGAGCGGTCCGTGACGGCGACCGGCCATTTCCAGATCCGGCAGACGGACTTCGGCATCACGCCGTTCTCGGTGGCCGGCGGCGCCGTGCAGGTGGCCGACGTGGTCGACGTGCAGTTCGTCGTGCGCGCGACGACGGCCGCGGACTAGGGCAGTTCCTCGACCAGCAGCAGCTCCGTGCCCTCCGGCGCACGCAGGAGGGCAGCGCCGGCCGTCTCCAGGACGCGCGGCAGCCGCGGCGCGAACGGCAGCCCGCGCTCGCGCAGCTGCGCGATGCGCTCGCCCATCCCGGGCGCCGAGTACGTCAGCACGGGTCCGCGCAGGTCCAGGTCGTACAGGCCGAGGTTGAGGTCGCGGCCGGAGATGACCTGGCGCCCGAACGGCTCCCGTTCCGGATCGAAGGCGACCAGCCCGAGGCGGTCCCAGAAATCCCGGCAGGCCTCGCGCTCGCGCGTCGGCAGGCCGTATTCCTCGAAATAGCCGAGTTGCGAGGCGTGCCCGGGTGGCAGGTCCGGCGGCGAGAACGTCCGCGCCTCGAGGAGGGCGACTCGCTGTCCGGCGGGATCGGTGAACTCCAGCGCGTTGAGCGCGGCCGTGTCGAGCCGCACGGCGTCGAGCTCGATGCCGAGCGCCTCGAGCCCGGGCGCGTGCTGCGCGAGGTCCGGCCGCACCCAGGTCAGCGTCGGCCCCGCCATCTCGCGGCGGTGCAGGCCGATGAACAGGCGGCCGTCGGTCACGACGGCATACGGATGCGCGTAGGCCTCGCCGGTCGGTGCCTGCACGAAGCCGAGCGACTCGTAGAACGCCAGCGAGGCCGGGATATCCGGTGCCGGGACGCTGACCTCGAGGAATCTCCCGAGCAGCATCGGGCGGCGCGTCAGCCCTTCGCGCCCATCGCCAGTGCCCGCTCGCGCGCGGCTGCGCGTTGCGCCGAGTCGTCCTGCGGTGCGAACTCGGGCCAGCCGCCCGCGTGTGTCAGCACGACGTCGGTCAGCGCGGCGGCGTGGGCGGCGCTCGCGTTGAGGCAGGGCACGTAGTCGAATTCGGTGCCGCCCTCGGCGAGGAACATCTCGCGGTTCTGCATCGAGATCTCCTCCAGCGTCTCGAGGCAGTCGGTCGCGAATCCGGGGCAGACGACCGTCACCTGCTTCGGTCCGGTCTTCGCGTACTCGTGCAGCAGCCCGTCCACGTACGGCTTGAGCCACTCCTCCTTGCCGAAGCGGGACTGGAAGCCCACCGACCATTCGTCCGCGGCGAGCCCGAGCCGCCCGGCGACCGCCCGCGCCGTGCCGCGGCAGAAGCAGTGGTACGGGTCGCCGGCCGCGAAGTAGCGCTTCGGGATCGAATGGAAGGAGAACAGGAGGTGCTTGCGGCCGTGACGGCGCCAGTGCTCCGCGATGCTGTCGGCGATGGCGCCGAGGTAAGTCTCGCGCTCCCAGTACTGGTTGACGAAGCGCAGCTCGGGCGTCCAGCGCCAGCGCGACAGTTCGCGCGTCACGCGCTCGAAGATGGTGCCGGTCGTGGTCGAGGAATACTGGGGATACAGCGGCAGCACGATCAGGCGCTGCACGTTGCGCTGCCGCAGCCGCTCGAGCGCCGCGGAGATCGAAGGGTTGCCGTAGGTCATCGCGAGGTCGACGACGACCCGGTCGCCGAACTGCGCGCGCAGCCGCTCGCCGAGCGCGTCGGCCAGCGCCCGCGATTCGATCAGCAGCGGCGAGCCCCGGTCCGTCCAGATCTTCTGGTAGGCGTGCGCGCTGCGCTTCGGCCGCACGCGCAGGATGATGCCGTTCAGGATCAGCCACCACAGGATGCGCGGCATCTCGATCACGCGCGGGTCCCAGAGGAACTCCGCGAGGTAGCGGCGCACCGCGCGCGGGCTCGGGTCGTCGGGCGTGCCGAGGTTCACCAGCAGCACGCCGGCCCGGCTCGCGTCGCCGTGCTGGTAGTCGGGTGTGCCGATGAACGGTTTCATGAACTGCCTGGAAGCCTCGGGGACGGTGGCACGATACAGGAACGGGCGGTCCGGCCCAATCCGGGGTCACTGCGCGGCCGGTTCGCTGCCGTGCGCGTCGTGGATGCGCGCGTGGACGTCGAAACTGGGCGACAGGGACAAGGCCGCGAGCTGCAGCACGCTGGCCGCCGCGCCGAACGCCAGCATGGGCAGCGCGCTGTCGGTTGCGGTGACGCCCATGAACTGGACGCACAGCGCGGCGATGATCTGCTGCGTGAAGCCGAGGCTGCTCGAGGCCACGCCCGCGTGGCCCGGCGCCTGGCCGACGGCGATGGCGGACATGTTCGGCATGAACAGTCCCTGGCCGAAATACAGCACGAACATCGGCACGAAGATCCACAGCGGGTGACGCAGGCCGAGCGCGACGAAGCCGAGCGCGGCGAGCGAGGCCGCGGCCTGCAGCCGGACGCCGCTCACGACCATCCAGTGCGGCGTGCGCCGGCCCGCCAGCCACCGCAGCGAGAGATTGCCGAGCACGTAGCCCGTGGCGATGAAGAGGTAGTACAGGCCGTAGTCCGTGGCGGGCCGGCCGAGCGCGGACACCAGCACGTAAGGCGCGAGCGAGATGAACACCAGGAAGAGCGCATACGCCGAGGAGGTCTGCAGCGCGCAGCTGAGGTACCGGCGGTTGCGCAGCAGCCGCGCCGCGACCTCCAGCATCTCGCCCAGGTCCGGCGGCGGGCGGCCCTGGTCGCGCGTCTCCGGCAGGTGCCTCCAGGCGAAGAAGGCCGGCAGCAGGGCGAACACGATCAGCGCCGCGAACACGGCCCGCCAGCCGTAACTCTCGGTCAGCAGCCCGCCCAGCACCGGCGCGAGGCCGTTGGCCAGCACCGACACCACCGCGAGCTGCGCGATGGCGCTGGCCATGCGCTCGGTCGGGAAGCGGTCGCTGATGATCGCGCGCGACACGGCGATGCCGACCGACGTGCCGAACGCCTGCACCGCACGGGCCGCCACCAGCCAGGGCAGGCTCTGCGCGGTGAGGCCGAGCGTGGCCCCGAGCACCACGATGCCCATGCCGGCCAGCACGGCGTGGCGACGGCCGTAGCGGTCGGAGATCGGGCCCCAGGCCAGCATCCCCACCGCGAAGGTCACCAGCGACACCGAGAAGGTCGCCTGCACGTGCGCGACGTCCGCGCCGAAATGCGCGCGGACGTCCGGCAGCGCCGGGATGTACAGGTTGGTCGCGACCGAGCCGACCGCGACGATCACCGCGAGCAGCAGGAGCAGCGCGCGGTCGCTCAACCCTCGATGCCGCCGATGCAGAGGTACTTCAGCTCGGTGTAGTCGAGGATGCCGTACTTCGAGCCCTCGCGGCCGAAGCCGGATTCCTTGACGCCGCCGAAGGGCGCGACCTCGGTCGAGATGATGCCGGTGTTGAGGCCGACGATGCCGTACTCGAGCCCCTCCGAGACGCGGAAGGCGCGCGCGAGGTCGCGCGTGTAGAAATACGAGGCGAGGCCGAACTCCGTGTCGTTCGCCATGCGGATGGCCTGCTTCTCGTCCTTGAAGGAGAACACGGGCGCCACCGGGCCGAAGGTCTCCTCGCGCGCGACCGCCATCTCCGGCGTGACGTGCGTGATGATCGTCGGCTCGAAGAAGGTGCCGCCGAGCGCGTGGCGCTTGCCGCCGAGCGCGATCCTGCCGCCCTTGGCGAGCGCGTCCGCGATGTGCTCCTCGACCTTCGCGACCGCCTTGTCGTCGATCAGGGGTCCCTGCTCGGTCGGGCCCTTCAGGCCGTCGCCCACCCGCAGCTTGCCGACGGCGTCGGCGAGCTTCGCGACGAACGCGTCGTACACGCCTTCCTGCACCAGCAGCCGGTTCGCGCAGACGCAGGTCTGGCCGGTGTTGCGGTACTTGCTGGCGATCGCACCCTGCACGGCCGCGTCGAGGTCGGCGTCGTCGAACACGATGAACGGGGCGTTGCCGCCGAGTTCGAGCGACAGCTTCTTCAGCGTCGGCACGCACTGGGCCATCAGCTTCTTGCCGACTTCGGTCGAACCCGTGAACGTCAGCTTGCGCACGATCGGGTTCGAGGTCATCTCGCCGCCGACCGCGGTCGAGGGGCCGGTGACGACGCTGAACACGCCCTTCGGCACGCCGGCCCGGTGCGCGAGCTCGGCCATCGCGAGCGCGGAGTACGGCGTCTGCATCGCCGGCTTGCACACGAAGGTGCAGCCCGCGGCGAGCGCGGGACCGGCCTTGCGCGTGATCATCGCGGCCGGGAAGTTCCACGGCGTGATCGCCGCCACGACGCCGACCGGCTGGCGCATGACGAGGATGCGCTTGTCCGGCTGGTGGCCCGGGATCATGTCGCCGTAGAGGCGCTTGCCTTCCTCGGCGAACCACTCGATGAACGAGGCCGCGTAGGCGATCTCGCCCTTCGCCTCGGCGAGCGGCTTGCCCTGCTCGGCGGTCATCAGCGTCGCGAGATCGTCGGCATTCGCGAGCATCAGGTCGTGCCAGCGCCGCAGGATCGCGGCGCGGTCCTTGGCCGTGCGCGCGGCCCAGGCCGGGAATGCCGACGCGGCCGCCTCGATCGCGCGGCGCACTTCGAGCGCGTCGAGGTTCGGCACGGTGCCGAGCTTCGCGCCGCTCGCCGGGTTGGTCACCGCGACCGACTGGCCGCTGCGCGCATCGACCCACTCGCCGTCGATGTACGCCTGCTGGCGGAAGAGCGCGGAATCCTTGAGCGTCAGGGTCATGTCCATCTCCTCGGGCGCGGGCGGCCGCGGCCTCATCCCACGTGCTGGCGGAAGAACTCGAGCGTGCGGTCGAACGCGAGGTGCGCGCTGGCGGGTTCGAAGTCGGCGCGCTCCGTGCAGTTGAAGCCATGGCCGGCCGGGTACAGGTGGTAGATGCCCTGCGGGTAGGCCTTGCGGATGGCCTCGACGTCGCCGAGCGGGATGTGCCCGTCCTTCTCGCCGTGGTGGAACATCATCGGGCAGCGCGGCGTCTCCTTCAGAAGCTGGGCGATGCCGCCGCCGTAGTAGGCCACGCCGGCCGCGATGTTCGTGTGGCAGCCCGCGAGCCAGGTGACGCGGCCGCCCCAGCAGTAGCCGACCATGCCGACCTTGCCGGCGTGGGAGACGGCGTCGATCGCCGCAGTCACGTCGGCCATCGCGCCCGCCGTGTCCGCCTTCATCATGTAGCCGATGCCGGTCTGGATGCCTGCGGCGTCGTAGCCGAGCTCGACGCCGCGCTGCTGTCGGTCGAACATCGCCGGCGCGATCGCCAGGTACCCGGCCGCAGCGTACTGCTCGGCCACGCGGCGGATGTGCGAGTTGACGCCGAACACCTCCTGGATCACCACCACGGCACCCCGGGCCGTGCCCTCCGGCTTGACCAGGTAGGCCGCGAGTTCGTGGCCGTCGGACGCTCTCAGCTGCAGGTGACTCATGGGGGGCTCCGTAGCCTCTGGCGTGGGAAAGGGGGATGACCCCTAAGGATACCAGTCCGGCCGCCCCGCCTCGCCGCCCGCCCCCTATAATCGCCTCCCCTGACGGAGGCAGCCCGCATGCTGGTCGGAACCGAGGTACGCCGCGTCGCCATCGTGGGCGGCAGTCGCATCCCGTTCGCCCGGGCGATGGGGGCGTACGCGGAGTGCAGCAACCTGGAGATGCTGACGGCGGCCCTGCAGGGCGTCGTCGACCGGTTCGGGCTCGCCGGCGAGCGCCTCGGCGACGTCGGGGCCGGCGCGGTTCTGAAGCACCCGCGCGACTTCAACCTGACGCGCGAAGCCGTGCTGTCCACGACCCTGGCGCCCGAGACGCCGGCGTTCGACCTGCAGCGGGCCTGCGGCACCAGCCTCGAGACGGCCGTCCTGCTCGGACTGAAGATCGCAACCGGCCAGATCGACTGCGCCATCGCCGCGGGCGTGGACACCGCGAGCGACGCCCCGATCGGCGTGAGCGAGCGCTTGCGCAAGCTGATGCTGCGCAGTGCCCGCGGCCGCACGGCCGGCGAGCGGCTCGCGCCCTGGCTGGGGCTGCGGCCCGGCCATCTCAAGCCGAACCTGCCCGCGGTCGCCGAGCCGCGCACGGGCCTGTCGATGGGGCAGAGCTGCGAACTGATGGCACGGCGCTGGTCGATTTCGCGCGAGGCGCAGGACCGGCTGGCGCTCGAGAGCCACCAGCGGGCTGCGGCCGCCTACGACGCGGGCTTCTATCGCGACCTCGTGGTGCCGTTCCGCGGCCTCGCATCCGACAACAACCTGCGCCGCGACACCACGCTCGAGAAGCTGGCCGGGCTGAAACCGGCGTTCCCGATGCAGGGGCAGGGCACGCTCACCGCCGGCAACGCCACGCCGATGACCGACGGTGCGGCGGCCGTGCTGCTCGCCAGCGAAGCCTGGGCGCGGGCGCGGGGCCTGCCGGTGCTCGCGTACCTGACGTTCGGCAAGGTCGCCGCGGTCGACTTCGTGCACGACGAGGGCCTGCTGATGGCGCCGGCCTATGCCGTGCCGCGCATGCTGGCGGACGCGAACCTGCGGCTGCAGGACTTCGACCTCTACGAGATCCACGAGGCCTTCGCCGCGCAGGTGCTGTGCACGCTCGCGGCCTGGGAGTCCGCCGATTTCTGCCGCGAGCGCCTGGGGTTGCCGGCGCCGCTCGGCCCGATCGACCGGGCGAGGCTGAACGTGAAGGGCGGCAGCCTCGCAGTCGGCCACCCGTTCGCCGCCACCGGCGCGCGCATCCTTGCGACCCTGGCCCAGGCCCTCGACGAACGCGGGGGCGGGCGGGGCCTGGTCTCGATCTGCACCGCCGGCGGCATGGGCGTGACCGCCATCGTCGAGAAGTGAGCCGCCGCGTGCTGCGCAAGGGCGTCCTGCTGGTCGCGGTCGCGGCGCTCGTCGCCTGCTCGCGGCCGCACGCGCCGCAGGCGCTGGAGGCGGGCGCGTCGCCGTCGCCACTGCCGGCCTCGGGTGCGACCGCGACCGAGCTCAACGCCGTCGCCGAGGCGTACTGGGACGACTACCTCGCGCTGCGCCCGCTGCATGCGACCTTCCTCGGCGACCACCGTCACGACGGACGCTTCGGCGACTACGCCAGCCCGAACTGGATGGCGGACGGACTCGCCGTCGAGCAGGGCGCGCTCGAGCGCCTCGCCCGCCTCGATCCGGCGAAGCTGTCGCCCGACGAGCGCGTCACCTACGACGCGTTGAAGACCGGGCGCGAGATCGCGATCGAGGGGTATCGCTTTCCCGGCGAGCTGCTGGCGCTCGATCCGGCGCTCAACCTGCCGGTGCGTTTCGCCGTGCTCGGCACGGGCCAGGAGACGCAGCCCTTCCGCAGCACCGCGGACTACGACCGCTTCCTCGGGCGCATGGACGGGTTCGTCGCCTGGGTGGACCAGGCCATCAACGACCTGCGCGCGGGCGTCGACCGCGGGGTCGTCTACCCGAAGCCCGTCGTCGAGCGCGCGCTCGGGCCGCTCGCACAGATTGGCGTCGGCGATCCCCGGCAGAGCCTGTTCTGGCAGCCGATCCTCAATTTTCCCGCCGGCATCCCGGTCGCGGACCGCAAGCGGCTGATCGAGGCCTGGCAGTCTCGTCTCGGTGGGCAGGTGCTGCCGGCGTACCGGCGCCTGCACGACTACCTCCAGAAGGAATACCTGCCGCGGGCGCGCACGACGACGGGCATGGGTGCGCTGCCGAGCGGCGACCTCTGGTACGCCTACCTCGTGCGCTACTACGGCGGCACCCAGCTCACGCCGGAGGAGGTCCACCAGCTCGGCCTGCGCGAGGTGGCTCGCATCCGCGCCGAGGCGGAGCGGCTCATGCGCCAGGGCGGCGCCGCGCCCGACCTGCGCAGCCATTTCGAAGCCTTGTGCCAGCAGCCGGACCGGCGCGCGGCGACGCCGGCGGAACTGCTCGCACGTTACGCCGCGGTGCAGTCGCGGGTGCAGGCGGCGCTGCCGCTGCTGTTCGCCGAGCTGCCCGGGCGGCCGCTCGCGATCCGCGCGACCGAGCCGGTGCGCGCGCAGTATGCCGGCACGGCCAACTATCGCCCGCCGCCGCCCGCCGCCGGGGCGCCCGGCGTGCTGTACGTGAACACCAGCGCGCTCGAGACGCGCTCGACCTGCCTGGTGGAGACGCAGTTCCTGCACGAGGCGGTGCCCGGCCATCACCTGCAGGCGGCCCTGGCGATCGGGCACGCCGGCTGGCCCCGCGTGCGGCGCATCGGCGACGACTTCACGTATCGCGAGGGCTGGTCGCTCTATGCGCAGTCGCTGGGCCGCGACCTCGGGCTGTACGCCGACGCGGGCAGTCTCGCCGGCTACCTGATGACGGACCTGTGGATGGCGGCACGCGTCGTGGTGGACACGGGCCTGCACGCCCGCGGCTGGACGCGCGAGCAGGCCATCCAGTACCTGCGCGCGAACAGCGGGCTCGGCGAGGCGGCCGTCGAGGCGGACGTGGACCGCAGCCTCGCGGCGCCGGGCCTGCTGTTGTCCTTCAAGCTGGGCGAGCTGACGATCCGCCGCCTGCGCGAGCGCGCCCAGCAGCAGCTCGGCGCGCGGTTCGACATCCGCGAGTTCCACGCGCAGGTCGCGGGCGGCGGCTCGATGCCGATGCCGGCGCTGGAGCGCAGGATCGACGCATGGATCGCCGCGCGGAAGTGAGCGCGCGGCCCGCCCGCCCTCAGTAGCCGTAGCCCTCGCTGCGGATCTCGACCAGCTCGTCGCCGACGAAGCGCAGCTTGCGCAGCAGCTTGCTGCTGCCGAAGTTGTAGGTCCACAGCTCGACCGGGAGGTCCACCCAGCCGGGGCCGAAGTACCAGTCGTCGTACGGACCGCGCGGATAGCCCTCGCGCCGGCGCACGGTGCCGCCGTAGCTCACGCTGGTCGGGTCGCCACAGAGCGTGCGCACCTTGTCCTTGCCGTCGCCGACGCTCACGAGCCGGCTGCCGCAGCGCAGCGAATCCTCGGCGAGCGCCGATCCGGAGGCGGCCAGCCCCAGCGCTGCGGCAACGACGAGCACTCCCACGACCGGTCGCATGTCGCCAGCATACCCGCCGCCACGACCCCGCGGCGTGTTCTGGTAACCTGTGCGCCCTTTTTTGGCGGGCGCCGCGACCGATGCCGATGGACCGTGCCTTCGAAAAGCGCCTCGCCGCCCTGGTGAACAGCCGGGTCCGTGGCGTGCTGCAGGGCGGCCTGAAGGGGGTCGAGCGGGAGTCGCTGCGCGTGACCGCGAAGGGGCGCATCGCGCTGTCGCCGCACCCGCGTGCGCTCGGGTCGGCGCTCACCCACGAGCACGTCACGACCGACTACTCCGAGGCGCTGATCGAACTGGTCACCCCGCCGTTCCCGCACGCCTGGGAACTGGTGCAGTACCTCTGCGACATCCACCAGTTCGTCTACCGGCACCTCGAGGACGAACTGCTGTGGGCCACCAGCATGCCGTGCGCCATCGAGGGCGACGAGAGCATCCCGATCGCGCAATACGGCTCCTCGAACGTCGGCCGCATGAAGAGCGTGTACCGCGTCGGCCTCGGCCACCGCTACGGGCGCGTGATGCAGGCCATCTCGGGCGTGCACTTCAATTATTCGTTCCCCGAGGGCCTGTGGCCGGTGCTCGGCGAGATCCTCGCCTCGCGGGACACCGGCGCGGCCTTCCGCTCGGACGTGTATTTCTCGCTGCTGCGCAACTACCGCCGGCACGGCTGGATCGTCCTGTACCTGTTCGGCAACTCGCCCGCGCTGTGCCGCTCGTTCCTGCAGGGCCGGCGCGTCGAGGGACTCGAGGAATTCATGCCGGGCACCCTCTACGCGCGGCACGCCACCTCGCTGCGCATGAGCGACCTCGGCTACCGCAACAAGAGCCAGGCTGGCCTGCGGGTGTCGGTCAACAGCCTCGAGCACTACGTCCGCGACCTGTCGCGCGCCATCAGCACGCCGCACCCGCCGTACGAGCGCATCGGCGTGAAGGTCGACGGCGAATACCGGCAGCTGAACGCGAACCTGCTGCAGATCGAGAACGAGTACTACAGCTTCATCCGTCCGAAGCGGGTGACCCAGCCCGGCGAGCGGCCGACCAAGGCCCTGCAGCGCGCCGGCGTCGAATACGTCGAGGTGCGCGCGCTCGACGTCAGCGCCTTCGACCCCGTCGGCGTCAACCAGAACAAGCTGCGCTTCCTCGAGGCCTTCCTGGTGCTGTGCCTCACCCGCGACAGCCCGCTGATCGACTCGTCCGAGCAGGCCGCGCTCGACCGCAACCACGTGGTCGTGGCGCGCCGCGGCCGCGAGCGCGGCCTCGTGCTGCGGCACGACGGCCGGCCGGTCGCGATGCTCGACTGGGCGCGCGAGCTGCTCGACCAGATGCAGGGCATCTGCGAGCTGCTCGACGAGGGAGACCCCACGCGGCCCTACACCGCCGCGCTCGCCACCCAGGCGGCCAAGCTCGACGACGTGGCGCTGACGCCCTCGGCGCGCCTGATCAAGGAGCTGCGCGACACCGGCGAGTCGTTCTTCGACCTCGCGCTCCGGTTGTCGCGCCAGCACAAGGCCTACTTCCTCGTCCTCTACCCGCCGAACGCGGCGCGGCTCGCGGAGTTCGCCGGCGAGGCCGCCGAATCGCTCGAGGCGGCGCGTGCGCTCGAGGCCGCGCCGCGCGGCGACTTCGGCGAGTACCTCGCGAACTATCTCGCCTGAACGCGGGGATAAAGGGGAC
>JBPOHK010000164.1:0-20773 GCA_052035645.1 Pseudomonadota bacterium
GTAATCCCGGGCCGAAAAAAAGCGGCGCCGAAGCGCCGCTTTCTTACCATCCGTTACCGGACGAGAGGCTCAGTGCTCGTAACGCACCTCGATGCCGTAGGTCATCGGGTTCTGGCGGAAGCCGCAGAACCCGCCGCCGAAGGCGCAACCGTCGAACCCGTAGACGATCTCGGACTCGTCGGTCAGGTTCTTGCCCCACAGGGCAATCTCCCAGACGCCACCGGTCGCCTCGATGTTCTTCCAGCCGATGCGCGCATCGAGTTGCTTGCCCTGGCCGGTCGGACGCTCGTAGTTCGGGCCGAAGCTGGCCACGAGCTGCGCGCCCGGGGTGTACCAGGTGTCGTCCGAGTAGGCGTAGCCGGCGTGGAACGCCAGCTCACCCACGCCGACCGGCTGGTTGTAGTCCACCGTGAACGAACCCGAGAGTTCCGGCGCCGCGACCGTGTAGAAGCGCGCGAAGTCGCCCACCGTAGCCGTAAACGGGTTGTCGTACTCCTTCCAGTCGTCGCCTGCATCCATGTAGGTGAACGTCAGGCCGAGACGCAGGGCATCGACCACGGCCCACTGCACTTCGCCTTCGAGACCCTTGACCTTCTTGTCGATGGGGTTGTTGAAGGTATTGGTCAGCGACGGGTTCGTGGTCGGCGACTCCTGGATCGTGAGCTGCTCGCCCTTGATCGTGTTGTGGAACGCCGCGAGGTTGACCTGCAGCCGGTTGTCGAAGAACAGCGACTTCAGGCCCAGCTCCCAGGCCTCGTTCTCCTCCTCGTCGAAGCTCGAGAAGTTCGAGGACCGCACGTTGGCGCCGCCCGCGCGATAGCCCGTGGCGTAACGCGCGTAGACGCGGATGTCGTCCGTGAACTTCCAGCTGACCGACGCGGCCGGGTCGACGCGCGAGGCGCTGAACTCTGCGGGCGGTCCGGTCCACGGACCCGACTGGTTGCGGATGCGCCGAGCGTCCTTGGTGTCGTCGGTGTAGCGCAAGCCAAGCGTCAGTTCGAGCCGTTCGTCGAGCGCCGCCGGCCGATAGCTGCCCTGTGCATAGAGGCCGTAGGAATCGGTCTCGGCCACCTGCTTGCTCAGCGTCGTCTGGCAGGGATCCAGGTTGAAGGTCGCGCAGAAGCCCAGGGAAGCCGGGCTGATGAACGTGTACCCCGGCTGGATGCCCGGGCCGGTCAGCCGGCTGCGACGGTAGTCGGACACCTGCTCGTTGAACCAGGTGGCACCCGCCGTCAGGTCCCACTGGTCCCACACGCCGATGAACTGGAACTCCTGGCTGGTCTGGTTCTGGGCCAGGTCTTCCTTGGCCAGCGTGTAGATGTAGCCGTTCGAGCTCACGCCGGCCGGCAGGCCGGGGCCCAGCGTATTGCTGCCGTGGCGTTCCGTCGTGCGGTAGGAGGTGATCGACTTCAGCGTCATGCGGTCGTTGAGCTGGTAGTTCAGCGTCAGCGCATGACCGTCGGTCGGCAGGCGGAAGCCGAGGTTGTAGTACTTCTCGATGGTCTTGTCCGGCAGTTCACCGTCGTAGGCGGGCATCGGCGAGGTCGGCGTGCGGCCGATGATGTCGACCGGCAGCCAGGTCACCAGGCCCTCGGTCGCGAACTGGTCCGAGTAGTCGTACGAGTAGTCGGCCGTGAAATTCTCGTGGTTCTGATAGCGGATCGCGGCGCGGAAGCCCGTCGCATCGAGGAGCACATGGCCCTCGTGCGGGCCCGGAGGTGTCTCGCCGCCCGGGTACGTCACGTTGTTCGACATCTCGACGTACGGATCGTGCTTGCGCTTCATCGCGCTCAGCTGAGTGCTGAAGCCGCCGACTTCCGGCAACTCGACCGCCAGCTTGTAGTTCTGCTCGTTGTAGTTGCCGAGCGAGGCGCTGGCGCGCATGCCCCACTCGCCCGTCGGCTTGCGGGTGACGTACTGCACCACGCCGCCCTCGGCGTTGCGGCCGAACAGCTGGCCCTGCGGACCGCGCAGGATTTCCACGCGCTCCGGATCGATCAGGTCGAGGCCGAGGCCCTGGCCGCGGCCGAGGAACACGCCGTCGACGTAGACCGGCACCGTGAGTTCGACCGTGCCCTGCGTCGGGTCGGACATGGCCACGCCGCGGATGTTGATCGCGAGCACCGACTGGCCGCCGGAGAATTGCGTCACGACCACGCCCGGGATCATGCCCGGACGGATGTCGGAGAGGTTGTTGATGCCGCGCGTGACGAGCGAATCGGCACTGACGGCCGACACGGAGAGCGACACGTCCTGCAGCGACTCTTCCTTGCGCTGCGCGGTGACGATGACCTCCTCGATACCGCCGCTCGTCGCCCTGGCCGCCTGGTCCTCGTCGGCGCGCACCTGCGCGGAGCCGAGCACCGAGGCAATCACGGTCGCGAGCGTCAGGCTGCCGCGTGCCGTGGCGTTGATCATCTTTCTATTCACGGTTCCCCCTGCGAGAAAAGAGCGCACAACAATCGAACCTGCACTCGTTTTTAAAGTATCGCCGTGATGCCGTCAACGGATATTTGACTAGCGTTCATATTTATGAACAATGAGGCGAAGATACAACAGCGGGAACCCGACTGCGGCCGGCCGGCGGTACGCACGCTTCCCGCAAGGACCTGCCGGAGATTCCCGAGCCATGAAAGCGGTGCGCATCCAGGACTACGGCGATCGTTCCGTGCTGCGTTGCGAAAACGCCCCGGAGCCGGTCCTCCATTCGGGCGACGTGCTGGTGCGCGTCCACACGGCCGCGGTGAATCCGGCCGACTGGCAATTCCGGCGCGGCGATTTCCGCCAGTTCGTGCCGCTGGAATTCCCCGCCATCCTCGGCTGGGACGTGGCTGGCACCGTCGAACGACTCGGCCCCGATGCCACGGGTTTTCGCGTGGGCGATCCCGTCTACGCGATGTGCGACATGTCGCGCCCGGGCGCCTACGCCGAGCTTGTTGCAGTGCATCACACGCACGTTGCCCCGGCGCCGCGGAAGATCGCGCTCGAACACGCGGCCGCCGTGCCCCTCGCGGCATTGACGGCCTGGCAGTCACTCTTCGACCTCGGCCAGTTGCAGTTGGGGCAGTCCGTGCTCGTGACCGCGGCCGCGGGTGGCGTCGGCCAGTTCGCCGTGCAACTCGCGCGCAATGCAGGCGCGCGCGTCGTGGCCGTGGCGAGCCCGGCCAACCATGCGTTCCTGCGCTCACTCGGTGCACACGAATGCGTCGACTACGCGCGCGAAGGCTGGGCCGATGCGCTGCGCGGCTTCGACCTCGTGCTCGAGGGTGCCGGCGGCCACACGCGTTCTGCCGCGTGGTCGACACTGCGCGCGGGCGGCCTGCTGGTCGCAATCGCGATGCCGCCGGTGAGCGACGCCGACGGCGCTCCGCATGGGTGCCGCGGCGCAACCGCGCAGGTGGTTCCGAACGGCGAGCGACTGCGTCGCGTCACCGAGCTGATCGATGCCGGCAGGCTCACCGTCGCCGTCGACTCGGTGTTCCCGCTCGAGGACTGTGCCGCAGCGCACGAACGCAGCGAATCCCGTCACGCACGCGGCAAGGTGCTGCTCGCCGTGGCACCGCGCTGAACCCGACCCCACAGGAATCCGCCATGACCCGCCACGCTTCCGCGCGAATCAACGTCGTCACCGGCGCACGCTCCGGCATCGGCCGGGCCACGGCCGAGCTGCTGCGCTCGCGCGGCGAGCACGTCGTCGGCATCGACCTGGCCGGCACCGACATCGCAGCGGACCTCGGCACGCGCGCAGGGCGCGAGCACGCAGTCGCCGCGGTACGCGCCGCGTGTCCCGGCGGCCTCGACGCCCTGATCGAGTGCGCCGGGTTGTCGACCCAGGACGGACCGGCGGTCGTCTCGGTCAACTATTTCGGCGCCGTGGCGCTCGCCGAAGGCCTGCGCGAGTTGCTCGCGCGCGGACGCTCGCCCCGCTGCGTCATCGTCTCATCGTCGGCCTCGTTCCTGCCGTTCGACGCGGACATCGTCGAGGCGTGCCTCGCCGGCGACGAGGTGCAGGCACGCGCTCTGGCGGCGGCACCCGGTAACGCGGAGCCCGGCCATCGGCAAGGCCAGGTGTATGCGGCGTCCAAGCGTGCCGTGACGCGCTGGATCCGCCGCACGTCGAAGCAGCCGGAGTGGGCCGGCGCCGGAGTGCTCCTGAACGGCGTCGCGCCGGGCCTCGTGCGCACGCCGATGACCATTCCGCTGCTCGAGACGGCCGAAGGTCGCGCCGTGCTCGCCCGGGCCGTGCCGCGCGCGGTTGCGGACGCCGCCGAGCCCGCAGACCTGGCGCTGGTGCTCGCGTTCCTGGCCAGCCCCGACAATCGCTACCTCGTCGGCCAGGTGCCGGTGTGCGACGGCGGCACCGACGTGCTGATGCGTGGCGACGACGTGATCTGAATACCAGGGGTCGTCGCATGAAGGTCTATCGCATCGATTCGTACACCGGCCCGGCCGGCCTCGGCCTGCACGAGGAATCCGACCCGACTCCGCCGACCGGCCGACAGGTCGTGGTGCGCGTGCATGCCTCCTCGCTGAACTACCGCGAACTGCTGGACGTGCAGGGCGTGCTCGCGAAGATGGCGCCGCTCGCCGCTCGCCGCATTCCCGGCAGCGATGCCGCCGGCGAGGTCGTGGCCATCGGACCCGACGTGCGGCGCGTCGCGGTGGGCGACCGCGTCGCGACGACCTTCTACGCCGACTGGCTGCGGGGGCGCATGCCGGCCGGCATGAACTTCATGGGCCGCAGCTCGCTGCAGGACGACGGCACTCTCACCGAACGGACCGTCGTGCACGAGGACGAACTCGTCGCCGTTCCCGCGCACCTGAGTTTCGAGGAGGCGGCCACCCTCCCCTGCGCGGGCGTCACGGCGTGGACCTCGCTGTTCGTGCACGCCGATGTCCGGCCGGGCGACTCCGTGCTGGTCGAGGGATCCGGCGGCGTGGCGGTGTTCGCCATCCAGCTCGCGCGCATGGCCGGAGCGAGGGTGGTCGCGACGACGACCAGCACCGGCAAGGTCGATCGCCTGCGCGCGATCGGCGCACAGGAGGTGATCGTCGCCGCACGGGACCGGGACTGGGCGGCAGCCGTGCGCGCCGTCAGCGACGGGGGCGTCGACTGGACCTTGAGCACGGCCGGCGGCGATTTCCTGGTCGGCTGCATCGAGGCGACGCGTCCGGGCGGCACGCTGGTCGCCATCGGCGTGCGCGACACCGCGGCGAAGCCGGTTCCGGCAGGTGCATTCGCGATGCGAGGGGTCAACCTGCACCCGACGCGCGTCGGCAGCCGCGAGCATTTCGAGGCCATGAACCGCGCGCTCTCCGCGGGCGGGTTGCGCCCGGTCGTCGATCGCGTGTTCGGCTTCAGCGAGGCGCGCGCCGCCTTCGAGTACTTCGCGGCGGGGCGTCACGTCGGCAAGGTCGTGATCCGTCACTCCTGAGCGAACCCGGACGACCGAGAGATGCGCGAGCCGCTGTTCCGCACACGCCTGACCGACCTGCTGGGCATCCGCCACCCGATCCTCTGCGGTGGCATGGGCCCCGCGGTCTCCGACGCGCGCTACGTCGCCGCCGTGGTCAACGCCGGGGCCATGGGATTCATCGTCGCCGCAGGCTGGGGCAACGAGCCCGAGGGCCTGCGCGACGAGATCCGCAGGTGCCGCGAGCTGACGGGCGGCAAGCCATTCGGCGTGAATCTCTACATCTCCCGGCAGGCCAACGGTCTCGAGCGCGCCCGGCAGCACGTGGACGTGCTGCGGGAGGAAGGCGTGGCGTGCGTGGAGACGGCGGGCGCCAGCCCCGAGCCGCTGCTGCCGCTGCTGCGGGAGGCCGGCATCAAGGTGCTGCACAAGGTGCCGGCGGTCCGCTACGCCCTCAGCACGTGCCGCCTCGACGTCGATGCCGTGATCGTCGTGGGTGCCGAATGCGGCGGGCACCCGGGCATCTACCGGATCGGCACGATGGTGCAGGCCGCGCACGCACCGGCCGTGATCGACAAGCCGGTCGTGATCGGCGGCGGCATCGGCACGGGCCGCCAGCTCGCGGCCGCGCTCGCCATGGGCGCCGACGGCGTCGTGGTCGGCACGCGGATGCTGGTCGCGGAGGAACTGTGGATCCACCGCGACCACAAGGAACGCATCGTCACGGCGGACGGCACCGAGAGCCTCGTGGTCAAGACGGCGTTGCGCGACGACCACCGCGTGTATGCCAATGCATCGGCCCGCGCGGTGGCGGAACTCGACCGAGCCGGCATCACGGATTTCGAGCAGTTCCGGCCGCACGTGAGCGGCGCCGTGACGCGCGACGCCTACCTGACCGGCGACGCGAGTCGCGGCATGCTCGACTTCGGCCATTCCGCCGTCTTTGCGGACAGGATCGAGCCGGTCGAGGCCATCGTCGACCGCCTCGTCGACGACGCGACCGTCGCCCTGCGCCGCATCGAGCAGCTGCGCATCGCAGGATGAGTGCCTCCCCGAAGGTCCACGCGTCGCTGTGGATGCTGGGCGCGAGCCTGCTGTTCGCGGCGATGGCGGCCGCCGTGAAACTGGCCGCCGACGCGGGCGTGCCGCTCGGGCAAACCCTGTTCTACCGAGGTCTGATCTCGGTCCTGCTGATGGGCGGGTACATGCGGGCGACCGGCGTGGCGCTGCGAACGCCGCACTGGCGTGCGCACCTCCAGCGCGGAACCGCGGGCTTCGTCGGTATGATCGCGTACTTCGGCGGCATCACGCTGCTGCCGCTCTCGGCCGCGGTGACGCTCAACTACACTTCGCCACTGCTGATGGCGAGCTGGCTGCTGCTGCGCCACCGCGAGCGCCCGCCGCTTTCGATGGTCGCGGCGATGCTCGGCGGCTTCGCCGGAATTCTCCTGCTCCTGCGCCCGAGCTATCACAGCTCCCAGTGGCTGGGCGTCGCGCTCGCGCTGGCCTCCGCGGTCACCGCCGTGGTCGCGGCGCTCAACATCTGTTCCCTCGGCCGGCTGGACGAGCCCGTCACCCGCACGGTCTGGTACTTCGGCCTGTTCACCACCCTGGGCGCGCTGCCGTGGTGCCTCGCGACCGACCCGACCGCCATCGACGCCGCAGGCATCGCCTGCGTGTTGGCCGTCGGCGTGCTCGCGACGCTCGGGCAGGTGTTGCTGACCCTGGCGTATCAGCGCGGCCACACGCTGCTCGTGTCCCTGCTCGGCTATTCGCAGGTGATCTTCACCACCCTGATCGGCATGGTGTTGTGGCAGGATCACCCCGGCCTGGGGTCGTGGCTGGCGATCGCGCTGATCGTGGCGAGCGGCGCGGCGGCGACGATATTCACGCGCAGATCGCAACAGGAACGCGTCCAGGGCCCTGAGTGACTCGATCGACGGAGGGACGGCCGATGCAGAGGACCGACAGCCACCCCGGCACCGACACCCGCGATGCCGGGACGGACGAGCGCCGCATGCGCATCGAACTCGCCGCGCTGTATCGCCTCGTGGCGCTGTTCGGCTGGGACGACCTGCTGGCGACCCACATCTCGCTGCGGTTGCCCGGGCCCCGTGCCGAGTTCCTCATCAACCCGCTCGGCCTGCTGTTCGAGGAGATCACCGCGTCGTCGCTGGTGAAGGTCGATCTCGCCGGGCGGGTGCTCGAGACGCGGCCGGTCGAGATCAATCCGGCGGGTTTCACGATCCACTCGGCCGTGCACGCGGCCCGGCCCGACGCGCACTGCGTCATCCACCTGCACACGGTGCCGGGCATCGCCGTCTCCAGCCAGGCGCAGGGCCTGCTGCCGCTCAACCAGACCGCCATGTTGATGAACGGGCGGCTCGCCTATCACGACTACGAGGGCATCGCCCTCGACCTCGGGGAGCGCGAACGCCTGGTGCGCGACCTCGGCACGAAGAACGCCATGCTCCTGCGCAATCACGGCACGCTGGCCGTGGGCACGTCGGTGGGCGACGCGTTCCAGACGATCTATTTCCTGGAGCGTGCCTGCGCGATCCAGGTCGCGGCGCTGGCAGGCAATGCCGCGCCGCTCCTGCCGCCCGCCGCGGTGCAGGACGTGGTGACCCGCCAGGTGAGCAGCTTCGGCGACATCGCCGACCGGCTGCTCTGGCCGGCGATGCTGCGCCGGCTCGACCGCATCGACTCCAGTTACCGCAACTAGCGGCGCGTCGCGTCGAAGGTGGGGCTGGCGGTACCCGGCGAACGCGGCAGGTTGACCACGCCGCCGTCCACCGGGATCGTTGCACCCGTCACGTAGGCGCCGGCCGCGGACGCCAGGAAGGCCACGGCACCGCCGATTTCCCGCGGCTCGCCGCCACGGCCGAGCGGGATGTCGCGCTCGAAGGCTGCGAGCGCAACCGGGTTGTCGAACACCACGCTCGAGGCGTCGCTGCGGATGAGGCCGGGCGACACGCAGTTGACGCGGATGTTGTCCGGCGCGAGGTGCGCGGCGAGATTCCGTGCCAGGTGGGTCTCGGCCGCTTTCGCGCACGAATAGGCCAGCTGCTGCGGCGCCGGCGTGAGGCCGGTGCGCGAACCGATCAGCACGATGCTGCCGCCGCCGCGTCGCCGCATGCTCGCCGCAGCCTGCATGCACAGGCGCAAGGCCTTCACCACGTTGGTGTCGAACTGGGCCAGGAACTCGTCGTCGGCCACCTCGCCGAACGGCTGCAGCTTCGGCATGCGGGCGGCATTGCAGACCAGCACGTCGAAACCGCCGGAGCGGCGCTCCACCGCGGCGACGAACGCCGTAATCGAGGCGGCGTCGGCCACGTCGCACGCCGCGCCGTAGCAACCCGTCCCGGGATGGGCGGCGTTCAGTTCCGTGGCCACGCGGTCGCAGTCGGCCTGCGAGCGGCTGCTGACGATCACTTGCGCGCCGGCGGCCGCGAGGCACTCGGCGATGCCGCGGCCGATGCCCTTGGTGGAACCCGTGACCACGGCCACCTTGCCGGTCAGGTCGAACAGATCCATGCGACCTCCGCTGTTCATATTGTCGAACAACATTTCCATTTTCACACGCCCGCCCCTGCATTACCATCGACCGGACCAATCGGGGGAAACGACGCATGACCTGGCAGACGACGCAGCAGATGTTCGCCCTGGCCGGCCGCACGGCCGTGGTCACGGGCTCCGGTCGCGGCATCGGCCGGGCCATTGCCCTGCGCCTCGCCGACGCCGGCGCCTCGTTGGTCGTCACCGACGTCACGCAGGACAACATCGACGCCGTTGCGGCGGAGATCCGTGCCGCCGGCGGCAAGGCCGTTGCGCAGGTCGCGGACGTCTCGTCGAGCGCGGACATCGATCGCCTGGTGCAAACCGCGGTGAGCGCCTTCGGCGGCGTCGACATCCTCGTGAACAACGCCGCCCTGCGCGGCTGGTACACTTGGGACACGATGACCCCCGAGGTGTGGGACCGCTACATGGCCGTCAACGAGAAGGCCGTGTTCTTCGTGTCGCAGGCCGTGGCGCGCCAGATGGTGCAGCAGGGTCGCGGCGGCTCGATCGTGAACATCAGTTCCACCGCCGCGGCGCATCCTGTGCGCTGGAAGGTCGATTACAACGCCGCCAAGGCCGCCGTCGCCGCCATGACGCGTTCGCTGGCCGTCGAACTCGGCACGCACGGCATCCGCGTCAACGCCGTCGGACCGGGCGGCACCAACACGCCGGGCGGCTCGGGCTCGATCCCGTCGAGTTTCTCGCCGGAGTCGCTGCGCAAGATGGGCGAGGACTGGCAGAACCGCATGCCGCTCAAGGTCGGCATCCTCGACCCGGACGAAATCGCGCGCGCCGTGCTGTTCTTCGCGAGCGACGCCGCGCGCTGCATCACGGCCCAGAGCGTCTATGTCGACGGCGGCTACCTGGCCGGATGAGCACGACCCCGACGGTCGGGAGAGGACCATGAGCCACGAGAACCTGCCCCCCGCCCCGCGACCGGCCCACGTGCCCGCGGACCGGGTCGTCGACTTCAACGTGCACGCGCCGCCGGGCGGCACCACCGACCTGCACGGCGCCTGGAAGAAGCTGCACGAGGGTCCGGACATCGTCTGGGCGCCGTACCACGGCGGACACTGGATCTTCACGCGCTACGAGGACATCGACTTCGCCCAGCGCCACCACGACCCATTCTCGATGCGGGACGTGACGATGCCGGCGAACACCCGCCCCACCCGCCTGCTGCCGCTCGAGGCCGACCCGCCGGAGCACACGCCGTTCCGCGCAATCCTGAACCCCTGGTTCTCGCCGAAACGCATCGCCGACCTGAAGGACTTCACCCGGCAACTCGCAGTTGACCTCATCGAGGGCTTCAAGCCCAGGGGCGAATGCGAGTTCATGGCGGACTTCGCGTTGATCTTGCCCATCGCGATCTTCATGCGCCTGACCAACCTGCCGATGGACGACCGCGTGAAGCTGCTGCGCTATGCGCAGATGTCCACGCGCGGCAATGCGCAGCAGCGCCACGAGGCCGCGACGCTGATGATGGCCTACCTGATGCCGGTGATCGAGGACCGCAAGGCCCACCCGGGCGACGACGTGCTGAGCACGGTCGTGCATTCGAAGCCGAACGGCCAGCCGATCAACCCGACCGACCTCATGAGCATGCTGCTCGTCATCCTGTTCGGCGGCCTCGACACGGTCGCCTCGACGCTCGGCTTCATCGCCAACTTCATGGCGTCGAGCCCGGCCCACCGGCGGCAGCTGATCGAGAACCCGGCGCTGGTCGACGCCGCCGTCGAGGAGCTGATGCGACGCTTCGCGCCGTCGGCCACCGCGCGCACGCTGGCCCGGGACTACGAGTACAAGGGTCTCACCTTCCGCGCCGGCGACAAGGTCTACATCACGCCGCTGATGGCCGGCCTGGACGATCGCCGCTACCCGAACGCGATGCAGGTGGATTTCACGCGACCCGACCACCAGCACAACAGCTTCGGCGCCGGCCCGCACCGCTGCCCGGGCTCGCTGCTCGCCAAGCTCGAGATCAAGCTGTTCCTGCAGGAGTGGCTGGCGCGCATCCCGGATTTCCAGGTGAAGCCGGGCGAGCCCGTGGTCTATGGCCCGGGCCAGGTCAACTGCGTCGAACGGCTCGTGCTGAGCTGGCCGGCATGAGCATCAGTCTCGAGCAACTGTTCCGGATCGACGGCAAGGTGGCCGTCGTCAGCGACAGCGGCGCGTGCAGCTCGCCCGACGTGGCGCCGGTGCTTGCGGCGGCCGGTGCTCGCGTCGTGATCGCGGACAAGGATCCAGATCGCGTGCACGCCCTCGCCCGCTCGGTCGATCCCGGCGGCGAGCGGGTCATCGCGATCCCGACCGACATCGAGTCCGAGGCGTCGGTCATCGCGCTGTTCGAGGCCGTGCAGGCGAAGTTCGGCCGCCTCGACATCCTCGTGAACTGCGCCGGGGTCACCGCCAACATGGACCTGCTCGAGACCCCGCTGGCCGTCTACGACGACCAGCAGTCCGTGAACCAGCGCTCGACGTTCATCCTGATGCGCGAAGGCGTGCGCCTGATGCGCGCCTCGGGCGACGGCGGCCGCATCGTCAACGTCACGACCATGGGCACGCTGCACCCGGTCCTGCACGGAAACGCGGCCTATGCGGCCTCACGGGCTGGCGTGATCGCCATGACGCGCTCGGTGGCGTTCGACTACGCGCGCGAGAAGATCCTCGCCAACACGGTCCACCCGGGCGCCGTGCGCAGCAAGACGCGCTTCCACGAGACCCTGCAGGCGCGCCTCGCCGCCGGTGGCGCGATGGTCGGGCCCGGCGCGGATCCGAGTCGCCTGCCGCTCGGCATGGGCAACGGCCAGGACATCGCGGCCGCGGTGCTCTATCTCGTGGGCCCGTCGGGTGGCTACATCACCGGCCAGTCGATCGTGCTCGACGGCGGCTTCCTCATCAGCTGACATGCACCCGGACGCGCGTCGGTTCCTGGAGGCGCACATCGCCGGTGAGCGCGCCGGGGACCTCGAGGCCCTGATGGCGGCGCTCTCGAGCCGTCCTTGCTACGTGGTGCCCGGCTGGATCCTCGACGGCCCGGACGCAGTCCGGACGATGTACGAGCGCGCCCTGCCCCTGCTGTCGCCGGAACTCTCCGACGAATACCTGCGCGCCCTCGACGACCCGCGCGTGGCCCGCTGGGGCGACGATCACATCGTGCTCGAGTACACCGACGACTACCCGCTGCACCGAGGCATGGTGGTCGTCGTGCACTTCGACGCGGAGGGCCGCGTGCGCAGCGAGAACACCTATTTCGCCACGCCAGAGCTGGTCACCCGCCTGGGTGCCGTCAGCTACGACGGCGTGCCCGGCGAAGGTCTATTATGACGCGCCCGGCATCCGGGGCGCGTCAGACGTCCCAGACGAGCGGCAGGCTCAGCACCCCCGCCACCGCGCCGGTGGCGGTCACGGCCTCGGCCCCCGGCTTGATCTCGAAATCCGGAATCCGCTTCAGCCACTCCTCGAGGAACACGCGCAGCTCGCCGCGCGCGAGATTCGCGCCCGGGCAGCGATGCACGCCCTTGCCGAACGCCATGTGGTCCGTCGGGCCGCACCGGCCGAACCGAACTTCGAGCGGGTTCTCCCAGCGTCGCTCGTCGAGACCGTGGAAACAGGTCGTGAGCTGCACATAGTCGCCGGCCTTGAGCGTGACGCCGTCGAGTTCCACGTCGCGCGTGACCACGCGGCTGATGGTCGGGATCGAGTGGCGCCGCAGCAGTTCCTCGATGGCCTGCGGAATGCGTTCCGGATGCGTGGCGAGCTCGCGCCGGTGCTCGGGGTGCGTGGCGAGGTAGCGGGCGAAGAAACCCATGGTTCCGGCGACAGTATCGAGTCCGCCGAACAGCACCAGCGAGCATTCGCTCAGCGCCTCCAGGTGCGTGAGGGGACGGTCGCCCACCCTGATCTGCAGGATGCGGCTGATGAGGTCGTCGCCCGGCTGCTCGCGGCGCCGCTGGATCACCTTTTCGAGATAGCCGAAGACTTCCTGCAGCGCCTGCTGCTTCGCCGCGATCTCGCCGCCACGGGTCATGATCTCCGCGCGGCGGATCAGCCACTCCCGGTCGGTCGACGGCAGGTCCACGATCGAGAGGAAGACTTCCATGGGCACGTGGGCCGCGAAATCCGCGACGAACTCGCACTCGCCCTTCGGCTTGAAGCCCTCGATCAGCTCGATGCTGAGCGCGCGGGCCCGCTCGGAGAGCCGCTGCAGCGCCTTCGGCGACACCGCGAGATTGATCGGGTGGCGGAAGTACTGGTGGACGGGCGGGTCCATCTCGATCGGCAGCTGGGGCGGCGCCTGCGGATTGCGCGGGATGGCGATCGAGCGCGACGAGAAGCCTTCGAAGTCGGGCCAGACCTGGTCGAGGATGTCGGCACGCGTGATGACCCAGTAACCGCCATAGCGCGGCGTGAAGAACACCGCGGGCGCCTCGTCCTGGACCTTCTTCCACGCGAGGTGTACGTCCTCGTGGGCCCCCGGCAGGTTGTAGAGATCGACATCCCGGATGCGCTCGGGCGGCACGTGGGACGGAACGAACGGATCCATGGTCGACATGCGCGTGCTCCTGGTCGCGAGTGGCCCCTACTGCGGACGTTCCTGCTGGATGCGTCGCGCGTAGCGCTCGATGTGGAAGGCGTGGTTGCCGAACAGGCTGTCGGTGACGAGCAGGCGACGCCAGTGGTGGCCCACGCGATACTCCTCGGTGATGCCGTAGCCGCCGTGCAGCTGGATGCCGTGCTGCGTGACGAAGCGCGCGCTCTTCAGCACCTGCGCCTTCACGCCCGACACGTCCACGCTGCACCGCTCCGGCGAGCCGGTCGTCAGCGCCTGCAGTCCACGGTGCAGGCTGGCACGCACCTGCGACGCCTCGATCGCCATGTCGGCCATGCGGTGTTGCAGGGCCTGGAAGCTGCCGATCGGCACGCCGAACTGCTTGCGGGTCTTGAGGTAGTCCGAGCACAGGGCCAGCACGTCCTCGACGCTGCCGGCCGTCTCCGCGCACTGCACGACGATGGCCTCGTCGAGCGCGCGCTGCAGGCCCGGGCCGGCCTGGCCGGCGGTACCCAGCAATGACGACCCATCGACGATCGCGCCGTCGAGCACGACGTCCGCGCTCGGCGTGCCGTCGACCAGTGCGACGGACTCGAGCACCACGCCCGGCGCGTCCTTCGCGACGTCGAACAGTGCCAGGCCGTCGAGGCTGCCCTCCGCTCCCGACACGCGAGCGACCACCAGCAGACGATCCGCCACGGGCGCGCCGACCACCAGCGACTTGCGCCCGTCGAGTCGCCACGAACCGTCGGCTTGCCGGGTCGCCTGCGCCGTCACCCGGGCCGGATCACCGCGTGCCGCAGGCTCGCTCAGGGCCACCGCATACAGGCATTCGCCGCTGGCAATCGCCGGCAGGCGCTCGCCCTGCTGCGCGTCGTCGGCCACCTTTGCGATCAATGCGGCCGGCAACACCGCGCAGGCCGTAAACGGCTCCAGCACCAGGTTGCGGCCCATCTCCTCGGCCAGCACCGCCAGCTCGATCGGGCTGAAGCCGAGCCCGCCATGTGCCTCGGGAATGCCGGCCGCCAGCCAGCCCATGTCGGCAAAGGCCTGCCACGTGTCGCGCGAGAAGCCGCCGCCGGTTCGCGCGAGCGCGAGGCGGTGGCGCAAATCGTAGGACTTCTCGAAATAGCGCGCCGCGCCTTCCTGCAGCATCCGCTGGTCGTCGTTCAGGTCGAAGTTCATCGCTGCCCGCTCACAGTCCGAACATCGCCTTGGCGATGATGTTGCGCTGGATTTCCGCCGTGCCGCCGTAGATCGTGCACGCGCGCCGATACACGAGCTCGCCCACCAGGCCCGCCGCGTACTCCGGCCCCGGCATCGGCCGGCCACGCAGCTCGTGCTCCTCGTTCGAATCGGCGTAGTAGACCGGGCCGTAGTCGCCGATCACCTCGACCAGCAGTTCCGTGAGGCGCTGGTGCATCTCGGAGCCGCGCACCTTGAGGATCGAGCCGATCGACATGGCCGAGGCGCCTTCGGCATGCGAATGCAGGACGCGCTGCACGGTCATGTCGATGGCGAGCACTTCGAGTTCGTACTCGGCGAAGCGGCGCGCGAACACCGGGTCCTCGATCAGCGGGCGTCCACCCGCGCGCTCGCGCGAGGCGTACTTGCGGATCTTGGCGAGGTAGCGCTTGAGCGCCGGGGCCTCCGCGCCAAGGAAGGCCCGCTCGTCGAACAGCAGCGCCTTGGCATAGGTCCAGCCCGCATTTTCCTCGCCGACCAGGTTCTCGACCGGCACGCGCACGTTGTCGTAGAACACCTCGGCGAGGTGATGCGCGCCTTCGAGACTGGTCAGCGGGCGGATGGTGACGCCCGGGCTCTTCGCATCGAGCAGCAGGAACGAGATGCCCTTCTGCGGCTTGGCCGCCGGATCGGTGCGCACCAGCACGAAATTCCAGTCGCCGTAGATACCGAAGCTGGTCCAGATCTTCTGGCCGTTCACCACGTAGTGGTCGCCGTCCCGGATCGCCGTCGTGCGCAGCGAGGCGAGGTCCGAACCGGCGCCCGGTTCGGAGAAGCCCTGGATCCAGAACACTTCGCCGCGCGCAATGCGGGGCAGGAAGCGGCGCTTCTGCTCGTCGCTGCCGTACTTGCAGATCACCGGGCCGACGAGGTGCACCCCGGCCTGGTTCTGCAGCGGCGCGCCGGCGAGGTAGCACTCTTCCTCGAAGATGTAGCGCTGCTCGACCGTCCAGCCCGTCCCGCCCCACTCTTTCGGCCACGCCGGCACCGACCAGCCGCGCGTGTCGTGCAGGATGCGCGTCCACTCGAGCATGTCGTGGCGATCCGGCAGGAAGCCCTGCTGGCCGCGCCACGCCATGTCCTTCGGCAGATGCTCCGCCAGGAACCGCCGCACTTCGCGGCGAAAGTCGTCGTTGCTGGGATCGTGCTGGAATTCCATCGTCGCTTCCCGCCTCAGGCCGGACCGGCGTCGGCCGCAATGAACACGGACTTCGTCTGCAGGTATTCGTCGAGCCCCGCGCTGCCGCCGAAGCGTCCGAAGCCGCTCTGCTTGTAGCCGCCGAACGGCGCCGCGGGCTCCATGTTCGAGAACCCGTTGACGTTGATGTAACCGGCCTGCAACCGCGCCGCGAGCCGATGCGCGCGGGCGAGATTCGTCGTCTGCACGTAGGCGCCGAGGCCGAATTCGCTGTCGTTGGCGAGCCGCACGGCCTCGTCCTCGGTCTCGAAGCGGATCACCGACAGCACGGGACCGAACACTTCCTCGCGCGCGAGCCGGCTGCCGGGATCGACGTCGGCAAACACGGTCGGCTCGATGAAATAGCCCGCGGCGAGTGCGCCGCCCACGCGCTTCCCGCCCGCGACCAGCCGGCCTTCGCGGCCCGCGACGGCGCGATCGATCACGCCGAGGATGCGCTGGCAGGCTTTGCCGTCGATCACGGGACCGAAGGTCGTGCGCCGGTCGAGCGCCGGCCCGATCTGGAACTGGCTGGCCATCGCCGTCAGCATCGCGACCACGCGGTCGTAGACGCTCGCCTCCACCAGCAGCCGCGTCGGCAGGACGCAGCCCTGCCCCGACATGCCCATCGCGAAGTGGAGCGAGAACGGCACCTGGGATTCGAGCACGGCGTCGGCGAACAGCAGATTGGGCGACTTGCCGCCGAGTTCGAGGAACACCGGCTTCAGCACTTCACCGGCGGTCGCCATGATGCGCCGCGCCGTGCCGACCCCGCCGGTGAAGCTGATCTTCGCGATGCCCGGGTGACGGATCAATGCTTCGCCGGCCTCGGCATCGCCGGGCACGACGTTCAGCAGGCCGGCCGGCATGCCCGCCTCGATCGCTATCTCGCCGATCCTGAGCGCAGTGAACGGGGTGACCGACGGCGGCTTCAGCACGACCGCATTGCCGGCAGCGATGGCCGGCAACGCAACCTGACACGTCGCGATGAGCGGATGGTTCCAGGGAATGATCACGCCGACGACGCCGTACGGTTCGCGACGTGTGTAGAAGAGGCCCGGACCCAGCGTGGCATCGCCCGCGACGCCGGTGATCTTGTCGGCCCAGCCGGCGAAATGCCGAACCCAGGCCGTCGCGAGCCCGACGCCCATGAAGGACGGCACGCCGACGTCGACGGCCAGCAGGTCGACGAAGCGTTCGGCATCCCGCTCGATGAGATCCGCGAAGCGATGCAGGATCGCCACGCGAGCCGCGGCCGGCTGCGCCATCCACGCCTGCTGCGCGCGGTGTGACGACTCCACGGCGGCGTCGATCTCGGCGGCACCGCCGAGGCGCGCCACGGCCACGGGCTCGCCGGAATTGGGATCAACGTGGGTGACCGTACCCGCCCGGGTCGCCGTGAGGCACCGTCCGTCGATGAGCGGCCCACCGAGCCGCTGGAACTCCTGGATGACGGATGCGAGATCGCCCACGAGCACTCCTTCAGCGGGACAGGTCGCGCCGCACCAGGTCGGCACCCTTCTCGCCGATCATGATGCTCGCGGCATTGGTGTTCGCGCTCACGAGACGCGGCATGACCGACGCATCGATCACCCGCATGTTCTCGACGCCACGAACGCGCAGCTGAGGGTCGACGACGGACTCGGCGTCGGATCCCATGCGACAGGTGCCCACGGCGTGGTAGCCGATGCCCGCGTTCGCGCGGATGAATTCGTCGACGGACTCGTCGCTCTCGAGCAGCCGCGATGGATTGCACGGCCCGACCACCGAGTCCCGCAATGCGGGCATGGTGAAGACCTTCTCCATGAGCCGGATCGAACGGCGGATGGTCGCGACGTCGCGTTCGTCCCCGACCAGCCGGTGATCGATGACTGGCTTGTCGTCGGCCGACGCGGAGCGCAGGCGCAGCTCGCCGCGACTGTGCGGGCGCGACACGCATACGCCGAGGCTGACGCAGGGGCGCCTGTGCAGCGCCGGCGGCGAGACCGTGTAGTCGACGCCGAAAGGCAGCCAGTTGAGGTGGATGTCGGGCTCGGCCAGGGCCGGATCGCTGCGCGTCCAGCCCATGCCCTGAACCGCGGCGGAGGCCATCGCCCCCTTGCGGAACAGCAGGTAATTCACCAGGTGCTTCAGCGCCGCGACGCCGCTCGCCTCGCTGTTGTACGTCGGCACGTTGACGAACTTGCTGATGGTGAGCCCGCAGTGGTCCTGCAGGTTGCGGCCGACTTGCGGCGCGTCGACCTTCGCCTCGATGCCGAGCGACTGCAGGTGTGCTGCCGGGCCGATGCCCGAGCGCATGAGGACGGCCGGCGATTGCAGCGCGCCCGCGCTGACGATCACCTGCGCCTGTGCCGTCACGTCGAAGGTGCGCTCACCCGTTCGGCAGCGCACGCCGACGGCGCGTCCGCCCTCGAGCAGCACTCGTTCCGCCCGCGCGCCAGCCAGCACGCGCAGGTTCGCGCCACGGGCCGCGGGCGGCAGGTAGCGGTTGGCCGTGCTCGAGCGACGGCCGCCCTGCTGGCTGGTCAGATTGACGAACGCGCCCTCGCGATCGCCCCGGTTGTAATCGTCGAGGGTGGGAATGCCGAGTTCGCGGCACGCTGCGACGTACGGCTCGGTCAGCGAGTGCAGCGAGCGGATGCGCGAGACGGTGTAGGGCCCGGATGTGCCGAGCGACTCCAGCCCGCCATCCTCGAAGCGCTCGGCCTTGCGGAAATACGGTTCGACGTCGGACCAGCCCCACCCGGCGGCCCCGGCTGCGACCCAGTCGTCGTAATCGCGACGCAGGCCGCGGATGTACACGAGCCCGTTGATGCTGCTGCTGCCGCCGAGCATGCGGCCGCCGCTCCAGTAGAGGACGCGACCGCCGAGGCTGGGATCGGGTTCCGCGGGATAGCACCAGTCCGTCGCCGGCTGGCCCATCAAGCGGACGGTCATGCCCGGAATATCCGTGACGAAGCCCGGAGCGGTCTCGCCGGCCTCGAGCAGCACCACCCGACACGACGGATCGGCATCCGCCAACCGCCGCGCCAGCACGCAACCGGCGCTGCCACCGCCGACGATGACGATGTCCGATTCGATGCGGTCGACAGGCGCTGGCGGCTGGCTCATGGCGGTTTGACAGGTACCGTCGGGCTCCCGGATAGTATATTCGCATTTTCGCTTGTCGTTCTATTTTTAGAACGCTCGGCAGGAGCGCGCAGGATGTCCGATCCCGTGGCCACGACCCCGACCGCGGCGCTCCCGGAGCGACGCCTGCGCGCCATCCTGTTCGTGCTCGCACTGACGGAGATCAACAGCGCGTTCGAAGTCGGCATGGTCTACGGAGTCATCGGCTCGCTGGTGCGCGAGTTCGGCGCCACCTCGGCCGGCTGGGTGATCACGACCTTCCTGCTGGCCGGCGCCATCTCCGCGGCCGTGGGCTCGCGCCTAGGCGACATCTTCGGCCGCCGCCGCATCGTCATGGTGATGCTGGCGCTGGCCATGACCGGCTCGATCATCAATGCGTCCTCGACATCGCTGACCGGGCTGATCGTCGGGCGCAGCATCCAGGGGGTCGCCGCCTCGCTGCTGCCACTGTGCATCGGGCTCGCGCGGGAGTACTTCCCCGCCCCGCGCGTGCCCCGGGCCATCGGCTGGCTGACCGCCATCGCCAGCTTCAGCGCCATGCTCGGCATCGTGGTTGGCGGTGCGATGGCCGACGCGATCGGCTGGCGCTCGACGTTCTGGCTGGCCGCGATCCACGCCGGCCTCTCCCTCGCCTGCGTGCTCGCCGTGCTGCCGCCGTCGCGGGCCTTCGGCCTGCGCGGCCGGTTCGACTGGCTGGGCGGCGTGCTGTTCGCGCCGGCGATCGCCGCACTGCTGCTGGGCCTCGAGTTCTGGAAGGAGGCCGGGCTCGGCGACCCGATGGCCGCAGGCTGCATACTGGGCGGGCTGCTCGTGCTGGCCGTCTGGATCGTCAACGAGCTGCGCCACGCGGAGCCGATGATCGACGTCCGGTTGCTGGCGACGCGCCAGCTCGGCCTGACGATGCTGCTGATGACGCTGTTCGGCCTCGGCTCGGCCCAGCTGCTGATGCTGTTGCTGCTGATCGCGCAGCAGCCCGTCTGGACCGGCATTGGGCTCGGGCTCACGGCCACCGTCGCCGCCTGGCTGAAGGTCCCGTCGGGCCTGATCGGGCTGGTCGCCTCGCCCTGGGCGGGCCACATGGCCGCGCGGTCCGGTGCGCGCTGGACCGCGGTGGTCGGCACCTCGATCATCCTCGCGGGCTGGATCGGGTTCGCCACGCTGCACGGCAGCGTCGCGCAGCTGGTGCTGTGCTCGCTGGTCTGCACGCTCGGCGGCGCGATCACCTACACCGCCATCCCGAACCTGATCGTCGAGGTGGCACCGCACGAGCGTACCAGCGAGCTGAACGGCGTCTCGCACGTCTGCCGCACGGTCGGCACTGCGATCGGGACCCAGGTGGTCACCCTCCTGCTCGCGACGCAGTCGGCCGTCGCGCCCGACGGCGCCGTCTCGCGCTACCCCACCCCTTCGTCCTTCATGCTGGCGTTCTTCGCCGTGATCGCGGCGGCCGCGATCAGCGTGCCGCTCGCGCTGGCCCTGCCCCGGCGCAGGGCGGCCTGACGAAGTCCTGCCGGCGGGAGACGCGGGTCAGCGCCCTTGCCCCTCGCTCCGGGCGCGCCGCGCCTCCTCGAGAGCGCGCGCAAACTCAGGATTGGCCGCGGCGATGCCCGCGGAGACGTGCGCGCCGGCGCGATCCGAGGTGGCCGGAATGATGTGACCCGCCGGATCGAGGATGGCGGCCATGCGCTCGAGCAC